>NZ_JBIAOU010000001.1:1152540-1154303 GCF_042879035.1 Rhodococcus sp. NPDC003318 | reverse complement strand
AACTCGGCCGCCGCGGCGGCGGTGTCGGTGCCGCGGCCCTGTGCGGTGGCGGCGGTCAGGGCGACGCCCTGATCATCCGCGTCCCGAAGAAGTAGCGTTCACTACAGGGCGTCGTAGATCACAGTCTGCGGCGCCCTGCCCTCGGGCACAATGGAGCGCATGCCGAAGATTTTCGACGTGTCCACTCCCGCGAAGCGGTTCCGCCTGGTCGCCATCTGGGAGGCCGTCACCTGGGCGATCCTGCTGGTGGCCATGTTCTTCAAGTGGGTACTCGGCTTCGAGGAGGCCGTGCGGATCCCCGGCATGATCCACGGCGTCGCCGCATTCATCCCCTTCGTGATCATCTCGCTGCTCACCGCGCGCTCGCTCAAGTGGAGCCTGGCCACCACGTTCTGGGCGCTCGTGTCCAGCGTTCCGCCGTTCGGCTCGGTCGTCTTCGAGCGTTGGGCCGTCACCAACGGCAAGCTCGGGGAACTCTCCGCCCCCGCAGCCGCCACGACGACCCCCACCCAGGATCGCGAACTCGACGCGGTCTGATTCTGCCGAGCATCGCCCCCGGATCATCCCGGTCCGGGGGCGCTGTCGTGTTCCGGGCACCGCGACAACGCCGCGGCGCTGAACGTGACCACCCGCGGCCGTGACATGAGGGCGTACCCGTGCCTGTGACAAACTGGCAGCGTGACTCGACCCGGTTCCCGTCAGCCTGCACGCCCGTCCGCCGCGATGGCGGCTGCCATGTCCGGTGCAGTGGATCTGTCCGGACTCAAGGACCGTCCGCAGCCGCCGCCGGCGTCGGCGGCCGCTGTACCCGCTCCCGGTGACGGTCCGGCCACCGGTCTCGCTCCGGTCGTCGACGTCACCGAGGCGACGTTCGAGGCCGAGGTTCTCGAACGGTCCACGCAGGTCGTCGTCCTCGTGTCGCTGTGGTCGCCACGCAGCGACGCCAGCGTCGCCTTCAACGCCGAGCTCGACGCGCTCGCGCAGGAGGGCAACGGGACCTGGGTGCTCGCGAAGGTCGACGTCGACGCGAACATGCGGATCGCCCAGGCTTTCGGAGTGCAGGCCATCCCCACCGTGGTCGCTGTCGCGGCCGGGCAGCCCCTCGCGGACTTCCAGGGAGTGCAGCCGATCGAGCAGGTGCGCGGTTGGCTCGGCCAGGTTCTCGCCGCGACCGCGGGCAAGCTGTCGGGCCCGCCCGTCGAGGGTGCCGAGCCCGAACCGGAGGATCCGCGGTTCGTCGCCGCGGAGGATGCGCTCGCCGAGGGCGACCTGGACGCCGCCGAGGCCGCCTACCAGGCGATCCTCGACGCGGAGCCGAAGAACGCGCAGGCACTCGCCGCGCAGCGTCAGGTGCGGTTCCTGGCTCGCGTGCAGTCGGTCGCGCCGGATGCCGTCGCCGCCGCCGCGGAGCGGCCCGCCGATGTCGCGGCGCAGCTCGACGCCGCCGACGCGCTGCTCTACACCCAGCAGCCCGAGGACGCATTCACCCTGCTGATCGATGCCGTCAAGCGTTACGTCGGCGACGACAAGACCGCTGTGCGGACCCGACTTCTCGAGCTGTTCGAACTCTTCGACCCCGCCGATCCGGTCGTCGTCGCCGCGCGGCGGAAGCTGGCGTCCGCGCTGTACTAGCGCCTTCAGCGCAGTGGTGGGGGGGGGGGGCGGGGCGGGGGGGGCGCGGGGGGGCGGCGGGGGGGGGGGGGGGGGGGGGGGCGCCGCGGGGGGGCGGGGGGGGGCGGGCCCCCCCCCCGGCGGGGCGCCCC
>NZ_JBIAOU010000001.1:1049253-1152530 GCF_042879035.1 Rhodococcus sp. NPDC003318 | reverse complement strand
TGGTCGGGGCCCTGGCCCACCGCCGGGTGGTGTGGGGCCACCCCCACTTGTTTGGCCCCCGGGGGGGGGGGGGGCGGGGGCGCCGCCCCCCCCCCCCCCCCCCCCACCACTGGCGTCAGCCATATCGGTTCGCGCAGGCGTCCTCGCCGCCGAGGACCCCGGAGCGGAACGCGTCGACGCGCGCGAACCCGCTGGGAACGGTGCGGCCGTTGACGTCGCTGGCCATCAGGCCGTCGCTGAGCAACCCGGACACCGCCTCGTCGAGGTCTCCCGGCGAGAGTGTGACGGTGCCCGCGTGCCCCACGGCGATCGCCGCCGTCCACGCACCCGACAGACAGGCGGCACGCAGCGCGGTCTTGGGGTCGGTGAGACCGTCACCCGCCGCCTGCTGGGCAGCGAGGGTGAACCGGGACGCGACGAGCACGTAGGCGGCGAAGTCACCGCGCACATCGGTGGGCAGGTCGTTCGCCGCGACGCCGTCGTGGGGTGTGCCGCGTTCGACGAGTTCGGGCATCGACACCCCGATCGTGTTCGTCGCGGGACAGTACGACACCGGTTCGGTGGGCACGGCGTCGGAGCAGCCGGTGTCGGCGCCGCTGAACACGACACGGGGTTCCTCGGGCAGCGCGAACAGTGACTGCAACGAGTCGACCGTGACCGCGACGGTTGCCTCGGTCACCGGCATCTCCCCGTCGTCGCTCGTCGCGAACTGCTGGGGAAGCTGTGCCCGCCTGCTCTCGACCTCCACCTCGTCGATCGCCGTGCAGGCGCTCGCGCCCTCGGTGAACCCGATCTGGAAGGCGGTCACGCGTTCGAAGGCGGTGCCGTGCACGGATTCCGGATCGTTGGGGTCGGTGTCCCGCACCGCGACCATCGCGGCCATCACCGAGTTCAGTCCGTCGGACGTGTTGAGGGTGAAATGCGCGGACTCGCCCTCGGCGACGTGCCGCATGAACGCGCCGGCGAAGCAGTCGGCCTGCTGCTCGAGGACCAGTGTCGGGTCGTCGTCGCCGGCGAGACCGGAATCGTGCTGGACGGCGTGACCGTACTCGTGGGCCATCACCATCACCACGGCCATCGGGCCGAACGTGTCCATCAGCGTCGGCAGCAGGACGGTGCGGTCCCATCCGATCGAGCCGTCCCGCGTGCAGTAGCCGGCGTTGACGAAACCGTGGGTGCTGTCCCCGCAGAACGTCCCGGACTGGGCGGGCGAGGTCTCGGGGTCCCACGACACCAGGTCGGTGACCGGCCGGAACGCGCCGGCGAACACACGGGGGTACTCGGCGTGCCAGAAGTCGGTGATGTCGTCGACCGCCTCGGTGGCGAGAACGTCCGCCGGGGACCCGGCCGCGCCCCGCACCGACAGTGTCGACGCCGGCGCGTCCGGCCGGGGTCCGCTCGGGCCGTCGGTGGCGGGCAGGCCGGCGACGGTGAACGGGTTGTCGTAGATCGACACCGGCCGTCCCTCGATGACCGAGCCGCAACCGGCGAGCAACGCGGTGGCGAGGACCGCCGCCGCGACCGCGAGGGAGGTTCGGCTCATGGCGATTCCCGGCGCAGCCAGATCGCGCCGTTCGCGGGCAGCGTCACCTCCGCGGAGGCGGGTCTGCCGTGCCAGGAGTCGGTGGTTGCGGTCACAGTTCCGAAGTTACCCAGTCCGGAGCCCTGGTACTGCAGCGCGTCGGTGTTGAGGATCTCGCTCCACCGTCCCGGTTCGGGCAGGCCGACCCGATACCGCCCGTGCGAGCTGCCGGAGAAGTTGAACAGGCAGGCCACGATCGAGCCGTCGGTGCCGTACCGCAGGTAGCTGAGCACGTTGTTCTCGGTGTCGTTCGCATCGATCCACGAGTAACCGCCGGGTGAGGTGTCCAGCGTCCACAGCGCGGGATGCGCCCGATAGGTGGCGTTGAGGTCGCGGACCAATGCCTGCACCCCACGCTGCAGTGCCCCGGTGTACGGGTCGTCGAGCTGGCCCCAGTCCAGGCCCCGCTCCTCCGACCACTCGGTCTTCTGCCCGAACTCCTGCCCCATGAACAGCAGCTGCTTGCCGGGATGGGACCACATGTACGCCAGCAGGGCGCGCAGACCGGCGGCCTTGGCGTGGTCGTCGCCGGGCATGCGGGTCCACAGGGTGCCCTTGCCGTGCACGACCTCGTCGTGACTGATCGGCAGCAGGTAGTGCTCGCTCCACGCGTACATCAGCGAGAAGGTGATCTCGTGGTGGTGGAAGCTGCGGTGCACGGGGTCGCGGCCGAGGTAGCCGAGGGTGTCGTGCATCCAGCCCATGTTCCACTTCATCGAGAAGCCGAGCCCCCCGACGGCGGTGGTGCGCGTGACCCCCGGCCACGCCGTGGACTCCTCGGCGATGGTGACGACCCCGGGATGGTGCTTGTGCACGGTGGCGTTCATCTCCTGCAGGAACGCCACCGCCTCGAGGTTCTCCCGTCCACCGTGCACGTTGGGGGTCCAGGCGCCCGACGGACGCGAGTAGTCCAGGTAGAGCATCGACGCGACCGCGTCCACGCGCAGCCCGTCCACGTGGAACCGGTCGATCCAGTACAGGGCGTTGGCGACCAGGAAGTTGCGAACCTCCGCGCGGCCGAAGTCGAAAACGAAAGTGCCCCAGTCCAATTGCTCGCCGCGCTGGGGGTCGGAGTGCTCGTACAGCGCGTCGCCGTCGAACCGGGCCAGCGCCCACTCGTCCTTCGGGAAGTGCGCGGGCACCCAGTCGACGATCACCCCGATCCCGGCGCCGTGCAGGTGGTCGACGAACGCGCGGAAGTCGTCGGGCGACCCGAACCGGGCGGTGGGGGCGTAGTACGAGGTGACCTGGTAGCCCCACGACCCGCCGAACGGGTGCTCGGCCACCGGGAGGAGTTCCACGTGGGTGAAACCGCAGTCCACGACGTACTCCGCGAGCTGCTGCGCCAACTCGCGATAACCGAGGCCCGGCCGCCACGACCCGAGGTGCACCTCGTACACGCTCATCGGTTCCTGGTTCGGTTCCCGCCGCGCCCGGGCCGTGATCCACTCGGCGTCCGACCAGGTGTACTCCGACTTCGTGATCCGCGACGCGGTCGCGGGCGGCACCTCGGTCGCGAACGCCATCGGGTCGGCCTTGTCGTGGACGGAGCCGTCGCGTCCGTGCACACGGAACTTGTACAGCTCTCCCGGCCCGAGGCCCGGCACGAACAGTTCCCACACGCCCGTCGACCCCAGCACCCGCATCGGCGCGGTCCGGCCACCCCAGCCGTCGAAGTCGCCCATCACCGTCACCCCGCGCGCGTTCGGCGCCCAGACGGCGAACGACGTGCCGGTGACCTCGCCGTCCGGGGTGGTGTAGCTGCGCGGATGCGCCCCGAGGACGTCCCACAGCCGCTCGTGCCTGCCCTCGCCGACCAGGTGCAGGTCCAGATCGCCGAGTGTCGGCAGGAACCGGTAGCCGTCCGCGACCACGACCGTGTGCCCGCCCGGGTACTCGACGACGAGTCGGTAGTCGACCAGGTCCTCGACCGGGACCACCGCGCCGAACACACCGTCGGCGACCTGGGCCATCGGGTGGTCGGTGCCGCCGACGCGCGCCGCGACCGCGACGGCGTGCGGCCGCAGCGCCCGGATGACGGTGCCGCCCGGATGGGCGTGGGCGCCGAGGACCGAGTGGGGGTCGTGGTGCGTCCCCGCGGCGAGACGGGCGAGGTCGTCGGGGGAGGGGGCCGCGCCGGGACGCGGCGTCGCGACGCTCACGAGACCGGGCGCCGCTGCGCCAGGTGCAGCCGCGCCGGGTAGGGGACCGGGGGCAGGGCGAGGATGTGCGCGACCGCACGCCACGGCTCGAGCCGGACGAAATTGGTCTGGCCCCAGTGGTACTGCTCGCCGGACACCTCGTCGAGGACCGTGATGTGGTCGTGCCAGTCCCGGCCCAGGGCGGGCATGTCCAGCCAGATCATGCCCTCCTCGGTGCCGTGGGGATTGAGGTTGATCACGGTGAGCACGGCGTCGCCGGTGGTCGGGTCGAACTTGGAATACGCGATCAGCGAGTCGTTGTCGACGTGGTGGAACGTGATGTTGCGCAGTTGCTGCAGTGCCGGGTGCGCGCGGCGGATCCGGTTGAGTGTGGTGATCCACGGCTCGAGCGACTCGCCGCGGGCGCGGGCGCCGTCGAAGTCGCGGGGACGGAGTTGGTACTTCTCCGAGTCCAGGTACTCCTCACTGCCCTCCCGCACCGGGACGTGTTCGTAGAGTTCGTAACCCGAGTACACGCCCCAGGTCGGGGCGAGTGTCGCGGCGAGGGCAGCGCGCAGCGCGAACATGCCCGGGCCGCCGACCTGCAGTGTCTCGTGCAGGATGTCGGGGGTGTTGACGAACAGGTTGGGGCGCGCCTCGTCGGCCTTCGCGGCGATCTCGAGTCCGAAGTCGATCAGCTCCTGCTTGTGCACCCGCCACGTGAAATACGTGTAGGACTGCGAGAACCCGCGCTTGGCAAGTCCGTACATCCGGGCCGGGCGGGTGAACGCCTCCGACAGGAACAGCACGTCCGGGTCCGTCGTCTTGACCTCCGCGATCAGCCACTCCCAGAAGTCCGGTGGCTTGGTGTGCGGGTTGTCGACGCGGAAGATCCTGACCCCGGCCGCGATCCAGAACCGGACCACCCGCAGCACCTCGGTGTAGATGCCGTCGCGGTCGTCGTCGAAGTTCACCGGGTAGATGTCCTGGTACTTCTTCGGCGGGTTCTCCGCGTACGCGATGGTGCCGTCCGGCAGCACCGTGAACCACTCGGGATGTGCTGCGGCCCAAGGGTGGTCGGGGGCGCACTGCAGAGCGAGGTCGAGTGCGACCTCGAGGCCGAGCTTGCCCGCGCGGGAGACGAACGACCGGAAGTCCCGCATCGTCCCGAGCGCGGGGTGGATCGCGTCGTGGCCGCCCTCGGACGCGCCGATCGCCCACGGAGACCCGACGTCGTCCGGTCCGGGTGTCAGGGAGTTGTTGGGGCCCTTGCGGTTCACCCGCCCGATCGGGTGGATCGGCGGCAGGTACACCACGTCGAAACCCATCGCCGCGATCCTCGGCAGGTCCTTCGCCGCGGTGACGAAGGTGCCGTGGCGCGGCCGCCCCGCCTCGTCCCAGCCGCCGGTCGAACGGGGGAAGAACTCGTACCACGATCCGGTGAGGGCGCGGGTGCGGTCCACCGCCACCTGCAGGGCCCGACCCCGGGTGAGCAGGTCCCGCAGCGGGTGCGCACGGAGCAGTTCGGTGACACCGGGCGCGAACGCCGGCGCCACCCGCTCCGGGAGCTGCTGTGTGCTGCGCAGCGCGGCCGCGACCGCGTGGCAGCGGTGCCGGTCACCGCGCGGCACCGAGCGCGCCGCGCGGTCGAAGAGCCGGGCCCCCACCTCGAGGTCGTTGGCCAGCTCGGCGGGACCCTGCCCGACGGCGAGTTTGGCCTCGACCGCCGCGCGCCAGGTGCCGACCGGGTCGCTCCACCCCTCGACCCGGTACGTCCAGGTGCCGGGGGTGGTCGGGGTGAAGACCGCGGCGAAGGTGTCGGGCAGCGGCCCGGGGAGCATCGGGATCCGGATGCTCCGGGTGAATCCGGGCCCCCGCACCGCGAGCGTCGCCGCGACGGAATCGTGACCCTCCCGCCACACCGTCGCGGAGACGGGGAAGGTCTCGCCGACCACGGCTTTCGCCGGATACCGTCCGCCCGCGATCTCGGGGACGACGTCGTCAATACCAATCCGCCCGGTCATGACCGAGACACTACGGGTATCGGGGCCCCGTCCGCTCGCGACGAAACGCATCCGCGGGCGAGGTCACTCCCGCGCATGACAGGACCGACGGCCCCGCGATCGGTAGTGTGCGCGACGTGAAAGCCTTGCGTCGGTTCACCGTCCGTGCCCACCTGCCCGCCCGACTGGCCGCGCTGGGCCCGCTGTCTACCAACTTGCGCTGGTCGTGGCACCCCCCGACCCAGGACCTGTTCGCGCGGATCGACCCGGATCTGTGGACCCGCGTGCGCCACGATCCCGTCCGGATGCTCGGTGAGGTGGCGCCGTTTCGGCTCGACGAGCTGGCCGCCGACGCGGACTTCCTCGCCGAGCTGGACCGGCTCGAGGCCGATCTCGACGAGTACCTGGACCGCCCCCGCTGGTATCAGAACCAGCAGGCGAAGGACCGCGACCTGGCCACCGGGATCGCGTACTTCTCGATGGAATTCGGTGTCAGCGAGGTGCTGCCGAACTACTCCGGCGGGCTCGGGATCCTGGCGGGTGACCACCTCAAGGCGGCGTCGGATCTCGGGGTGCCGCTGATCGGTGTCGGGCTGCTGTACCGGTCCGGGTACTTCCGGCAGTCGCTGACCGCCGACGGGTGGCAGGCCGAGCACTATCCGTCGCTCGACCCCCAGGGGCTGCCGTTGCGGCTGCTGACCGAGCCCGGTTCCGGGGCCCCGGTGCTGCTGCACGTGGCGATGCCCGGTGGCCGGGTGCTGCGGGCGCGGGTATGGATCGCGCAGGTCGGCCGCGTACCGCTGCTGCTGCTCGACTCCGACATCGCCGAGAACGACCCGGAACTGCGCGGTGTCACCGACCGGTTGTACGGAGGCGACCAGGACCACCGGATCAAGCAGGAGATCCTCGCCGGGATCGGCGGGGTCCGGGCCGTGCGCGCCTACACCCGCTCCGAGGGCCTGGCCGACCCCGAGGTGTTCCACATGAACGAGGGCCACGCGGGCTTCCTCGGGGCCGAACGGATCCGCGAGCTCGTCACCGGCGGCCTCGACTTCGACTCCGCGCTGGCCGCGGTGCGGGCGGCGACGGTGTTCACCACGCACACCCCGGTGCCCGCGGGCATCGACCGGTTCCCGGCGGACCTGGTGCGGCACTACTTCGGCGGGGTCCACGGTGAGCCCGAATCGGCGTTGCTGCCCGGGCTGACGGTGGACCGGATCCTCGCGTTGGGGCGGGAGGCCGATCCGTCGGTGTTCAACATGGCCCACATGGGTCTGCGGCTGGGTCAGCGCGCGAACGGCGTCTCGAAGCTGCACGGCATCGTCAGCCGGGACATGTTCAACGGACTGTGGCCGGGATTCGACGCCGGCGAGGTGCCGATCGGTTCGGTGACGAACGGTGTGCACGCCCCGACCTGGGCCGCCCGCGAGTGGATGGACCTCGCGCTGCGGCTCGCCGGACCGGAGTCGGTCGAGGAGGCCCGCGGGTGGGAGCAGCTCACGGCGGTCGACTCGACGGAACTGTGGGCGACCCGCAACACCCTGCGCGCCCGGCTCGTCGACGAGGTGCGGCGCCGGGTGCGGGCGTCCTGGCTCGAACGCGGCGCCAGCGAGGCCGAACTCGGCTGGACGGCAGAGGTTTTCGACCCGAACGTGCTGACCGTCGGTTTCGCCCGGCGAGTGCCGACGTACAAGCGGTTGACGCTGATGCTGCGGGATCCGGAGCGGTTGCGGGCCCTGCTGCTCGATCCCGACCGTCCCGTACAGCTGGTCGTCGCGGGTAAGAGTCATCCCGCCGACGACGGCGGCAAGGCACTGATCCAGCAGGTGGTGCGGTTCGCCGACGACCACGGCGTCCGGCACCGGATCGTCTTCCTGCCCGACTACGACATGTCGATGGCCCGCTTCCTGTACTGGGGCTGCGACGTGTGGCTGAACAACCCGCTGCGCCCGCTCGAGGCGTGCGGGACGTCGGGGATGAAGTCCGCCCTCAACGGCGGGTTGAACCTGTCCATCCGGGACGGCTGGTGGGACGAGATGTACGACGGCGAGAACGGCTGGGCCATCCCCACCGCCGACGGAGTGCTCGACGAGACCCGCCGCGACGACCTCGAGGCGAACGCGATGTACGACCTGCTCGAGCAGTCCGTACTGCCGAAGTTCTACGACCGCGGCGACGACGGCGTGCCGGTCCGGTGGGTCGAGATGGTGCGGCACACCCTGCAGTCGCTCGGCCCGAAGGTGCTGGCGTCGAGGATGGTTCGCGACTACGTCGTCGGGTACTACGCCCCCGCCGCCCGCGGCGCGCGCACGGCCGTCGCGGACGGGTACGCCGGGGCCAGGCAGGTGGCCCACTACCGCGAGCGGGTCGCGGCGGCCTGGCCGGCGGTGCAGGTGGTGCAGGTCGACAGCTCCGGACTGCCCGACACGCCGGTCCTCGGCGCCGAACTGTCGCTGCGGGCGTACGTGCAGCTCGGCGGTCTCGACCCGGCGGAGGTGACCGTGCAGGCGGTGCTGGGCCGGGTCGGCCCCGACGAGGACCTCTCCGATGTGGTGACGGTGCCGATGAGGCTCGCCGGGACCGAGGAACTCGGACACGTGTACGCCGTCGACACCGCCCTGCCGCACTCCGGCGCGGTCGGCTACACCGTGCGGGTGCTGCCTCATCACCCGCTGCTGGCCGACGACGCCGAGCTGGGTCTGCTGGCGCTGCCCGCGGGGTAGGCGATGCCGGGTCCGGGTCCCCGCGGGGCCAGGCACGTCTCCCGATTCCCTTGTCGGCGCTCCTGGCGCCCGATCGCCGCCCCGCTGCGTTGTCGTCGGCCGCCGCGGTGTCGGCTTCTCCTCCGCGCAGGAGCGGAGCCCGCGGAGCGACTCCTGGGGCTTGCCGGCCGACGATTGTGCTGCCAGGAGCATCCGAGAGGAATTGGGAGAGATGCCCTAGCGTGTTCACGGGGGCACAGCGACGACAGGCGAGACAGGGCGACATGAGCGAGGCACTTCTCGGCGACGACCGGCTGGACGCGTTCACCGGTGCGCTGGACGCGTCCGGGATCGCGGTCGACCGCACGAATCTCGCTCGCGCCCTCTACACCAGCGACGCCGGCCTGTACCGGATCGCGCCGCAGGGGGTGGTGTACCCGCGGTCCGCCGCCGACGTCGCCGCGATCGTGGCGGCGTCGATCGAGCACGGTGTCGCGCTCACCGCGCGGGGCGCGGGTACCTCGTGCGCCGGCAACGCGGTCGGCCGGGGCGTGATCGTCGAGACGCGCACCCGTCTGGACACGATCGTCGCGGTCGATCCGGCCGCCCGGACCGCGACGGTGCAGCCCGGTGTCGTGCAGGCGGCGCTGCAGGCAGCCGCCGCGCCCCACGGACTGCGTTTCGGGCCCGACCCGTCCACCAGCAACCGCTGCACCATCGGCGGCATGATCGGCAACAACGCCTGCGGCCCGCGGGCACTCGGATACGGGCGCAGTGCGGACAACGTCGTCGCGCTGGACGTCGTGCTCGGCACGGGGGAGCGGTTGCGGGTCGAGTCGGGTGCGAGGACGCAGTCGCCCACCCTCGACGCGTTGCACGACCTCGTCGCGGAGAACCTCGCCGTCATCCGAACCGAGTTCGGTCGGTTCAAGAGGCAGGTCTCCGGATACTCGCTCGAACATCTGTTGCCGGAGAACGGTTTCGACGTCGCCCGGTTCCTCGTGGGTACGGAAGGGACCCTCGCCGTCGTCACCGAGGCCACGGTCCGGCTGGTCGCCGACCCGCTGCACAAGCTGATGGTGGTGCTCGGCTACCCGTCGATGCCGGACGCCGCGGACGACGCCCCGAGCATCCTCCGCCACCGGCCCACCGCCGCCGAAGGGCTCGACCGCCGCATGGTCGACGTCGTCGCGCGGCGTCGGGGAACGGCGTCGCTCCCGCCGCTGCCCGCCGGGGACGGCTGGGTGTTCGTCGAGCTCGTCGACGACGACGCGGACCGGCTGCGGGAGCGAGCCGATGACCTCCTGCGGGACTGCGCGGCAATGGGTGGCTGGACCGTCGACGACCCGGATGTGGCCGCCGCACTGTGGAAGATCCGCGCCGACGGCGCCGGGCTCGCGGAGTCGAGCCTCGCCGAACCGGCGTACGGCGGTTGGGAGGACGCGGCCGTCCCGCCGGACCGCCTCGGTGCCTATCTGCGTGACTTCGACGCCCTGCTCGCGGCGCACGGCCTGCACGGTCTGCCGTACGGCCACTTCGGCGACGGATGTGTGCACTGCCGCATCGACTTTCCGCTCGGGACGCCGGACGGCCCGGACCGCTACCGGGCGTTCGTCGAGGCGGCCGCGGACCTGGTCGGCCGGTACGGCGGCTCGCTGTCCGGCGAACACGGCGACGGACGCGCCCGCTCGGGGCTGCTGTCGCGGATGTACTCGCCGGAGGCGCTCGCGCTGATGGCGAAGGTCAAGGACCTCTTCGATCCGCATCGCGTCCTCAACCCCGGTGTCCTCGTCGATCCCGATCCGGTCCACGTCGACATGCGAATCCCGCTGCTGCACATCCGCCCACCCGCGATCGGCGACCCACGCTTCGTTGCGAACGTGCACCGGTGTTCGGGAGTCGGCAAGTGCCTGGCGGACGGCGCTTCCGCCGGGCAGGTGATGTGCCCGTCGTACCTGGCGACGGGGAAGGAGAAGGACTCGACCCGCGGCCGGGCCCGGGTGCTGCAGGAACTGGTCAGTGGGGAACTCGTGCGCGGTTGGGACGCGCCCGAGGTCGCCGAGGTGCTCGACCTGTGCCTGTCGTGCAAGGGCTGTGCCGGCGACTGCCCGCGCGGGGTGGACATGGCGTCGTACAAGTCGATCGTGCTCGACGAGCGGTACCGGCGCCGGGTCCGGCCCCGCAGCCACTACGCGCTCGGCTGGCTGCCGCGGTGGGGCAGGTTCGTGTCGCGGCTGCGTGCCGCGCGAGTCGTCAACGCGGCCATGGCGAATCGCGTCCTGGGACGGTGGATCCGTGCGGCCGCGGGCGTCGAGCCCCGCCGGGGCCTGCCGAGGTTCACCACCGCGCGGCGCTCGATCGCTGCCCCGGCCGGCTCGGGGAAACCCGTTGCGATCTGGGTGGACTCGTTCACCGATTCGTTCGAGGGCGACGGCGTGTCCGCCGCACTCACGGTGCTCACCGCCGCCGGCTACGCACCCCGGTTGATCGACCGGACCGCCTGCTGTGGGTTGACGTGGATCACGACCGGGCAGCGCGACGGTGCTCGCCGTCGGTTGCGGGCATCGCTGGACGTGCTGCACCCGATCGTCGCGGGCGGGACCCCGATCGTCGGCATCGAACCGTCCTGCATCGCGGTCTGGCGCAGCGACGCCCTCGACCTGCTTCCCGACGACGAGCGGGTGCGCGCCGTCGCCGCGGGGGTGTTCACCCTCGCCGAACTGCTCGCGCAGACCCCGGACTGGCGGCCGCCGGACCTGCGCGGCGTGTCGGTGATCGCGCAGCCGCACTGCCACCACGCGTCGGTGCTCGGCTGGTCAGCCGACGCCGATCTCCTCTCCCGAGCCGGGGCCGACGTGCAGCGGATCGGTGGATGCTGCGGGCTCGCAGGAAACTTCGGGGTGGAGAAGGGGCACTACGAGACGAGCGTCGCCGTCGCCGAAACCGCACTGCTGCCCGCGGTCCGGGCCGCCGAACCGGGCACCGTGGTGCTCGCCGACGGATTCTCCTGCCGCCTCCAGCTCGACGAACTCGCCGGTCGGCGGGCGATCACCCTTGCGCAGCTGCTCGCATCCCGCGGGACCAGGACCTGACTGCGCCTCACGCCTGACGCAGCCGCTCCAGCGCCTTGCAGGCGACGTCGGGATCGGTCGTCTCCCAGAACGGCGGCAGCGATGCCCGCAGGTATCCGCCGTACCGGGCGGTGGCCAGCCGGGAGTCGAGCATCGCGACCACACCCTTGTCGTCGACGCTGCGCAGCAAGCGGCCCACACCCTGGGCCAGCAGCAGGGCGGCATGGTTCGCGGCGACCGCCATGAAGCCGTTGCCGCCCCGGGATTCGACCGCACGCTGCCGCGCGACCAGTAGGGGATCGTCCGGGCGGGGGAACGGGATGCGGTCCAGGATCACCAGCGACAGCGACGGGCCGGGCACGTCCACGCCCTGCCACAGCGACAGGGTGCCGAACAGGGACGTCGCCTCGTCCTCGGCGAACTTGCGGACCAGCTGACCGGTCGCGTCCTCGCCCTGGCACAGCACCGGGGTGTCCAGCCGCTCCCGCATCTCGGCGGCCGCGGCCTTCGCCGCCCGCGTCGACGAGAACAGCCCGAGGGTGCGGCCGCCCGCGGCGGTGACCAACCGCTCGATCTCGTCGAGGACGCGCGGCGTCAGGCCGTCCCGGCCCGGCGGCGGAAGATGCCTGGCCACGTACAGGATTCCGGATTTCGCGTGGTCGAACGGCGAGCCGACGTCGACGGCGTTCCACTTCACGGTCGCGTCGTCGGACGGAGCCTCGGTGCCGGTCGCCATCGCGGTGTCGCTGCGCACCGAGCCCTGCGCGGGCAGCCCCCACTCCACGGCCAGGCCGTCGAACGACCCACCGACCGTCAACGTCGCCGACGTCAGCACCACCGTCGACTCGTCGAACAGCCGGCTGCGGAGCAGGCCGCCGACCGACAGCGGCGCGATCCGCACCAGCTTGCCGCGCCGATCCTCGTCGGTCAGCCACACCACGTCCCGCCGCTTCGCCGGGTCGGGTTCGTCGAACGCGGTCAGCACCCGGACCGCGCTGTCGTGCACCTCGTCGACCGCGGCCAGCGCCGTGGTCCGGGCGGCCGCGGACTCGGGATCCGTCGCGGCCTGCCCCGGACGGGACGGGCCGATCGCCGTCCGCACCGCCCACGCCGAGTCCCGGACCAGGGCCAGCGCTTGCCCCGCGCCGTCCGGGAGCTGGTCCCAGCGCCCGGCGGCCAACTCCTCGAGCACGGCGGTCCAGGCCTCCGCGGACGCCTCCAATCGGTCCGCGTCCTGCTCCTCGACGAGTTTGACGCAGCGACGCGCCGCGGCACTGATCGTCGACGGCGCCAGTTCCGCCGTCGCGACACCGGTCACCCGGTCGACCAGCTCGTGGGCCTCGTCGATCACGACGACGTCGTGTTCGGGAAGGACCGCGATGCCCGAGATGGCGTCGATCGCGAGCAGGGCGTGATTGGTGACGACGACGTCGACCCGCGCGGCCTCCGCGCGGGCCCGTTCGGCGAAGCAGTCCTCGCCGACCGGGCAGCGGGACTTGCCCAGGCACTCGCGGGCCGTCACGCTGACCTGCCGCCACGCCTGGTCGCTGACACCGGGGACCACCTCGTCGCGGTCGCCGGTCTCGGTGTCGGACGACCACGTCGTCAGCCGCTGCACCTCCCGGCCGAGCCGTGAGACGGCGAAGGCGTCGAACAGTTCGGCCTCCGGGGCGGGCTGCTCCGCCATCCCGGTGTGGATCTTGTTCATGCACAGATAGTTGTTGCGGCCCTTGAGGATCGCGAAACGCGGCTCCCGGCCCAGTGGCTTCTTCAGCGCCTTCGCGAGCCGCGGCAGGTCGCGGTCCACCAGCTGGCGTTGCAGCGCGATCGTGGCCGTCGAGATCACCACCGTGCGGCCCGACTCCACCGCGTGCCGCACGCTCGGCACGAGGTAGGCCAGCGACTTGCCCGTGCCGGTGCCGGCCTGCACCGCGAGGTGCTCCCCGGATTCGATCGAGTGCGCGACCGCCGACGCCATCGTCAGCTGGTTCCGCCGCTCGGCGCCGCCCAGGGCGCGCACCGCCTCGGACAGCAGTTCGGGGACGGTGGGGAGTTCACGCACCGAACAAGACTACTGCCCGCGGCGGGTGGCCGATCGGCGCGGCAGGGGCACCGCCGACGACCCGACCAGGGTGACGCCGACGTCCTGCATCGCGCCCAGTGCCGTGCGCACCGTGTCCGGTGACACGGCGGCCGTGTAGTCCAGCAGCACGCGGGTGTCGAAGCCCTCGCGGACGGCGTCCATCGCGGTTGCGCGCACGCAGTGGTCGGTGGCGATACCCACGATGTCGACGGCGTCGATGTCGTGGTCCTGCAGCCACTCCGACAGCGGATCCCCGTCGTCCGAGACGCCCTCGAATCCGGAGTACGCAGCCGCGAAGTTTCCCTTGCCGAACACCTCCTGCACCGCGGAGAGGTCCAGCGCCGGATGAAATTCCGTGCCGGGCGTGCCCACGACGCAGTGCGGCGGCCAGCTGTCCCGGTAGTCGGGGCGGTCGGAGAAGTGGGCGCCCGGGTCGATGTGCCGGTCCGCGGTCGCCACCACCGCCGCGTACCGCGGCCGGGCCGGCGACGCCAGGTACTCGGTGATCGCCTCCGCGACGGCCGCGCCTCCGGCCACCGCCAGCGACCCGCCCTCGCAGAAGTCGTTCTGCACGTCCACGATCACCAGGGCCCTGTTTCCGGTCATGACTCCATCCTCCACCCGTCGGGGCCGGCGCCGCGCCGCGGGTGTTCAGCGTCGCGACACCAGCGGCAGGAACACCTCGTCGACGATGGCGACGATGTCCTCGTCGGGCAGCGGTCGCATCGTCATCAGCAGGTCGTGCCGGAACAGGTCGAACGCGACCGCGCGGACCCGTGGCGTGAGCCGCTCCGGATCGATCGCGCCGCGGGCCGCCGCCCGGTCGAGGACCTGGTCCAGGATGCTGGTCGCCCGCGCGCCGACCGCCTCCTCGCGGATCTCGGCGAAGGTGTCCCCGGTCGCGAGGTGATGCGCGCCGATGGTCACGACGAACAGAGCGATCGACTCCTCGCCGTGCAGGTTGGATCTGCGGAGCAGTTCGAGCACGTCGCCGCGCAGCGACCCGGTGTCCGGGACGGTGCTCATCGTCGGCGGGCTCGCCATGATCTTCGACTCCGCGATCGTGAGCATCGCGCTGCAGACCCTCGCCGAGGACCTCCACGTGAGCGTGTCGACCATCCACTGGGTCAGCACCGGCTATCTCCTCGCGCTGGGCGTCACTATCCCGGTCGTGGGGTGGGCGCAGGCCCGGATCGGCGGGAAACGCCTCTGGATGATCGGACTGACCGTCTTCCTGGTCACCTCGATCGCCTGCAGCCTGGCCTGGAATGCGTCCAGCCTCATCGCCGTTCGTGTCGTCCAGGGCGTCGGCGGCATCATCCTCAACTGGGGCAGCCGGCCCTGGCTCTTCTGGGTCAACGTGCCGTTCTGCCTCCTCGGACTCGCCCTCGCGTGGCGGTTCCTGCCTGCCGACGAACCGTCCGGCCGCGCGAAACTCGACACCGTCGGGTTGCTGCTCGTCTTCCCGGCGCTCGTCGGCATTCTCTACGGCCTGTCCAACATGAACAAGGACGGCGGGTTCGCCCGCACCGACGTCTGGCTGCCCACCGCCGCGGGTGTCGTGCTCCTCGTCGCGTTCGCGGTCTGGGCGCTGCGCCGGCCGAGACCGCCCTCGTCGACGTCAGCCTGCTCGGTCGCCGAGCGGTGGGATCGTCGTCGGCGGTCATATTCCTCGCCGGGGCCTCGCTGTACGGCTCGATGTTGTTGCTGCCCTTGTTCTTCCAGACCATCCACGGCTCCGACCCGCTGGGGGGCCGCGCTGCTGCTGATCCCGCAGGGCGTCGGGGCGCTGATGAGTCGAAAGGTGGCCGGCCACTACACCGATCTCATCGGCGCCCGCATCGTGGCGATCGTCGGGTTCCTCGTGATGGGTCTGGCCACCATCCCGTTCGCACTGGCCGACGCCGACACCGGCACGCTGTGGCTGACGATCGTGCTGGCCGTACGCGGTTTCGGCATGGGGCGGTGATTATCCCGGTCATGTCGGTCGCCTTCGTCGGCCTCGATCGCGCCGAGGTACCGCACGCCAGCATCATCACGCGGCTGGCCCAGCAGGTCGGCGGCGCGTTCGGCACCGCCCTGCTCGCGGTGATCCTCGAGTCGACCATGGTCGGCCTCCGCACCCTCGAGGACCGCACCCACGCCTTCGACGCGGCCTTCTGGTGGGCCGTCGGTTTCACCGTCCTGGCGACCGCGTGCTGCTCGATCCTGCCCGCCCGTCAGCCCGCCCCGCCGGAGCCCGTGCGTCAGACCGCCGCCGACCGTGCGTGAGGGGACTACCCGACGAAACGGGTCGGCACGGCCGGCTCCCCGTGCGAGAGCTTGAGGCCCTCCCACGGCAGGCTGACCAGGTTCGCCGCCAGCAACTCCCGCGCGTCGCCGAGGGTGGGCAGTCCGGGAACCCGGTCACCACCTCGGACCAGCGGGATCGTCAGCGGCCGGCCCACCAGCTCGACATCGTTCGGGACCGGCGCGTCGAGCGGGTACACGACCTCCTCGACGACCGTCCCGGTCGGGCGGGCGAACCGGACCGCGCTCTTGGCGCCGCCGCGCGACACTTTCTGGCTGCTGCGCTTCTCCACGGGGATGCCGTCCACCTCCACCAGCTTGTAGACCATGCCCGCGGTGGGCGACCCGGATCCGGTGACCAGTGCGGTGCCCACACCGTAGGTGTCGACCGGTTCGGCGCGCAGCGCCGCGATCGAGTACTCGTCGAGGTCGCCGGACACCACGATCCGGGTCTTCGTCGCGCCGAGATCGTCGAGCTGCTTGCGCACCTGCCGTGCCCACACGCCGAGGTCGCCGGAGTCGATCCGCACACCACCGAGCTCAGGTCCCGCGACGGCGACCGCCGTCTTGACGCCCTCGGTGATGTCGTAGGTGTCCACCAGCAGGGTGGTGCCCACACCGAGGCGTTCGACCTGGCCCCGGAACGCCGCCGCCTCGTCCGGTCCCTC
Source organism: Rhodococcus sp. NPDC003318 (assembly GCF_042879035.1). Taxonomy (NCBI): domain Bacteria; kingdom Bacillati; phylum Actinomycetota; class Actinomycetes; order Mycobacteriales; family Nocardiaceae; genus Rhodococcus; species Rhodococcus sp. NPDC003318. The sequence continues at coordinate 1,135,991 of NZ_JBIAOU010000001.1, read as the reverse complement.
CGCGTCGGTGTGCAGCAGGGTGTACGAGTGCGCGCTGGTGCCCGCGCTCGGAACGCCGTGGCGCCGCGCCGCCTCCATGTTGGACGTCGCGGTGAACCCCGCCAGGTACGCGGCGCGTGCACACGCGACCGCGGACTCCTCGTGCGCCCGCCGTGACCCCATCTCGATCAGCGTCCGGCCGTCGGCGGCGCTGACCATCCGGGCGGCCGCCGACGCGATGGCGCTGTCGTGGTTGAGGATCGACAGGACCAGCGTCTCGAGGACAACGCATTCCGCGAACGTGCCACGCACCGAGAGGAGGGGCGAACCCGGAAAGTACAGTTCGCCCTCGCGGTATCCGTCGATGTCGCCGGAGAACCGGTAGTCCCGCAGCCAGGCGAGGGTGTCGTCGTCGAGGAAGCGGGACACGAGCGCGAGTTCGGGCTCGCCGAACCGGAAGTGCTCCAACGCATCGAGCAGCCGATCGACCCCTGCGACCACGCCGTACCGACGGCCGTCGGGGAGCCGGCGGGCGAAGGCCTCGAACGTGCAGTGGCGGTGGGCGGATCCGTCCGCGAGCGCCGCGGCGATCATCGTGACCTCGTACTGATCGGTGAGCAGCGCCGTGCTGGTCGTGGGACGGGACCACTGGGAGTTCGTCACTTCGCCACACTACGACTCGCGACGCCGCCGATCTTCAGGTGGACACGTGTTTTGTCCGAGCGTGTTCAATTGGTCCGGATCGCGTCGTAGTCTGGACGTATGGCTCCGCGCCCGTACATCACACTCATGGCCGTGCCGATGGCGAACATGCCCGCCCCGGCTCCGTCAGTGCTGCCCGAGCAGGCGGAGGTCACCGACGAGGACGAAGCGCTGAATCGTCCCTGGGTGACGGTCGTGTGGGACGACCCCGTCAACCTCATGCACTACGTGACGTTCATCTTCCAGAAGCTGTTCGGCTACAGCAAGGCCAAGGCGACGGATCTGATGATGCAGGTGCACAAGGAGGGCAAGGCCGTCGTGTCGTCCGGATCTCGGGACAAGATGGAACACGACGTGCAACGTCTCCACGCGGCCGGCCTCTGGGCCACGATGCAGCGGGACAGCTGAGCCGGACACCGACACTCGGGAAGGGTCATCAGGTAATTCGTCGTGCGCACATGGAGCCGCAGGAACTCGCTCAGTGGGGTCAAGATCCGGTCCGAGATGGACGCCCGGGAGGCGTCGGTGCTGCGGTCACTGGTCACATCGGTGCTGGGACTGCTCGAGGACCGGTCCGCATCCGCACCGCAGGACGACCTCGCCGAACTGACCGGCCTGCGGACCGGAAACTCCACCGCGCCCACCGACGCCACGCTCGCCCGGCTGCTGCCCGACTTCTTCGGCGCCGGGCGTGACGCGGTCGACCCGAGCTCGCGCGACGCCAACGACAACGGCGCCCTGCGCAGCCTCTACGAACCCGAAATCATCGACGCGAAGGTCGCGGCCGGGTCGGTGATCCTGCAGACCGTTCCCGTCGACGGCGGCAAGGTCGTCCTCACGCCCGAGCAGGCCGAGGACTGGCTGTACGGCCTCAACGACGTCCGGCTGGCACTCGGCACCACGATCGGCATCGACGCCGACACCCCCGACGAACTCGACCCCGACGATCCGCGGGCGCCGCACCTCGACGTCTACCACTGGCTCACCTGGATGCAGGACTCCCTCGTTCAGGTGCTGCTTCCGTGAGCCGGCCCGGGCCGAGAAACGCACTGACCGACGTCGCCGGGGTGCTCGTCGGACACCACCACGAACTGGACTCCGCCGCCACCCTCGGTGCCGGCCGGGCCACCGGCTGCACGGTGGTCCTCGCACCCGCAGGCGCGACCGCGGCGGTCGACGTGCGCGGAGGTGGGCCCGGCACCCGCGAAACCGACCTGCTCGACCCGAGTCACAGCGTCCAGCACGCCGATGCGGTACTGCTCACCGGTGGCAGCGCCTACGGCCTCGCCGCCGCGGACGGGGTGATGCGCTGGCTCGAGGAACACGGTCGCGGCATCCCGATGGATTCCGCCGGGCACGTCGTCCCGATCGTGCCGGGCGCGGTGATCTTCGACCTGCCGGTGGGGGACTGGTCGGTGCGCCCCACCGCCGATCACGGTTTCCTCGCCGCCGCCGCCGCGCGGGCCGACGTCCGCCGCGGGAGCGTCGGTGCCGGGGTCGGAGCCCGCGCCGGCGTCCTCAAGGGTGGGATCGGCACCGCGAGCACCGTCCTCGATTCGGGACCCGCCGCGGGCGTCACCGTCGCGGCGCTCGTCGTCGCCAACCCCGTCGGTTCCGTGTTCGACCCCGCCACCGGGTTGCCGTGGGGCCTCGGCGGGGTCGACGTCGGCGGGTACGGCCTGCGCGTCCCGGACGCCGCCGAACTGGCCGCCGCGAACGCGCTCGGCAGCAAGGGCACCGTCCTCAACACCACCATCGGTGTCGTCGCCACGGACGCGCCGCTGAGCAAGGCCGCCTGCCGACGCGTCGCCGTCGCGGGCCACGACGGGCTGGCGCGGGCGATCCGTCCCGTCCACTCGCCGCTCGACGGCGACACACTGTTCGCGCTCTCCACCGGAACCCGCGAGGTGCCGCCGCCGAGCACGCCGGTTCCGGCCGCGTTCCCCGCCGATCTTCCCGTCCTCGCCGCCGTGTGCGAGGTCGCCGCCGACGTGGTGTCGCGGGCGGTCGTCGACGCCGTCCTGACCGCCACCACGGTCGCCGGGATCCCCACCTACCGCGACCTGTTCCCGTCGGCGTTCGACGTCTGAGACTCCCGCCCCCGGGCCGTCCGATCGGTAGGCTCGTGGCAACGTCGAGTGCCACGTGCGAGAAAGCGGTTGAGCCGGACCATGACCTACCCGACATCGTCCTTCCCCGCCCCCGGGCCGTCGAACCTGCCCGCGAGCACCGCACCGCGGCCGCAGTGGCAGCGCGCGGCGATCGCCGTCACTTCCTTCGTGGTCGGGCTGTACGTCCTCGAGTTCGTCGACATGCTGCTCGGCAACAGCCTCGACAACGGTGGAATCGAACCGCGCACCGTCGACGGACTGTGGGGGGTGCTCTTCGCGCCCGTCCTGCACGGCGGCTGGGGGCACCTGGTGGCCAACACGATTCCGCTGCTGGTGCTCGGCTTCTTCGTGATGCTGTCGGGGATCGGGCGCGGGCTCACCGCCACCGCGATCATCTGGATCGTCGGGGGTGTGGGAACGTGGCTGACCGGCGGGTCGGGGACCACCCATCTCGGGGCGTCCGTCCTGACCTTCGGCTGGCTCACCTACCTGATCACCCGCGGCCTGTTCACCCGACACTTCGGTCAGCTCGCACTGGGCGTGGTGATCCTCTTCCTGTACGGCGGGATGCTGTGGGGTGTCCTGCCGAGCGATCCGCGGGTCTCGTGGCAGGGGCATCTGTTCGGCGCGATCGGCGGCGTCCTCGCGGCCTGGCTGCTGGCCTCCGACGTCCGCGCGGCACGCGCCGCGAAGCAGCTGCCGGGATAGTCCTCCGCCACCGTCGAACCAGGTTGTGACGGCTCGCGCACAGCGCGCGAGGCTGCGTGTTCGTCTCGAAACGGCCCGATCCTTTTTGGTCCCGGGCCCCTCGTGGCAGCATGACCCTTATGCGCATCACCGTCCTGGGTTGTTCGGGCAGCGTCGGCGGTCCCGACTCGCCTGCGTCGGGCTATCTGCTCACCGCACCGGACACCCGACCGGCCGTCATCGACTTCGGTCCCGGAGTGCTCGGTGCGCTGCAGCGTTACGAGGATCCCGGTGCGGTGTCGATCTTCCTGTCGCACCTGCACGCCGACCACTGCCTCGACCTGCCCGGGCTGCTGGTGTGGCGCCGCTACCACCCGAACCCGCCGTCGGGCCGAGCCCTCATCTACGGTCCGTCCGACACCCACGGCCGGATCGGCGTCGCATCGGCCGAGTGCGCGGGGGATCTCGACGACATCTCCGACACCATCGACCTGCGCAGGTTCACCGACGGCGGCACCATCGACTACGGGTCCCTCACGGTGCAGTCACGCCGGATGTTCCACCCCCCGGAGGCGTACGGGCTGCGGTTCACCGACCCCGCCGGACGCAGCTTCGTCTACACCGGGGACACCGGCATGTGCGACGAGGTCGTCGCGCTGTCGGAGGGCGCGGACGTACTGCTGTCCGAGGCGTCGTGGACGCATCATCCCGACCGCCCCGAGGGCATCCACCTGTCCGGCACCGAGGCCGGCCGCGTCGCCACGCGCGCCGGGGTCGGGGAGCTGCTGTTGACCCACATCCCTCCGTGGACCTCCCGGGAGGACGTCATCGCCGAGGCGAAGGCCGAGTTCTCCGGTCCCGTCCACGCGGTCAGCGCCGGGGACGTCTTCGACATCTAGACGGTTCGACATCCAGACGCGTTCGACAGCCGATCGGTACCACCCTCTAGGCTTTGCCGGGTGAGCAGACGAGTGGACGGCAGGGCGGACGACGAACTCCGCGAAGTGAAGATCACCCGAGGGTTCACCAGCCATCCGGCGGGCTCCGTGCTCGTCGAGTTCGGCAACACCCGGGTCATGTGCACCGCCAGTGTCGAGGAGGGCGTGCCGCGCTGGCGGAAGGGCTCCGGCCTCGGCTGGCTGACGGCCGAGTACGCGATGCTGCCCGCGGCCACCCACACCCGCAGCGGCCGCGAGTCCGTCAAGGGCAAGGTCGGCGGCCGCACCCAGGAGATCAGCCGGCTCGTCGGCCGGTCCCTGCGCGCGTGCATCGACCTCGCCGCGATCGGTGAGAACACCATCGCCATCGACTGCGACGTCCTGCAGGCCGACGGCGGCACCCGCACCGCCGCCATCACCGGCGCCTACGTGGCACTGGTCGACGCGGTGACCTACCTGCGCGCCGCGGAGCTGCTGTCGGATCCGCAGCCGATCTCGTGCGCGATCGCCGCGGTCAGCGTCGGCGTCGTCGACGGGCGGGTGCGCCTCGACCTGCCGTACGAGGAGGACTCGCGCGCCGAGGTCGACATGAACGTCGTCGCGACCGACACCGGAACGCTCGTCGAGATCCAGGGCACCGGCGAGGGCGCGACCTTCCCGCGCAGCACCCTCGACAAGCTCCTCGACTCCGCCCTCGCCGGCTGCGAGCAGCTGTTCGAGGTCCAGAAGGCCGCACTCGCGTTGCCGTACCCGGGTGAGCTGCCCGAGCCCAAGGCGCCGGAGAAGAAGAAGTTCGGTGCCTGAGCTGTCGGACGGGGGCGCCATCCGGCTGCTCGTCGCCTCGCGCAACGCCAAGAAGCTGAAGGAACTGCGGCGCGTCCTCGAGACGGCCGGGATCGAGGGCATCGAGCTGGTCGGCCTGAACGAGGTCCCGAAATTTCCGGAGACCCCCGAGACCGGTGCGACGTTCGAGGAGAACGCCCTCGTCAAGGCCCGGGACGGGGCCGCGGCCACCGGACTGCCGTGCGTCGCGGACGATTCCGGACTCGAGGTCGACGCGCTCAACGCCATGCCCGGGGTGCTGTCGGCGCGGTGGGCCGGTCGGCACGGCGACGACGGGGCGAACACCGCGCTGGTGCTCGCCCAGCTGTCCGACACCCCCGACGAGCGGCGCGGGGCCGCGTTCGTGTCGGCCTGCGCGCTCGTCGTGCCGGGCGGTGTCGAGCGGGTCGTGCGGGGTACGTGGCCCGGCTCGATCGCCCACGAGCCGCGCGGCGACGGCGGCTTCGGCTACGACCCCGTCTTCGTGCCCGAGGGGGAGCAGCGGTCGGCGGCGGAACTGACGCCCGCAGAGAAGGACGCCGCCTCGCACCGCGGTCGCGCACTGGCCCAGCTGGTGCCCGACCTGGCAGCGCTCGCAGCCGGCAGCGCCCACCACTGACGTCCTTTCCCAGAATGGCTGAAGGCCGCCTTCATCCGGTTCAACCGGATGAAGGCGGCCTTCAGCCTCGGGGTAGGCAGGCGGTCAGAGGCCGAACTGCGCCTTCACCTGCCGCGTCCGCTGGTGTTCGACGAAGAACGACAGGAACGGGATGGTGCCGGCGAGCAGGGTGCCGATGGTCCGCTTGGCCGACCACCGCACCTTCACCGCCAGGTCCATCGTCAGGATCAGGTACACGAAGTACACCCAACCGTGCACGATCGCGATCCAGCTCGGCAGGTCCTCGACGCCGAAGATGTACTTCGCGACCATCTCGGCCGTCAGCACCAGCAGCCAGATGCCCGTCGCGTAGGCGAGTACCCGGTAGCGCAGCAGCGCGCCCGCGATCTTCCTGGTGTCGCGGGCGGGTGTGGTGGTCGTCGCGGTCTCGTCGGGGGCCGTGCTCACGTGCTGCTCCTATCGGCCTCGCCCGCTCGGAGCTGCGCGAGGTAGTTGTTGTATGCCTGGTGGGCCTCGTCGTCCGGGTTGCCGGCGTCGAGGACGTCGGGGGCCGGTGCCGACCGCTGGGGAAGCAGGTCGGTGGGGATCTCCCGGGGCTCGTCGCCGGTGACGATCTTCTGCTGCTCCTCGGGCGCGACGTCCTCGAGCTGCACGAACCGGCGGTACGCGTAGACCACGAACGCCGCGAAGAGCGGCCACTGGAACGCGTAGCCGAGATTCTGGCCGGTGCCGCCGACCGATTCGAACCGAGTCCACTGCCAGTAGCCCAGTGCCAGGCACGCCGCCGCCGCGACGATCACGAACACGATCAGTGCCGGTCGACGACGGGGGGATGTACGGGCCACACCACGACGGTACCCGAGATGCGCAGCCCCGAACCCGGTGGTATTGGAGGTGACGGTCACAGCGGAATGAGACGTACCGTCCTGGCGGTTCTGTGATTGTCGGCGCGGCACGCGGCGAACACCTGTCGAGGTGTGCGGCGCCCGATCGAGGCGGGTTGGGCTCAACCGAAGGAGGAGAAATGACGGAAACGCGCAGGGCGATTCTGGCAGGTGGATGTTTCTGGGGGATGGAGGAACTCATCCGAAGTCAGCCGGGGGTGGTGTCGACGCGCGTCGGCTACACCGGCGGGAGCAACGATCACCCCACCTACCGCAACCATCCCGGGCACGCGGAGGCCGTGGAGATCGTCTACGACCCGGCCCGAACGGACTACCGCTCGCTGCTCGAGTTCTTCTTCCAGATCCACGACCCGACGACGGAGAACCGCCAGGGCAACGACATCGGGAGCTCGTACCGCTCGGCGATCTTCTACCTCGACGAGGACCAGAAGCGAGTCGCGCTCGGCACCATCGCCGATGTCGACGACTCCCGACTGTGGCCCGGCACGGTGGTGACCGAGGTGACCCCGGCGGGCGAGTTCTGGCAGGCGGAGCCTGAGCATCAGGACTACCTGCAGCGCTACCCGGACGGCTACACCTGCCACTTTCCGCGGCCGAGTTGGAAGCTGCCCCACAGGAGTTCCACGACCGAACGCTGATCTGTGGTTCGTCCGGTTGATCGCACCGACCGCCGGTTCTGGTGCGATCAACCGGCGGCGTGAAAGGTTTGTCGACTCGTGGTGCGCGAGGGGGGACTTGAACCCCCACGTCCGTTGGACACCACATCCTAAGTGTGGCGCGTCTGCCATTCCGCCACTCGCGCGTGCCGGATCAGACTACGCCACGACGCCTTCGCTAGACGCATCGGACGAACGGGGTCCGAACCGGTTCCGTCCCGCCCAACTCGCGGTCTGGCTGTGGCAGTTGGGGCAGAGGGATCGGAGGTTCTCGATCCGGGAGTCGAGATAGTTGCCGTTGATGTGATCGACGTGGAGAGTCAGCGGTGCCCCGTTCCAGAAGGGCGGAATCCCGCAGAGCGCGCAGACGTGGGGCATACCCGCTTCCAGCAGTGCGCGTCGCAGCAGATGAGGTTTGCAGCGCGCGCTCCCTGTCGGGCGCAACACGAGAATCTCGGACGGGGTCAGGCGATTCGGTGCCGGTTGTCCTTTTTGATGGGCGCTGCCGGTGAAGTGTGAGGTGTCAATTCCCAGCTTCTCGATGCGCCGACTCAGGTGTGCGTGGGTGCCACCCGCAGCCACGACGTTCAGGTGCCTCATCACCCCCGCGATACTCGTGGAATGCGCAACGGCGTCCTGGAGAACCTCTCGCGTGTACTTCACAACCTCGCCCCCCGCTCAGATGTTTGGGGAGAGGTAGCGGCGACTACCGACACGGAACCGGGCTGCATCGGGACGAGAGTAAAGACCCGGCGTGCGGATCGATCCTAATTATAACGGTCTCGTAACGATCAATGTGAGGAAATCCTCAGGTTTGCTACTCGCGAGTACCGGTTCCTGCCAGCGCTTTCTTTCTTACTCGAAAGTCATCTGAACGGACGCTATGTGAGGCACGTCACGCCTTCTACCTGCCCGGATGCGGCACCTGGACAGTAAACGTGAGGCTTCCCTCATGATCCTGTGGGACCCTGTTCGCACCCCCCGAAGAAGCGGCCCGTGGACCCGGCGATGCGTCCGTGGGCGGTGGTGACCTCGGTGGGTTCCGACCAGGAGAGGACCATCCAGCGTGACGATCGACGAGAGCACACCACTGGGCAAGGGTGACGGCACCGGCGGATCCCGGTTTGCCCCCGCGCGACCCGGTGTCGCGAAGTCGCCCCTGCGCGATCGCCTTGCAGCAGGTGAGCCCTACGCCCTCGCCTTCGGCGGGCAGGGAGCAGCCTGGCTCGAACCGCTCGAAGAGCTGATTCGCGACAACGGCCTCGAGCCCGACATGACCTCACTCGTGAACGAAGCCGCCGCACTGGTGGCGCCGGTCGCGCAGGACCTGCTCGTGGTCCGGCCGGTCGGTTTCGACCCCATCGCCTGGATCCTCGAGCGTGACGTCGCAGACGAGGACGTCGCCGACGCCGGGCCGTCCGCCGAGGCCCTGACCTCCGCATCCGTTTCCATGCCGGGCGTCCTGCTGACCCAGCTCGCCGCGCTGCGGTCGCTGCGTCTGCAGGGCCTCGACCCGGCGCAGACCCCGCCGGTCGCGGTGCTGGGACACTCCCAGGGTCTGGTGGCCGCGGACTCCGTCGGCGACGGCGGTGCGTCCGACGGCGCGTTGCTCGCGATCTCGCAGCTCATCGGTGCCGCCGCGGTCCTGGTCGGCCGTCGGCGCGGCATCATCGGCGCCGGTGACCGTTCGCCGATGCTCGCGGTCTCCGACGTCGACCCCGCCCGCATGCAGGCCATCGTCGACGAGGTCGCCGCGGGTCTGGACGCCGACCGCAGCGCCGTCATGGCCATCCGCAACGGCCGTCGCCGCGTCGTCCTGTCCGGCCCGCCGGCGCAGCTCGCCCGCGTCCAGCAGCGCGCCGAGCAGATCGCCGCGGCAGAGGCCGCCGAGCGCGAGGCGAAGAAGCGCGGCGGTGCCGTCTTCTCGCCGATCTTCGAACCCGTCCCGGTCGAGGTCGGCTTCCACCACCCGGCCTTCGCCGACGCCGTCGACACCGTCGGCGCCTGGGCCGCCCGGTGTGGCCTCGACGTCGAGCGCGCCACCCGCCTGGCCCGCGCCTGCTTCATCGACTCCGTCGACTGGGTCGCCGACGTCGACTCCGCCGTCGCGGCCGGCGCGGCCTGGATTCTCGACCTCGGCCCCGGCGACCTGCTGACCCGGATGACCACAGGTCCGCTGCGCGGCACCGGTGTCGGCATCATCGCGGTCGCCACCCGCACCGGGCAGCGCAGCCTGCTCACCCCGGGCGCCGCGCCCGAGGCGGCGAAGGCGTGGTCGTCGTTCCGTCCGTCCCTGGTGACGCTGCCCGACGGCAAGGTCGCTGTGGAGACGGCGTTCACGAAGCTCACCGGACGCTCGCCGATCCTCCTCGCGGGCATGACCCCGACCACCGTGGACCCGAAGATCGTCGCCGCGGCCGCGAACGCCGGCCACTGGGCCGAGCTCGCCGGCGGCGGCCAGGTCACCGAGAAGATCTTCGCCGACCACGTCGCCGAGCTGTCGACGCTGCTCGAGCCGGGCCGCGCCGTCCAGTTCAACTCGATGTTCCTCGACCCGTACCTGTGGAAGCTGCACGTCGGCGGCAAGCGTCTCGTGCCGAAGGCCCGTGCGGCGGGCGCCCCGTTCGACGGTGTCGTCGTCACCGCGGGCATCCCGGAGCTCGAGGAAGCCGTCGCGATCATCAAGGACCTCGACGAGGCGGGCATCACGCACGTCGCGTTCAAGCCGGGCACCATCGCCCAGATCAAGTCCGTCATCCGGATCGCCGCCGAGGTGCCCGACTTCCCGGTCATCGCCCACATCGAGGGCGGCCGCGCCGGTGGTCACCACTCGTGGGAGGACCTCGACGACCTGCTGCTGGCGACCTACTCCGAGCTGCGCGTGCGGCCGAACCTGGTGATCTGCGTCGGCGGCGGCATCGGCACCCCGGATCGGGCCGCCGACTACCTGACCGGGCGCTGGTCCGAGCAGCTCGGCTACCCCGCGATGCCGGTCGACGGCATCCTCGTCGGCACCGCGGCGATGGCGACCCTCGAGGCCACCACCTCGCCCGACGTCAAGCAGATGCTGGCCGACACCCCCGGCACTCCCGACTGGGTCGCCGCGGGCACCGCGACCGGAGGCATGGCCTCGGGTCGCAGCCAGCTCGGCGCCGACATCCACGAGATCGACAACGCCGCCTCGCGCACCGGACGCCTGCTCGACGAGGTCGCCGGCGACGAGAAGGCCGTCGCGAAGCGTCGCGACGAGATCGTCGCCGCGCTCGACGTGACCGCGAAGCCGTACTTCGGCGACGTCGCCACGATGACCTACGAGCGCTGGCTGCGCCGTTACCTGGAGCTCGCCGTCGGCATCGACTCGGCGAAGGAGTTCGACTGCGGCACCGACTGGGCCGAGGCGTACGCCGACGCCACCGAATCGGTGTGGATCGACATCACCTGGCGGGACCGGTTCGCGCAGATGTTGCAGCGCGCCGAGGCCCGACTGCACCGCAACGACCGTGGACCGATCGTCACGCAGTTCGCGGACGAGCTGATCCTCGAGCGTCCCGAGGCCGCACTGTGCACCCTGAACGCGTGCTTCCCGGACGCGTCGACCACGGTCCTGCACCCGGCGGACGTCGCGTTCTTCGTCGCGCTGTGCAAGACGCCGGGCAAGCCGGTGAACTTCGTGCCGGTCGTCGACAAGGACGTGCGCCGCTGGTGGCGGTCCGACTCGCTGTGGCAGGCCCACGATCCGCGCTACTCCGCCGACCAGGTGTGCATCATTCCCGGCACGGTCGCCGTCGCCGGCATCACCCGGGTCGACGAGCCGGTCGGTGAACTGCTCGACCGCTTCGAGAAGGCCGCCACCGACGAACTGCTGGCCGCGGGAGTCGCCCCGGTCGCGGTGTCGGGTCGTCGTCGCACCGACGCGGCCGGCCTGTTCGGTGTCGTCCTCGGCGCTCCCGACGTCCTGTGGGCCGGACGCCTGACCCGCAACCCGGTCTACCGCCTCGGCGACATCGCCGCGTGGACCGTCACCGACACCGACGCCGCCCACGCCTCCACCGGCGCGACACTGCGCCTGCTCGGTGAGGACCGCGTCGAACTGCGGGTTCCGCTCACCGGCGACCGCGCCGTCACCATCGCGCTGACGGTTCCCGCGTCCACCCGCGACGGCGGCGCGCCCGTCGTCACCGCGGAGGACGCCGAGGCCGCCATGTCCGCGCTCCTCGGGGTCGCTGCGGGCCAGGACCTGCCCGTCGTCAAGGACGACGTCGCGCGGCTGAACGTCGCGTGGATCCCCGATCTGGTCGCCGACCACTCGGGCGTCACCGCGTCCGGCCTGCCGGTGTCGCTGGTGCCCGGTGCGTCCGCGGCGCCCGACGTGCTCGTCGGCGCCTGCTGGCCGGCCGTGTTCGCGGTGCTCGGCGCCGCGCAGACGGCGAACGGTGTCCACGCCATCGAGGGCATGCTCGACCTCGTCCACCTCGATCACGCGGTGAACCTGATCGGCACGATCCCCTCCGACGCCGCGGTGCTCACCGTCAAGGCCGAGGGTGCCTCGGTCGTCGACACCGACCTCGGCCGCGTCGTCGAGGTCCGCGTCGAGGTCGGCGCGATGCGCGGCGAGGACGGCACCGCCGCCCCGATCTTCGCGACGATGGTCGAGCGGTTCGCCATCCGTGGCCGCACCGGCAAGGCCGAACTGGCCGATCCGGAGCGCGCCGGTGGCTCGCTCACCGACGCCGCCGTCGACACCCCGCGCCGTCGTCGCCGTCAGACCACGATCGTGGCTCCGCGGCACATGGCCGCGTTCGCGCAGGTGTCCGGCGACCACAACCCGATCCACACCTCCGACAACGCTGCGCTGCTGGCCGGGCTCGGCAGCCCGATCGTGCACGGCATGTGGCTCTCCGCCGCCGCGCAGCAGGTCGTCATCGCGGTCGACCCGGAGGCCACCGTGCCGCCGCGTCGCCTGACCGCGTGGACCGCCCGCTTCCTCGGCATGGTCCGGCCGGGCGCCCCGATCGACGTCCGCGTCGACCGGGTCGCGCACGACGCCGGTGCCGAGATCGTCGAGGTCGGCTGCCGCGTCGACGGCGAGCTGGTGATGGTCGCGACCGGCCGCACCGCCGCCCCGAAGACGGTGTACGCGTTCCCCGGCCAGGGTATCCAGCGCCCGGGCATGGGTCTCGACGCCCGCTCGCGTTCGAAGGCCGCCCGCGAGATCTGGGACCGCGCCGACAAGCACACCCGCGAGACGCTCGGCTTCTCGATTCTCGCCATCGTCCGCGACAACCCGACCGTCGTGAAGGCCCGTGGCGTCACGCACAAGCACCCGGACGGCGTGCTGCACCTGACGCAGTTCACCCAGGTCGCGATGGCGGTCCTCGGTGTCGCACAGGTCGCGGAACTGCGGGAGTCCGGCGCCTTCGTCGAGGGCTCCTACCTGGCCGGCCACTCGGTCGGTGAGTACAACGCGCTCGCCGCGGTCGCCGGTGTGCTGCCGCTCGAGGCCGTGCTCGAGGTCGTGTTCCAGCGCGGTTCGGCCATGCACGCCCTGGTGCCGCGTGACGCGCAGGGCCGCTCCGACTACCGGATGGGCGCGATCCGCCCGTCGCAGTTCGGTGTCGACGACGCCGACCTCGAGGCGTTCGTCGCCGGTGTCGCCGAGGAGACCGGCGAGTTCCTGCAGATCGTGAACCTGAACCTGCGCGGTTCGCAGTACGCGATCGCCGGTACCGTCGCGGGTCTGAAGGCCCTCGAGGCCCTGATCGAGCGCAAGGTCGCCGAGTTCGGCGGCAAGCGGGCGTTCATCCTGGTGCCCGGCATCGACGTGCCGTTCCACTCGACCGTCCTGCGCGGCGGCGTCGACGACTTCCGCGAGCGGCTGCTCAAGCTGCTGCCCGAGGAGATCGACCCGGCGATCCTGATCGGTCGCTACATCCCGAACCTGGTGCCCAAGCCGTTCAACCTGGGCCGCGACTTCATCCAGGAGATCGCGGACCTGGTGCCGTCGCAGCAGCTGGCCGAGGTCCTCGCGGACTTCGACTCCTGGTCGGCGAAGCCGGTCGCGCTGACCCGCGTGGTCCTGGCCGAGCTGCTGGCCTGGCAGTTCGCCAGCCCGGTGCGGTGGATCGAGACCCAGGACCTGCTCTTCGGCGAGGAGGCCGACGGCGGTCTCGGCGTCGAGCGGTTCGTCGAGATCGGCCTCGCCGCCACCCCGACGGTCGCGAACCTGGCGTCGCAGACGCTGAAGCTGCCCGGTCGGACCGGTGGCCCGGTCGAGGTGCTCAACATCGAGCGTGAGGCCGGCGTCGTGTACTCCACGGACACCGACCCGGCTCCGGTCGACGACGAGCCGGAAGCTCCGGCAGCGCCGGCCGCCGAGGCCGCGCCCGCCGCAAGCGCTCCGGCGCCCGCTGCGGCTCCGGCCGCCCCGTCCGGCGGTCCGCGTCCCGACGACATCGCGTTCGCGGCGTCCGATGCGACCAACGTGCTGATCGCCCTGTGGACGAAGCTGCGTCCGGACCAGATCGGACCGGCCGACACCATCGAGGCGCTCTGCGACGGCGTGTCCTCGCGCCGCAACCAGCTGCTCGTCGACCTCGGCTCCGAGCTCTCGCTCGGCGCGATCGACGGTGCCGCGGACGCCGACATGGGGTCGCTGGCGGTGACCGTCAACAAGCTGGCCCGTACGTACAAGCCGTTCGGCCCGGTGCTGTCCGACTCGCTGAACGACCACCTGCGCAAGGTGTTCGGTCCGTCCGGCAAGCGTCCGGCGGCGATCGCCGAACGCGTCACCAAGGTGTGGGAGCTCGGTGCCGGCTGGGCCAGCCACGTCACCGCCGAGGTGGCGTTGGGCACCCGTGACGGCTCCAGCGTCCGCGGTGGCGCGATGGGCGGCCTGCACGAGGGTGCGCTGGCCGACGGCGGTGCCGTCGACGCCGTGATCGACGCGGCCGTGCAGTCGGTCGCGGCGCGTCGCGGGGTCGCGGTGTCCTTGCCTGCGGCCGGCGGCGGCGGTGGCGGCACCGTCGACGCGGCGGCACTCGGCGAGTTCACCGAGCACATCACCGGACGCAACGGCGTGCTCGCGTCGGCGGCCCGGTTGGTGCTCGAGCAGCTCGGCCTGGCCGATCAGGTCACCGCGGCCGTGGCGGACGCCGACACCGAACTGGTCGACCTGGTCTCCGCGGAGCTCGGTTCCGACTGGCCGCGTCTGGTCGCACCCGCGTTCGACGCGCGCAAGGCGGTCCTGTTCGACGACCGCTGGGCGTCGGCCCGCGAGGACCTGGCCCGGCTGTGGATCGGCGATCACGCGACCGTCGTGTCCGTCACCGACGCCGACTTCACTGGCACAGGCAGCGCGGTGGCGTCGCACGCCGACTGGTGGAAGCGTCGCGCCGAGGCCGAGGGCCGCGAGGAACTGGTCGGGGTCTACGCCACGATCGCCGAGGCCGCGCGGGTCAACGACGCACTGACCGGCCCCTGGTCGGATCAGGTGGCGGTCGTGACCGGTGCCAGCAAGGGTTCGATCGCGGCGTCGGTCACCGGGCAGCTGCTGCGCGGCGGCGCGACGGTGTTCGTCACGACCTCCCGCCTGGACGAGGAACGGCTCGGCTTCTACCGGAAGCTGTACCGCGACAACGCCCGTGCCGGTGCGTCGCTGTGGGTGGTCCCGGCGAACATGGCGTCGTACACCGACGTCGACGCCCTGATCGACTGGATCGGCCAGGAGCAGACCGAGACCGCGGGCGGTGCCAAGAAGCTGGTGAAGGAGGCCGTCACCCCGACGCTGCTGTTCCCGTTCGCCGCGCCGCGCGTGATGGGTGAGCTCTCCGACGCCGGTGCTCGCGCCGAGATGGAGATGCGGGTGCTGCTGTGGTCGGTCGAGCGGCTGGTCGCCGGCCTGTCCGCGATCGGCTACGACCGTGACGTCGACACCCACCTGCACGTGGTGCTGCCCGGTTCACCGAACCGTGGTCTGTTCGGTGGCGACGGTGCGTACGGCGAGTCGAAGGCGGCGCTCGACGCCCTCGTCGGCCGCTGGAACGCGGAGCGCAGCTGGGCCGAGCGGGTCACGATCGTGCACGCCCTGATCGGGTGGGTGCGCGGCACCGGCCTGATGGGCGGCAACGACCCGATGGTCGAGGCCGTCGAGGCGAAGGGCGTGCGCACCTGGTCGACGGACGAGATGGCCGAGCAGCTGCTCGCCACCTGCACGGCGGAGACGGTCCAGCAGGCCGCCGTCGCGCCGGTGACGGTCGACCTGACCGGTGGTCTCGGCGACGCACAGCTGGACCTGGTCGCGCTGGCCCGGGCCGCCGCGGAGGCCGAGCAGGCCGACGCCGACACCGAGCCCGAGGGCGAGACGATCGCCGCGCTGCCCGCACCGCCGCGGATCATCGACGAGCTGCCCGCCCCGGCGTGGCCGGAACTGGACGTCACCCCGGCGGACCTGGTCGTCATCGTCGGTGCCGGTGAGCTCGGCCCGTACGGCTCGGCCCGGACCCGCTTCGAGATGGAGGTCGACGAGCAGCTCTCGGCGGCCGGCGTGCTCGAGCTGGCCTGGAACACCGGCCTGATCGGCTGGGAGCAGGACCCGCAGCCGGGCTGGTACGACGCCGAGACCGGTGAACTGGTGCCGGAGGAGGAGATCGCGGACCGCTACCACGACACCGTCGTCGAGCGCTGCGGCATCCGCCGGTACGCGGACGAGGGCGCCATGGTCGACAACACCATGCCGCTGATGACGTCGGTGTTCCTCGACAAGGACCTGAGCTTCGTGGTCGGGTCCGAGGCCGAGGCGCAGGCGTTCGTCGACTCCGACCCGGAGCACACGGTCGCGTCGCAGGACCCGGAGAGCGGCGACTGGCAGGTCACCCGCCGTGCGGGCACCGAGATCCGGGTGCCGCGCAAGGCGAAGCTGACCCGCACGGTCGGCGGCCAGATCCCGACCGGCTTCGACGTCACGAAGTGGGGCATCCCCGCGGACATGGCCGGGTCGGTGGACCGGGTCGGTCTGTGGAACCTGGTCACCACGGTCGATGCGTTCCTGACCAGCGGCTTCACCCCGTCGGAGCTGCTGCGGTGGGTGCACCCGTCGACGGTCGCCAACACGCAGGGCACCGGCATGGGAGGCATGACCTCGATGCGGTCGCTCTACATCGACACCCTGCTCGGGGAGTCGCGGCAGAACGACATCCTGCAGGAGGCGCTGCCGAACGTCATCGCCGCGCACGTCATGCAGTCGTACGTCGGCGGCTACGGCGCGATGGTGCACCCGGTCGCGGCGTGCGCCACGGCAGCGGTGTCCGTCGAGGAGGGCGTCGACAAGATCCGTCTCGGCAAGGCGACGTTCGCGGTCGCCGGCGGCTTCGACGACCTCGGCATCGAGGGCATCGTCGGGTTCGGTGACATGTCCGCGACGGCGAAGTCGGAGGAGATGGCCGCCAAGGGCATCGCCGACCGTCGGTTCTCGCGGGCCAACGACCGCAGGCGCGGCGGGTTCGTCGAGTCCGCCGGTGGCGGCACGATCCTGCTGGCCCGTGGCGACCTGGCCCTCGAGATGGGACTGCCGGTCCTCGGTGTGGTCGCATGGGCGGGTTCGTTCGCCGACGGCGTGCACACCTCGATCCCGGCCCCCGGTATCGGTGCCCTCGGCGCCGGTCGCGGCGGCCAGGACTCGCAGCTGGCGCTGTCGCTGAACGCGCTCGGTGTCACCGCAGACGACATCTCGGTGATCTCCAAGCACGACACGTCGACGGCGGCGAACGACCCGAACGAGGCGGAACTGCACGAGCGGCTCGCGGCGGCCCTGGGCCGCAGCGAGGGAACCCCGCTGTTCGTCATCTCGCAGAAGACCCTCACCGGTCACGCGAAGGGCGGTGCGGCGGCGTTCCAACTGATCGGCCTGTGCCAGGTCCTGGGGCAGGGCATCATCCCGCCGAACCGCAGCCTGGACTGCGTCGACGACAAGATGGCCGAGTTCTCGCACCTGGTGTGGCCGCGGGAGGCGCTCAAGTTCGGTGACCGGTTCCCGCTGAAGGCGGGCCTGCTGACCAGCCTCGGCTTCGGTCACGTCTCCGGTCTGATCGCGGTCGTCCACCCGCAGGCGTTCGTCGAGTCGGTGCCCGCCGCCAAGCGGGAGGCGTACCTGCAGCAGGCGCGTCAGCGGACCGTCGACGGTCAGCGCCGGCTCGCGTCCGCCATGGTCGGCGGCGCGGAGCTGTACGAGCGGCCCGCGGACCGGCGCTTCGGCGGCGACGCCGTGCCCGCGAAGGCGGCCCGTGAGCTGGAGGCGAACGTGCTGCTCTCCGAGGCGGCGCGCCTCGGCGCTGGTGACGTCTACTCCTCCGGCCTGCCGGGGTGCAAGTAGATGGCGATCCTGGGCATCGGTTTCGATCTGGTGACGGTCTCCGAGTTCGCGGAGCAGCTGTCCCGGCCGGGCACGGCGATGAAGTCGAGCTTCCGGCCGGGGGAGCGTCGCTACTGCGAGGCCAAGGGCGACCCGGCGCGGCACTACGCCGTCCGCTGGGCCGCAAAGGAAGCGGTCATCAAGGCGTGGGCGTCCTCGCGGTTCGCCCGCCCGCCGGCCGTGGGTGACAACGCCTACGTGCAGGTCGAGGTCGTCAACGACGCCTGGGGTCGGCCGACGATCAAGTTGCACGACGAGGCCGCGCAGTTCCTGCCCGGCGCGATCATCCACCTGTCCCTGACCCATGACGGGGACATGGCGGGTGCGATGGTCGTCATCGAGGAGCCGGATCTGGTGGCGCCCGTCGCGCGTTGACGGACGAGTCGAACGACGGAAGGGGCCGGTCGGTGGAGGAATCCACCGACCGGCCCCTTCTGTGTTCGTGTGGGCGGCGGCTACCGCCTGCCCCGCGACTCCTTCTCGGCGACAAGGAGATACGCGGCCATGAGCCGTTTGAGTTCGGCGACCGCATCGGAGTGAGACTGGCCGTCCTGCACCGAGAAGTTCAGCATCGAGTACACGACGTGCACGAGGACCTCCGCCATCATGATGCGGCGGTCGTGGGGTGTTCGCGGGGTCAGCGGCGCCAGCATCCCCGAGATCTTCTCCGCGAGTTGCTTCTCGCTGATCTTGCCGGTCGCCCGGGTCGACGGCGTCGACTGCATCGCCAGCCACACCTCCCGCCGGGACGGGTCGGACGTCCACAGTTTGGCGAGATGGTCGACGAAACTGTCGAGGAAACGCAACCAGTCCAGAGACGGAATGACGCCGTCGAACTGCTCGAGCTCGTCGCGCACCGACGCGAAGTCCTGCCGGTTCAGTTCGCAGACGATCACGTACTTGTTGGCGAAGAACTGGTAGAGGGTGCCGATCGGGACGTCCGCCCGGGACGCGACCTCTTCGCAGGTGAACGACTCGAACCCGACTTCGGTGAGTAGGTCCCGCGAGGAGGACAGCAGGGCGTCGAACTTGCGTCGGCTGCGTTCCTGGGTCGGGCGCTTGCGGGGCAGCAGCTCCTGCGGGACGTCGGTGGCCACGTGGTCACCCACGCTGCCGGCGACCGCCAGGGCCGGGTCCACTCGACGCGAGGCTCGGCTGCTGGTGATGGACTCCACCCACCCAGGTTAACCGGCGTGAGCACCGGATTCGACGACCCTCGGATTCTGGTGTTTCCCGCGGTACCGCACACCGTCGGTCATCGTGCCACGCGACGGCGGTGGAGCACCGTCGACCACGCGAACCCGACCGCGGCGATCACCGCGCACCAGGCGACCGCGAGCCATCCGCTGGTGCCGATCTCGGTGCCCGTCAGCAGCCCGCGAACGGTTTCGATGACGGGGGTGACGGGTTGGTGCTCCGCGAATCCCTGAAGCCAGGTCGGCATGGTCTCGGCGGGGACGAAGGCCGTCGAGACGTAGGGCACGAACATGATCACGAACGTGAAGCCGTTCGCCGCTTCGGGATTGCGGGCGAGTAGCCCGAGCGCCGTCGACAGGTAGGACAGCGCGAAGACGAACAGCCCGAGCGTCGCGAGCACGCCCAGCCAGCGCACCGGGTCGTCGGTGGGCCGGAATCCCAGCAGCAGCGCGACGCCGATCACGATGGCGGAGCTGAGCAGGTTGCGGACCACGCTGGCGAGGACGTGCCCGGTCAGGAACGCGGACCGGGAGATCGGCAGGGTCCGGAAGCGGTCGACGATCCCCTCGGTCAGGTCGGTGGAGACACTGACCGCGGTGGTGGAGGCGCCGAATGCCGCACACAGCAGGATGATCCCGGGGACGACGTAGTCGATGTACTCGGCGCCGGTGTCGATCGCGCCGCCGAACACGTACACGAACAGCAGCATCAGCACGACCGGCAGCGCGATCGCCATGATCATCGAATCGGGGCTGCGTCGCAGGTGGGTCAGGCTGCGGCGCAGCATCACCGCGGAGTCCGCGGTGGCGGTCGATCGGGGCGTTGTCGAGGTGCTCATCGTCACGCTGCTCTCGTGGTCGTGGACCGGCCGTCGCGGGGCGAGCCGGTGAGGGCGAAGAAGACGTCGTCGAGGTTCGGGGTGTGCACGGCGACGCGGTCGACGGCGGTGCTGTCGTCGATGCGGCCGAGCAATGCCCGGATCGATGCGACGCTGCCGTCGGTGGGCACGGTCAGCGACAGGCCGGCGGCGTCCACCGAGGAGCCGGTCAGGGCGGCGGCGGCGCGCCGGAGGTCGTCGGCGTCGGTGAACTGCAGTTCGAGGTGGCCGCCCGGCACCAGTGCCTTCAGTTCGTCGGCGGTGCCCTCCGCGACGATGCGGCCGCCGTCGAGGACCGCGATCCGGTCCGCGAGTTCGTCGGCCTCGTCGAGGTACTGGGTCGTGAGGAGGATCGTGACGCCGGTGTCGACGAGTTCGCGGATCACCGCCCACATCTCGCGGCGGCTGCGCGGGTCGAGTCCGGTGGTCGGCTCGTCGAGGAACACGATGCGCGGCTCGGCGACGAGGCTCATCGCCAGGTCGAGGCGCCGCCGCATGCCGCCCGAGTAGGTGCTCGACTTCCGGTCGGCGGCATCGACGAGGCCGAACCGGTCGAGCAGTTCGGCGGCGCGACGGCGTGATTCGTGGCGGCCGAGGTGGTTGAGCTCGCCGACCAGAACCAGGTTCTCGCGTCCGGTGAGCAGGCGATCGACCGCCGCGTACTGGCCGGTGACGCTGATGGCGCGCCGCACGGCCGCCGCCTCGACGGGAAGGGTGTGCCCCGCGACGGTGACGGTGCCGGAGTCGAAGGTCACCAGTGTGGACAGGATGCGCACCGTGGTGGTCTTGCCGGCGCCGTTGGCGCCGAGCAGGGCGTAGATGCTGCCGGCCGGGACGCGGAGGTCGAGTCCGTCGAGGACCGTGACGTCGCCATAGGTCCGGCTCAGCCCGCGGACGTCGATCGCGTCGGGTGCTTCGTTCGATGTCATGGTCGTCCCTCCAACAAAAGTGTGTACGACATAAACTTATGTTTACAACATACGCAGTTTTAGGATGTGCGCAAGAGGACGACGGCAGGAGTGGGCGAGAATGCAGACCGCGGGTGACGAGGGGATCCCTCCGTCCGTACGAAGGGCCTGGGGACTCGACGCACCCGGCACCCGCGGCCCACGTCGCGGGCTCAGTCTCGATCAGATCCTCGACAGCGCAATCGAACTCGCGGACGACGACGGCGTGGCGGCGTTGTCGATGGCGCGGGTGGCCAAGAAGCTCGGTTTCACGACGATGTCGCTGTACCGCTACGTCGACAGCAAGGACGAACTGATCGACCTGATCTCCGACCGCGCGCTCGGAGCGCCGCCGTCGCTCGCTCCGGACCTTCCGTGGCGAGAAGGGTTGAGCGCCTGGGCAATCGCCGAGTATGCGGCGGTCATGCGGCACACCTGGTGGTTGCAGCTGCCGATCGTCGCGCCGCCCACCGGACCGAACAACATGCGTTGGCTCGACGCCGGACTCGGCACGCTGGCGGCGGTTGCCCTTCCCGCCGTGCTGAAGGTCAGGATCATCCTGTCGACGTCGCTCTTCGTGATCGGGCGTGCCCGCTTCTCCAACGACATCGCCGTCGCCGCCGCGGTGGACGACGACTACGCGACGCTCCTGCCGGCGTTGCTCGACCGCGAGCGTTTCCCCCACCTCGTGGCGGCGCTGTCGGCCGGCGGGTTCGGCGACGGCGACGGCGACGAGGACTGGGCGGAGCACGATTTCCGGTTCGCACTGAATCTGCTGCTCGACGGCGTGGAGAAGCTGATCGGCGAGCGCTCCTGACAGCCGTCGGGCGCTCGCCCGAGTGTGGCAGCCGTCTGGTCGCAATTCGGGTCACGCGCTGCGGCCGGGAGACTTCGCGCGGATAGTGCCGTCTGAAGCCTGCGCCGTCGCACGCTCCGTTCGGGACCGGCGACGGCCCGTCCGACGGGTGGTGAACCGATGAGTGTCGATACGGGTGACAACGCGAAGGTCGGCAGCGTGGCGCCCGCCGGTCCTCGGCAGCAGTACATCACATGGATCGCGTTGGCGATGATGACGACCAGTTCCGTTGCCAGCCTGCGGTCGGCGCCGTCGATGGCGGTGTACGGACTCGCCTGCGTCTTCCTGTACGTGGTCCCCGCCATCGTGTTCCTGCTGCCGACCTCGCTGGTGTCGGCGGAACTGGCGTCCGGGTGGTCGGGCGGCGTGTACCGCTGGGTGGGGGAAGGAATCTCCGACAGGGCCGGGTTCCTGGCCGTGTGGTGCCAGTTCGCGATGACGATCTTCTACTACCCGACGTTGCTCGGATACGTCGCGAGCACGTTCGCGTACGTGATCAACCCGTCGCTCGCCTCGAACGGCCTCTACACCGCGATCATCATCGTCACCCTGTTCTGGTCCGGCGTCTTCGTCTCGTCGCGAGGGATGAAGGCCGTCGCCGGACTCTCCAGCGCCGGACTGGTTCTCGGCACCCTGATCCCCGGTGCCCTGCTGATCGTGATGGGCATCGTGTTCCTCGGTCAGGGCAACGCGTCGGCCGCCCCGATGGAGTTCTCGGCCCTGCTGCCCGCCTGGACCGGCATCGCGTCACTGGTTCTGATCGTCAACAACTTCCTGTCGTACTCCGGCATGGAGATGAACGCGGTGCACGTGTCGAGCCTGCGCAAGCCCGCGCGGGAGTTCCCGCGCGCGATGTTCGTCGCGATGGGACTCGTGCTCGCGATCTTCATCCTCCCCGCGGTCGCGATCAGCTGGGTGGTCCCCGCGGACAAGCTGTCGCTCACCGCCGGTGTCATGCAGGCCTTCGACACCTTCTTCGCCTACTTCGGGTTCGGTTGGGCCACACCGATCATGGCGATGATGCTGATCGCTGCATCCCTCGGAGGCATGCTGACCTGGCTGGCCGGTCCGTCGAAGGGTCTGCTGATGATCGGACGTCAGGACGGCTTCCTGCCCCCGGTGCTGCAGCGGTTGAACAGGCACGGGATCCAGCAGAACATCCTCGTCGCGCAGGGCGTGGTGACGACCCTGATCGCGTTGCTGTACGCGTTCATCCCCGAGGTGTCGAGCGCCTACTGGATCCTGTCCGTGATCACCACGCAGGTCTACCTGGTGGTGTACCTGCTGATGTTCGTCGCGGCGATGCGGTTGCGCCGCAACCAGCCCGACCATCCGCGCGGCTACCGGGCCCCGGCGCTGTTCGTGCTGTGCTGGGTGGGCCTGATCTCGAGCGTGGCCGCGTTCTTCATCGGGTTCGTCCCGCCGTCGCAGTTCGGCGGTGGCAGCGCGTTCGTCTACGTGCTGATCGTCGGGGGCGGATTCGGGATCGTCGGACTCGGTGTGCCGCTGCTGATCCTGGCGCTGCGCAAACCGTCGTGGAAACAGGACGTGTCGATCGACCCGCTCGAGGTGGTGTCCGATGGGCAGGCATGAGATGAAATCGGCGGCGGCTCCCGGCGACGACGCGGTCGGCTCGGCTGTCGGGGACGACTCACGCGAGAACGGTCACCTGATCGTCTACCTCGTCGCGTTCGCACTGTTCGTCGGTCTGGCGGTGTGGGGACTGGTGGTCTTCCACCAGGACGAGAACGACGCACTGGCACAGCAGAAGGCCACGGAGTTGGGCGGTCGGTTCGCGGCGGCCGGCCTGGCGGCCCTCGACGTCGACGCGACCGCGCGGGTTCTCGGAACCGACGGCGGCGCGGCGTGCACCGGCGGCGGCAGCGGACTCTGGGAGGGCAGGCTGGACCAGCAGATCGTCAGCGGCGCAGCCGGTCCCGGACAGCGTCCGGTGATCGTGACCGGCGACCTGCTCGAGGGTGGCCGGTTGGTGCTCGCCGTCTACTGCCCGGATCGGGTGGCGGACTACGACGAGTACGTCGAAGACCTGAAGGTCGCGGACGGCTGAGTGACCACTCCGGCTGAAGGCGGCCTTCGTGCGGCTCAGCCGCACGAAGGCCGCCTCCAGCCGGGGGGGAAGGGGAGGTGTCAGACGGACAGGTCGCGGCGCAGCTTCGCGACGTGGCCGGTCGCGCGGACGTTGTACTGCGCGACCTCGATCTTGCCGTTCTCGTCGACGAGGAAGGTCGAGCGGATCACGCCCTGCACCTTCTTGCCGTACATGGTCTTCTCGCCGAACGCGCCCCATTCGGTCAGCGTCGCCCTGTCGGGGTCCGAGAGCAGGGGGAACGTCAGCGACTCGGCGTCGCGGAACTTCGCCAGCTTGGCCGGCTTGTCGGGCGAGACACCGATCACGTCGAGCCCGGCCTCGTTCAGTTCGCCGAGACTGTCACGGAAGTCGCACGCCTGCTTCGTGCAGCCGGGCGTGCTCGCGGCGGGGTAGAAGTACACGATGACCTTGCGGCCCCGGTAGTCGGACAGGGACACCTCGTTGCCGTCGGCGTCGGGGAGGGTGAACTCGGGTGCGGCGTCGCCGGGGGCGAGTTTGATGTTCTCGGTCACAACGGTCAGGCTACTTGCCCCCGCGCGCCGGGTACGGTCATGGCTGAGAAAGATCGACCACGAGAGGAAGTGGGATTCACGTGCCCAGGGAAACCGAGAGCATCGAGCGCGACATCGAGCGTGCGCGCAACCAGCTCGCCAGCACCCTCGACGAGCTGAGTGTGCGGACCAACCCGAAGCGGCTGCTGGACACGGCGAAGGCCACGCTGGTCGCCAAGGTGAACGAGCCCCCGATCAAGTACGTCCTGATCGGTGCCGGTGCGCTGGTGGCGGTGCTGGTGGTGCGCAGGATCTTCCGCTGAGACGAGCCAGGCCCCGGTCGTGAAACGACCGGGGCCTGCTGCGTTGTGCGCCATCAGGGACTTGAACCCCGAACCCGCTGATTAAGAGTCAGCTGCTCTGCCAATTGAGCTAATGGCGCCGGCACCGCGCGAACGCGGGACGTGACACGCGTCAGGCCTCGATCCGTGCTGTGTCGACAGCCAGGACCGAGGCCTGCGTGTTGTGCGCCATCAGGGACTTGAACCCCGAACCCGCTGATTAAGAGTCAGCTGCTCTGCCAATTGAGCTAATGGCGCCCGGTGCATCTCGCGGGGGATTCCCTCGCTCGGTGCGAGGAGAACACTAACAGGACAGGTGGGTGGATGTGAAATCGGCAGGTCGAAGGTGGTTTACCGGCGCCTCGCGGTAACGATCGTGATGTCCGTTTCGATTGCAATGCGAACGTTACGGTTCGGTCGGGAGTGCCGCGCGGGTGTCGCCCGCTACGACCTGGCAAAATTGATGTCCGCGGGTGCCGTGCGGACAGGGCAGGTGAGTGTCCGGGTGACCCGTCGAAGGACACGGTGTGAGGTGGGGTAGTGGTGAGGAAGTTTCGGCTGGCGGCGGCGCTGGGAGCGGCGGCCCTCGCACTGGGGGTGTCGGGCTGCACGGTTCCGTCGAACGGGCAGGCGTCCGCGGCGCCGGCTATCGACGTCAACCCCGTCACCGAGCTGATCAAGCCGAAGGTGACGGTCACCGTGACCGACGGAGCGGTGGGGCACTCGCCGGGTGAGCCGGTCTCGGTGCGGGTGGCCGACGGCAAACTCGCGACCGTCACTCTCGTCGACGCGACAGGGGTCGCGGTTCCGGGAGCGATCGCACCCGACGGGCGGTCGTGGGTGAACACCGAGCCGCTGGTCTACGACGGCAGCTACCGCCTGCAGGCGGAGGCGTTCGGGCTCGGCGGTTCGGCCACCACGGTGTCGAACTTCACGACCAGCTCGCCGGGCAACCTCACCAAGCCCTACGTCCTTCCGAGTGCCGGCGACGTGGTCGGGATCGGTCAGCCGGTCGCGGTGCAGTTCGACGAGAACATCCCCGACCGTCAGGCCGCGCAGGACGCCATCACGATCGTGACGAACCCGCCCGTCGACGGCGCCTTCTACTGGGTCAACAACCGTGAGGTTCGCTGGCGGCCGCAGAACTACTGGGCGCCGGGTACCACCGTCACCGTCGACGTGAACGTCTTCGGCCGCGACCTCGGCAACGGGCTGTTCGGGCAGGTGAACCAGACTTCGGACTTCCGGATCGGCGACGCGATGGTCGCCACCGCCGACGACAACACCAAGCAGGTCACGTTCGAACGCAACGGCGAGGTCGTCATGACGATGCCGACGTCGATGGGCAAGGACTCGTCGCCCACGGACAACGGCGTCTACATCATCGGCGACCGCTTCGACCACATGATCATGGACTCGTCGACCTACGGCGTTCCGGTCAACTCCGCACAGGGCTACCGCACACCGGTCGACTGGGCGACCCGGATGTCGTACAGCGGCATCTTCTTCCATTCCGCGCCGTGGTCGGTGGGGCAGCAGGGCTACTCGAACGTCAGCCACGGCTGCCTGAACCTGAGCCCGACGAACGCGAAGTGGGTGTACGACAACACCAAACGCGGCGACATCGTGATCGTGAAGAACACCGTCGGCGGGACGCTGTCCGGGCTCGACGGCCTCGGTGACTGGAACATCCCGTGGGAGACGTGGAAGGCCGGCAACGCGAACGTGTGACCGGTGACCGTGTGCCCCGCACCGCTTCGTCGGTGCGGGGCACACGTGTGCGGAGGACACGCCTCGGAAACGAGAAAGGCCCCCGACCGGAGTCGGGGGCCTTTCTTCGGGGTGACCGACGGGACTCGAACCCGCGACAGCCAGGATCACAACCTGGTGCTCTACCAACTGAACTACGGTCACCATCGCTTCCCACGCGCCGCCCTTGCGGGCTGTGCGTCAGCAGCGTGGACGATACTAGCGTGTCCGGAGCTCGGAATGCCAATCGGCGTCTATTCGGCGACCAGATCCTTGACGACGGCGGCAATATCGCTGGTAGACGGGCCGGGGTCGGCGACGAACGCGGTGCGCCGGTAGTACTGCAGTTCCCGGATCGACTCCTTGATGTCGGCGAGGGCGCGGTGCGCCAGACCCTTCTCGGGCTGACCGAAGTAGATCCGCGGATACCAGCGTCGGCACAGTTCCTTGATCGAGGAGACGTCGATCATCCGGTAGTGCAGGTACTCGTCTAGCTCCGGCATGTCCCGGGCGATGAACCCGCGGTCGGTGGCGATGGAGTTGCCGCACAACGGGGCGGTGCCCGGGGTGGGGATGTGCTCGCGGATGTAGGCGAGCACCTGACGCTGCGCCTCCTCGAGGGTGACGGTCGACGCCCGCACCTCGTCGGTGAGCCCCGACTTGGCGTGCATCTTCCGGACGACGTCCGGCATGTCGGCGAGAGCCGCGTCGTCGGCGTGGATGACGATGTCCACCCCCTCGCCGAGGATGTTGAGCTCGCTGTCGGTGACCAGAGCGGCCACTTCGATCAGCTTGTCGGAACCGAGCCGCAGCCCGGTCATTTCGCAATCGATCCACACAAGTTTGTCCTGCACGAGCATCCACAGTAGTCAGCGCATTCTCCGCTAGGGTTCGCGGTGGAGTCGAAGTCGTGCGGACCTGCGATCGAGGAGGGCGTCGATGACGGTGGATCCGACCGCATCCGGAGGTTCGGGTTCGGACGCAGCGGCGCTCGCGGAACGGGCGGCGGCCGCGAGGGTCGCCGCAGCCGCCACCGCGGCGCAGGACGCGGTGTCCGCCACGCCCGCACCTGGCTCGGACGGTGCCGCGCAGCAGATCGCGCGGGTTACGCGTTCGAGGGCGGTGCCTTGGAGCTGGGGACGATCGTCGTCGGCGGAACGGTGGATCCGTCTGCCCGCGTGCGTGTTCCGTTGGCCACCCTGAACCGGCACGGTCTGGTCGCGGGCGCGACCGGCACCGGAAAGACGAAGACGCTGCAGGGCATCTGCGAGCAGCTGTCCGCAGCCGGGGTGCCCGTGGTGATGGCCGACGTGAAGGGCGACGTGTCCGGGCTGTCGGCGGCCGGTGAAGCGAACGAGAAGATGAGGACGCGGGCCGTCGAGACGGGCATGACCGACTGGACCCCGACGGCGTTCCCGACGGAGTTCGTCTCCCTCGGCACCGAGGGCATCGGCGTCCCGATCCGCGCGACGGTCACCGGCTTCGGCCCGATCCTGCTCGGCAAAGTCCTGGGCCTCAACGACACCCAGGAGTCCACCCTGGGGCTGATCTTCCACTGGGCCGACACGCAGGGGCCGGCACTGCTCGACCTCGAGGATCTGCGGTCGGTGATCGCGCACCTGACGTCCGACGAGGGCAAGGCCGACCTGAAGGGCATCGGCGGTGTCTCCTCGGCCACGGCGGGCGTCATCCTGCGGGCGCTGGTCAACCTGGAGGCGGACGGCGGCGACACGTTCTTCGGGGAACCGGAGTTCGACACCGCGGATCTGTTGCGGGTCGGCGGGGACGGGCGCGGTAGCGTCACGCTGTTCGAGCTGGGTGCGCATGCCGCACGTCCGGCGATGTTCTCGATGTTCCTGATGTGGGTGCTCGCCGATCTGTTCCAGACGTTGCCCGAGGTCGGGGATGTGGAGAAGCCGAGGCTCGTCTTCGTGTTCGACGAGGCGCACCTGCTGTTCGCGGACGCGTCGAAGGCGTTCCTGCAGCAGATCGAGCAGACGGTGAAGCTGATCCGGTCGAAGGGCGTCGGCGTCTTCTTCTGCACACAGTTGCCGACGGACGTGCCGAACGCGGTGCTCTCGCAGCTCGGCGCCCGGATCCAGCATGCTCTGCGAGCCTTCACGCCCGACGATCAGAAGGCGCTGAACAAGACGGTCCGTACCTATCCGAAGACCGAGCACTACGACCTCGAGAAGGCGCTGACCTCGCTGGGCACCGGCGATGCGATCGTCACGGTGCTGTCGGAGAAGGGTGCGCCGACGCCGGTGGCGTGGGCGAGGATTCCGCCGCCGAGGTCGCTGATGGACACGATCGGGGAGGCACGCGATCCGGGCAGCGGCCGCGGCGAGCCCGCTGCACGACAAGTACGGGCAGACCCTCGATCGGGAGTCGGCCTACGAGTTGCTCACCGCCCGGCTGGCACCGCCGTCGCAGCCGGCGCCGGACCTGCCGCCTCCGCTGCCCGACCTGCCGGACCTGCCGCCGCCCGCGCCCGACGAGCCGAGTGCGGTGGAGAAGATCATGCAGAACCCGGCGGTGACGAGTTTCCTGCGGTCCGCGGCGACCGTCGCGGGCCGGGAGATCTCCCGCTCGATCTTCGGCACGCGTCAGCGCAACTCGCGGGGGACGACCTTCCCGGTCGCGTTGCGGGGCAGTTCGTCGAGGAACGTGACGTCCCGGGGGACGCAGAACCGTGTGAGGTGTGCCTTCACGTGCGCCCGGATGCCGTCCTCGGTCAGCGCGGCCCCGTCCGCGCCGTCGGTCCGAACGACGTAGGCGGCGAGCCTGGCGCCGAACTCGTCGTCGTCGACGCCGAGCACGGCCGCTTCGAGGATCCCGGGCAGTTCGCTGAGCACGTTCTCCACCTCGCGCGGGTAGACGTTCTCGCCGCCCGAGACGATCATGTCGTCGCTGCGACCGTCGAGGAACAGCAGACCCTCGTCGTCGAAGTGTCCGACGTCGCCGGTGGCCATCAACCCGTCGACGAACTCCTTCTCCTCGCTGCCTCGGGTGTATCCCTCGAAGAGCATCCCGTTGCCGACGAACACGCGACCCACGGTCCCCGCGGGGACTTCGGTGCCGGTGTCGTCGAGGATGCGGACCACCGTTCCGAGGGGCGGCCGGCCCGCGGTGTTCGGGTGCCGCAGCAGTTCCTCCGGCTGCGCGATCGACGCCCAGCTGACCTCGGTCGAACCGTAGAAGTTGTAGAGGACGGGGCCGAAGACGTCGAAGGTCTTGTGGACCACACCGGTCGGAATCGCCGAGCCGCTCGCGGCGATCACCCGCAGCGCCGAGAGGTCGACGTCGCGGCGGTCCTTCGGGAGGTCGGTGATCCGCTGCAGCATCGTCGGGACCACCCACAGCACGTCCGCGCCGTGTCGGGCAACCGCATTGACGGTCTCGGCGGGGTCGAAGCGCCGGG
Source organism: Rhodococcus sp. NPDC003318 (assembly GCF_042879035.1). Taxonomy (NCBI): domain Bacteria; kingdom Bacillati; phylum Actinomycetota; class Actinomycetes; order Mycobacteriales; family Nocardiaceae; genus Rhodococcus; species Rhodococcus sp. NPDC003318. The sequence goes on along the minus strand of NZ_JBIAOU010000001.1, from coordinate 1,106,178 downwards.
TGAGGACGATGGTGGAGCGCAGTGCCAGCGCGATCTGGATACCTGCCAGGCCCCAGGTGTGGAAGATCGGCGATACCAGCACAGTGGTGCACCGGCTGCGCAGCGGCAGCCGGGAGAGCACCGCCGACGCCGGCATCCAGCTGCGGGGTTCGGGCCGGGAGGCGCCCTTCGGTGTTCCGGTGGTTCCGGACGTCAGGACGACGAGCCGTCCCCGTCGGGGTCGTGCGGGCAGGACCAGAGCACCGACGCCGCGACCGTCCTCGAGGAGGCCCTCGAATCGGGCCCAGCCCTCGGCGTTGCCGTCCTCGGCGCAGTCGGGGTCGTCGAACACCGCGACGCGGAGGTCGGAGTCGGGGATCAGGGGGGTGAACTCCGGGTCGACGAGCAGCCAGTCGAGTTTCTGCTCGGTGACGATGTCGGCGAACTGGGTGGCCGAGGCGCCGGTGTTGAGCAGCACCAGGTCGGTGCCCAGTCGGCTCGATGCGCCCATCGCGATCAGGAACCCGCGGTGGTTGCGGGCGAGGACTCCGATGCGTCCGCGTTCGCGCAGTCCGCGATCGTGCAGTGCGATGGCGAGAGCCTCGGCGTCGTCGTCGAGCTGTCGGTAGGTGACGGGGCCGTGGTCGTCGATCACGGCGATCCGGTCGCCGTCGCGGCGCGCGGCGACGGCGAGCAGTCCGCCTGCGGTGAAGTCCCACTGGTACCAGGCCGACACGACCCCGGCGAGCGTGGACGGCCCGATCGGCCCGACGATACCGGCCTTCGTGATCGGTATCAGGCCCTTGATCAGGTCGGTTGCTCCGGAAAGGCGCGGCATGCGGCGGTGTCCTCCTGGGGTCGGGTGTCGACACCCGATAACTTACTTGTCGGTAAGGAAGTGCGCCAGGTGTGCACTGCCGACAAGCCGGACTCCCTGCGCATCCGCTCCTCCACGGTCTCACGTCGGGCCGGTTCCCGCACCGGCCCGACGGGGGTCGGGACCACGTCGCGCCGTGGCGGTGTCGCCTACCCGCCGAGCTTCTTGTAGAAGGTGCCGACGATGGGGGCGACGATCGCGCGGGGGCTGTAGCCGCCGGCGACGGACATACCCTTGCTGAGGATTCCCGGTACGACGCGCATCTTGTTCTTGGACAGCGCCTCGAGGGAGAGCTTCGCGGTGTACTCGCTCGAGATCCACAGGAAGTCCGGGACGAGCCTGTCCACGATCGACGCGTCGGCCGGGTCGGGGGTCTCGGTCCGCACGGGTCCGGGTGCGAGCAGCGTGACGTGGACGCCGGAGTCCTTCAGTTCGCCGCGCAGGGACTCGGAGAAGGTGTTCACGAAGGCCTTCGTCGCCGCGTAGGTCGCGTTGTTCGGGATCGGCATGTTGCCCGCCGCCGAGCCGACCATCAGGATGCCGCCGGAACCGCGGGCGATCATCCCGGGCAGCACGGCGAGCGTGAGGTCGTGCACCGCAACGGCATTGAGCTCGACCTGCGCCCGCTCGTACGACGGGTCCAGCTCGGCGACCGGGCCGAAGGACGCGATCCCGGCGTTGTTGCACAGGATCGAGATCTCGCGCCCGGACAGCTCGTCGACGAGTGCCGAGCGTCGGTCGCGGTCGGACAGGTCGACGGCGCGCACCTCGACCTCGACGCCGTGCGCCTCGGACAGTGTCGCTGCGAGCGCGTCGAGCAGGTCCCCGCGTCGGGCGACCAGGATCAGCGAATGCCCCTGCGCGGCGAGTTCGGTGGCGAGCGCCTCGCCGATTCCGGAGGAGGCGCCGGTCACGACGGCACGGGCGTCTGGGGTCGGGTTAGGCAGACTCACCGGGCCCAGGCTAGCGCTCGTGCGCGGTTCGGGGGCCCCTGGACCCGGAAAGCGCGCACGAGCGGCGAAGCCGCCTCACAGGACCGCGGCGAGCCGGGTGCCCTGCTCGATGGCGCGTTTCGCGTCGAGTTCGGCCGCGACGTCCGCGCCGCCGATCACGTGGGCGGGCACGCCCGCGGTGGTCAGGTCGGCTTCGAGGTCGCGCACCGATTCCTGCCCCGCGCAGATCACCACGTTGTCGACGGCGAGGGTCCGCGGACGTTCGTGTTTCGCGCCGAAGGTGATGTGCAGACCGTCGTCGTCGATGCGCTCGTAGTTCACGCCCGAGATCTGCTCGACGCCCTTCTTCCTCAGCGCGGCCCGGTGCACCCACCCCGAGGTCCTGCCGAGTCCCGCGCCGATCGGAGTCGACTTGCGTTGCAGCAGGTACACCCGGCGCGGCGACGGCGCGACCACCGGTTCGGTGAGCGCGCCGGGCGCGGACTCGTCGTGGGTGACGCCCCACTCGCGGTTCCACGCGGCCAGGTCCAGGGCCGGGGAGTGGTCGTGGGTCAGGAACTCGGACACGTCGACGCCGATGCCGCCCGCCCCGATCACCGCGACCGCGTCGCCCACCGGTCGGCCGTCGCGGACGAGTTCGGCGTACGACAGCACGCTCGGGTGGTCGATCCCGGGTATCGCCGGGATGCGCGGGGTGACGCCCGTCGCGAGCACCACCTCGTCGTGGCCGCCGGCGATCAGGGCTGCCGCGTCCACCCGGGTGTTCAGGTGCACCTCGACCCCCGCGACGTCGAGCGCCCGGGTGAAGTAGCGGACCGTCTCGGCGAATTCCTCCTTGCCGGGGATGCGGCGGGCGATCGCGAACTGGCCGCCGATCTCGCCGCCTGCTTCGTAGAGGCTCACCGCGTGCCCGCGTTGGGCGAGGTTCAGTGCCGCCGACAGTCCGGCCGGTCCGGCACCGACGACGGCGATCGCCTTGCCCCGGCGGGTGGGGGAGAGCACCAGTTCGGTTTCTCGTCCGGCGCGCGGGTTGAGCAGGCAGGAGACGTGCTTGTTGGCGAACGCGTGGTCGAGGCAGGCCTGGTTGCAGGCGATGCAGGTGTTGATCTCGTCGCCGCGGTCGGCTGCGGCCTTGTTCACCCAGTCCGGGTCGGCGAGCAGGGGCCGCGCGGTCGAGATCAGTTGCGCGTCACCACGGGACAGGATCGCCTCGGCCGTCTCGGGCATGTTGATCCGGTTCGATGCGCACACCGGGATGCGCACCTCGCGGGCGAGCCGTTCGGTGAACTCGGTGAACGCGGCCCGCGGCACCGAGGTGACGATGGTGGGCACCCGGGCCTCGTGCCAGCCGATGTCGGTGTTGAGGATCGTGGTCCCCGCGGCCTCGAGTTCCCGGGCGAGATCGACGATCTCGCGCCACGTCTGGCCCTTCTCGACGAGGTCGGCCATCGAGAGCCGGAACAGGATGAGGAACTGCTCGCCGACGGCGGCGCGGGTGCGGCGCACGATCGAGGTGGCCAGGCGGCGACGGTTCTCGGCGGAGCCGCCCCACTCGTCGGTGCGGCGGTTGGTGCGCTCGGCCAGGAACTGGTTGACGAAATAGCCCTCCCCGCCCATGATCTCGACACCGTCGTAGCCGGCCTCCTGCGCCAGGCGAGCGCAGCGGACGTAGTCGTCGATGGTGGACTCGATGCCGCGCCGGGACAATGCGCGCGGCCGGAACGGGTTGATCGGAGCCTTGACCGACGACGCCGACACGCTCAACGGCTGATACGAGTAGCGGCCGGCGTGCAGGATCTGCAGCGCGATCTTGCCGCCCTCGGCATGCACGGCGTCGGTGATCTCCCGGTGCCGGGCCGCCTGCCTGCGGGTGATCAGGTCGGCGCCGAGTGGCAGCAGCCAACCGGTGCGGTTCGGGGCGTAGCCTCCGGTGACGATCAGCCCGACTCCGCCGCGCGCACGTTCGGCGAAATACGCGGCCAGTTTGGGAATGTCGCGGGTGCGGTCCTCGAGGCCGGTGTGCATCGACCCCATCACCACCCGATTGCGCAGGGTGGTGAACCCGAGATCGAGCGGGGACAGCAGGTGGGGGTACGGATCGGTCACGCGGACGGTCCTTCCGGCGGAGGGGATCAGAGGGCGTCGAGGACTTCCCGGCACCACTGGTCGAAGCCCTCCTCGATGCGGATGCCGCCGCGCAGGACGAGGTACTGGTGCAGCGCCGTGCCGGACAGCCGGTCGGGCGCCGGGAAGTCGCGTTTCTCGATCATCCGGTAGACCTCGAGCCGCTGGGCGTGGGCGTCGCGGTGCCGGGTCACCTCGGCGCGCAGTGCGCCGCGGTCGCCGTGTGCGGCGGCGCGGATCTTCACCGCGAGCTCGTTGCGCAGGTGCCCGGCCTCGGTCGGTTCGGCGATCCAGCTGGCGAGTTCGGCTCGGCCGGTGTCGGAGACCCGGTACACGCGCTTGTCCGGCTTGCCCTGTTGGCCTACGGTCTCGCCGATCACCCAGCCCGCCTCGTCCATCCGTTTGAGGACGCGGTAGATCTGCTGGTGGGTGGCGTTCCAGAAGTAGCCGATCGACCGGTCGAAGCGGCGCGCCAGCTCGTAACCGGAGCCGGATTGTTCCGCGAGGGAGACGAGCAGTGCGTGGTCGAGCGCCATGCGGTCAGTATGTGTGCGCCCGCGTGTATATGCAACTGAGTTCATAGGAGGCCGCGGCGAGGCGCGTGTTTCCGCGCGGCAGTTTGTAGGCTCGCGCCATGAGCACAGCGGTGGGCGGTGAGATGGCCACGCGCAGACAGGTCGTCGCGTGGGGGCTGTGGGACTGGGGGTCGGCCGCGTTCAACGCGGTGATCGTCACCTTCGTCTTCTCGGTGTACCTCACCGATGCGGTGGGCGACGACCTGCCGGGCTCGGTGTCGGCGAGCAGTTGGCTCGGATGGTCGCTGGGCGCGGCGGGCCTGCTCATCGCGGTGCTCGCCCCGGTCACGGGCCAGCGCTCGGACGCGGCGGGCCACCGGAAACGGTCGCTGGCGCTGCTCACCGCGACGGTCGTCGGCTGCATGTTGGCGATGTTCTTCGTCCAGGACGACTACGACTACCTGTGGCTCGGGTTGCTGCTCCTCGGTGTCGGATCGGTGCTCTTCGAACTCGCCCAGGTGCCGTACTTCGCGATGCTCCGTCAGGTGTCGACGCCGTCGAACATCGGCCGGGTGTCCGGGTTCGGCTGGGCGATGGGATATTTCGGCGGCATCGTGCTGCTGCTGGTGTGCTACTTCGGGTTCATCGCCGGCGACGGTGCCACCCGCGGGCTGTTCGGGATCGCCACCGACGGTGGCCTGTACGTCCGCACCGTCGCCGTGCTCGCCGCGGTCTGGTTCGCCGTCTTCGCGGTGCCCGTGCTGTTCGCGGTTCCCGAACTGCCGTCCCCGGACGCCGCCGCCGGCCCGGGATTCCTCGGTTCCTACCGGGTGCTGTGGAACGACCTGCGCGCACTGTGGTCCACGGACCGGCGTACCGTCGGCTACCTGATCGCCAGCGCACTGTTCCGGGACGGACTCGCCGGGGTGTTCACCTTCGGTGCGGTGCTCGCCGTCAACGTCTACGGCATCGCGTCGGGGGACGTGCTGCTGTTCGGTGTCGCGGCCAACGTGGTCGCCGCGCTCGGAGCCCTCGGAGCGGGCCGGCTCGACGACCGGATCGGGCCGAAGGCGGTGATCGTCGGGTCGCTCGCGTCGATGCTGGTGGTCGGGGCGATCCTGCTCGTCGTCTCCGGTGTGCTGGCCTTCTGGATTCTCGGACTGCTGCTGTGCCTGTTCGTCGGGCCCGCACAGTCCGCGGCCCGCACCTTCATGGCCCGGCTCAGCCCGGCAGGGCGCGAGGGGCAGATGTTCGGTCTGTACGCGACGACCGGACGCGCGGTGTCGTTCCTGTCGCCGACCCTCTTCGGGTTGTTTGCGTGGCTTTTCGCCAGCGATCGGGCGGGCATCCTCGGCCTGCTGGTGGTGCTCGGGATCGGCTTGGCCGCACTGCTTCCGGTGCGGGCCCCGGACGCCTGGCCCGCAGGCGCCGGACGCTAGGACGCGGACTCGAGGCCGAGCTTGTCCGGGAACAGGCGGCGCTGGACGATCCACCCGGCGGCCGAGAGCGCGATCCAGATCAGCGTGGCGACGACCTGCTGGAATCCCCCGTCGGGGTGGCGGAGGAAGTCGAGGGCCCCGACCATGCCGCCGAGACCGGTGAGGATCATGCTCGCGCCGCCGATCGAGGTCAGCCACAGCAACGCCCGGGCCCGGAACTTGTCGGCGAGGAATGCGGCCGCGACCGCGAGCGCCAGGATCACGATCGCACTGAGCGCCCAGTTGTTGTCGCCGGGCTGCAGGACCTCGGCGAGTTTCGCTCCGGCCATCGCGCCGGTGATGGCTCCGATGAAATACGCGGAGAACTTGAAGACCAGCGTCGTCACCACCCAGCAGGCGACGGCGCCGATCAGGCCGAACAGCACCAGTGTCCACACCGACGCGTTGAACAGGTCGGCGATCAGCCAGCCGAGACCGAACCCTGCGGCGAGCACCGCGAGGTGCATCGACCGGATTCCGTAGAAGCACAGCAGGGCACCGACCACCAGTACCGCGAGACCGCTCATGACCGGCTTCCTTCCACTCGTTCGATGATCGCCTCGGCCAGCGCGTCCGGGGCCTCCTCCGGCACCCAGTGACCGACCCCGTCGAGCTCGACGAACCGGTACGGTCCGGTGACGAAATCCCCGCACCGCTCGGCGCCGGCCCGGCCCAGCGCCATGTCCTCGGTGCTCCACACGTAGGTCGTCGGCACCCGCACCGCCGGGATCTCGCCGAACCCGCGGCCCATGGCCCGGTACCAGGACAGGGCGGCGGTCAGCGCGCCGGGCTCGGTCAGAACGCGGAGGTGCTCGTCCACCAGACCCGGGTCGACGCCCGCGAAGATGTCCCGGAGCGGCTTCGCGTCGTCGGCGAGCAGGGCGCGCTCCGCCGAGTCGCCGTGCCGGAACACCGCGATGTACTTCGAACGCGCCTTCTGGTCGGCGTCCTCGCGCAGTGCCCAGCCGAACGCGGCCGGATGCGGCACCGACACCGCGGTCAGCGAGTCGACGCGGTCGGGACGGTGGCCCGCGATCCACCAGGCGACGGCCGCGCCCCAGTCGTGCCCGACGAGATGTGCGGACTGCAGGCCGAACACGTCGAGGAGGCCGAGCACGTCGGCTCCGAGCAGGTCGACGGTGTAGTGGTCGACGCCGACGGGACGAGCGCCGGGGGAGTAGCCGCGCTGTGTCGGGGCGATCAGCCGGCAGCCGGAAGCGGCGAGCTTCGGCAGGACGGGGCGCCAGCAGGCCGCGGTTTCCGGGAATCCGTGCAGCAGCACGACGGGCACACCGTCGCCGGGACCTGCGCACGTGACGTCGAAGGTGTGGTCACCCACGGTCACCCTCGTGACCTCGACCGGATCCATGTGCCTCCCAGCATCGACCGGGCCCTGCCGTCACCGTTCCGCGGCGATGAGTCGAACACTACCGCCGGATTCCGCGAATGCGGACCGGACGGGCCGCGCGCGAACACCCGCGCCGCGCTGTCGGGCGAAGAGCGGGCGGTGACGTGGGGGTTTACCGTATGGTCCGACACCGGTGAGGGGGTGAACATGACAACCGACAACCGAATGCTGCCGCCGCTGCGGATCGCGGGGCGGCCGGTCGCCCAGTGGTTGTCCGTCTCCGCCGCGGACCTGACGAACCTGGTGATCTCCCGCCTGGTCGACGAACTGCCGATCTACCGGGCGCTGCCGCGGGAAGAGGTCCACGGCGAGATCGCGGACATCGTCACCCGCAACATCGAACTGTTCGCGACGCTGGTGTTCGAGCGCCGCGCCGCCCGCGACTCCGAACTGACCGAGCAGCGCAACTCCGCCGCCCGCCGGGCCGAGGAGGGCGTTCCGCTCGACGCGGTCCTGCACGCCTATCACTTCGGGATCGGGATGGCGTCGAAGGAACTGTTCGCGGACGCCGGCCCCGACGACATCGCCGACGTGCGGATCGTCACCGGGATGATCCTCGACTTCCTGCGCAGGCTGACCATCGCCGTCAGCGCCGCGTACCTCGAGGAACGTCAGACGATGGAGAGCCAGGCGAACTCCGGACGCCGATCGCTGATGTCCGCCCTCGTCGCGGGCGACGACCTCGATGCGGTCCTGGGCCGCACCGGACTTCGCCTCGCCCCGCACTATCTGGCGCTGAGCCTCGCGGTCGGGGAGAGCGCCGACGAGCGGAGCGTCGGGATCAGCGGGACCGTCGCGGGACGCCGCAAGCTGCGTCGCCTGCAGGCCGAACTCGACCGGATCACGGGGGAACCGGCGCTGACGGTGATCGACAGCGGCGGCGGCACGGCGTTGGTGCCGTGTCCCGCGAGCCCACCGGACTGGGAGCCGCTCCGGGCCGCCGTCGACCGGATGTCGCGGTCGCTCCACGTCGAGTTGCGGGTCGGCGGGGTGATCGCGACGCCGGCGGAGGTACCCGCCGCCGTCGAGCAGGCGGCGGAGATCGTCCGGCTCGTGGAACGCACCGGCCGGCCGCCCGGTCTGTACCGGCTCGCGGACGTCCTGCTCGACTACCAGCTCAGCCGTCCGAGTCCGGCGCGTCGCGAGCTCGCGCGCCTGCTCGCCCCGTTGGCGGGCAAGCCCGAGTTGATGCAGACGCTCGAGGCGTACGTCGCGGGCGGGCTCAACCGGCGCGCGACGGCCGCCGCGCTCGCGGTGCACGCCAACACCGTCGACTACCGGATGCGGCGGGTGCTCGAGCTGACCGGGCTCAACCCTGCCGACCCGGCTGACCTGCCGCGGATCGGCGCCGCCCTGGTCGCGTTGCGGGCCGGCGAGTGAGCGACCTCGCAGAGGAGGCGCCCCGGCGGCGTTCCCATGCCGGACGTCGTCGGGTTCGCCGGGGTGCGATCGTGATCGGCTGGCCGGCGGCCACGAGTGCGGCGGTCGGCGTGGCCGCGCATCGGATCGGGCTCACCTCGCCGCTGGTCGTGGTGGCCGCGTCGGCGGCGCCGTACCTGATGGTCGGCGCGGCGGCGGCCCTGCTGGTGTTCCTCGTCGCCCGGCACCGGGCGGGCCTGATCGTCGCGACTGCCGTGGCCGCGTTGGCGGGGTGGACGCAGGCGCCGCTGTACCTCGGTGGAGGCGACGCGACCGGAGGCGAACTCGTCGTCATGCAGGCGAACATCGAGTTCGGCAAGGGGGATACGAATACCGTTGTCGCGCATGTTCGTTCGCGCGAGGTCGACATTCTGACGGTCGACGAGCTGACGGTGTCCGCGGCGGCGGGGCTGTCCGACGCGGGTCTCGACGAGATGCTGCCGCACCGCTACATCCGGCCCGCCGCGTCCGGCGCGGACGGCACCGGGATCTGGAGTCGGTATCCGCTCGACGAGCAGGTCGAGTACCCCGACTTCGTGATGGCCGCTCTCTCCGCACGGGTGGCGCTGCCGGGCGACCGATCGCTGACGGTGTTCGCCGCGCATCCGCTGCCGTCGTGGCCGCGTCACCAGACGCCGATCTGGGCCGACGAGCTGTCCCGGCTGCACACGATCCTCGACGGCCTGCGCTCGCAGTCGGACACCGTGCTGATGGCCGCGGACTTCAACGCCACCTGGGACCACGCGCAGTTCCGGGCGCTGCTCGGGGGCGGTGTCCGGGACGCCGCCGAGCAGGCGGGCGCCGGCGTGCTGCGCACCTATCCCGCGGATCGGTCGTGGCCGCCGCTGTTGTCGATCGACCGGATACTCGTCGCGGGGGCCACCGCGACCGCGGTCGAGGCCGTCGACCTTCCGGGTGCCGATCACCGCGGCATCGTCGCCCGGATCGCGGTGCCCGGATACTCCGGGGCGGGTCGAGGACTCGCGTAATCTCGGTCACGGCCGGCGACGGCGGTCAGCGTGGCTGCCTCCACTCGGTGAACGGACGGTGAATACTTCCCTGTGCACGTTCACGAGTAAGGAGTTCCCCCTTGAGTTTTCACCCTGTCGCGCGCCGGAAGGCGGCGATGGTCGCCGCAGCACTGGCGGCGTTGACACTGTCCGGGTGCACCCAGGCGGCCGATGCCGAGTCCCTGGGCGGCGTCGACGTCGGCAGTGCCGGCGGAGTGCAGGTCGACACGGCCGCCACCCTCGCGACACTCGACACGATCCCGGTCAAGGGTCGTGCGCCGAAGACCGGCTACGACCGCGACCTGTTCGGCCCCGCCTGGACGGACGACGTCCGGGTTGCGGGCGGCCACAACGGGTGCGACACCCGCAACGACATCCTGGCCCGCGATCTCGTCGACGAGACCTTCAGGCCCGACACCCGGGACTGCGTCGTCGCCACCGGTGTCCTGGACGATCCGTACACCGGCAAGCGCATCGACTTCGTACGCGGCCAGACCACCTCGACGGCCGTGCAGATCGACCATGTCGTCGCGCTGTCCGACGCCTGGCAGAAGGGTGCCCAGCAGCTCGACGAGGACACTCGCCGTGACCTCGCCAACGACCCCCGCAACCTGCTCGCGGTCGACGGTCCGACGAACGCCGCCAAGGCCGACGGCGACGCGGCGACGTGGTTGCCCCCCAACAAGTCCTACCGCTGCACGTACGTGTCCAAGCAGGTCGAGGTGAAGGCGGCCTACGGCCTGTGGATCACCCAGGCGGAGAAGGACGCGATCGTCACGCAGCTCGCCGCCTGCTGATTCACGAGGACGTCGCCGGGCGCCAGCCACCCATGCCGATGACGATCAGGCGCAGCTGGCGCTCGGCGCGGTCGACGACGACGTCCTCGTCGGGGCCGGTGACCTCGAGCAGGTCGATGACGGTCGTCATCATCACGCTGACGATCAGGTCGGCGGCCATGTCCCTGTCGCTGGTCGGCCAGTCGGCCAACGCCGGGTTGCGTCCGAGGTCCGAGCTGAGTTCGATGGAGAACAAACGTAATTCGGAGGCGATTGCCTGCCGGACCTCGGTGACGCCGCCGTAGCGTTCGCGGCTGAGGAACCGGAACTGTCCGTCGTTCGCGCGGACCTGCCGCACCAGGATGTCGAGCGAGGTGCGGGCATCGCGCGGCGCCGGGTCCCGGCGGGCCTCGCGCAGCATTCGGCGCAGCATCCGCATGCTGTCCTCGACGAGCGCGACCCCGAGTTCGTCCATCGACGCGAAGTGGCGGTAGAAGGCGGTCGGGACGATGCCCGCGGAGCGGGCCACCTCGCGCAGGCTCAGGCCCGAGAGGCTGCGGTCGGCGAGCAGTCCGAGGGCGCCGTCGAGCAGCGCCGCTCGGGTGCGTTCCTTGCGCTCGGCGCGGCTCTCGGTTGCGGTCACGCAAAGAGTGTATGCCCGTGCACCGGAAGTGGCGGCTGCTGCCTGTTGTGGCCGTCACATCTCGATTTCCCTTGACATCTACCTGGGACTTTCTGTCACACTCATTTGTGTACAAATGTTCACTGAAATCGCGTCGAGGGAGCATGCCGTGCCGACCAGGACCCCATCCCGCCTGCTGTCGCTGTTCGAGGCGATGGCCACCCCGCACCCGCTCGACCGCTATCTCGAACTCGTCGACCCGATGGCCACGGTCCGGGACCTGCGCGCCGAGGTCGTCGAGGTGCGGCGTCCGACCCCCGGCAGCGTCACGCTGACGCTGCGGCCCACGCGACAGTGGGACGGGTTCCGCTGCGGACAGTTCGTGCGGATCGGCGTCGTGATCGACGGGGTCCGGCACGCCCGGTGCTTCTCGCCGGCCGGTTCCGAGCACGGGGCCGGGATCGAACTGACGGTCAAGGCCCACGGAGGTGGACTCGTGTCGGGGTACCTGTACCGGCACGCCCGGGTCGGCCTGGTGGTCGGCCTCTCCCAGGCCGACGGGACGTTCGTGCTGCCACGCCCGCGTCCCTCGAAGGTCCTGCTGATCAGCGGCGGCAGTGGAATCACGCCGGTGATCTCGATGCTGCGCACGCTCGTCGACGAGGGTCACCGCGGCGACGTGACGCTGCTGCACTACGCAGACCGGGCCGACGCGGTGCCCTACCTCCGTGAACTCCGGGCGCTGTCGGACGGTCGCAGCAACGTGAACGTCGTTCTCGCCTACACGCATTCGCGTGGCGGCGACCTGGCCGGACGGTTCTGCGCCGAGCATCTGCGCGCCGCCGCACCCTGGTTCGCGCAGGCGCAGACCTACCTGTGCGGCCCGCCGGCACTGATGCGATCGGTGCGCGAGCTGTTCGACGAGCGGAACCTCGGCGACCGGCTGCACACCGAGGAGTTCTCACCGGTGCTCGCCCCCACCGACGCCGACGCGGACGGTTCCGTCACGTTCGCCGCGTCCGACGTCACCGCCCGCAACGTCGGCACCAGCCTGCTGGAACAGGCCGAGAACTCGGGCTTGACACCGGAATACGGCTGCCGGATGGGAATCTGCTTCACCTGCACCACGGTCAAGACGTCCGGCTGCACCCGCAACCTGCGCACCGGCGAACTCGACCACGACCCCGACAAGCCGATCCAGCTGTGCGTCAACGCGGCGGTCGGCGACGTGACCCTCGATCTGTAGACACTCATCACTCGAAGGAGTGCACCATGTTCGGACTGTCCTTCACCCTTCCCGCACTGCTCGGCGGCCGCGCCGGCGACAACGTGCCCGAGCCAGTCGTCCTCTCCCGCGAACAGGTCGAGGACATCGGCCGGGAGCTCGACGCCCTGCGCGACCGCGTCGTCGCGGACCTCGGTGCTCGTGACCGCGAGTACATATACTCGATCATCAAGGCGCAGAGAGGATTCGAGGTAGCCGGTCGCGGCCTGATGTATCTCGGCTTCCTGCCGCCCTTCTGGCTCGCGGCGGTCGGCGCCCTGTCGATCTCGAAGATCCTCGACAACATGGAGATCGGCCACAACGTCATGCACGGCCAGTACGACTGGATGCGCGAACCGGGCCTGAACTCGAGGGTCTTCGAGTGGGACACGGTGTGCCCGGCCGATCAGTGGCGGCACTCGCACAACTACATGCACCACACCTACACCAACATCGTCGACATGGACCGCGACATCGGATACGGGATCCTGCGCATGGACGACGCGCAGCCGTGGCGGCTCTACCACCTCGGCAACCCCGTCCACGCCACCGCGCTCATGCTGCTGTTCCAGTGGGGTGTGATGCTGCACGATCTCGAGGTCGAGAACATCGTCGCCCGCACACGCTCCTGGTACGACGTCAAGCCGCTCGTCGCGGGCATGTGGCGCAAGGCCCGTCGCCAGGTGCTCAAGGACTACGTGATCTTCCCGGCGCTGACCGGACCGCTGTTCGTGACGACCCTGCTCGGCAACGCCAGCGCGAACCTGGTCCGCAACGTGTGGGCCTTCTCGATCATCTTCTGCGGCCACTTCCCTTCAGGTGTCCAGAGTTTCACTCGGGAGGAGACCGCCGAGGAGACCCGGGGGGAGTGGTACGTGCGGCAGATGCTGGGCAGCGCCAACATCGAGGGCGGTCGGCTGTTCCACATCATGTCGGGCAACCTCTCCCACCAGATCGAACACCACCTGTTCCCGGACCTGCCCGCGAACCGCTATCCGGAGATCGCCCCCGAGGTGCGGGCGCTGTGCGCGAAGCACGGTCTGCCGTACAACACGGGCGGATTCCTCCGGCAGATCGGATCCGTGTGGGGCAAGATCGTCACGCTCGCGCTGCCGCCGTTTCTCACCCGCCGGACTCCGCCGGTCGGTGTTATCGTCGAGCGTTCCCCGGCCTCGGTCCGAGAGTGAGTCACCATGGTGGGCAAGTTCGAACGCCGCAAGGACACCGTGCAGGAACTGACGGAGTCCGGGGCGACGCACGTGGGTCGCATCGCGATGATCATCGCGGGCGCCGTCCGCGACGTCACCCGTGAGATCGGCGACTGGATCAGCGACGGCATCGAGATGCGGGAGGCCGCGCAGCGGGCTGGGGAGGACGAGGCGCGCAGCTCGCCCGCCGCGGACGGGGACGAGCAGGCAGGGAGCGAGGCCGTCGACGACGAAGCCCCGCGCGAGCCTCGCGACTGACGGCGAAGGCGCACCTCCCGATTCCCTTGTCGGCGCCCCTCGCGTTCAAGGGGAATCGAGAGATGCGCCCTACTGCCCGGGTTCGAGGTTGCCGGCGACGCGGCGCAGCAGTGCGGCCAGCGTCCTGCGCTCCTCGATGTCGAGTCCTTCGAGCATCCTGCGGTCGCGCTCGACGCGTGCCGGGAACTCGGCGTCCACGACGGCCCGCCCCGCGTCGGTCAGCTGCAGCAGCACGACGCGGCCGTCGCGTTCGAACGGCAGCCGTTCGACGAAGCCCGCGCGTGTGAGCCGGTCCGCGTGCTTGGTGGTCGACGCGCCGCTCGTCATCGTCGCCGACGTGACCTCGGACGCCCGCAGGGGGCGGTCGCTGCGGGCGAGTGCGCACAGGATCTCGAATTCGACGCGGGAGACGCCGCTGCCGGTCAGCGCGCGGTCCAGTTGGTGCAGGGCGAGTGATCCGATGCGGGTGATGCGTCCGATCACCTCGATCGGGGCGGAGTCGACCTCGGGATAGTTCTCGGACCACTGTCGTCGGACGTGGTCGATGAAGTCTCCACCGGAGGGCGTTGCGGGCGGCATGGGCTCATCGTAGCGACCGGTTTCACACCGTTTCATATGTATTTTACTAGTGAAATAGATGTATCGTGATGGCATGACGACCGCGACTCTCACCGCCCCCGCCCGGTTGCGTCATTCCCGAGACGCGCTGGCGCACTCGGTGTCCGCGGACGCCTGGCGCCGGTCGCTGCGGATGAGATCTGCCGACGCGACCCTCGCGGTCTCGGTGCGGGTCGGGCTGGCCGCCGCGATCGTGCTCGTCGTCTTCGGGCTCGCCGGCCACGGCACGGTCGCCGGTTTCGCCGTGCTCGGATCCCTGGCATCGGCGTTCTCCCGGCACGAACCGCTGCGTCGCACCGCGCAGAAGGTCGGCTTCGTCGGCTCGTTCGTCGTCGTCGCCGTCCTCGCCGGCGGACTGATCGCCCTGACCGGAGCCCCGCTGTGGGCCCAGGTCGGTCTGATGGCGCTCGTGTCGGGTGGCGGCGCCGCCGTGCTGTTCGGATTCCGGGTCGCCGGACCGGGGCCCGTCGTCCTCGTCTTCGCGGCCACCGCGGCGGTCGGGTACGTGTCGAGCGTCGCCACCCTCGGTGTCGCCGTCCTGTGTGCCGCGATCGGTGCGACGGTCGGATTCGTCACCGCGCTCGTTCCGTTCGCGTTCCTGCCGTGGGGCCCGGCGCGGTTGGCCGCGGCTCGCGCGCTGGCCGCGGTCGCCGCGGTCCCCGACGGCGCGGACGTCGGCGCCGCCCACGCCGCCATCTCCTCGGCCCGTGAGAAGCTCGCCCTGACCTCCGGGTCGGTGCGCCGGCACGAGGCCCGCGACCTCGCTGCCGTCCTGTCCGAAGCGGAGTGCGCGCTCGACGAGTGGGAACGCGGGGCCGGTGCCCGGCTCCGCGACATCGTGCGGCACGAGAAGGAGCTGCGAAAGATCAAGCGGCACAAGGCCATTCTCGGTGGATTCGGCGACATTCCGGTGTTGCCGCGTCCCACCCCGTTTCTCGCCGACGGTCTCGCCCGACTGCGCCGACACGACGTGCTCACCAACGCGGCGCGTGTCGTGCTCGCCGCCGCGGCCGCGGGATGGCTCGCATCCGCGATCGGGCTCGATCATCCGCTGTGGGCGTCGATGGGTGCGATGGCCGCGTTGCAGGGCGTCACCTACGGGCCGACGGTGCAGCGGGCGATCCAGCGTCTGCTCGGCAATGTCGGCGGCGCGGTGATCGCGGCGGCACTGATCGCCCTGTCGCTCGGGTACTGGCAGTCGGTGATCGTCGTCGCGATCATGCAGACCGGTGCCGAGGTGATGGCCCCCCGGAACTACGCGCTGTGCTCGATCTTCGTCACCCCGATGGCGCTGCTGGTGGTCGGGCTCGGCGCCACCGTCGACCCCGCGATCGGCGTCAGCCGCGTCCTGGACACGCTCGTCGGCGTGGTGGTCGGGGTCGTCGTCGCAGCCGTCACGATCAGCCGCTCGGACCGCACACATCTGCCCGCAGTGGCGTGACGGCGCCCCGACGAGCGGCGGACCTGCCGGTACGCGTGATAATTGTCGGCACTGACAACACTCGGTGCGCGGGCAGGCCGCGCGCCGCGAAGCGAAACGGAGACGGCAATGACCGAGACGGCGGTGCACGCGGGCGATCTGGTCCACATCTCGGACACGGCCGGAACGTGGGTGGTCGAGGAGATTCGATCCGGTATCGCGTTGCTGCGTGACGGCGAGGACCGCCGCATCTCGTCGCGGCTGTCGAAGCTGACGGTCGTGCGTCGCGGCGGCGCCTGACCGAATCAGCCGAGCGGTGCCGGTCGCCCGTCAGGGTGTTGCGAAGAACTTCTCCACGGCGGGAAGGGCGTTCGGATTGCCCTGCCCGATACCCGCGACGGCGCCGGCCACCAGGCCGATCGCGGTGCCGACGATGCAGCCGGCGATGAAGTTCGGGAAGATCGAGACGCATCCGATCGCGCCGCCGACGTTCGCCCCGATCAGGGTGCCCTGCAGGCCGTTGTTGACCCAGCCGGTGTTGATCTCGTTCGCCATCTCGTTGAAGGCGTCCTGTTTCGTGTCGTTGCCCGGCCACGTCTGCTCGGCGAACATCGCGGCCACCGGCGGTGGCGGCGGCAGGGTGGGCAACGCGGGTGGTGCCGGCAGAGGTGGTAGGGCGGGTTGTGCGGTTGCCGTTCCTGCGCCCGTGGCGACCGCGGCGACAACGAGTACGGGCATGACGAGTGACTTGGCCATCTTCATGGCGATCCCCACTTGATCTGGACGGTTCTCACGGACACGACGGCGATCCGCGACTCGCGACGCCTGCCCTGACGCGAATCGCCCTGGGACGGTTTCGATGCCCTCCGGCGAGGGCGGGCACAGCCAAGTGAGAATTTTACCGCGTAAGCAAGGGGCGCACGGGCGTATTCGCAGCGACGCAGGCGGCGGCCCCGGGTGGGTGCACCCGGGGCCGCCGACGGTGTCGTCTCAGGAGCCGAGGCTTCCGCCCCCGAGTCCTCCGAGGCCGCCGAGGCTGCCGAGTGGGTTGGCACCTCCGCCCTTCCCGCCCTGCATCTTGTCCATGACGGTGAGGAGTTGGTCGAGCAAGTCGATGAGTTGCGACATGAATTCCATGGTGGTGCGCCTAACTGAAGGGGTATCGGTGACGGCGACGGAGCGGACGCATCGGACGTGTGCGCGGTGCGTCCGCTCCTCGCCGCAGGTCGGGGACTCCCGTCACCGAGGAGGCGAGCGGCAGGGCGCAGCGGGAGTGTTCCCGAGGATGCGGCGGCCGCGGCGGCCGCTGTGACGGTCGGGCATGAAAATCACCTCAACCCGGTCTATCGACGTCCGCCCGGGAAGTGTTTCACATCACACTTGCCGCGGGGCCGAGAACGTTTGCGGTCTGCCCTGTGTGGCGCGGTGCCGGTATATCGTGGTTGCGAACCTTCTATCGATCCACCACTAATCGAGGCGTGGTTGCGTTCTGCACGATGCGCCCCTACCCCCACGGAGGCACACACATGGCCGGACGTCCGCCCCTCGACAACGGCGAGCACGGCGTCGTCAACCGGACGGAGCTGGCGCCGAACGTCTGGCGGGCGCGTGCCCGGTTCCGTGGCCCCGACGGCGTGACGCGCAGTGTGCAGCGGGACACGCCCGCGGGTGTGCGTGACACCGACGGCGCAGTCGCGGAGAAGGCACTGACCGACGTGTTCGAGGAGTTCGGCCGGTCCGACGGACACCGCGGCACCGTGACGCTGCAGACCGAGCTCGCGACGCTCGCGCAGATGTACCTGGACCACCCCGATCGGGAGAAGCAGGCCATCCGCACCCGCGACACGTACGCCCGGATCGTCCGGCTCCTGCTGCCTCGGCTGGGTCCCATCCGCATCGTCGACGCGACACCGCGACGGCTGAGCCGAATCCTCGACCAACTCGCCCTCGACCACGGGCAGACCACGGCGAAACAGGCCAAGACGGTACTGGCCGGCATGTTCTCGGCGGCCGTCCGGGACGGTGCGCTCACGCGAAACCCGGCCCACGACATCGACCCGATCCGTGTCGACGTGGGGGAGGGTACGGACCCTGCGCGCGTACTCACCGGCGAGGAACTCGCCCGACTGCTCGACGGCGTGCAGAACTCGGACGCGCCGCTGCCACCGCGCGTCAAGGGGAAGAAGATCATCCCGAAACGCACGGTCTCCCAGTGGACGCACTTCATCGACTTCGTCGACCCGATCACCCTGCTCGCCGGCACCGGCCTGCGCCGCTCCGAGCTGCTGGGACTGCTGTGGAGCGACTACGACCGCGACAACCGCACCATCACGGTCGCCGGGCACGTCATCCGGAGCTCCGGCTCCGGGCTCGTCCGGGAAGGCGCAATCGACGCCAGGCAGCCGTCCCGCACGATCGAGCTCCCCGACTTCGCCGTGGAGATGCTCGACCGCCGGCGCGGAGAGGTCCGCCCGGTCACGGACGGCATCGAGGACGTGATCTTCCCGTCGAGCGTGGGCACCTACCGCGACCCCGACAACTTCGCGCGTCAGTGGCGACGGATCCGGGAGGCACTCGGGTTCGACTGGGTCGGTACCCGCACGATCCGCAAGTCGGTGGCGACCTTCGCCGATGCGCGCGCTCTCGACGACGCCCTCGCGTCCGGCACGAGGTCGACGTCCTGACCTGCGGCAGCGCTCGGTGCCCCCGGCAGGAATCGAACCTGCGACCTAGAGATTAGAAGGCTCTTGCTCTATCCAACTGAGCTACGGAGGCGTGACCCCGTGGGGGATCGGGTCAGCAGTCTACCGGCTCGGCCGGGGCGCGCTCGCCCGGCACGCGGGCGGCGGAATCGAATCGTCGGCGGCGGCCGGGTGTAGGCGGCGTCACTGCGTCCCAACCTGGGCGCGGTCGACGCTCGCGCGCCTCCTACCCTGGTAGTCATGGCATCACCCGAGCTCGCCCCGTCCGACGCTGCACCGACCCGTAGGGCAGGGCAGGGCGCGGTCCCCGTCTTCGTCACTCTCGGGTTGATCGCGGGACTGGTCGCGGCGATCGTCGTGGGGCTGTCGGCGTCGGAGGCGCTGGTTCGGCTCGGCATTCCCGACCCCGGACCGCTCACCACCTACGGGTTGCCCGCGGTGAAGGCGATCGGCGAGGTCGCGGCGGTGATCGCGATCGGGTCGCTGCTGCTGGCGTCGTTCCTGGTGCCGCCGCAGAAGAGCGGTGTGCTCGACGTCGACGGGTACCGCGCGGTGCGGACGGCGTCCAACGCCGCGATCGTGTGGGCGGCGTGCGCGCTCGTCCTCGTTCCCCTCACGGTGTCGGACACGTCGGGGCAGTCGTTGTCGGAGTCGCTGAAACCGGAGAACCTGTGGAAGGCGATCCCGCAGATCGAACTGGCGGGCGCCTGGCGCAACACGGCGATCCTGGCGATCATCCTGGCGATCTGCGCGCGCATGCTGCTGCGCTGGAACTGGACGCCGGTGGTCCTGGTGCTCGGCATCACGACCCTGATCCCGCTCGGCCTGACCGGGCACTCCTCGGCGGGCGGCGCGCACGACGTCGCCACCAACAGCCTGCTGTGGCACCTGATCGCCGCTTCGCTGTGGGCCGGCGGCCTGTTCGCGCTCCTGGTGCACGCCCGTCGCGGCGGCGCGCACACCGACCTGGCGGCCCGGCGGTTCTCGAAGGTGGCGACCGCGGCGTTCGTGATCATGGCGATCTCCGGTGTGATCAACGGCCTCGTCCGGCTGCCGCTGCGCGATCTGTTCTCCAGTACCTACGGCTGGCTCCTCGTCGCCAAGACCGTCGCCCTGGTGATCCTCGGCGTGTTCGGCTTCCTGCAGCGGCGCAGTTCGCTGCCCGCGCTCGAGTCCGACCCGACCTCGCGC
The DNA here is from genome assembly GCF_042879035.1 of Rhodococcus sp. NPDC003318. NCBI lineage: Bacteria > Bacillati > Actinomycetota > Actinomycetes > Mycobacteriales > Nocardiaceae > Rhodococcus > Rhodococcus sp. NPDC003318. Next base: position 1,086,356 of record NZ_JBIAOU010000001.1, on the reverse strand, counting down.
GGTGCACTGATCCGGTTCGCCGGCGGCGAGGCGCTGGTGTTCGCGGCGACGATCGGGCTCGCGGTCGGCCTGGGGCGCACCCCGCCGCCGCCGGAGGACGTCCGCCCGACGCCCGCCGAAGTCCAACTCGGCTACAACCTCGACGCGCCTCCGACGGCCGCGCGACTGATGTTCGACTGGCGTTTCGACCTGATCTTCGGCACCGCCGCGATCATCGCGGCGGTCTGGTACATCGTCGGTGTACGCACGCTGCACGCGCGGGGCGACAGCTGGCCCGTCGGCCGGACCGTCGCGTGGCTGCTCGGATGCCTGACCATGCTCGTCGGCACCTCGTCGGGCCTCGGCCGCTACGCGCCCGCCGTGTTCAGCGTCCACATGGGCGCCCACATGGCGCTGTCGATGCTCGCGCCGGTGCTGCTGGTGCTCGGTGGCCCGATGACCCTCGCCCTGCGCGCCCTCAAGCCGGCCGGGCCGGACGGTGCGCCCGGTCCCCGCGAGTGGCTGCTCGCGGCGCTGCACAGCTCGTACTCGCGCTTCATCACCCACCCGCTCGTGGCGTCGTTGCTGTTCGTCGGCGGCTTCTACGCGCTGTACCTCGGTGGCATCTTCGGGGCCACCCTCGATTCGCACGGTGCGCACCTGCTGATGAACCTGCACTTCATCCTCAGCGGCTACCTCTTCTACTGGGTCGTGATCGGCATCGACCCCGCGCCGCGGCAGCTGTCACCGGTGACGAAGCTGGCGATGGTGTTCGGATCGCTGCCGTTCCACGCGTTCTTCGGGATCGCCCTGATGAGCACCGTCGAGGTCATCGGAGGCTGGTACTACAGCTCACTCGGTCTCGGCTGGAACACCGACCTGATGGAGGACCAGAAGATCGGCGGCGGCATCGCCTGGGCAACCGGCGAGATCCCGCTGGTGCTGGTGATGCTGGCTCTGCTCGTGCAGTGGTCGAGGTCCGATCAGAAGGCCGCCAAGCGCATCGACCGCGCCGCCGACCGGGACGACGACGCCGAACTGGCCGCCCACAACGCCATGTTCGCCGAGCTCGCCCGCCGCGACAAGGAGGGCTGGAAGTAGTCGGGCAGAGCTCGGCTACCACGGTGCCCTGACGGCGCGGGGCGTCGACGTGCCGTTCAGCCCCGCCCTGTGGATTGATTCGCGCGCCGTCCACAGATTGCCGCGGGCCGCACCGGACCGGTGCCGACCGCGGCACGCTGGTGTCCGAGGGGCCGCCCGGCCCCTGGACACGAAGGGGCGCAGACATGTACGAGACCCACACCGCGGTCGTCGGCACCGTGATCACCAACCCGGTCAAGCGATCGACCACCGCCGGCGAGGAGGTGATCAGCTTCCGGATGGCCAGCAACGCCCGCCGATTCGACCAGGCGACGGGGGAGTGGACCGACGGCGGCACCCTCTACCTGAGCGTGAACTGCTGGCGCCGCCTCGTCGACGGTGTCGCGGCCTCGCTGATGAAGGGCGACCCGATCGTTGCCTACGGCCAGCTGCGCACCGCCGAGTACACGACGAAGGAGGGCGTCGAGCGGTCCGACCTCGAGATGCGCGCCAGCGCCGTCGGTCCGGATCTCGCGCGGTGCGTCGCGAAACTCGAACGCGGACAACGTGTGCCGGCGCAGAACCAGGACGAGGTCGTGGAGGAGGAGAGGCCCGAGGAGGAGTTGGAGGCCGTCGCCGGGTGACCGCCGGTCCGTGACCTCGATCCGGTGACAACCGGGCCGCAGGCGAGGCCGATCCCGCGAAAAATCGACGACGGGCCGCCCTCCGGGCCTACCGTGGAAGGACCCGCGCGACCATGACGGCGCCGGTTCGAAGCGGTGCCGAATGAGGGAGGCGCCCGTGAAGTGGACGAGGGTTCGGCAGAAGGTGCTCGCCACAGCGGTACCCACGGCGACGGCGGTCGGTGTCGGCGTTGCCGGGTTGGGACCACCGGTGGCTCCGGCGACCGGCGCTCCCGGTGACTCGAAACCCGCAGGCGCGACGGCGTTCGCAGAAGCCCCGACCGAGGGTGCGGTTGTGGTGACAACGGGCACGCCCGGAACGACAACTGCGGGCACTCCCGGAACCGTGGTGGCGGTCGAGAACCTCCCGACCGCCGCCGCGCTGCCGGATGCCGGCGCCGAGCGGCGCGTCACCTACCTGACCACCGACCACCGCGGCGGCATCCGCTCGAGTACGGGTGCGGTGCACGTTCCCGAGGGTGCGCCGCCGCCCGGCGGGTGGCCCGTGGTCTCCTACGCGCACGGCACCGTCGGGCTGGCCGATCAGTGCGCGCCGTCCCAGGTCGGGGGAACCGCCCAGGAGGCCGAGTTCGTGTCGCGCTGGCTGCGGCGCGGCTACGCCGTGGTGGCCACCGACTACGCCGGCCTCGGCACCCCGGGCGAGCTGGCGTACCTCGACGGGCGGGCGGCCGCGCACAACGTGATCGACATGGTGCGCGCGGCGCGTGCCGCCGCGCCGGAGCTGGCGTCGCGCTGGGTGGCTGTCGGGCACTCCCAGGGCGGGCACGCCGCGCTGCACACCGGGCGGGTGGCGACCGCGTACGCCCCGGACCTCGACTACCGCGGAGCGGTCGCGCTCGGTGCCCCGACGAATCTGGACCGGCTGTTCGCGCTCGGCCGACCCGGCATCCCGCGCCTCGGGGTGTCGGGGCTGACGAAGTTCTCCCTGTTCACCATGGCGGGGATGCGGGACGCCCGCCCCGAACTGGACATCGACTCGTACCTCTCACCCCGCGGCCGCGACCTCGCCCGCCGTGCCACCGAGGTCTGTTCCGTCGAGTTCAACCGGTACGTGGGGGCGGCCTCGGTCGGGGACCTGCTGGCCCGGCCGGTCGACGGCCTGGCCCCGGCCATGTCGGACTATCTCGGGGTGCCCGCCGACGGGTACGACCGTCCGCTGTTCCTCGGGCAGGGTGGGTCCGACCTCGTGGTGCCCGCCCCGCTGGCGATCGCGTTCGTCGGTCAACTCGGCGCCGCGGGCACTGCCCACACGTTCCGCGTCTACCCCGGCGTCGACCACATGGGGACGCTCACCGCGGCGTTCGACGACGCCGCCGAGTTCGTCGACCGAGCGATGGGTTGACGGATTCCCGATCACGCAGGACGGTGCCGATGCGGATCCTGAAGGCGGTGAGACCCGGACTCCGGTCCCGGCGCGCCGCCACGACCGCAACCGCCGTCCTCGCCCTGATCGCGGGAGTGGCGAGCGCCGTGTCCGCGCAACCCGCTGCGAAGCCGGGCACGGTGGTCCGCACCGACGCGCTGCCGCAGGCGGCCCGACTGGCCGGAGCCGCCGATGCCGGCCAGCGGCGCGTCACCTACTGGACGGAGGGGCCGGACGGTGAGCCGGCACTGAGCACCGGCGCCGTGTACCTGCCGCCGGGTGAACCTCCCGTGGGCGGCTGGCCGGTGGTGTCGTTCGCGCACGGCACCACCGGCGTGGGGGACGACTGCGCACCCTCGTTCACCGGCGACTCCTCGGCCACCCGCGAGTACCTCGACGCGTGGCTGAGTGCCGGGTTCGCCGTCACGGCCACCGATTACGTCGGCCTCGGCACCGACGGCGTGCACCCCTACCTGCACGGGCGCAGCGAGGGCCGCGCGGTCATCGACATGGTGCGGGCGGCGACGTCCGTCGCACCGGAACTGTCCCGCCGCTGGGTCGCGGTCGGACATTCGCAGGGCGGGCACGCGGCGATGTTCGCCGCGCACGCCGCCACCGGCTACGCCCCCGAACTCGACTACCGGGGTGCGGTCGCCACCGGCACGCCCGCGAATCTCGAACAGCTGCTCCCGCTGGGCGGACCCGGCTTCCCGGACCTCGGTCTCAACGGACTGACCGTGTTCGCCGCCTACATCGTCGACGGGGTACGGGTCGCGCGGCCCGATCTGCCGATCGACGACTACCTGACCCCGGCCGGGGCCGCGCTCGTCGCGGAGTCCGAGACACTGTGCTTCACGGCGCTGCGCGACCGGGCCGGAGCACTGGGAATCGGGGAGATGCTGTCCCGCCCGCTCGACGAACCGAGAATCCGGGACGCGATCGGCGACTACCTGGCGGTCCCGACCACCGGATACGACCGCCCGCTGTTCGTCGGGCACGGCTTGCCCGACCGGATGGTGCCGTTCCCGCTCGGGGCGAAGCTGGCCGCGGACCTCGTCGCCTCCGGCCAGAACGTGACGGTCCGGGCCTATCCGGGCGCGCATCAGCCGTCCGCGGCACAGTCCCTGCCCGACGCCATCGCTTTCGCCCGCGCCCACGTGTGAGGGACCGGCGCTGACCTGTGCGGTCGCGCGCGGCGTCCGGGATTGGGGCCGCGCGTGTCCTGCCGATACCCTGGTGCGCATGGCGGAGTTCATTTACACGATGAAGAAGGTGCGCAAGGCGCACGGCGACAAGGTCATCCTCGATGACGTCACCATGAGCTTCTACCCGGGCGCGAAGATCGGCGTCGTCGGCCCGAACGGCGCGGGCAAGTCCTCGATCCTCAAGATCATGGCGGGACTCGATCAGCCGTCGAACGGCGAGGCGTTCCTCGACCCGGAGGCCACCGTCGGCATCCTCCTCCAGGAGCCGCCGCTGAACGAGGAGAAGACCGTCCGCGGCAACGTAGAGGAGGGCCTCGGCGAGATCAAGGTCAAGCTCGACCGGTTCAACGAGATCGCCGAGCTGATGGCCACCGACTACTCCGACGAACTCATGGAGGAGATGGGCAAGCTCCAGGAGGATCTCGACCACGCCGACGCGTGGGACCTCGACTCCCAGCTCGAGCAGGCCATGGACGCGCTGCGCTGCCCGCCCGCCGACGAGCCGGTCACCCACCTGTCGGGCGGTGAGCGCCGCCGCGTCGCGCTGTGCAAGCTGCTGCTCAGCAAGCCGGACCTGCTGCTCCTCGACGAGCCCACCAACCACCTCGACGCCGAGTCGGTGCTGTGGCTCGAGCAGTTCCTGGCGAGCTACCCCGGCGCCGTCCTCGCCGTCACCCACGACCGGTACTTCCTCGACCACGTCGCGCAGTGGATCTGTGAGGTCGACCGCGGCAAGCTGCACCCCTACGAGGGCAACTACTCCACCTACCTGGAGAAGAAGGCCGAGCGGCTCGAGGTGCAGGGCAAGAAGGACCAGAAGCTGCAGAAGCGCCTCAAGGAGGAGCTCGCCTGGGTCCGGTCCGGCGCCAAGGCCCGGCAGACCAAGAACAAGGCCCGCCTCGACCGGTACGAGGAGATGGCCGCCGAAGCCGAGAAGCACCGCAAGCTCGACTTCGAGGAGATCCAGATCCCGACGCCGCCGCGCCTGGGCAACGTCGTCGTCGAGGTCGACCACCTCGACAAGGGCTTCGAGAACCGGGTGCTGATCAAGGACCTGTCCTTCACGCTGCCCCGCAACGGCATCGTCGGCGTCATCGGCCCCAACGGTGTCGGCAAGACCACCCTGTTCAAGACGATCGTCGGTCTCGAGAACCCGGACTCGGGCACCGTGAAGGTCGGCGAGACGGTCAAGCTCAGCTACGTCGACCAGAGTCGCGCCAACATCGACCCGAAGAAGACGGTGTGGGAGGTCGTCTCCGACGGGCTCGACTTCATCGAGGTCGGCCAGAACGAGATGCCGTCGCGTGCCTACGTCTCCGCGTTCGGTTTCAAGGGCCCGGATCAGCAGAAGAGGTCGGAGGTGCTCTCCGGTGGTGAGCGCAACCGCCTCAACCTCGCCCTGACCCTCAAGGAGGGCGGCAACCTGATCCTGCTCGACGAGCCGACCAACGACCTCGACGTCGAGACCCTGAGCTCGCTGGAGAACGCGCTGCAGCAGTTCCCGGGCTGCGCCGTCGTGATCTCCCACGACCGCTGGTTCCTCGACCGCACCTGCACCCACATCCTCGCGTGGGAAGGCAACGTCGAAGAGGGCAAGTGGTTCTGGTTCGAGGGCAACTTCGAGGCCTACGAGGCGAACAAGGTCGAGCGGCTCGGCGCCGAGGCCGCTCGCCCGCACCGGGTCACGCACCGCAAGCTCACCCGCGACTGAGGGTACGGCGTGCCGAAGATCTACACCTGTGAGCTCCAGGTGCGCTGGGGTGACTCCGACCGCAACGGACACGTCAACAACGTGCTGTACGCGGAGTACGCCCAGGAGGCACGCATCCGCTTCTTCAAGGAGCGCATCGTCGGGGCGGGCGCACCGCCCGCCCCGATGGTGGTGCGGACGATGGCGTTCGACTACCAGCGGCCGGTGACCGACGAGACGGGGCCGATCACGGTCGAGGTGTCGATCCTGCGGGTGGGGACGTCGTCGTTCGGAGTGCGGGAGGTGCTGCGCGACCGCAACGACGAGGTGTGCGTCGTGGTCGAGGGCGTGATGGTGGGGTTCGACCCGGAGACCGAGAAGTCGGTTCCGCTGTCGGAGCGGACCCGTGAACTGTTGCAGGAGTACGCGCCCACGTCGGTCGCGCACTGATCTCGTCGAGCCGACTAGGCTCAGCGGCACACCTGTCCCGTTCGACCAGGGGGTGACCGCGAGATGACCGTTCCCGCCGACCGATTCGGCCCGGAGTGGACGGCGGGGTTGCCGCCTGCCGTCGCCCGGCACCTTCCCGAGGTGGCGGGGGTGTACTTCCGGGGCACCGATTTCGCCTGGACCGCAGAGGCGGTCACCGACGAGGCGATGGCCGCGTTCCGGACGCACCTGGAGTTCGCCGCGGTCCGCGAATCCGGGCAGTCGATCGCCCGCGTCTGTGTTCCCACTCCGGGTGCACCGGCGGTGCAGGTGGTCACCGACGACATGCCGATGCTGGTGGAGTCGGTGACCGCGCTGCTGGCCAGGCACGGTGTCACCGTCGTCGAGATCGTGCATCCGGTGCTGCGGGTGGAACGGTCGGAGACCGGCGACCTGGTCGACGTGCTCGTCGACGGCGCGCAGCACGAGCGGTCGACGCACACGGAGTCGTGGATGCACCTGCAGTTGCATCCGGCGACCGATCCGGCCGGGTTCGACGCGATCGCGGCCGCCGTCCGGGACGTCCTGGTCGACGTCCGCCAGGTCATCGCGGACACCGCCGCGATGCGGGCGGCGCAGCACGACGTCGCGGAGCATCTCGAGGTGCTCGCCGACACCGGACCGACCGGGTATCCGGAGCGGGACGTGCGGGAAACCGCCGCGCTGCTGCGGTGGTTCGCCGGCGGCAACTTCGCCCTGCTCGGCTACCGGCGTTACGAGTTCGGCGAGCCGGCGGTGCACGGCGGCCCGACGGCTCGGGTCGTCGGTGGCAGCGGGCTCGGCGTGCTCGGGGCCGCCACCCGGACTGATCACCGGATCGACCTTCCCGCACCGGAATTCGACAACGAGACCGCGCTGCTGACGTTCGCGCAGGGACCACTGCCCGCGACCGTGCACCGCTCGGTGTACCCGTCGTTCGTGCGGGTCGTGGATCTCGGGGCGGGAGGCCGCATCGTCGGCGAACATCGCTTCCTCGGCGTCCTCACCGTCACGGCCGTGCACGAGAACATCCTCGACATCCCCGTCATCTCGGGGCGGGCGCGGGCCGTCATCGCCCGGGCCGGGTTCGACCTGCACTCGTTCTCCGGTCAGGCGATGCTCGAGGTGATCCAGTCGTTGCCGCGCACCGAGCTGTTCTCCATCGACACGGACGCGCTGTTCGACACGGTGACCGCGGTGCTGGCGATCGGGGTGCGCAGGCAGGCACGGCTGTTCCTGCGCGACGACCACGACGGCCGGTTCGTCTCGGCGCTGGTGTACCTGCCGCGGGACCGGTACAACACCCGGGCCAGGCTGGCGATGCAGTCCATCCTGCTGCGTGAACTCGGCGGCGGCACACTCGAATACAGTGCTCGCGTCACCGAGTCGGATCGGGCGATGGTGCACTTCACGATCCGCACACCGCCCGGCGAACCCGTCCCGGCGGTCGACACGTCCGCCCCGAACCGGGAACGCATCGAGTCGCTCCTCGCCGCCGCCACCCGCGCGTGGGACGACGACCTGATGGACGCCACCGCCGGCGAGCCGCACGTGACCTCCCTGGCCGCCCAGCGGTATGCCGCCGCGTTCCCGGAGAGTTACAAGGAGGACTTCGACGCCCCGCGCGCCATCCGTGACATCGCCCGACTCGAGGCGCTGCAGGTGGGGGAGATCGACCTCGAGCTGTACCGACGGCGCGGTGAACGGCCCGGCCACTGGAGGTTCAGCCTGTACATCACCGGGGGCGGGGTGTCGCTGAGTCAGGTGCTGCCGGTGCTGCAGTCGCTCGGTGTCGAGGTGGTCGACGAACGCCCCTACGATGTCGTCCGACCGGACGGAATCGCCTGCTGGATCTACGACTTCGGACTGTCCGCGGCACCCGAGATGATCGACGCGGCGATCGAGCAGGAACTGGAGCGCGAACTCGACGAGCCGGCGGGCGTGGCCGAGGCGCGGGCGCTGCAGCGCCGCTTCACCGAGGCGTTCACCGCGGTCTGGCACGGCCTGTCCGAGCCCGACAAGTTCAACGAGCTGGTCCTGCGATCCCGACTCGAGTGGCGGCAGGCGGCGGTGCTGCGGGCCTACGCGAAGTACCTGCGCCAGGCCGGTTTTCCCTACAGTCAGTTCCGCATCGAGTCGGTGCTGCTCGAACACGCGCACACGACCCGGCTGCTCGTCGACCTGTTCGCCGCGATCTTTCACCCCGACACCGGTGACGCGTCCCGCGCCGAACACCTCGTCGGGGAACTGCGCACGCGGATCAAGGAGGTCGTCAGCCTCGACGCCGACCGGATCCTGCGGGCCATGCTGTCGCTGATCCTGGCGACGCTGCGCACCAACGCGTACGTGCGCGGGAGCGACGGTGCGCCCCGCGAGGTGCTGGTGTTCAAACTCGATCCCGGTCGGATCCCCGAGCTCCCCCGCCCCCGACCGCGTTTCGAGGTGTTCGCGTACTCGCCCCGCGTGGAGGGTGTGCATCTGCGCTTCGGACCCGTCGCGCGCGGCGGACTGCGCTGGTCCGACCGTCGGGAGGACTTCCGCACCGAGATCCTGGGCCTGGTCAAGGCGCAGGCCGTCAAGAATGCGGTGATCGTGCCGGTCGGCGCCAAGGGCGGTTTCGTCGTGAAACGGCCGCCGTCGCCGACCGGGGATCCGGTCATCGACCGGCAGGCCGCGCTGGTGGAGGGGCAGGCCTGCTACCGGCTGTTCGTCGCCGGGCTGCTCGACGTGACGGACAACGTGGACCCGGCCACCGGACGGGTGCTGCCCCCGGCGCGGGTGGTGCGACGCGACGGCAACGACACCTACCTGGTCGTCGCGGCGGACAAGGGCACGGCGGCGTTCTCCGACCTCGCCAACGCGGTCGCCGCCGAGTACGGGTACTGGCTCGGTGACGCGTTCGCGTCGGGTGGCTCTGTGGGCTACGACCACAAGGCCATGGGCATCACCGCGAAGGGCGCGTGGGAGTCGGTGACGCGGCACTTCCGGGAACTCGGAGTGGACGTGCGCACCGAGGCGATCACCGCCGTCGGGATCGGTGACATGAGCGGTGACGTGTTCGGCAACGGCATGCTGCTGAGCAGGCACCTGCGTCTGGTCGCCGCGTTCGACCACCGGCACGTGTTCCTGGATCCGAATCCGGATCCCGCCCGATCCTTCTCCGAACGGGAGCGGCTGTTCCGCCTGCCACGGTCGTCGTGGGCGGACTACGACCCCGCACGGATCAGCGCGGGTGGCGGCGTGTGGGAACGCTCGGTCAAGTCGGTGCCGCTGGGTCCGCAGGCGCGGGCGGCGCTGGGGCTGGCCGACACGGTCACCGAACTGTCCCCGCCCGAACTGATCCGCGCGATCCTGCGCGCGCCGGTCGACCTGCTGTGGAACGGTGGCATCGGCACCTACGTCAAGGCGTCCGGCGAATCGCAGGCCGAGGTCGGGGACAAGTCCAACGACGTCGTGCGGGTGAACGGAAACGAGTTGCGCGCCAAGGTGGTCGGGGAGGGCGGCAACCTGGGCGTCACGCCACGTGGCCGCGTGGAGTACGACCTGTCCGGTGGCCGGATCAACACCGACGCGCTGGACAACTCCGCGGGTGTGGACTGCTCCGACCACGAGGTGAACATCAAGATCCTGCTCGACACCGCGGTCAGCGCGGGCGCGCTCGCGGCCACCGAACGCAACGAGTTGCTCGCCTCGATGACCGACGAGGTGTCCCGGCTCGTGTTGCGCGACAACATCGCTCAGAACCTGCTGATGGGCACGTCGCGGGCGGACGCGCCCGGGATGCTCGGCGTCCACTCCCGGCTGCTCGCCGACCTCGAGGCCGAGCGCGGACTGGACCGGGAGCTCGAGGTGCTGCCGACGGAGGAGGAGATCGCCCGCCGACGGGAGGCCGGGATCGGGCTGACCTCACCGGAACTCGCGACCCTGCTCGCCCACGTGAAGCTCTCCCTCAAGGACGACCTGCTCGCCAGCGAACTGCCCGACAGCGACACGTACGCCACCAGGCTGCCCCGGTACTTCCCGCGGCCGCTGCGGGACCGGTTCGCGCCGCAGATCCGTACCCACCGGCTGCGCAGGCAGATCGTCGCAACGATGCTCGCCAACGAGGCCGTCGACGTCGGCGGCATCAGCTACCCGTACCGGCTCGCCGAGGACGCCGGAGCGAGCAGCACCGACGCGATCCGCGCGTTCACGGCCGCCACCGAGATCTTCGCGCTGCGCCGCGTGTGGGCGGACATCGCCGCGGCTCCGGTGTCCGCGTCGGTCGGCGACGACCTGATCCTCGAATCGCGGCGGACCCTCGACCGGGCCTCCCGGTGGCTGCTGACCAACCGGCCCCAGCCGATCGCGGTCGGCGCCGAGATCAACCGGTACGCCGCCCGGGTCCGCGACCTGATGCCGCAGGTGCACGGGTGGCTGCGTGAACACCACCTCAGCGAACTCGACACGCGCATGGCGTCGGTTCTCGGTCGCGGCTGCCCGCGCGACCTCGCGGTCCGGGTGTTCGGGATGCTCGACGCGTTCCCCGTCCTCGACATCATCGACGTCGCGGACATCACCGAACGCGAGTACGACGAGGTGGGACTGTTGTACTACGCGCTCGACGAGCATCTCGGGATCGACGGGTTCCTCACCGCCGTGTCCCAACTCGAACGCGGCGACCGCTGGCATTCCCTCGCGCGGCTGGCGCTGCGGGACGACCTGTACGGATCGCTGCGCTCGTTGACGATGGAGGTGCTGTACGGCGGTGAGCCGCACGAGAGCGCTGCCGAGATGATCGAGGACTGGGAGTCGACCAACGCGTCCCGGCTCGCCAGGGCGCGGGTGGCGCTCGGCGAGATCGGGGCGTCTGGGACCCTGGACCTCGCGACGCTGTCGGTGGCGGCGCGTCAGGTACGGAGCATGGTGCGCGGAGCGGGCACCCGGGTGGAGGGAACGCGGTGAGCGAGGGTCTGGCAGGGACGGCGGAGCGGGTGGGATTCCACGCGAAGGTGGGGGTGCGCTGGTCCGACATGGACGTCTTCCAGCACATCAACCACGCCCGGATGGTGACGCTGCTCGAGGAGGCCCGGATCCCGTGGCTGTTCGAGGACGGGCAGCCGACGGTGACGCTGCGGGACGGCGCGGTGATCGCGGACCTGCACGTGCGTTACCGCGGCCAGTTGCGGCACGACGACGGACCGCTCGACGTGCTGATGTGGATCGAGCAGGTCCGGGCCGTCGACTTCACCATCGGCTACGAGGTCCGGGCCGGCGGCGCCGACCCCGCGTCCCCGCCGTCGATCGTCGCCTCGACGCAGATCGCGGCCTTCGACATCGACACCCAGCGGCTGCGTCGCCTCACCGCGCCGGAACGGGAGTACCTGGAGAGCTGGCGGCGTGGCTGATCGTGCCCTGGTCGTCGCCGACCCGGGGGAGCGGGCGAACCTGACCGCGTTCCTCGGTCGGGCGGTCCGGCTCGACGAGGCCGCGGTCGTGCGTCTGCGTCGTCGCGACGAAGGCCACTTGGTCGCCTGGGTGACAACCGGTTTCGACGTGCTCGCCGCGCGAGTCGTGACCGGCCGGATGCGCCCCGACGACATCACCGCTGCGGCCGACGGGCTGGTGCACGCCCTCGCCGCGGTGAACCCCGGGGATGCCGAGATCGATCCGGGCTTCCCGATGGACTCGGCGTGGCGCGGCGCGTTGCCGCCGGACCGCGGCTTCGTGCACGTCGACGACGTGCCCGCCCACCTGCTGATCGACCTGGCCAGGCAGGGCGCTCGGGTCGCCTCCGAACACGGCGGGCACGGGCCGCCGGCGTCACTGCTCGACCAGGAGGTGCTCGCCGTCGAGGGCCGCGGCGAGCAGGTCGGCGTCACCATGAGGACGGTGTTCGCCCTCGCCGCAATGGGTTTCGTGCCCGGCAGCGACCTCGAGTCCGAGGTCGTCGACCCGGCCGAGCTGGTGCGGGTCCGCGTCCACCGGACCTGGCTGCGGCTGGACGCCCGCTACGGGTCGGTGTGCGCGCGTCGCGGCGGCGAGATCCCGCTGTCCGTGCTGTAGCTGCCGCGACGGTCGGCCCTCAGACCAGCCAGGCTGCCGCGTTCGGCGCGAGCGCGCCGTCGACGAGCGGCGCGCTGGCGAGCAGCAGTGCGCCCGGCGGCAGCGGGATCGGCGCATCGGTGGCGTTGAGCGCGCAGATCAGCCCGCCCCGGCGACGGAACGCGAGGCAACCGGGAGGGCTTCCGTACCAGTCGATCTCGGCCCCGGAGAACTCCGGACGCTGCGACCGCAGTTCGATCGCCGTGCGGTACAGCGACAGCATCGACCCGACGTCCTCGAGTTGGGCCTCGACGGTCAGACCGGCCCACGAGGGCGGTATCGGCAACCACGACGAGTCGGACGGACCGAACCCGAACGGGGGCGCGGCGCCCTCCCAGGGCAGCGGGACCCGGCAGCCGTCCCGGCCGCGTTCGGTGTGGCCGGACCGCTCCCACACCGGATCCTGCAGCGCCTCGTCGGGCAGGTCGTCGACGTTCGGCAGGCCGAGCTCGGCGCCGTTGTAGACGAAGACCGCGCCCGGCAGGGCCAGCTCGACGAGCGCCATCGCCCGGGCCCGCGCCCAGCCGACGGGGCCGTTCCCGTACCGGGTCACCTCCCGTTCGACGTCGTGGTTCGACAGCGTCCAGGTCGGCGTGCCGCCGACCGCCGCGACCGCGGCGAGGGAGTGTTCGATCGCCGCCCGCACCGACTCGGCGCCGAACTCGGCCTCGGCGAGCCGGAAGTTGAACCCGAGGTGCAGCTCGTCGGGCCGGATGTACTCGCCGAACCGTTCGTTGTCGCGGACCCAGATCTCGCCGACCGACATGGTGTCCGGGTACTCGTTCATCACCTTGCGGATCCCACGGTGGATCTCGTGGACACCCGGGTTGTTGAACCGCGGATCGTTGTCGTCGTTGCGCATCAGCTCGTTGAGCGCCCAGTCGTGGTCGGGCAGACCCTCCGGCTTCGCCATGCCGTGCGCGACGTCGATCCGGAAACCGTCGATGCCGCGGTCGAGCCAGAACCGGAGGGTGGTGTGGAGGTCCTCGGCGACGTCCGGGTTGTCCCAGTTCAGGTCGGGCTGTTCGCGGGCGAAGATGTGCAGGTACCACTGGCCGGGCGTGCCGTCGGCCTCGGTCACCCGGGTCCAGGCCGGACCGCCGAAGATCGACGGCCAGTTGTTCGGCGGCTCCGCGCCGTCCGGGCCGCGTCCGTCCCGGAAGATGTAGCGGTTCCGCTCCGGGCTGCCCGGCGCCGCGGCGAGCGCCGCCGCAAACCAGGGGTGCTGGTCGCTGGTGTGGTTCGGCACCAGGTCCATCGTGACCCTGATGTGGCGTGCGTGGGCCTCCGCGATCAGCGCGTCCATCGCCTCGAGGTCGCCGAACAGCGGGTCGATGTCGCGCGGGTCGGACACGTCGTAGCCGTGATCGGCCATCGGGGAGCGCATCACCGGGCTGAGCCAGATCGCGTCGATGCCGAGTAGTTCCAGGTAACCGAGGCGTTCCCGGACACCGCCGAGGTCGCCGACACCGTCACCGTTCGAATCGGAGAACGAGCGCGGATAGATCTGGTAGAAAACCGCGTTCGTCCACCACCGGTCGCCTGCGCCCGGATCCACGCCGCCGGGTGTCCTCTCGACACTGCTCACGAGAGGTCACAGTGCCACAGACCCGCGGCGCCCACGAGTCGTACGCGGATCGTGTCGTCAGACCGGGGAGTTCACCAGTGAGGCGGCGGCCATGTCCATGTACTCCGTCAGCGCGCGCCGGTGCTCGGCGTCGAGGGTTCGCTCGTCGATCGAGTCGATCGCGACGTGCATGCAGCGCAGCCAGGCGTCGCGCTCGAGTGGTCCGATCCGGAACGGATTGTGGCGCATCCGCAGCCGGGGGTGGCCGCGCTCGTCCGAGTAGGTCCGGGGTCCGCCCCAGTACTGCTCGAGGAACATGCGCATCCGGCGCTCGGCCGGGCCCAGGTCCTCCTCGGGGTACAGGGGTCGGACGATCTCGTCCTTCGCGACTTCCTCGTAGAACCGGGCGGTCAGTTTGCGGAACGTCTCGGCACCGCCGACCGCATCGTAGAAGCTCATCTCGGCATCAGTCATGGCCACTCCATTGTGCCCGCCGCGCCCGGACGCGTCGACGCGCGCCCGCACCGGGCGTCGCGGGGGGCGTCCGTACGCCGACTGTTCACCGGACATGCGACGAATTGGTCCCGAAATGGGCGTGCGTCGGCGTGTCATCCGTGGTGCACTTGTGAGGAATTTTCCCGGAGGTGGCATGAAGCACCGGCACGGCGCCCGAGCGCATCGACAACTCGAGCCCACCGACCCGCGTGACCGGCGTGGGCCGGGGGCCTCAACCCTGCACATGATCGACGAAGGCACCGCACCCTCGAACGAGGACGCGGTGCCCGCCTGGGTGAAACGCCGGGTGCTGCTTCTCAACGCCACCTACGAACCCCTCACCGCCCTCTCCGCCCGCCGCGCGGTGGTCCTGCTGGTCTGCGACAAGGCCGACTCCGTCCACGAGGACCCGCTCGGCCAGGTGATCCATTCCGCCGGATCCTCGGTTCAGGTCCCGTCCGTGATCCGACTCCGCACCTATGTGCGGGTGCCGTACCGGGCCCGCATCCCGATGACCCGTGCCGCGCTGATGCATCGCGACCGGTTCCGCTGTGCCTACTGCGGTGACAAGGCCGAGACGATCGACCACGTCGTTCCGCGCAGTCGCGGCGGCGATCACTCGTGGGAGAACTGCGTCGCGTGCTGCGCACCCTGCAATCACCGCAAAGCGGACAAACTGCTCAGCGAGCTCGGTTGGACTCTGCGCGCCGCGCTGGTTCCGCCGAAGGGGCAGCACTGGCGGCTGCTCGCCGCAACCAAGGAACTCGACCCGCTGTGGCTGAGGTACCTCGGCGAGGGCGCCGCCTGACCCGCACAACCCGGCCCCAACGGCGCATTTCGGCTGCCACTGGGCTACCTTTGGCGGGTGAGCATTCTCGAGACAACGCTGATCTTCGTCGGGATTCCCGTCGTCGTCACGGCGATCATCGCGGGGCTGTGCTACCTGGCCAAGCCCGTCCCCGGTGACACGCCCTCCCACTACTCGCTCGACAAGGAGTGGACCCACGAGCCGGTGCTCTGGTCCGCCGTCGACGAGGTCACGACCCGCCCGGGCCACCACGACGGTGGCCACCACGCGGCGATCGAGGCCGGCTCGGCAGATCTGATCGGAGGTTCCGCAAGTGGCAGGTGGTAGCACGTTCCCGGCCGTGATCGAGGCCGACCTTCCCGTCGGCTCGGCCGTCACGTCGAGCGGGCGCGTGTCCGCGGTGCACCGCATCGGCGAGCCGTTCGACGACCTTCCGTTCAGCGTCGACGAACTCGTCGCCCTCGACGATGCCCTCACCGACGCCACCCGCGCGACGAAGGTCCGGTTCAACGCCTACGTCGGCTCGCTCGGCGAGGACCCGGCAGCCGGTGTCGCCGCGCTGTTCCCGACCACGCCGGAGGCCGAGCGCTCGGTGCTGATCGCGGTGTCCCCGAACCAGCGCGTGGTCGAGATCCGCTCGGGCCGCGGCGTCGCCGATCGCGTCACCGACCGCGTCGCGCAGCTCGGTGTGACCGCGGCTGTGTCCTCGTTCGCCGAGTCCGACCTGATCGACGGGCTGATCAGCGCCATCCGGGTGATGAGCGCAGCGATCACGAAGCGGTAGACAGCACCTCGAGGTTCCCCGATGTCACAGTGACACTGTGACATCGGGGAACTTGTGGTTTCGGGGTCAGTCGGCCGCGTCGAACGCACGCGCGGCGAGGGACCGCACGATCCCCGCCCTGCCCTCGACGACGAGCCGGCGCAGCGCCGGCGGATGCTCGCCCGCCAGGAACGCGTCCGCCGCGGCGACGGACGCCTCACTGATCGACCACGACGGGTACAGCCCGACGACCACGGTCTGCGCGACCTCGCTGGATCGCCGCTCCCACACCCCGGCGATGTCGGCGAAGTAGCGGGCGACGAACGGTTCGAGGAGCTCGGACTGGCCGGGACCGGCGAATCCGCCGATGATCGCCCGCGTCGTGATGTTCGGGACCGACTCGTCGAACACGGCCGTCGCCCACGTCTGCTCCTTGACCGCGGCCTGCGGTCGCGCGGCACGGGCCGCGGCCGCCGCCCGCGCTCCGGCCGCCGTCGGATCGCGCTCGGCCTCGGCGTCGATGAACGGCGACTCGATGCCCTCGGCGTCGACCTCGCCCGCTGCCGCGAGCGCGCTCACCAGCCGCCACCGCAGGTCGGTGTCGACAACGAGGCCAGGAAGCCCTACCGATTCCGGTGCGCCGTCGAGCAGTTCGGCGAGGACCTCGGTGTGCCACGGCGAGAGCTGCGCCGCGGCGAGGGCGCCGACGAAGGCGAGCTGATGGTCGGATCCGGCCTCCGCCTCCCGGGCCAACTCCAGCAGCCGGTTCGCGAATCCCGGCCAGCCGGTCTCCGTCGCCCAACTGGGTTCGGCGTAGCTCGCGAGCGCCGTGTGCGCCTGCAGCAGCAGCCGCTGCACCACACCGACCTCGGTTTCGGAGCCGATGCCGTGCTGCACGAGCGCGACGAAATCGCGGGCCTTGAGCTCGGCCTGCCGGGTCATCTCCCACGCCGCCGACCACACCAGGGTGCGGGGCAGGGGATCGGCGATGTCGCCGATCCGGTCGATCGCCGTGGCGAGCGACTCGGGATCGAGCCGCACCGAGCAGTAGGTGAGGTCGTCGTCGTTGATCAGCACCAGCTTGCCGCGGGAGGTCCCGATCAACTCCGGAACCTCGGTGCGGGCACCCTCGACGTCGAGTTCGACGCGCTGCGTGCGGACCAGCTTGCCGTCCGCGTCGTCGTAGACACCGATCGCGAGCCGGTGCACCCGGGTCTCGCCCGCGCCCGGCGCCGCGCCGTCCTGCAGCACCGCGAAGGAGGTGAACTTCCCGTCGGCGTCCACCTCGAACTGCGGCCGCAGGATGTTCAGGCCGGTGGTCTTGAGCCACTGCGCGCCCCAGCCGGACAGATCTCGTCCGGACGCCTTCTCCAGCGCCGCGAGCAGGTCGTCGAACGTGGCGTTGCCGAACGCGTGCTCGGCGAAGTACGCGCGCAGGCCCGCGAGGAACGGTTCCAGCCCGACGTACGCGACGAGCTGCTTGAGCACCGACGCGCCCTTGGCGTAGGTGATGCCGTCGAAGTTCACCTCGACCGCGGCGAGGTCGGGGATGTCGGCGGCGATCGGGTGCGTCGACGGCAGCTGGTCCTGCCGGTACGCCCACGACTTCTCGACGTTCGCGAACGTCGTCCACGCGTTGGTGTACTCGGTCGCCTCGGTCTGGCACAGCACCGACGCGAACGTCGCGAACGACTCGTTGAGCCACAGGTCGTCCCACCACCTCATGGTGACCAGGTCGCCGAACCACATGTGCGCCATCTCGTGGAGCACGGTCTCGGCGCGCCGCTCGTACGAGTAGCGCGTGACCTTGGACCGGAAGACGTAGTCCTCGAGGAACGTCACCGCGCCCGCGTTCTCCATCGCGCCGGCATTGAACTCGGGCACGAACAGCTGGTCGTACTTGCCGAACGCGTACGGAACGCCGAAGTTGCGGTGGTAGAAGTCGAATCCCTGCTTCGTCTCCGTGAAGAGCCGCTCGGCGTCCATGTGCTCGGCCAGCGAGGCGCGGCAGTAGATACCGAGCGGAATGTGGCCGTGCTCGTCGGAGTACGAGTCGGTCCACTGGGCGTACGGCCCGGCGATCAACGCGACCAGGTAGGTGCTCATCCGCGGGGTCGTGCGGAAGATGTGCTCACCCGGGGTCGCGGCGAGGGTCGCCACGACGTCCGCGTTGGAGATCACCCGCCAGTCCACCGGCGCGGTGACGCGGATGTCGAAGGTGGCCTTGAGGTCCGGCTGGTCGAAGCAGGCGAACATGCGCTTGGCGTCCGCCGTTTCGAACTGCGAGTACAGGTACACGCTCTGGTCGGTGGGGTCGACGAAGCGGTGCAGGCCCTCACCGGTGTTGGTGTACAGGCAGTCCGCGTCGATGATCAGCTCGTTGCGGGCCGCGAGCCGAGGCAACGGGATCCCGGTCTCCTCGGTGTACTCGGAGGTGTCGATCGCGGTTCCGTTGAGGGTGGCCGAGTGCACGGTCTTCGCGATCAGGTCGATGAACGTCGCGGAGCCCTCGGTGGCGTCGAACGTGACCGTGGTGCGGGAACGGAAGGTCCCATCGCCCGGGCCCCCGGCGCCGTCGGTCAGGTCCAGCTCGACGGCGTAGTTGTCGACGGTCAGCAGTGACGCGCGCTCAGCTGCCTGTTCGCGGGTCAGGTTCGGTGGGGCCACGGGGGAACACTCCTCGCACTGGGGACGATGGGGAACGACCCCTATCCCATCACGTGAGGGCGACGCGTACGACCGCTCACGCGTACGCGTCGTCCAGTGGCACCGCCGGATCCGCGAGCCGTTCGGCGTTCACGGGCTGCCGGGACCCGATGATCGCCTTGATCGCGTCGGTGACGTCCCAGACGTTGACGTTCATGCCTGCCAGCACGCGGTCGGAGTCGTCGAGCCAGAACGCGACGAACTCGTGCCGGGCCGCGTCGCCGCGAACGACCACCCTGGCGTACCCGTTCGGGGTGTGCCCGACGTACTCCATGCCGAGCTCGTACTGGTCGGTGAAGAAGTACGGCAGGTTCGTGTACGCGGCCGTCCGTCCGAGCATCGTGGCGGCGGCGACCGCGGGCTGGTTCAGGGCGTTCGCCCAGTGCTCGACCCGGACCCGGGTGCCGAGCACCGGATGCTGGTGGGCGGCGATGTCACCGATCGCGACGATGTCGGGGTCGCTGGTGGTCAGGGCGGCGTCGACGAGCACACCGCCGTCGACGTCGAGGCCCGCCGCCTGCGCCAGTTCCACATTCGGCGCGGCACCGACCGCGACGAGGACGACGTCCGCCGCGAGCTCCTCACCGCCGGCGAGCCGCACCGCGGTGGCGCGACCGTCGTCGCCGGTGACGATCGACTCGACCGACGCCTCGAGCCGCAGATCCACCCCGTGTTCGCGGTGCAGTTCGGCGAACACGGTGCCCATCTCGGGGCCGAGCGCCCCGAACAGGGGCAGCGGTGCGGTCTCGACGACGGTGACCGTCACCTCCCGGCCCCGTGCGGCGGCGGCGATCTCGAGACCGATCCAGCCGGCCCCGACGATCACCAGGTGTGTGCCGTGGGTCAGCGTCCCGAGCAGGTCGTCGGACTCGTCGACGGTGCGCAGGTACCGCACGTTCGGAGCGTCGGCGCCGGGGATCGGTGGCCGACGCGACCTCGACCCCGTCGCGAGCGCCGCCTTGTCGTAGTGCACGGTGCTCCCGTCCGGCAGGGTGACGGTGTGCGCGGCCGGGTCGAGGGCGGTGACCGTGGTGCCGAGCCGCACGTCGACGCGGTGATCGCGGTACCAGTCGCCGGGATGGACGGTGAACGCGTCGAGCGGCTTGCCGACGATCATGTGGTCCTTCGACAGCGGTGGTCGCTCGTAGGGGAGGTGCTCCTCCGCGCAGAACAGCACGATCTCGCCGTCGAAGTCGTTGTCGCGCAAGGCCTCCGCAAGCTTGGCTCCGGCGAGTCCGCCGCCGACGATGACGAAGGTCCGGTTCGCTGACATCGGTCACGCTCCGTGGTCGGGGAATCCTTCAGTACGTCGACCGTACTGCCCGCGGTCGCACCCCGGGAAGCAATTGCGTCCGTCCCGCGTTCCAGACCGAGGGCGACTGCCCGGAATCGATGAATGATGGATGGAGTTTCGAGTGACCGAGACACGTGCCGCAGGTAAGGACACCGCCGACTTCTGGTTCGATCCGCTGTGCCCGTGGTGCTGGATCACCTCCCGCTGGATTCTCGAGGTCGAGAAGGTCCGCGACATCGAGGCGAACTTCCACGTGATGAGCCTCGCGGTGCTCAACGAGGGCCGCGAACTGCCCGAGCAGTACCGGGAACGGATGGAGAAGGCGTGGGGCCCGGTGCGCGTCGCGATCGCCGCCGCGCAGGCCCACGGCGACGAGGTGCTCGCGCCGCTGTACACCGCGATGGGCACCCGCATCCACGACCAGGGCAACCAGGACTTCGCGGTGGTGATCGCGGAGGCGCTCGCCGAGGTGGGGCTCCCGGCCGATCTGGCGTCCGCCGCCGACACCGATGTCCACGACGAGGCGCTGCGGGCCAGCCACAAGGCGGGTATGGACGCGGTCGGCGACGACGTCGGAACGCCGACGATCCACGTCAACGGCGTGGCGTTCTTCGGGCCGGTCCTGTCGCGGATCCCGCGCGGCGAGGACGCGGGCAAGGTGTGGGACGGCGTCGTCGCTCTGGCCGGCTACCCGCACTTCTTCGAGCTCAAGCGCACCCGCACCGAGGGCCCGTCCTTCGAGTAGCCGCTGCGCGCCCGTGAGTCCTTCCGGCCCCCACGGGGGCCGGAAGGACTCACGGGGGACAGCCTGCAAGAATTGGCGCCATGCGCGTATACCTGGGTGCCGACCACGCCGGCTTCGAGCTCAAGAACACCATCAAGGACCACCTGATCGCGAACGGCCACGAGGCCGTCGACTGCGGGGCACACGAGTACGACGCGCTCGACGACTACCCGGCCTTCTGCATCGACGCCGCCCGCCGCGTGGTCGAGGACGAGGGCAGCCTCGGCATCGTGCTCGGTGGCAGCGGCAACGGCGAGCAGATCGCCGCGAACAAGGTGCCCGGCGCCCGCTGCGCACTCGCGTGGAGCGTCGAGACCGCGCAGCTCGCCCGTCAGCACAACAACGCGCAGCTGATCGGCATCGGGGGACGCATGCACTCGGTCGACGAGGCGCTCGCGATCGTCGACGCGTTCCTCGCCACCCCGTGGTCGGAGGAGGAGCGGCACCAGCGTCGCATCGACATCCTCTCCGAGTACGAGCGCTCCGGCGTCGCCCCCGCCGTTCCGGGCGCCTAGGACGTGCCCGAGGGGCACACCCTCCACAGACTCGCGCGGGAGCACCAGCGACACTTCGCCGGTGCTCCCGTTCGCGTGTCGAGCCCGCAGGGGCGGTTCGACGCCGGGGCGGCGTCGGTCGACGGTCGCGTCCTCGAGCGGGCGGAGGCCAACGGCAAGCACCTGCTGCACCACTACGAGGGCGGCCGGATCGTGCACGTCCACCTCGGGTTGTACGGCAAGTTCACCGAGATGCCGCTGCCGATGGGCGCGCCGGTCGGGCAGGTGCGGATGCGGATGGTCGGCGCGCAGGTCGGTACCGACCTGCGCGGCCCGACCGCATGCGAGATCTACGACGTACCGCAGGTGCGGGCACTCGAACGAAGGCTGGGCCCGGACCCGCTGCGCCAGAACGCCGACCCGGACCGGGCGTGGCGGCGAATCTCCAAGTCGCAGACCGCGATCGGGGCTCTGCTCATGGACCAGGCGGTACTCGCCGGAGTCGGCAACGTGTACCGCGCCGAGGTTCTGTTCCGGCACGGCATCCATCCCGACCGGCCGGGCGCGAAGGTCGGTCGCGCCGAGTGGGACGCCGTGTGGACGGACCTGGTGGGCTTGATGGCGGTCGGGGTCGACGCCGGTGTCATGCACGTCGTACGTCCCGAGCACGATCACGGTGCGCCGTCGTACGCGGTGGACCGCCCGCGCACGTACGTCTACCGCCGGGCGGGGGAGCCGTGCCGGGTCTGCGGCACACCCGTGCTGCACGCGGTGATGAAGGCGCGCAACCTCTTCTGGTGCCCGGCCTGTCAGCCGGCGTGACCGAACGTCCCTGAAACACCGAGCGTCCCTGAGACACCGAGCGTCCCTGAGACACCGAGCGGCCCGGGTCCGCCGGACCCGGGCCGCTCGAATGTCGTCGGTTCAGAAGTCGAATCCGCCGAAGTCGCCGCCGCCGAAGTCCCCGCCGCCGAAGTCTCCGCCGAAATCGCCACCGGCATCGCCGCCGAAGTCCCCGCCGGCGTCCCCGCCCGCATCGGCCCCGGCGTCGCCGCCGCCCGCCTCGAGACCGTCCTGGTAACCGTCGCCGTAGCCGTTCTCGAAGGCCTGGGCGTCATAGCCGACACCCGACATACCGCTGAACATCGCGGAGAACAGCAGCATCGACCCGACGCCCCAGGCGCCGGCGACGAGGGCCGGCTTCCACCAGGGCTCGGAGTACCAGCCCGCCGGGACCGGACGGCCCGCGACGCGTCCGCCGGGGTAGTAGTTGGGGGTGCGGGACGAGGGGTTCGGCGACGCGGCCACCTGCCTGCCCTCGAACTCGATCTCGCGGTCCTCGGTGACCTGTCCCGCGGACCTCTGCCCGTCGATGCTGGGCACCTCGGGTCCGGGGTCCATGCCCATCGCCGTCCGGGCGGCGCGGATGTAGTAGAGGCCCTCGAGTGCGGTCTGCTTGGCCAGACGCGCCTGGGCCGGGGTGTTCGCCTGCTCGATCTGCGAGCCGGCGGCGGTGTAGCGCTCGGAGGCGTCGGCGAGCGCCTGCTTCGACGCCGTGTCGGTGCCGGTCAGGCTGTACACCTGGCCGCCGAGCCGCTCGATCGACTGCCGGGCGTCGGCCTTGGCGTCCTCGAGTTGGTTGGCGGTGTGTCCGGCGGACTTCTTCTGGCTCTTCATGACCAGGAAGACGACAGCGCCGAGAACGACGAGGATCAGGAGGAGTTCCACGCGAGACCTTCCAGCCGAACCCGGCACCGCTTCGCGGAAGCGGGAACCACGGCTCGAACACAGGGACAAATCGGACAACATCAGGATACCGGCATCCCCGGCGGGTCCGCCGTTCGCGGACGGGAGAACATGTCGGACCCCGATGCGAACATATGTTCGTGTCCAGTGAATCAGGCCGGGTCGGCCGGGTCGAGCGGAGCGCGGCGACAATCCTCCATGCGGACCTCGACGCCTTCTACGCGTCCGTGGAGCAGCGCGACGATCCGTCGCTGCGTGGGCGTCCGGTGATCGTCGGCGGCGGTGTCGTGCTCGCCGCCAGCTACGAGGCCAAGGCGTACGGCGTACGAACCCCGAGCAGCGCGTCCCAGGCCCTCCGGCTGTGCCCGCAGGCGGTGGTGGTCCGACCGCGGATGTCGGCGTACGCGGAGGCCAGCCGTGCCGTGTTCGAGGTGTTCCGCGACACCACCCCGCTGGTCGAGGGCATCTCGATCGACGAGGCGTTCCTCGACGTCGGGGGACTGGCACGGGTGTCGGGCACCCCGGTCGAGATCGCCACCCGCCTGCGTGGGCGGATTCGTCGGGAGGTCGGGCTGCCGATCACCGTCGGGGTCGCCCGCACCAAGTTCCTCGCCAAGGTCGCGAGCGCGGTCGGCAAGCCGGACGGCCTGCTCGTCGTGCCCGCGGACCGCGAACTCGAGTTCCTGCACCCGCTGCCCGTCGAGCGGCTGTGGGGCGTCGGCACCGTCACCTCCGGCAGGCTGCGCGAACACGGCATCGCCACGGTCGGGCAGATGGCCCTGCTGCCCGAACGTGAACTCGCTGCGATCGTCGGGCGCGCCGCGGGCAGGCACCTGCACGCGCTGGCGTGGGCCCGCGACCCGAGGCGGGTGGAGACCGGCAGACGTCGCCGCTCGATCGGCGCTCAGCACGCTCTCGGGCGCAGGCCCCGGTCGTTCGACGAGATCGACGCGACCGCCGCGGCGCTCGTCGACCGGGTGGTGCGGCGCCTGCGCGCCGCCGGCCGGGTCTGTCGCACCGTCGTGCTGCGGCTGCGGTTCGGGGATTTCAGCCGCGCGACACGGTCCCTGACGCTGCGGCAGGCGTCGGCCCGGACCGACACCATCAGGGTTGCGGTGCGGACGCTGCTGGAGCAGTCGCGGTCGCTGATCGCGGCGCAGGGCCTGACCCTGGTCGGGGTCGCGCTCACCAACCTGGACCGCGAGGGCGCCGAGCAGTTGGCGCTCCCGTTCACGCCGGAGACGGGGGAGATCGACGCCGCCGCGCGGGACGCCACCGCCCTCGACAGCGCACTGGACTCGGTCCGGGACCGGTTCGGATCGGTCGCGATCACCCGCGCCGCGTCGCTGGGCCGCGACCGCGGGGTGAGCGTGCCGATCCTGCCCGACTGACGGCGCGACCTCAGGCGTCGGCGGCCGCGTTCAACTGCTCGAGCGTGCCGGTCGCGTCGAGATACTCCCGCACCCACCGCTCGATCACCGCGGACGTCTTCTCGACCTTGGTCAACTGGCCGACGACCTGGCCGACCGGGTTGAACGCGACGTCGACGGTCTCGTCGGGGTACTTGTGGGTGGCCGCGACGGCCATGCCCGACACCATGTACTGCAGCGGCATGCCCAGCGGCTCGGGGTTGCCCTCGGTTTCCCAGGCCTCGGTCCAGTCGTTGCGCAGCATCCGACACGGCTTGCCGGTGAACGAGCGGCTGCGCACGGTGTCGCGGCTGGACGCGTTCGCGTAGGCGGCCTGCTGCACGGCGGTGTTCTCGGCCTCCTCGA
Organism: Rhodococcus sp. NPDC003318; assembly: GCF_042879035.1. Classification (NCBI taxonomy): domain Bacteria; kingdom Bacillati; phylum Actinomycetota; class Actinomycetes; order Mycobacteriales; family Nocardiaceae; genus Rhodococcus; species Rhodococcus sp. NPDC003318. The sequence continues at coordinate 1,061,351 of NZ_JBIAOU010000001.1, read as the reverse complement.
CCATCAGCCACTGCGAGCCGGACCAGGCGCCCTGCGCGCCGAGGGCCAGAGCGGCAGCGATCTGCTCACCGCTGCCGATGCCACCCGCGGCCAGAACCGGGATCGGCGCGACCTCCTTGACGACCTGCGGCCACAGCACGATCGACCCGACCTCGCCGCAGTGGCCGCCGCCCTCGCCGCCCTGGGCGATGATGATGTCGACGCCGGCGTCGGCGTGCTTGCGTGCCTGGTAGGGCGAGCCGCACAGCGCCGCGACCGTGCGGCCCGCGTCGTGGATGTGCGCGATCATGTCCGCGGGCGGGGTACCGAGCGCGTTCGCGATGAGCGTGACCTTCGGGTGCTGCAGAGCCACCTCCACCTGTGGGGTGGCGGTGGCCTCGGTCCAGCCGAGAAGCTGCAACGCGTTATCGCTGCCGTCGTCGGGCAGGGGTACGCCGTGGTCGGTGAGGATCTTGCGTCCGAAGTCGAGGGTGGCCTGCGGCACCATCGACTGGAGCATCTTCGTGAGCTCGTCGGCCGACAGGTTCGAGTCCATGCCCTCGTACTTGTTCGGGATGACGATGTCGACCCCGTACGGGTGGTCGCCGATGTGCTCGTCGATCCAGTTCAGCTCGATCTCGAGCTCCTCGGGGCTGAATCCGACCGCGCCGAGCACGCCGAAGCCGCCGGCCTTGCTCACGGCGACGACGACGTCGCGGCAGTGGGTGAACGCGAAGATCGGGAACTCGATGCCGAGTTCGTCGCAAAGCGGTGTGTGCACGGGGCGCTCCTCGGGTGCGATGGCGGACAGACTGCAACACGTTCTACCCTATCTGGAGCGCCGCTGAACAGAGTTCGTCCGCCGAAACCGTCGCTCACCCGACGGTGCGTCCCACCTCGTTCCCGGACGCCCGCGCCGCGCGCCACGCCGCGAACGCCCCACGGGTCGTGTGGCGCGTGACGCTGGCGCGCCGGTGGCAGCGCCTGGTGGCGGCGGGAAACGCCTGGATCACCGTCTCGCCGTCGACGAGTGTGTTTCGCCACCTGTGCACCGCGTTCCTGGAGATCCGCTGCAGTCCGGAGCGGGGTGCGGCGGTCGCGGATGCACTGCTCGACCACACCTTCGCCGTGACCGTGGAGCGGGCAGGTGGCGGAACCGTTTCGCGCTGTACGGTCCGAACAACCTGGTGGCCCAGGTGTGGCTCCGCTCGGTCGGGGATCTCGGTGCGTTCGAGCAGCGACTCGCCGACGGCTACCCGGACCTCGAGGTGCGCGACCGGTCGGTGGTCCTGCGGCTGCACAAACTGCTCGGGCACGTACTGGGCGAGCGAGGCAGGCGGGTGCGGTCGGTGGTGCCGGACGTGTGGGGAAGCCCGGAATGACGACCTCCCGGGAACGACGAAGGCCCGGGAACGACGAAGGCCCGGGAACGACGAAGGCCCGCCACCGCGATGGTGACGGGCCTTCTCCCTGCTGGAGGGGATGACGGGAATCGAACCCGCGTAGCTAGTTTGGAAGACTAGGGCTCTACCATTGAGCTACATCCCCGACGCACACGACATCTTGGGATCGCCATGACTGCCGTCTGCGATGGAGACTGTACATAACCTCGCTTTGAATTCGCCAATCGGGTGGCCGTAGGATTCCCTCTCGGCGCCGACATCGCGGGATTCTCCGTGGTGACGGCGCAGTGCGAACTGACGGGGTGTGGCGCAGCTTGGTAGCGCATCCGCTTTGGGAGCGGAGGGTCGCAGGTTCAAATCCTGTCACCCCGACCAGGGACAACACGAAGAAGAAGCGGGCATCCGAAGAACCGGGTGCCCGCACACCGGATAGACCAACGAAGGAGCATGTCCGTGAAGAGCACCGTCGAGCAGCTGAGCCCGACGCGGGTCCGTATCAACGTCGAGGTGCCCTTCGAGGAGCTCAAGCCCGACTTCGACAAGGCGTACAAGGCCCTCGCGCAGCAGATCCGTCTCCCCGGCTTCCGTCCGGGCAAGGCCCCGGCCAAGCTGCTCGAGGCCCGCGTCGGTCGCGGCGCGGTCCTGGAGCAGGTCGTCAACGACGCGCTGCCGGGCCGCTACCAGGAGGCCGTCGTCTCCGGTGAGATCAAGGTCATCGGCCAGCCGGAGATCGAGATCACCAAGATCGAGGACGGCGAGGAGCTCGCGTTCACCGCCGAGGTCGACATCCGCCCCGAGATCACCCTGCCCGACTTCTCGACCCTCGCTGTCGAGGTCGACCCGATCGAGGTCACCGACGAGGCCGTCGACGAGCAGCTGCTGTCGCTGCGTCAGCGTTTCGGCACCCTGATCGGTGTGGACCGCGCGGTCGAGGACGGCGACTTCGTCTCGATCGACCTGTCCGCCACGGTCGACGGCGAGGACGTTCCGGAGGCGTCGACCACCGGCCTGTCCCACGAGGTCGGATCCGGCCAGCTCATCGAGGGCCTGGACGAGGCCGTCATCGGCCTCAAGGCCGGCGAGTCCAAGGAGTTCACCACGAGCCTGGTCGCCGGCGACCACGCGGGCAAGGAGTCGGTCGTCACCGTCAAGGTCGACACCGTCAAGCAGCGTGAGCTGCCCGAGGCCGACGACGAGTTCGCGCAGATGGCCAGCGAGTTCGACACCCTCGAGGAGCTGAACGCGGACCTGCGCGAGCGGGTCACCCGCGTCAAGAAGGTCGAGCAGGCCGGCCAGATCCGCGACAAGGTCCTCGAGACGCTGCTCGAGACCGTCGAGGTGCCGCTGCCCGAGGCCGTCGTCAAGGCCGAGGTCGACGCCGCGCTGCACGACGCGATCCACAGCCTCGACCACGACGAGGCCAAGCTGGGTGAGCTGCTCGAGGCGCAGGGTTCGTCGCGCGAGGAGTTCGACAACGACACCAAGGCCGCGGCCGAGAAGTCCGTCAAGACGCAGCTGCTGCTCGACGCGATCGCCGAGGCCGAGGGCACCAGCGTCGGCCAGCAGGAGCTCACGGAGCGGATCCTGTTCCAGGCGCAGCAGTACGGCCTGTCGCCGGACCAGTTCATCCAGCAGATCCAGCAGGCCGGTCAGCTCGGCGCGGTCTTCGCCGACGTCCGCCGCGGCAAGGCGCTCGCCTCCGTCGTCGAGAAGTTCACCGTCACCGACACCAGCGGCGCGACCGTGGACACCAAGGAGCTGTTCGGCAGCCCGGACGACGAGACCGAGGCATCCGAGGGCACCGAGGACTAGAACCCTCCGGCGTGCAAACAGATATCACGCCTTGAGCGAACAGGGGCGGCACCGGGACTCCGGGGCCGCCCCTGTTGGTTAGTGTCTGTGTCAAGAGACAACGATTCAGTGATCGAGAAGGCAGGTACCGTGACTTCACAGAACCCGGCGGCTTCGCAGGGCCCCGTCATGACTTCGGCCACGTCAGGTCTGAACCTGAGCGACTCGGTGTACGAGCGGCTGCTCCGTGAGCGCATCATCTTCCTCGGTACCCAGGTCGACGACGACATCGCGAACAAGCTGTGCGCCCAGATCCTGCTGCTCTCCGCGGAGGACCCGACGCGCGACATCTCGCTCTACATCAACTCGCCCGGCGGCTCGGTGACGGCCGGTATGGCCATCTTCGACACCATGCAGTTCGCCGAGTGCGACGTCGCGACCTTCGGTATGGGTCTCGCGGCCTCGATGGGCCAGTTCCTGCTCTCCGCCGGCACCCGGGGCAAGCGGTACGCCCTGCCGCACGCGCGGATCATGATGCACCAGCCGTCGGCCGGTATCGGCGGTACGGCCTCCGACATCGCGATCATGGCCGAGCAGTTCGCGCACACCAAGCGCGAGATGGCCGAACTGATCGCCGAGCACACCGGCCAGACCGTCGAGCAGATCACCTCCGACTCGGACCGCGACCGCTGGTTCACCGCGACCGAGGCCAAGGAGTACGGCTTCGTCGACCACGTCATCTCCCGCGCGCGGCAGGCAGGCGGTACCGGCAACTGAGCCGGTCGCGCCCCCACCGCCCACTACCGACCTTGGAGAAACAGATGGCACACCTCTTTGATCCCCGCGGCCTGGCCGGCGCGGCCCCCGCAGGTCCGCAGGCCCGCTACATCCTGCCGCAGTTCACCGAGCAGACCAGCTACGGCGTCAAGACGTCCGACCCGTACAACAAGCTGTTCGAGGAACGAATCATCTTCCTGGGCAACCAGGTCGACGACGTGTCCGCGAACGACCTGATGGCCCAGCTGCTCGTGCTCGAGTCGCAGGACCCGGACCGCGACATCACGATGTACATCAACTCGCCCGGCGGATCCTTCACCGCGCTGATGGCGATCTACGACACCATGCAGTACGTCCGCGCCGACATCACCACGGTGTGCCTCGGTCAGGCGGCCTCGGCCGCGGCGGTGCTGCTCGCGGCGGGCACGCCGGGCAAGCGGCTCGCGCTGCCGAACGCCCGCGTGCTGATCCACCAGCCGGCCACCGGCGGTATCCAGGGACAGGTTTCCGACCTCGAGATCCAGGCTGCGGAAATCGAGCGGATGCGTAGGCTCATGGAGGAGACCCTCGGACGGCACACCGGCAAGGAGCCGGAGGTGATTCGCAAGGACACCGATCGCGACAAGATCCTGACGGCTACGGAGGCCAAGGAATACGGGATCATCGACAACGTTCTCGATTACCGGAAGCTCTCCGCGCAGAAGTGACCGGGCGGCCGCGCCGCGCGGTTGTCTTCAGGTCGGCCGCCCGGACCGTAACGGTCCGGGCGGGTCGGCGCGAAACACGGTCAACAAGTCGACCTGTTTCGGGCTCAACGGGTACGGTCACAGACAGAGGTTTCGCCTTCCGGGCGAGATTCGTGTGACGTAGCCCACGTGGAATGGTCGGCACCCGTAGCGAGTGCAGCTGAGAAGCGCGGTGCAACTGAGACGCACAGTGCGCACAGGAGCACCGCGCAGCTGAGAAGGAAGTAGGACCTGACGAGATGGCACGCATCGGTGACGGCGGAGACCTGCTGAAGTGCTCGTTCTGCGGCAAGAGTCAGAAGCAGGTGAAGAAGCTCATCGCAGGCCCCGGCGTCTACATCTGCGACGAGTGCATCGACCTCTGCAACGAGATCATCGAGGAGGAGCTCGCCGAGTCCAGCGAGGTCAAGCTCGACGAGCTGCCCAAGCCCGCGGAGATCCGCGACTTCCTCGAGAACTACGTGATCGGGCAGGACGCGGCCAAGCGCACGCTGGCGGTCGCGGTCTACAACCACTACAAGCGCATCCAGGCCGGCGACAAGGGTCGGGATGTGCGGGGCGAGACCGTCGAGCTCGCGAAGTCGAACATCTTGATGCTGGGTCCGACCGGGTGCGGCAAGACGTACCTGGCACAGACGCTCGCGAAGATGCTCAACGTGCCCTTCGCGATCGCGGACGCCACCGCCCTGACGGAGGCCGGCTACGTCGGCGAGGACGTCGAGAACATCCTGCTGAAGCTGATCCAGGCCGCCGACTACGACGTCAAGCGTGCGGAGACCGGCATCATCTACATCGACGAGGTCGACAAGATCGCCCGCAAGTCGGAGAACCCGTCGATCACCCGGGACGTGTCCGGTGAGGGCGTCCAGCAGGCGCTGCTGAAGATTCTCGAGGGGACGCAGGCGAGTGTGCCGCCGCAGGGCGGTCGCAAGCACCCGCACCAGGAGTTCATCCAGATCGACACGACGAACGTGCTGTTCATCGTCGCCGGGGCGTTCGCGGGTCTGGAGAAGATCGTCTCGGACCGGATCGGCAAGCGGGGTATCGGCTTCGGTGCCGAGGTGCGCTCGAAGGCGGAGATCGACACCCAGGACCACTTCGCCGAGGTCATGCCGGAGGATCTGATCAAGTTCGGTCTGATCCCCGAGTTCATCGGCCGGTTGCCCGTCGTGGCCTCGGTGACGAACCTGGACAAGGACTCCCTCGTCCAGATCCTGTCGGAGCCGAAGAACGCGCTGGTCAAGCAGTACCTGCGGCTGTTCGAGATGGACGGGGTCGAGCTCGAGTTCACCACGGACGCGCTCGAGGCGGTCGCCGATCAGGCGATCCTGCGCGGCACCGGTGCGCGTGGTCTGCGCGCCATCATGGAAGAGGTCCTGCTGCCGGTGATGTACGACATCCCCAGCCGCGACGACGTCGAGAAGGTGGTCGTGACCGCGGAGACGGTCAACGACAACGTGCTCCCGACCATCGTGCCGCGCAAGCCGGACCGCGAGCGCCGCGACAAGACCGCCTGAGCGGCGGGTGGCCCGCCCCGCGCGCTAAGCTGTGTACGAAGTAATTCACTATTTCGTACATAACTGTGGAGGCTGGGCGTGACGACACCGGGACCCATCTACGTCCTGAACGGACCGAATCTCAACCTGCTGGGTCAGCGCCAGCCCGAGGTGTACGGCCGGGACACGCTCGACGATGTCGTCGCGCTCTGCGTGGAGACCGCCGCCGGGTTCGGGCGCACCGTCGAGGCACGTCAGTCCAACCACGAGGGTGTGCTGATCGACTGGGTGCACGAGGCACGCACGGAGGCGTCCGGCGTCGTCGTCAACCCCGGCGGATACACCCACACCTCGGTCGCGCTGCGTGACGCGCTGGTGACGCTCGAGGTCCCGCTCGTCGAGGTGCACATCAGCAACGTCCACGCCCGCGAGGAGTTCCGGAACCACTCCTACGTGTCGCCGGTCGCGACCGGGGTGATCGCGGGCCTGGGCATTGCGGGCTACGGCCTCGCGATCGAGTACATCTGCCGTCGGGGCTGATCGTGGACCGAGTGCGCACGTCCATCGCCACCGTCTCGCTCAGCGGCACCCTCGAGGAGAAGCTGTCCGCGATCGCGGCGGCCGGATTCGACGGGTTCGAGGTGTTCGAGCCCGATTTCGTCGGGTCTCCGCTGACCGCGGGGGATCTCGCCGCGCGTGCTCGCGACCTCGGCCTGACCCTCGACCTCTACCAGCCGTTCCGGGACTTCGACTCGACGGATCCGGACACCTTCGCCCGCAACCTCGTTCGCGCGGAACGCAAGTTCGACGTGATGGAACAGCTCGGTTGCGACACCCTGCTGGTGTGCTCGTCGCCGCTGCCGCAGGCGGTCCGCGACGACGACCGGCTCACCGAGCAACTGTCCGTCCTCGCCGATGCGGCGCAGCGGCGCGGCCTGCGCATCGCCTACGAGGCCCTGGCCTGGGGGGCGCACGTCAACACCTACCGGCACTCGTGGAAGGTCGTCCGCGCCGCCGACCATCCCGCGCTGGGCGTGTGCCTCGACAGTTTCCACATCCTCTCCCGCGGCGACGACCCGTCGGGTATCCGGGACATCCCGGGGGAGAAGATCTTCTTCCTCCAACTGGCGGACGCGCCGGCGATGGCGATGGACGTGCTGCAGTGGAGCCGCCACTACCGGAACTTCCCGGGGCAGGGCAATTTCGACCTCACCGCGTTCGGTGGCCACGTGCAGGCCGCGGGCTACCGCGGGCCGTGGTCGCTGGAGATCTTCAACGACACGTTCCGCGGCTCGGACACGGGCCGGACGGCCGTCGACGCGCACCGGTCCCTGCTGTACCTCGAGGGTCAGGTGGCGGGTCAGACCGCGGCCGCCGCGCGGTCGGCAGCACCCGCACTGTTCGAGCCCCCGGCGGCCTCTCCGCTGGAAGGTGTTGTCTCACTGCGGATCGCCGCGGGACCGGGCAAGAACGACGCACTGCGGGCGGTGCTGGGGCAGCTCGGGTTCCGATTGGCCGGGGTGCACGGCGCGCACGACCTCCAGCTGTGGCGGCACGCCGGAGTGACGATGGTGGTCGACGCGAGCGCGGGCACGGTGTGGACCGCCCCGGGTCTGCCCGCCCATCTGCCGGTGCTCACGCAGATCGGGGTGCGTTCGGCGGATCCGGAGTCGTGGGCCGCGCGGGCCCGCGCCCTCGAGGTCCGCGCCCGCGACGTCGCCATGCCCGGCGCCGACGGCGGCACCGACACGGACGTCGTGCGACTCGACATCACCGACGCGACGTCGCTGGACGTCCGCGGCCCGGCCAGCGCGGCGGCATGGGAGGCGGCGTTCGAGCTGTACCCCAGCAGCCGAGACTGGCAGGACGAGGTGCCGCTGTTCACCGGCGTCGACCACGTGGGCCTGGCCATTCCCGCGGACAACTGGGACGGCGTGATGCTGTTGCTGCGGTCGGTTTTCGCGATGGAGCCGCACGAGGGGCTCGACGTCACCGACGCCGTGGGCATGCTCCGCAACCGGGCGCTCGAGGAACCGTCCGGTGGCCCGAACCCCCTGCGGCTGACGCTGGGCATGGTGCCCGGCTCGGTCACCTCGCACCTCGGGGTCGCCCGCCGCGGCGGGATCGGGCACGTGGCGTTCGGGTGCAGCGACATCTTCACCACCGCGGCCTCGATGCGGGCGCGGGGATTCGAGCCGCTGCCGATTCCGTCGAACTACTACGACGACCTCGATGCGCGGTTCGGTCTGCCGCGGGCACTGCTCGACCGGATGGCGGACTCGGGCATCCTGTACGACGCGGACGCGGACGGAGAGTTCTTCCACCTGTTCACGCCGACCGTCGGCGCCGACTTCTTCTTCGAGGTCGTGCAGCGGGTCCGCGGCTACCGCGGCTACGGCGACGCGAACGCCGCGGTCCGCCTGGCGGCCCAACTGCGGGCGCCCTGAGGGAACCGCACCCAGGGCACCGACGAGTGTGGGCCCCAACCGGAATCCGGTTGGGGCCCACTGCCATTCGTCCTACACTCGAGTCAGGGCCGGTTCGGGTAGCGCCTTGTCCAGCTCTGCGAGCGGGGTGCGGGAGTTCTCCCGCGACGTCGATGCCGAGGTTGCTGCGATCAGCGCGCAGACCGCGGTGAAGGCCGCGACGGGGATCCAGTTGTCGGCTTCGCCGCCGCGCAGTGCCTGCGCGATCGTGGGGGCGAAACCGGCCAGGGCGAAGCCGAGTTGAGTGCCGATTGCCATGCCGGAGTATCGAACCCTCGACGAGAACATCTCGGCGTAGAACGCCGGCCAGATGGCGTTGGTCGCGGCATAGAGGCCACCCATCAGGGCGATGCCCGCGGCGAAGATGAGGACCACGTTGCCGGATCCGATCGCGGCGAAGTAGAGGAAGATCCCGGCCGCGGACCCGATCGCGCCGCCGATGAAGACGGGCTTGCGGCCGATCCGGTCGGACAGGATGCCGAACAGGGGCTGCGAGACCAGGGCGACGGCGTTGGCGGCGATCGCGACCCAGAGCATGGTGGTGCGGCTCATCCCGATCTCCGGGGTGGTCGCGTAGGCCAGGCCGAAGACGGAGAAGACCGTGCTGACGACGGCGATGAAGGCGCAGAAGACGACACGCATCACGTCACGCCAGTGGGTGCGGAACAGGTCCACGACGGGCAGCGGGGCGGCGGTCTTGGACTCGGCGATCGCCTCCTGGGTGGCGACGAAGATCTCGGGCTCCTCAAGCTTGCGCCGGACAACGTAGGCGACGACAAGCACGATCAGGCTGCACCAGAACGGAATTCGCCATCCCCACGAGTAGAGGGTCTCGTCGGGCAGGGACGCGACCGGGATGAAGGCGAGGCTGGCGAGGATGAATCCGGCCTGGGTGCCGGTCAGTGTCCAGCTGCAGAAGAAGCCACGACGGTTCGCGGGGGAGTGCTCGAGGGTGAGCGAGCCGGCACCCGACTGCTCGCCCGCGGCCGAGATGCCCTGGAACACCCGCAGCACGACGAGCAGAATCGGTCCGACGGCGCCCGCCGTGGCCGACGACGGGAGACATCCGATGAGGAAGGTGACCAGGCCCATCAGCACCAGGCAGAACATCATCACCTTCTTGCGACCGGCGCGGTCACCGAAGTGGCCGAGCACCACGGCGCCGACGGGGCGGGCGATGTACGAGATGCCGAAGGTCGCCAGCGAGAGGAGCACGGGGTTCTTCGCGCCTTCGAAGAAGACGTGGGGGAACACCAGTGCCGCCGCCGACGCGAAGATGTAGAAGTCGTAGTACTCGAGCATGCTGCCGAAGAAGGCGGCCTTGGCCGCCATCTTCGCCTTCGCGGGATCGGCGTTGGGATCGCTCGAGCCGGGGTCGTGGGACGGACGACCGGGGCGGTGGTCGAGGGTCATCGGGAACTCCTGAAGGGGCAAAGTGTCCGCGTCACGAACGAGCCGTCCGTATCGCGCAGATGCCAAGGTAACCCCGGTCACAGCCTGTAGTCAATAATGGTCGAACTGGTTAGTTAAACTCGACCGGGTCGCGACCGCAGATACGACAGCACGACGTCGCCGAGCATCGTCCGCAGGTGGGCGCGGTGTTCGGGGGCGGCCGGATCCCAGTCGAAGAGGGTGCCGAACGTGTACCGGTTGGCGATCCGGAACACGCAGTACGAGCTGATCAGGATGTGGACGTCGAGGGACGAGACGTCGGCGCGGAACAGTCCGAGTTCGCGGCCGCGGACCAGGATGCGTTCGAGCGTCTCGATCGCGGGCTGCTGGGTCTGCGCCATGCCCTCGATCGCTGCGAGGTTCTCGCCGCGGTGGGTGTTCTCGATCGACACCAGCCGGATGAAGTCCGGGTGGGCCTCATGGTGGTCGAAGGTGATCTCCGCGACGGCGCGGATCGCGTCCTCCGGGTCGAGGTGCTCGATGTCGACCTGGGCCTCCTCGTACCGGATCTCCTGGTAGGCGTTGGCGAGGACGGCCCGGTAGAGGCCCTCCTTGTCGCCGAAGTAGTAGTAGAGCATCCGCTTGGTGGTCGCGGTCTTGGCGGCGATCTCGTCGATGCGGGCGCCGGAGAGGCCCTTGTCCGCGAACTCGGCCGTGGCCACTCGGAGGATGTCCTCGCGCGTGCGCTCGGGGTTGCGGGTTCGTCCCGTCTTGCTCCGCGCCGTGGCCTTCGATGCGGCTGCCTTCGATGTGGGGGCCTTGGGTGCGGTTGCCTTGGGGTCGGTCTCGGCCGGCGCCATCGTCTCTCCTGGGAATTCGGTGTCGTCTGCGAACTCCGTGCGTCGTTCGGTGGTGTTCGCGTCCCGAATCGTATGCTACGGTGAGATAACTCACTGGATAGTTAATTAGTCGACTGGAAGTGATCGCATGACACTCGTCGCCCCCCTTCTCCCGTCCGCGCCGGTGCGCATCGAGGCGCCCACCGCCCCGTCGTTCCTGTGCGGGTTGATCGGATCGGGCATCACCCGGTCGCTCACCCCGACCCTGCACGAGACCGAGGGGCGGGAGCAGGGCGTCGGGTACGTGTACCGGATACTCGACATCGACACCCTCGGCGGGGTGGAGGCGCTTGCTCGGATCGTCGGCGACGCAGTCGAATTCGGCTTCGACGGCCTCAACGTGACGCACCCGTGCAAGCAGGCGGTGATCCCGCTGCTCGACGAGTTGTCCCCGGATGCCCGGATGCTCGGCGCCGTCAACACCGTCAAGATCGACGGCACCCGGCTGATCGGCCACAACACCGACTGGACGGGTTTCTCCCGCAATCTCGAGCTCGGTCTCGGTGACGCGCCGCTGGGCCGCGTGGTGCAGCTGGGTGCGGGCGGGGCCGGTGCGGCGGTCGCCTACGCGACGATGAAGCGCGGCGCCGACGCGTTCACCGTCATCGACGCCGACCCCGCCCGTGCTGCGGCGCTCGCGGACCGGCTCCGCACGCAGTTCCCGGGCCGCACCATCACGTCCGGCGGCCTCGCGGACACCCCGTCCGCCGTGCGGGAGGCGGACGGCCTGGTGCACGCGACCCCGATCGGCATGGCCGCGCATCCCGGCATCGCCCTCGACGCCGAGCTGCTCCGTCCCGACCTGTGGGTCGCCGACGTCGTGTACCGCCCCACCGAGACCGAACTGCTGCGTCGGGCGCGGGCCGTGGGGGCCCGCACGATCAGCGGCATCGGCATGACGGTCGGTCAGGCCGTCGACTCCTTCCGGATCTTCACCGGACTCGCGGCCGACGAGGCCAGGATGACCGCCCACATGACGCGGATCCTCGCCGCCGAGTAGAGGCGCTTCGCGCAGTGGTGGGCGGGGGGGGGGGGGGGCCCCCCCCCCGGGGGCCCCACAAGCCCCGGGTTTTAAAAAACAGCCACGCCCCCACCGCCCCCCCAACACAAAAACAAAAAGACCGCACCC
>NZ_JBIAOU010000001.1:663522-1049243 GCF_042879035.1 Rhodococcus sp. NPDC003318 | reverse complement strand
CCCCGCCCCGCCTCCCCCCCCGCGTCGCCCCGGCGGGGGGGGCCCCCCCCCCGGGCCCGCCCCCCCCCCCCCCCACCCCCCACCACTGCGTGTCAGCGCAGGGTTTCGAAGACGGCCGCGAGCCCCTGGCCGCCGCCGATGCACATCGTCTCCAGGCCGTACCGGCCCTCGCGGCGCTCGAGTTCGCGCAGCATGGTCGCGAGGATGCGGGCGCCGGTGGCGCCGACGGGGTGGCCGAGGGAGATGCCGGAGCCGTTCGGGTTGAGCCGGGTGTCGGTGGGGTCGAGATCCCAGGTCCGCAGGACCGCGAGGGCCTGCGCCGCGAACGCCTCGTTCAGTTCGATGACGTCGAGGTCGGCGAGCGTGAGTCCCAGCTTGCCGAGCACCTTCTCGGTGGCGGGGACCGGTCCGATGCCCATCGTGCGCGGCGGCACCCCGGCCACTGCCCAGCCCGCGAGGCGGGCGAGGGGGCGAAGTCCCAGTGCGGCCGCCTTCTCGGCGGTGGTGACGATGCAGACGGCGGCGCCGTCGTTCTGGCCGCTCGCGTTGCCTGCGGTCACGGTGGACTCCGGGTCGATGCCCGCTCGGATCGCGCGCAACTTCGCGAGCGACTCGACCGAGGTGTCCGCGCGGGGATGTTCGTCGGTGTCGACGACAACCGGGTCCGACTTCCGTTGCGGGACGGGTACTCCGACGATCTCGTCGGCGAACCGACCGGCCTGCTGGGCGGCGGCCGCCCGCTGGTGCGACTGAACGGCGAGCGCATCCTGATCGGCGCGGCTGATGGAGAACTCGGCGCGCAGGTTCTCGGCGGTCTCGATCATGCCGCCGGGGACGGGGAAGTTCCTGCCGCCCGCGGTGACCCGGGCGCGGGCCAGTCGGTCGCTCAGCGCGACCGCTTCGCCCTTGACGCCCCAGCGCATTCCGGTCGCGTAGAACTCGGCCTGGCTCATCGACTCGACACCGCCGGCCAGGATCAGGTCGGACGCGCCGGTCGCGACCTGCATGCAGGCCTGCAGCACGGCCTGCAGTCCGGACCCGCAGCGCCGGTCGACCTGAACGCCCGGCACGTCGATGCCGAGGCCGGCGTCGAGCGCCGCGACCCGGCCGATCGCGGGGGCGTCACCGCCGGGGGAGGCCTGGCCGAGGATGACGTCGTCGACCTGCGATCCGTCGATGCCCGTGCGGGTGACGAGTTCGGTGATCACCGTCGCGGCAAGGGTTTCCGGTGCGATGTCCTTGAACACGCCGCCGAATCGGCCGACGGGGGTGCGCAGGGGTTCACAGATGACGGCGTCGAGCATGGGAGTCCTCACAGTTCGTTCAGGGTTGGGATTGCATCCGCACGAGGTCGGCGCTGATCGCCTCGACGGTGCGGAGGAGTTCGGGAAGCAGGTCCCTGCGGACCGCGGCCGCGGAGTAGCGGGCGGCCTGGGTGGAGATGTTCGCGGCGGCGACGATGGTGCCGGACGCGTCGCGGATGGGTGCGGCGAGCGAGCGCAGCCCCTCCTCGAGTTCCTGGTCGACGATGCAGAACCCGTCGGCGCGCACTCGCCGGATCTCCTCGCGCAGTGCGTCCGGGTCGGCGATGGTGCGTCCCGTCAGCGGCGTCAGCGTCACCGAGTCGAGGTACTCGTCCAACTCGGCGTCCGACAGCCCGGACAGCAACACCCGCCCCATCGACGTCGCGAACGCGGGGAAGCGGGTGCCGATGGTGATGCTCACCGTCATGATCCGGCTGACCGGCACGCGAGCGACGTAGACGACGTCGCCGCCGTCGAGGATCGACACCGACGCGGACTCGTGCACGGCCTTGGTCAGCGTCTCGAGGTGTGGCCCCGCGATCTCCGGCAGGGTCAGGCTCGACAGGTAGCTGTAGCCGAGTTCGAGGACGCGCGGGGTCAGCCAGAACACCGAGCCGTCGGTGCGGACGTAGCCGAGTTCGACCAGGGTCAGCAGGAACCGTCGGGCGGTGGCCCTGGTCAGGTCGGTGGTCTTGGCGACCTCGCTGAGGGTCTGTCGTGGCCGGGTGGCGTCGAACGCGCGGATGACGGCCAGTCCCCGGGCCAGGGACTGCACGTAGTCGGGTGACGGTTCGGTCATTGCCCGGCCAGTTCCGCGATCGCTGCCTTGCCGAGTGCGAAGGCGCGGTTGGTGTTCGGCACCCCCGTGTACACGGCGGCGTGCAGGAAAACCTCGGCCAGTTCGTCCGCGGTGACGTCGTCTCGCAGGGCGGCCCGGATGTGCATGTCCAGTTCGTGTTCGTTGCCGACGGCGGTGAGGATGGCGAGGGTGAGCAGGCGCCGGGTGTGGTGGTCGAGACCGGGGCGGTTCCAGACGTCGCCCCAGGCGGTGCGGGTGACGAAATCCTGGAACGGGGAGGTGAATTCGGTGGCACCCTTGATGGAGTTGTCGACGTGGGCGTCACCGAGGACGGCGCGCCGGTTCAGTGTCCCCACCTCGTAGGCCGCGTTGCGCTGCGTCGGGCCGGCGACGTGTGCCGCGATCAGGGCGGTGACGCGGCCGGCTTGTTCGACACTGGCGAGATGCGCCCCCGGGTCGAGGACGTGGAGGGTGGAGTTCGCGACACCGTCCGCGATCAGTTTCAGGTCGTCCGGTGTGGTGGCCGGGTCCTGACGGCCGGCGATCACCAGGGTCGGCGCCGCGATCCGCGCGAGGTCGGCGCGGCTGTCCCAACCGGCCAGCGCCTCGCAGCACGCGGCGTAGCCCTCGTCCGGGGTGGCGTCCACCATCGCCCGCGAGCGGGCGACGAGTTCGGGGTCGCGGGCCGCGAGTTCGCTTGTGTACCAGCGTCCGACGACCACGTCGGCGATCGAGCCGGTGCCCTCGGCGCGGACCGCGGCGGCGCGGTCCAGCCAGCCCTGCGGCTCGCCGAACTTCGCGGACGTGCACAGCAGTGTCAGGGTGTGCACGCGGGAGGGGGCGTGCACTGCGATCCACTGGGACACGGCGCCGCCCAGCGAGAGCCCGACCAGGTGCACGGCAGGCAGTGCCAGGGTGTCGAGCAGTGCGAGGACGTCGCCGCCGAGATCGGCGACCGTGTACGGCCCGTCCGGGACCGGGGATTCGCCGTGGCCGCGCAGGTCGACGGCGAGGACGTTGAACTGGTCGGACAGGGACCGTACCTGCGGGTCCCACATCGACCGGTCGGACCCGAGGGAGCCGAGCAGGACGACGGTGGGGGCCCCCGGGCCCGGGCCGGTGAGCTGGTGGGCGAGCGCGACTGTCACAGGGACTTCTCCTTCGGGGTGGTCGACCGGGAGGCGAGCACGCGGTCGACGATGTCGCCGGCGTGGCCGAGATAACGTGCGGGATCGAGTAGTTCACGGACCCGATCCGGTGCGAGGTGTTCGGTGATCGCGGGGTCGGCGTCCAACGGGCGGCCGGCGAGGCAGGCGGCCGTGACCAGGTCGCGTGCTCTGTCCGTGTGCGCGGCGAGGGCTCCGGTGACACGTTCGGCGAGCAGTGCGCCGCCGGTGGCGTCGAGGTTGCGGCGCATGGCATCGCCGTCGACGTGCAGTCCGCTCAGGCAGACGGCGATCCGGTGCGCGGCGCCGCCGGTGAGCCGGAGCAGGTCGGTCGTCGTCTCCCACTCGGCGTGCCAGGCGCCCGCGGCACGCTGGAATTCGTGCGGCATCGCGGTGAGCGCGGTGGCGACGAGGCCGGGGACGCGCAGGGCGGCGGCGCGCGCGGCGACGGCGGCCACGGGATTGCGCTTGTGTGGCATCGCGGACGATCCACCGGGGGAGTCCTCGGCCACCTCGCCGAGCTCGGTCGCGGCCATCAGCACCACGTCGGTGGCGATCTTGGCGACCGCGCCGGCCGCGACCCCGAGAGCCGACGCCAGCGCACCGATCCGGGTCCGGTCGGTGTGCCAGGGCACGGTCTGCCGGGCCAGGCCGAGTTCGTCCGCGAGCCCGTCCGCGACGTCCAGCCCGTGCGGATGAAGGGCCGCGAGAGTGCCTGCAGCGCCGCCGAACTGGACGGGAAGCGTGGTCAGAACGCGGGCCAGCTCGTGGTGTGCGCGGTCCAGTGCCGAACACCAGGACGCGGCGAGCGCCCCGAACGTGGTCGGCAGCGCCTGCTGGCCGAGGGTGCGGGCCGCCATCGGAGTGTCGCGGAACCGGGACGCCAGCGACGCGGCCGCGTCGGCGGCGGCGGTGACCTGGGCGGCCACGACGGAGCCCGCGCGCTGCGCGAGGAGCATCAGCGCGGTGTCGATGACGTCCTGGCTGGTCGCGCCGGTGTGGACGGAGGCGCCCGGAACCCCCACCGGGGCACACTCGGCGCGCAGGTGCTTGACCAGGGGGATGACCGGGTTCCCGCCTGCCGCGCCCTCGACGCCGAGCAGCGCGGGGTCCAGGGTGTCCGCGAGGGTGCGGGCGGCCGCCGCGATGGCGACGGCGTGCTCACCCGGGATGACGCCGGCGTCCGCGGCCGCGTGCGCGAGCGCGCCCTCGACGTCGAGCATCGCGGTGACCCAGGCCTGGTCCGACAGCAGCGGGCTCAGCTGCTGTGCACCGAACACCGGGTCGAACAGTTCGCCGCGGCTCACGGGATGCATGACTCGGGCCTTTCCGTCGGGTTCCTTGCTGCGGGAGATGTTCGCGTGGTGCACATCGAGCCGCTCTGCGAACAAGCATAGGCCCGGCCGGGGGCCGGAGACGCCGGCAACCCCCGAGAATGTTCGCATAGCGGATGGGTGTTCACAATGCGGACGATGCGCTATCGTGGTCGACGTGATGGACAAAGTCATTCCCACAGCAGCCGAGGCGGTCGCCGACATTCCCGACGGCGCCTCCCTCGCGGTCGGCGGTTTCGGTCTGGTCGGTGTGCCGGAGGCGCTCATCGCGGCGCTGCTCGAGCAGGGTGCGGCCGAACTCGAGACCGTCACCAACAACCTCGGTCTCGACGGGTTCGGCCTGGGCACACTGCTCGCCGCCCGCCGGATCCGGCGAACGATCAGCTCGTACGTCGGGCAGAACAAGGAGTTCGCGCGGCAGTACCTGGCCGGTGAGCTCGAGGTCGAGCTGACGCCGCAGGGCTCGCTTGCCGAACGGATGCGCGCGGGTGGCGCGGGCATCCCCGCGTTCTTCACCCCCGCCGGCGTCGGAACGCAGGTCGCAACCGGGGGCCTGCCGCGGCGCTACGACGCGAACGGCGAGGTCGCGGTTGCGAGCCCGCCGAAGGAGACCCGCGAATTCGACGGCGTCACCTACGTGATGGAGCGCGCGATCGTCACCGACTACGCGCTCGTCCACGCCTGGAAGGGTGACCGGCACGGCAACCTCGTGTACCGCAAGAGCGGACGCAACTTCAATCCGCCCGCGGCCGCCGCGGGGCGGATCACCATCGCCGAGGTCGAGCACCTCGTCGAGCCCGGCGAGATCGATCCGGACGAGGTGCACACCCCCGGCATCCACGTCCAGCGGGTCGTGCACGTGCCGGTGACCCAGGAGAAGCCGATCGAGATCAGGACGGTGCGGAAATGAGCTGGACCAGGGACGAGATGGCGGCCCGCGCCGCGCGCGAACTCGAGGACGGCCAGTACGTCAACCTCGGCATCGGTATGCCGACGCTGATCCCGAACCACATCCCGGACGGCGTCGAGGTGATCCTGCACTCCGAGAACGGTGTCCTCGGAGTCGGGCCGTACCCGTACGAGGACGAGGTCGATCCCGACCTGATCAACGCGGGCAAGGAGACCATCACGGTTCTGTCCGGGGCGTCGTACTTCGACTCGGCGCAGTCGTTCGGGATGATCCGCGGCGGTCAGGTGGACGTCGCGGTCCTGGGCGCGATGCAGGTCAGCCAGAGCGGCGACCTGGCGAACTGGATGATCCCCGGCGCCATGGTCAAGGGAATGGGCGGCGCGATGGACCTCGTCCACGGGGCCAAGCGCGTCATCGTCCTCACCGACCACTGCAGCAAGTCCGGCGAATCGAAGATCGTCGCCGAGTGCTCCCTGCCGCTGACCGGTGAGCGCTGCGTGAACCGCGTCATCACCGACCTCGCGGTCCTCGACGTGACCGAGGACGGTTTCCGTCTGGTGGAGACCGCGCCGGGCGTCAGCGTCGACGAGGTCGTCGCCAGGACGGACGCGCCGCTGCTCGTCGAGGTCCCGGCGAACTGACCGGTCAGTGGTGCACTTACGGACGCCCGACCGTCCGAAAGTGCACCACTGCGCGTAGCGCATCATGGTGCCCATGAGCGGCAGCGCGGAACGGGAACGGGAACGGCTCGACGGCCTGCGCGGGGTACTCGTCGGCCCCCTGCCCGACATCGGTCGGCGGTTCTCCGCGCAGATCGCGGCCCAGGTTCCGCACACCGCGCTGGTGATCTTCACCCGCGAGTGCACCGGTCGTCCCCGCAAGGTCGCGGGCGACCCCCGCGTCGTGGAGAAGGTGACGGTCGCCGAACTCGACCGGCTGCGGACCGACATCGGCCCGGCGCGGGCGGATTCGTCGATCGTGCACCGCGGCACCGCGACACTCGGCGGTCGGGAGCATCCCGTCCACGCGATCCTCGACCGCACCGACACGCTGCTCGTCGTCGTGCCACGCGGCAAGCCCGACATCGACGCCGGGCTGCTGGCGGCCCAGTTCGCGGTCGTCGCGCTCGGCATCCAACTGCAGGTACGACACGCCAGCCCCGCCTACCTCGCCGAATCCCGGGCCGCGTCCGCCGAACGCGCCCGGACCGTCGCCGAACTCACCGCCGCCCACGCCGCGACGCTCGAGACGATCCTCGCGACCCTGCGGTCGCCGGACCTCGACGACACGCGGGCCCGCGCGACCGCCCGCGAATCGGCGACCTCGGCGCTGATCGGGCTGCGCACCGCCGTCGACCAGCACCGCGAGATGGCGGAGGAAGCCGTCACCACCGCGTTCGCCCGGCTGCGGGGCGAACTGCGCGGGCTGGTCCCGGAGGGGATCGCCGTCGAGTTCGTCGACCCACCCGTGGGTGGGCGCGGTCTGCCCGGCGAGGTCGCGCACGCCGCGCGGGCCGTGGTGCGGGGCGCGGTGCTGGGGCTGGTGGTCCAGCCCGATCTGAGCCGGGTGCGCGTGGCCTGGGACTGCGACGGTGCCAACCTGCTGATCGACGTCCGCGACGACGGCCGCGGCGCCGTCGACCTGGCCGAGCTGGCCCGTCAGCTGCGACCCCGTATCGAAACGCTGGGCGGCACGTACGCATCCGAGTCGACTGCCGGGTGGGGGTCGCGGCTGTCGGCGACGCTGCCGCTCGACCACGCCGAATCGGGGGAGGGCAGTCACGCCCTGTCGGTCCTCGGTCCGCGCGAGATCGAGGTGCTCGAACACCTCGTCGCCGGTCGACGCAACCGGGTGATCGCCGAGCGGCTCCAGGTGAGCGAGAGCACCGTGAAGTTCCACGTGGCCGCCGTGCTACGGAAACTCGGGGTCGGAACCCGCGGCGAGGCCGCGGCGCTGGCGGCCGAGGCCGGGGTCCGCGCCGCGCACTGACGCCGGGGCACTGGTATTTCGGTCAGGTGGAACCATCCTTTCGGTCAGGTCGCGCGCCCGGTGCATCGGGCTACCGTCGACATGCGGGACGCAATGCCTGCACCCGCGACGTCGACACAGGAGGAGACCAAACCATGCCGCAGCAGGTTCGAGGTGTGATCGCGCGCTCGAAGGGCGCCCCGGTGGAGATCGTCCCGATCACGATTCCCGACCCCGGCCCGGGCGAGGTCGTCGTCGCGATCGCCGCGTGCGGCGTCTGCCACACCGACCTGACCTACCGTGAGGGTGGCATCAACGACGAGTACCCCTTCCTGCTCGGCCACGAGGCGTCCGGTGTCGTTGAAAGTGTCGGCGAGGGAGTCGAATCCGTCGCCGTCGGCGACTTCGTCGTGCTGAACTGGCGCGCCGTGTGCGGCCAGTGTCGCGCCTGCAAGCGCGGCCGCCCGCAGTACTGCTTCGACACCTTCAACGCCACCCGGAAGATGACCCTCGAGGACGGCACCGAGCTGACCCCCGCGCTGGGCATCGGCGCGTTCGCGGACAAGACCCTCGTCCACGCCGGCCAGTGCACCAAGGTCGACCCGTCCGCCGACCCCGCCGTCGTCGGACTCCTCGGCTGCGGCGTGATGGCCGGCCTCGGTGCCGCCGTGAACACCGGCAACGTCGGCCGCGGCGACTCGGTCGCCGTCATCGGCTGCGGCGGTGTCGGTGACGCCGCGATCATGGGATCCCGCCTCGCCGGGGCGGGCACGATCATCGCGATCGACCGCGACCCGAAGAAGCTGGAGTGGGCCACCGACCTGGGCGCCACGCACACGATCAACGCCGCCGAGGTCGACGACGTGATCGAGGCCGTGCAGGAACTCACCGGCGGCTTCGGCGCCGACGTCGTCGTCGACGCCGTCGGCCGCCCCGAGACCTGGAAGCAGGCCTTCTACGCCCGCGACCTCGCCGGTACCGTCGTCCTCGTCGGCGTCCCGACCCCGGACATGACCCTCGAGATGCCGCTCGTCGACTTCTTCTCGCGCGGCGGGTCGCTCAAGTCGTCGTGGTACGGCGACTGCCTGCCCGAGCGCGACTTCCCGATGCTCGTCGACCTCTACCAGCAGGGCCGGCTTCCGCTGGAGAAGTTCGTCTCCGAGCGGATCGCCCTCGACCAGGTCGAGGAGGCCTTCGAGTCGATGCACCGCGGCGAGGTGCTGCGCTCGGTGGTCGTGCTGTGAGCGGTGCACTGCGCGTCGACCGGGTCGTCACGTCGGGCACGTTCAGCCTCGACGGCGGCACCTGGGACGTCGACAACAACATCTGGCTGATCGGTGACGACGACGAGGTCGTGATCGTCGACGCCGCGCACACCGCGCAGCCGATCGTCGACGCGGTCGGTGGCCGGAGGGTCGTCGCGATCGTGTGCACGCACGGGCACAACGACCACGTCACCGTCGCGCCGGAGCTCGCGCAGCGGCTCGACGCGCCGATCCTGCTGAACCCCGCCGACGACGTGCTGTGGGAGATGACGCACCCCGGCGTGAATCACGGGTTGCTGGAGGACGGTCAGCGGATCTCGGTGGCGGGCACCGACATCCAGGCCATCGCCACGCCCGGTCACTCGCCGGGATCGACGTGCCTGTACCTGCCCGAGGCGGGGGAGCTGTTCACCGGCGACACCCTGTTCTCCGGCGGCCCGGGAGCGACGGGACGCTCCTACTCGGACTTCCCGACGATCATCGGCTCGATCCGCGACAAGCTGTTCGCGCTCCCGCCGGAGACGAAGGTCCACACCGGTCACGGCGACGGCACCACGATCGGCACCGAGTCGCCGCACCTCGAGGAGTGGATCAGGCGGGGCAGCTGAGACGCGGGCGGGGTGTGCACAGGGGTGTTCGACCGTGCACACCCCGTTTCGGCGTCCGGAACCCCTGTGCGCGCGGGAGAACCCGTGTGCACAGGGGTTTCGCGGCCGGGGGTTGTCGCGCGTCAGGGCAGCTTGATCCGCTGCTCGCCGGTGTAGACGTTCATGGTCTCGCCGCGGAGGAAGCCGACCAGTGTCAGCGACGACTCCGCGGCGAGGTCGACCGCGAGGGACGAGGGCGCCGACACCGCCGTCAGCATCGGCACGCCGGCGACGACCGCCTTCTGGACGAGTTCGAACGACACGCGTCCACTGACCGCGAGGATCGCCTCCGACAGCGGCACCCGGCCGTCGGTCAGGGCCCAACCGAGGACCTTGTCGACGGCATTGTGCCTGCCGACGTCCTCCCGCAGCGCGAGCAGCGCTCCGTCCGCCGTGAACAGGCCCGCCGCGTGGAGTCCGCCGGTGGAGTCGAACACCCGTTGACGGGTGCGCATCGTCTCGGGCAGCGACGCCAGCACGGCCGCGGGCACCGTCAGCGGAGAGGCCTCCAGGTCGTACGGTGCCCGGACGCGCACCGCGTCGAGGGACGCCTTGCCGCACACCCCGCACGCGGACGTGCTCAGGAAGTTCCGTTGCGCGACAACCGGTTCCGGGACTCCCGACGCGAGTGCGACGTCGAGCACGTTGTAGGTGTTCGCCCCGTCCTCGTCGACGCCGTCGCAGTACCGGATGACCGCGACGTCCGCGGCGGAACGGATGATGCCCTCGCCGAGCAGGAATCCGTGCACCAGGTCGATGTCGTGGCCGGGGGTGCGCATCGTCACGCTCAGGGACCGTCCGCTCATGCGAATCTCGAGCGGCTCCTCGACGGCCAGACTGTCCGGGCGGCGGACGGCGCCGTGCGGGCCGATCCGCAGCACCGGTCGCCGGGCGGTGACGCGTCCCATCAGTTGCTCCCGACCGGCTCCAGCCGCACCACGACAGCCTTCGACACCGGCGTGTTCGATTTCGCGGCAACGTGGTCGAGCGGGATCAGCGGATTGGTCTCGGGATAGTAGGCGGCCGCATTCCCCTTGGGGGTGGAGTACTCGACGACGCGGAAGTCGTGCACCCGCCGCTCCTCGACCGTGCCGTCCGCGGCGGTCCACTCGGACACGACGTCGACCCGCGCGCCGTCGATCAGACCGAGCTCGACGAGGTCGGCGGCGGACACGAAGATCACCCGGCGGCCGCCCTTGACGCCGCGGTAGCGGTCGTCGAGGCCGTAGATGGTGGTGTTGTACTGGTCGTGGCTGCGCATCGTCTGCAGGATCAGCCGCCCGGGCGGTGCGGGCACCCACCGCAACTCGCCGGCCGCGAAGTTGGCCTTGCCGGTGTGGGTGGGGAACTCCCGACGGTCCCGCGGCGGGTGCGGCAACTGGAACCCGTCGGGGCGGCGGACGCGCTCGTTGTAGTTCTCGCACCCCGGCACCACCCGGGAGATCGCGTCGCGGATCCGGTCGTAGTCCGCGGACAGCGCCGCCCACGGGACACTGTGGCCGGCTCCGAACAGTTCCCGTGCGAGATCGCAGACGATGGCGACCTCGCTGCGCAGGTGCTCGCTGACCGGGGTCAGGTTGCCGCGCGACAGGTGCACCATCGACATCGAATCCTCGACGGAGACAACCTGTTTGCCGCCCGCCTGGATGTCCTTGTCGGTGCGGCCGAGGGTCGGCAGGATCAACGCGGTCTCGCCGGTGACCACATGCGAACGGTTCAACTTGGTCGACACCTGAACGGTGAGGCGGCAGCGGCGCAGCGCGTCCTCCGTCGCTGCGGTGTCGGGGGTGGCCCGCAGGAAGTTGCCGCCCATCGCCACGAACACGGTCGCCTCACCGTCTCGCATGGCGCGGATCGCGTCGACGGTGTCGAGTCCGTGCTTGCGGGGACTGGTGATGCCGAACTCGCGGTCGAGGGAGTCGAGGAACGCGTCCGGCATCTTCTCCCAGATGCCCATCGTGCGGTCGCCCTGCACGTTCGAGTGCCCGCGGACCGGGCACAGCCCGGCGCCCGGCTTGCCGATCATGCCGCGCATCAGCAGCAGGTTCGTCAGTTCCTGGATGGTCGCGACGCCGTGCGTCTGCTGCGTCAAACCCATTGCCCAGCAGGCGATCGTGCGCTCGGAGCGGATCAGGGCCTCCGCCGTCTCCCTCAGCTGCGTCATGGTCAGGCCGGTCGCGTCGAGCACGGTGTCGAAGTCGACCGCCCGAGCGGCCCTTTCGTACTCGTCGAAGCCCGCGCAGTGCGCGTCGACGAAGGCCCGGTCCACGACGGTGCCCGGCGCGGCGTCGTCGGCCTCGAGCAGCAGCCGGCCCAGGCCGCGGAACAGCGCCATGTCGCCGCCGAGCCGGATTTGGAGGAACTCGTCGGCGATGTCGACGCCCCGCCCGACCACACCGCCGATCTTCTGCGGATCCTTGAATCGCAACAGGCCTGCCTCGGGGAGCGGGTTGATCGCGATGATCTTGGCGCCGTTGCCTTTCGCCGCCTCGAGCGTCGAGAGCATGCGTGGATGATTGGTGCCGGGGTTCTGGCCGGCGATCAGGATCAGGTCGGCGAACTCGAGGTCGGGGACCGTTACCGAACCCTTGCCGATGCCGATCGACTCCGACAGCGCGCTGCCCGACGACTCGTGACACATGTTCGAACAGTCCGGCATGTTGTTCGTGCCGAAGCTGCGGATCATCAACTGGTACAGGAACGCGGCCTCGTTGCTGGTGCGGCCGGACGTGTAGAAGACCGCCTGGTCCGGGGTCGGCAGCGCGCGCAGCTCGTCGGCGATCACCCGGTACGCCTCGTCCCAGCCGATCGGTGTGTAGTGGGACGCCCCGGGCCGCAGCACCATCGGGTGGGTCAGTCGGCCCTGCCGGCCGAGCCAGAAGTCCGTCTTCCCGGCCAACTCCGCGACGGAATGTGCGGCGAAGAACTCCGGCGTGACGGTCCGCAGCGTCGCCTCCTCCGCGACGGCCTTCGCCCCGTTCTCGCAGAACTCCGCAGGCTTGCGGTGCCCGGGCGTCTCGGGCCACGCGCAACCGGGGCAGTCGAATCCGTGTCGCTGGTTCAGGCGAGGCAGCGTCTGCGCGGTGCGCACCGTGCCCATCTGCTCGACCGCCCGCTGCATCGACACCGCGACTGCCTTCACACCTGCGGCGTGATCCTTGGGATGCGTGACGACGAGGTCGGATTCGTCGATGTCCTGGGAGGGGGCAGTGCGCGTCATGCGTCCATACTGGCGTGTCCGGAGATTCGGCGAAACCCGGGTGGTCCCGTCCCGGGCGGGTTTCGGCTAGCCTTGCCTGGTTTCGGGTCGAAAACCAAGGAGGACCGATGGCCGGGCGAGTCACGCGACGTGGATTCCTGATCGGAACGTCGGGACTGGTACTGGCCGCGGCCGCGGCCGCGTGCGGCCGCGACGACGGCGACTCCGGCGGCTCGGCGGGCGCCACCGTCTCCGACAAGTACGGCGAGACCGTCGTTCCGGCCGACCCGCAACGCGTCACGAGCGTCGGCTACAACGACCAGGACGCCATCCTCGCGCTCGGCGTCGTCCCCGTCGGCGTGTTCGACTGGTACGGCAACCAACCCGACGCGACGTGGCCGTGGGCGCACGACCTCCTCGGCGGCGCGAATCCGACGATCATCGGCGCCGCCGGGACCGGCATCGACGTCGAGAAGGTCGCGTCGACCACGCCGGACCTGATCGTCGGCACCTACTCCGGAATCACGCAGGGCGAACACGACAAGCTCTCGGCGCTCGCACCGACCGTCGCGCAGCCGAAGGAGTTCGCCGACTTCGGTGTGCCGTGGCAGGACCAGACCCGGATCATCGGTCAGGCTCTGGGCCGGACGGACAAGGCCGAGGAACTGGTCACCTCGGTGCAGCAGCAGTTCACCGACGTCGCCGCCGCCAACCCGTCGTTCCAGGGCAAGACCGTCATCGTCGGCGCCCTCAAGGGCCCCGGCCAGTTCGGCGTCTACGGCCCCGAGGATCCGAAGGTGCGGTTCTTCACCGAACTCGGATTCGTCAATCCGCCTGTCACCCAGCAGATCACGAACACGAACTTCGCGCCGATCAGCACCGAACAGCTCACCCTCGCCGACGCCGACCTCCTGGTCTGGTACGCCGGTGGGGGATTCGGCGACAAGCTGCGCGCCGAACTCGCCGCCACCCCGGTCTACGCGGAGCTGCCCGCCGTCAAGGAGGGGCGCGTCATCATTCTCGAGGACGAAGCCGCCGAGGCGATGACGTGGAGCACGGTCCTGTCCCTGCCCTACGCGCTGGAGAACATTCCGCCCCGCATCGCCCCGCTGCTGGCCCCGTAACGCCCGCACGTGTCGCACGCCCGTGGGCGCGCGGGACGCAGAAGGAAAGGATCCGACACGTGGCAACTCCGCGGACAGCTCTGGTGACAGGGGCGTCGTCGGGAATCGGTGCGGCCGTCGCGCGGGCGCTCGCCGGCCGCGGCTGGACGGTGTACGGCACCAGCCGGAATCCGGCCAGGATCGCGCACCCGATCCCCGGCGTCGAGTACCTGGCGCTCGACCTCACCGACGAGGCGAGCATCGAGGCCTGTGCCGCCGCGGCCGGTGCCGTCGACGTGCTGGTCAACAACGCGGGGGAGAGCCAGAGCGGGCCCCTCGAGGAACTGCCGACGGACGCCATCGAGCGACTGTTCCGCACCAACGTCTTCGGCGCGGTCCGGCTGACCCAGCTGGTGCTGCCGGGGATGCGTGCCCGCCGGTACGGCCGCGTCGTCATGGTCGGGTCGATGCTCGCCAGTTTCCCTCTCGCCCACCGCTCCTCGTACGTGGCGACGAAGGCGGCGATCAAGGGATTCGCCACTGCCGCGCGCCGGGAGGTGTCGCCGTTCGGGGTCGCGATCACCACCGTCGAACCCGGGTCGATCAGCACCGGCATCGGCGAGCGCCGCACCCACTACCTCGCCGAGGGATCGCCGTACACGGCCGACTACCGCACCATGATCGAACACCTCGACGCCAACGAACGGTCGGGCATCACCGCCGACACGGTCGCGCAGACCGTGCTGAAGGCGATCGACGCGAAACGACCGAAACCGCTGTACGCCGTCGGCAGCAACGCGCCCCTCGTGTTCGCGTTACGCCGGATCGCGCCCCGCGGACTCGTCGAGAAGATCGTCTCCCGCAAGCACGGGCTCCGCTGAGCCGTCGGGGGAGTGCCCGCACCTGCGGTGGCGAGTCATCCCGCGAACACCGGCGGGATGCGATCCCGCCACGGCACCGCCTGCTCGAGCTGTGACGCCACGGACAGCAGCAGGTCCTCGCGACCGTGCGCGGCGACGAGCTGCACCCCGATCGGCAGCCCCTCACGACTGTGCCCGAGCGGCAGACCGATCGCCGGATTTCCCGACACGTTGTAGGCGGCGGTGAACGGCCCGAACTCGAAGATCCGGTGCAGCCACGACCGCACGGTGTGGCCCTCCGTGTCGTAGTCGAGGGTGCCGTGCCGTGGCGGCAGTTGTGCGAGTGTGGGTGTCACCAGCAGATCGGTGGTCGTGAAGAACGAGGCGACCGCACCGATCACACGGTGTTGGGCGTCCAGGCCGGCGACGGTGTCGAGCAGCGTGGCGGCCCCTGCTTCCTGGAGTACGGTGCGGGACACCGATTCGAGCAGATCGGGATTCGGCCGGACGGGTGCGCGCAGTATCGCCGCGCCCGTCGACAGCGCGGTGAGGACACACGCCTCGACCACGTCGTCGGGCTCGACCGCGGGTGCGGCCTCGCGGACGTCGTGGCCGATCCAGTCGAGGACCTGGCCGACAGCGACCGCCGTGTCCGCGACCTGACGGTCCACGGGTACGGCGGCGGCCGTGCTGACCGCGATCCGCAGACGGCCGGGGTCGGTGTCGACCGCGGTCGCGTACGGCCGGGCCGGGGGAGCGATCGGGTACCTCTCGCCGACGATCGGCCCGGACACCGCGTCGAGCAGGGCCGCGCAGTCCCGGACGGTCCGCGTCAACCCGAACTCGTACACCTGGCCGAAGCCGATCTCACCACCCGGAACGCGGCCCCGGCTCGGCTTCAGCCCGACCACCCCGCAGCACGCGGCCGGTACCCGCAGTGATCCGGCACCGTCGTTGCCGTGCGCGAGCGGTACCGCCCCCGCCGCGACCAGGGCCGCCGATCCGCCGCTGGACCCACCGACGCCGCGGCCGAGGTGCCACGGATTCCGCGTCGCGCCGTACCGCCGGGATTCGGTCGCGAAGTTCAGGCCCAGTTCCGGTGTGGTGCTCTGGGCGAGCGCGACCAGCCCCGCCGCACGAAACCGCGCCATGATCGCGTGATCGGTGGCAGCCACGGCCCCGCGCAGCGCACGGCTGCCCAGGGTGAACGGGACGCCCCGCGCGACGGGGCCACTGTCCTTGACGACGAACGGCACGCCGGCCAGCGGCCCGGCAGGATCCGCCGCTGGAGCCGGATCGAACAGGGGGCCCGTCAGCGCGTTCAGGTCGGTGTTCACCGCGTCGACTGCGCGGCGGGCGGCCTCCTCGACCTCGCCGGCCGTCACCTGTTTCGACCGGATCAGCTCGGCGAGGCCGACCGCGTCGAGGCCCGCGTACTCGGGGAGATGCACAGGGCCATCACACCCCGTCCGGAACGGACGGGCCATCGAATTTCGGCGGCTCGACGCCCTGAGCCATGTGGCGCGAACCACGGTAGGCGTCGTTCTCTAGAATTGCGCAGGTGACCAGTGCCTCGCCGCAGAACCCCGAGAACCCCGCCGACACCCTTCCCAAGAGCTGGGACCCCAGTGCCGTCGAGGAGCAGTTGTACGAGGGCTGGGTAGCGGCCGGGTACTTCGAGGCCGACGCGTCCAGCGACAAGCCCGGCTACTCCATCGTGCTGCCGCCGCCGAACGTCACCGGCAGCCTGCACATGGGCCACGCCCTCGACCACACCCTGATGGACGCCCTCACCCGCCGCAAGCGGATGCAGGGCTACGAGGTGCTGTGGCTGCCCGGCATGGACCACGCGGGCATCGCCACCCAGACGCTCGTCGAGAAGCAGCTCGCCGCCGCCGGCACCGGCAAGGAAGACCTGGGCCGCGACGCCTTCATCGAGAAGGTCTGGGAGTGGAAGCGCGAATCCGGCGGCACCATCCAGGGCCAGATGCGGCGCATCGGTGACGGCGTCGACTGGTCCCGCGACCGGTTCACCATGGACGAGGGCCTGTCCCGGGCCGTGCAGACCATGTTCAAGCGGCTCTACGACGAGGGCCTGATCTACCGCGCCGAACGGCTGGTGAACTGGTCGCCGGTGCTGCAGACCGCGATCTCCGACATCGAGGTGAAGTTCGAGGAGGTCGAGGGCGAGCTGGTGTCGCTGCGCTACGGCTCCCTCGACGACGCCGAGCCGCACGTCATCGTCGCGACCACCCGCGTGGAGACGATGCTCGGCGACACCGCCGTCGCCGTCCACCCCGACGACGTGCGCTACCAGCACCTCGTCGGCACCACGCTCGAGCACCCGTTCACCGGACGCCGGATCCCGATCATTGCCGACGACTACGTCGACCCCGAGTTCGGCACCGGCGCGGTGAAGATCACCCCCGCGCACGACCCCAACGACTTCGAGATGGGTCTGCGGCACAACCTGCCGATGCCCACCATCATGGACAAGACCGGCAGGATCGCCGACACCGGAACGCAGTTCGACGGCATGGACCGGTTCGAGGCCCGCGTCAAGGTGCGCGAAGCGCTCGCCGAGCAGGGTCGCGTCGTCGCCGAGAAGCGTCCGTACGTGCACAGTGTCGGGCACTCCGAACGGTCCGGTGAGACCATCGAGCCGCGCCTGTCGATGCAGTGGTGGGTCAAGGTCGACGACCTCGCGAAGGCCGCCGGCGACGCCGTCCGCGGCGGACAGACCACGATTCACCCCGCCAGCCAGGAACCGCGCTGGTTCGCCTGGGTCGACCACATGCACGACTGGTGCATCTCGCGGCAGCTGTGGTGGGGCCACCGGATCCCGATCTGGTACGGCCCGAACGGGGAGGTCGAGTGCTTCGGGCCCGACGAGTCCGCGCCCGAGGGCTGGGAGCAGGACCCCGACGTCCTCGACACGTGGTTCTCGTCCGGCCTGTGGCCGTTCTCGACGATGGGATGGCCCGAGAAGACTCCCGAACTCGAGAAGTTCTACCCGACAAGCGTTCTCGTCACCGGCTACGACATCCTGTTCTTCTGGGTGGCCCGGATGATGATGTTCGGCACCCATGTCGTCGACGACGAGTCCATCGGTGGCGGCAAGGTTCCGTTCACCGACCTGTTCCTGCACGGTCTGGTCCGCGACCAGTACGGCAAGAAGATGTCGAAGTCCCGGGGCAACGGCATCGACCCGCTGGACTGGGTGGACCGTTTCGGCGCCGACGCGCTGCGCTTCACCCTCGCCCGCGGCGCCAACCCGGGCAGCGACCTCGCCGTCGGCGAGGACCACGCCCAGTCGTCCCGGAACTTCGCGAACAAGCTGTTCAACGCGACGAAGTTCGCGCTGATGAACGGCGCCGTCGTCGCCGACCTTCCGGACCGGACGCTGCTCACCGACGCCGACCGGTGGATCCTGGACCGGCTCGAGCAGGTCCGGGCCGAGGTCGACGACGCCTTCGAGCGCTACGAGTTCTCCAAGGCGTGCGAGGCGCTGTACCACTTCGCGTGGGACGAGGTCTGCGACTGGTACCTCGAACTGGCCAAGCCGCAGCTCGCCGAGGGCAGCGTCCACGCCGACGGCACCAAGGCGGTGCTCGGCACCGTCCTGGACGCGCTGCTGCGGTTGCTGCACCCCGTGATCCCGTTCGTCACCGAGACCCTCTGGAAGGTGCTCACCGGCGGTGAGTCCGTGGTGATCGCCCCGTGGCCCGCCGCCACCGGGGTGCCCACCGACGCCGACGCGACCCGTCGCGTCGCGGACCTGCAGAAACTGGTCACCGAGATCCGGCGATTCCGCAGCGACCAGGGCCTCAAGCCGTCCCAGAAGGTGGCTGCCCGGCTCGGCGCGATCGACGCCGCCGACCTCACCGCGCAGGTCGGCGCGGTGGCGTCGCTGGCGAAACTCACCGAGCCGGCCGACGGCTTCTCCGCCACCGCCTCGATCGAGGTGCGGCTCAGCCGCGCCACCGTCACCGTCGAACTCGACACCTCGGGATCGGTGGACGTCGCGGCCGAGCGCAAGCGCCTGGAGAAGGATCTCGCGGTCGCCGAGAAGGAACTCGCGGGCACCACCGCCAAGCTCGGCAACGAGGCGTTCCTCGCCAAGGCGCCCGACGCCGTGGTCGACAAGATCCGTGGCCGTCAGCAGGTCGCGCAGGAGGAGATCACCCGCATCTCCGCTCGCCTCGAGGAGCTGGGTCAGGCGTGAGCGACGAGCGACCCGAGCAGTCCGGGGCGCCGACCCCGGTCGATCTCGCCGAGCTCGCCCTCGTCGAGGCCGAGCTCGACAAGCGGTGGCCGGAGACGAAGATCGAACCGTCCCTGACCCGGATCTCCGCGCTGATGGACCTGCTCGGGTCGCCGCAGCAGGCGTACCCGGCGATCCACGTCGCGGGCACCAACGGCAAGACGTCGGTCACCCGGATGATCGACGCCCTGATGACCCGGCTGCACCGCCGGGTCGGCCGGACCACCAGCCCGCACCTGCAGCTGGCCACCGAGCGGATCAGTATCGACGGCGCCCCGGTCTCGCCGCGGACCTACGTCGACACCTACACCGAGCTGGCGCCGTACATCCAGATGATCGACGAGCAGTCCCAGGCCGCGGGCGGCCCGGCGATGAGCAAGTTCGAGGTGCTCACCGCGATGGCGTTCGCCGCGTTCGCGGAGGCGCCCGTCGACGTCGGTGTGATCGAGGTCGGGCTCGGCGGGCGTTGGGACGCAACGAACGTCATCGACGGTCAGGTCGCGGTGATCACCCCGATCAGTCTCGACCACGCCGAATACCTCGGCACGGACCTGGCCGGCATCGCCGCGGAGAAGGCCGGGATCATCAAGAAGGCACCCGAGTCCGTCGTGCCCCACGACACCGTCGCCATCCTCGCGCAGCAGGAGCCGGAGGTGATGGACGTGCTGCTGCGGCGGGCGGTGGAGGCCGACGCCGCCGTCGCGCGCGAGGGCTCCGAGTTCACCGTGCTGGCCCGGCAGATCGCCGTCGGTGGTCAGCAGCTCGAACTGCAGGGCCTCGGCGGTGTGTACACCGACATTTTCCTGCCGCTGCACGGTGAGCACCAGGCCCGCAACGCGTCCCTCGCACTCGCCGCGGTCGAGGCCTTCTTCGGGGCCGGACCGGACCGGCAGCTGGACGTGGACGCGGTCCGGGAAGGCTTTGCGTCCCTGACGAATCCGGGCCGGCTCGAACGGGTTCGCAGCGCCCCCACGGTGTTCCTCGACGCCGCCCACAATCCCGACGGTGCCCGCGCGCTCGCGGCGGCCCTGTCCGCCGAGTTCGACTTCCGCAAGCTCGTCGGAGTCGTCGCCGTGATGGGGGACAAGGACGTCGACGGCATCCTCACCGCGCTCGAGCCGGTCTTCGACGAACTCGTCGTCACCCACAACGGGTCGCCCCGCGGGATGGACGTCGAGCAGCTCGCCGACCTGGCGGTTGCCCGGTTCGGCGACGAACGGGTGGTCGTCGCCCCGACCCTGCCCGACGCCATCGAAACCGCGATCGGTCTGGCCGAAGAGGTCGCCGAGCCGGGCGAAGCCGTATCGGGGGCCGGTGTCGTCGTCACCGGGTCCGTCGTCACCGCAGGCGCCGCCCGCACCCTGTTCGGAAAGGACCCCGCGTGAGCACTCCCGATCAACCGGCCGGATTCAAGCCGCCGACCACCGACCCGTGGAAGGGTTTCCGGGGTGTCTGCTCCGGCACCCTGATCCTCGAGGCCATCGTGGTGTTCCTCGGGATTCCCGCGGTCGCGAAGCTCGGCGACGGAATCGGAGCCGGCGCGACCGTCTACCTGGTGGTGCTCGGGCTGCTGATGATCCTCGCCTGTGGTGTGCAGTCCCGGCCCTGGGCGATGGGCTTGAACCTCGGTCTGCAGGTCGCGATGATCGCGGCCTGGTTCATCCACCCCGCGATCGGCGCCCTCGGCCTGTTGTTCGCCGCCGTGTGGGTGTACATGCTCTACCTGCGCAAGGACATAGTCGCCCGGATCGAGCGGGGACTGCTTCCCGGGCAACGGGACTGACCTACTAGGGTGACTGCTCGTGACTGAGCGGACCCTGGTACTGATCAAGCCCGACGGCGTCGCCCGCCGACTCGTCGGGGACATCCTCGCGCGGATCGAACGCAAGGGCCTTGCCGTCACTGCACTGGAGATGCGCACCGCCGACACCGCGGTCGCGGGCACGCACTACGCGGAGCACGCCGAGCGCCCCTTCTACCCGGGACTGCTCGAGTTCATCACCTCCGGTCCGCTCGTCGCGGCCGTTGTCGAGGGACCCCGTGCGATCGCGGCGTTCCGGCAGATCGCCGGCGGCACCGACCCCGTCGAGAAGGCCGTCCCCGGCACCATCCGCGGCGACCTCGCGCTCGACGGACAGCGCAATCTCGTGCACGGCTCCGACTCGGTCGAGTCGGCCGAGCGCGAGATCGCACTCTGGTTCCCGCACCTCGCTCGCTCCTGACCCTCTGACCTGAGGGGTGTCGAGCGGGAGGCCGACTCGACACCTCGCAGCCGGAGAGGGCGCCGTTGGCGCGGGCCGCCTCCCACGTGTGGGATACTGGTGGCGGTTGACCCACGCTCGTGTCACTCCGCCGGAGTTCGGGTGTGGTCCGACCGGATGACACCACGGCTCGATGCCCGCATCGCTGCCGCCGCGCGCAGGAAATCCCTCGCCGGTGGCACGCTGGATGATCAGGTGCACCGACCGCGGAGTTCAGCCTGCCAGGCGCCGTACGAGTTGGACGTGACCACCTGATCACCGACAAACCGCGCGGGGCGAGACCAGAAGATCACACCCCCCGTGTGAGAACACAGACAGCGCCCTCGAGTGGCCGCGCACACCGACAGGTGGACGCGCCCGGGGGCCCGAGGAGACTTACGTGGCCGATCAAGCGCCGCCCGAAACTTCACAGACCACCCCCGAATTTCCGGCCAAGATCCGAGTCCATGCACTCGCGAAACTTCTCGGCCTGACCAGCAAGCAGGTTCTTGCGCAGGTCGCCGAATTCGGTACCGAACTGCGCAGTGCTCAGTCCAGCGTCGACCGTGAGCTCGCCGAGCGCGTGTACAGCGTGTTCCGTGCGCCGGACGCCGAGGCCTCGGCACCCGCGGGGGAGGAGCCCGTCACCGAGGAACCCGCTGCCGAGGCGCCCACCGTTTCCGAGCCGGTCGCCGTCGTCCAGGCGACGCCGGAGGACATCGCCGCGGCCGGGATCCCCGAATCCGCGCAGCCGGGCCTGTTCACCGACGTCGACACGCAGCAGGCGCAGCCGGCCGAGTCGGCGGAGACGCCGCTGTTCCAGGCGCCGCTGTTCCTTCAGCCGGAAGCGCCGGCCGAGCCCGCACCGCGACGGCGCCGGGCTCGCCGCGAAGCGGCCGCCCCCGACGAGGCGGCGCCGATCGAGGTCACCACCGTCACTCCCGCCGAGCCCCAGCCGGAGCAGGACCAGCCCGCGGCCGGCACCGCCGAGCCCGCCACGGTCGAGGAGCAGCCGGAGACCCACGCCGAGGGCGAGGACGAGTCCGGTGAGGGCCAGGGCCGGCGTCGGCGGCGTGGCCGCCGGGGACGTGGCCGCGGACGCGGCGAACAGGGCGCCGAGACCGAGACCGAGACCGCGAGCGAATCCGAGGCCGCGCGCGAATCCGAGGCCGTCGACGGCGAGAGCGCCGTGGAGGCGGGCGAGCCGGAGGGTGCGCGGGGTCGGGACGCCGAGGCGGGCGAGGAGTCCGCGGAGGTCGACGAGGCCGCGGGCGCCGAGGGTGAGGACGCCGAGGAGGCGGGCGACGGATCCAGCCGTCGCCGTCGTCGCCGTCGTCGCCGCAAGGGCAGTTCCGAGGCGGTCGACGCCACCGAGGACGACGGCGTCACGACCGTCGTGCACGAACGCGAGCCTCGGACCAAGGCCCGCGCGAAGGACGAGGTCCAGGGCATCTCCGGGTCGACGCGCCTCGAGGCCAAGCGTCAGCGCCGCCGCGACGGCCGCGACGCCGGGCGGCGCCGGCCCCCGATCCTCACCGAGTCGGAGTTCCTCGCACGTCGCGAGGCCGTCGACCGGGTGATGGTGGTCCGCGAGAAGAGCGACGGCGCGCACCCCGAGGGACTGACCCAGGTGGCGGTCCTCGAGGACGACGTTCTCGTCGAACACTTCGTCACCAGCTCGGCGTCCGCGTCGATGGTCGGCAACGTGTACCTCGGACGCGTGCAGAACGTCCTGCCCTCCATGGAGGCCGCGTTCATCGACATCGGACGCGGACGCAACGGCGTCCTCTACGCCGGTGAGGTCAACTGGGAGGCCGCGGGCCTCGGCGGCAACAGCCGCAAGATCGAGCAGGCGCTCAAGCCCGGCGACCAGGTGCTCGTGCAGGTCTCCAAGGACCCCGTCGGCCACAAGGGTGCCCGGCTGACCACCCAGATCTCGCTGGCCGGTCGGTTCCTGGTGTACGTCCCCGGCGGCACCTCGACGGGCATCAGCCGCAAGCTTCCCGACACCGAGCGCAAGCGTCTCAAGGAGATCCTGCGCGAGGTCGTCCCTCCGGAGGCCGGTGTCATCATCCGCACCGCCGCCGAGGGCGTCAGCGAGGAGGAGCTCGCGCGCGACGTGCAGCGCCTGCAGTCGCAGTGGGCGGAGATCGAACAGCAGGCCGCGGACAAGGGCAAGTCGGGTACGCCCAAGGCGCTCTACGAAGAGCCCGACATGCTGGTCAAGGTCGTCCGTGACCTGTTCAACGAGGACTTCTCCAAGATCGTCATCGAGGGCGAGAAGTCGTGGTCGACGGTCGAGAACTACATCCGGACGGTCGCGGCCGACCTGCTGCCGCGCGTGGAGCGGTACGAGGCCGAACAGGGCGGCCCGGACGTGTTCGCGGTCAAGCGGATCGACGAACAGCTCGCGAAGGCGCTCGACCGCAAGGTGTGGCTCCCCTCGGGCGGCACCCTCGTCATCGACCGCACCGAGGCGATGACGGTCGTCGACGTCAACACCGGCAAGTTCACCGGGGCGGGCGGCAACCTCGAGGAGACCGTCACCCGCAACAACCTGGAAGCGGCGGAGGAGATCGTCCGCCAGATGCGGCTGCGTGACATCGGCGGCATGATCGTCGTCGACTTCATCGACATGGTGCTCGAGTCGAACCGCGACCTCGTGCTGCGGCGGCTCACCGAGTCGCTCGGCCGCGACCGCACCCGCCACCAGGTGTCCGAGGTGACCTCGCTCGGCCTCGTGCAGATGACCCGCAAGAAGCTGGGAACCGGCCTCGTCGAGGCCTTCTCCAGCACCTGCGAGCACTGCCACGGCCGCGGCATCATCGTGCACGCCGAACCCGTCGAGGTGCGCTCCGGCGACGACGGTGCGGCCCGGGCCCAGGGCCGGGGCGAGTCCGGTGGCAGGCGCAAGCGCGGCCGCGACAAGTCGTCCGCACCGGCCGAACAGCCCGCGGAGAAGAACGGTCAGGCGCCCGAGTCGGGCGCGCCCGCCAAGCGCGCGCACCCGGTGGCGCTCGCGATGGCGGCGCACCAGCACGAGGAGCACCCGGAGACCGACGCCGAGCCCGCCGCTGCTGCGACGGCGCCTGCCGAGGAAGCGCACGAAGAGGTGCCGACCGCCGAGACCGCTCCTGTCGAGGCCACGCATGACGAGGCCGCACCCGTCGAGGTGTCGATCGTCGAGGCGGCACCCGCCGACGAGGTAGCCTGGGTGGACGCGACGCCTGCTGTCGCCGAAGTCGCGGCCGAGGCGGTCGTGACGGATGCGGTGATCGAGGAGGCCGTGTCCGCGGCTGCGGCCGAGCCGGCTGTCGCCGCTGCGGTCGAGACCGCCGAGCCCGCTGTCGACGGTGCCGTGGCCACCGAGGTCGCCGCACCGCGTGGCCGTCGACGGGCACGTCGCGCGTCGCGGGCCGCCGCCGCGCCGGAAGGCAGCAGCGAC
Organism: Rhodococcus sp. NPDC003318; assembly: GCF_042879035.1. Classification (NCBI taxonomy): domain Bacteria; kingdom Bacillati; phylum Actinomycetota; class Actinomycetes; order Mycobacteriales; family Nocardiaceae; genus Rhodococcus; species Rhodococcus sp. NPDC003318. The sequence goes on along the minus strand of NZ_JBIAOU010000001.1, from coordinate 1,024,739 downwards.
ACCGTCGTCGTGCTTCCCGTCGAACCGGTGGCCACCGCGCCGACGGAACCGGTCGTCGTGCCGCCCGTCCTCGCACAACCGCCTGCCGCGGTCGTGCCGGGCGACGGTGGCACCGCCGCCGAACCCGCCGCTCCCAAGCGGCGGCCTCGTCGGCGGGCGGCCGCGCGCCCGGCGGGACCGCCGGTCGAGGGCTGACCGACCGGCCGGCCGGTCGGGACACGGGGTGTGACGTCGCAGGGGGCGGTTTGACCCTGCAAGGCAGCATCCCGTAATCTTGACCGGTCGCTACTCGGTGACACCGCTCTGTTGCGCCCGATGGGGAGCCGGGGTGTCCGCCGGAAGCAAGTACACCAGACCAGTCGCGTGGTTGGACCGCGCGAGCACGTTCGAATTAGCAAGGGGTAGCCGTCCGATGGCAACGTACGCGATCGTCAAGACCGGCGGAAAGCAGTACAAGGTCGCTGTTGGTGACCTCGTCAAGGTCGAGAAGATCGAGGGTGAGCCCGGCGCTGCTGTCTCGCTGACCCCGGTCCTCGTCGTCGACGGATCCGAGCTGACCACCGACGCCGACAAGCTGGCCAAGGTCACGGTCACGGGCGAGGTCGTCGAGCACACCAAGGGCCCGAAGATCCGCATCCACAAGTTCAAGAACAAGACCGGCTACCACAAGCGGCAGGGTCACCGGCAGAAGCTGACGGTCCTCAAGGTCACCGGCATCAAGTAATCGAGCCGTCGAGGCTTCGTAGAACCGAGCTTTTCAACCCTGAGGAGGGTCTGTCATGGCACACAAGAAGGGTGCATCCAGCTCCCGTAACGGTCGCGATTCGAATGCCCAGCGACTCGGCGTGAAGCGTTTCGGCGGCCAGTCCGTCAGCGCCGGCGAGATCCTGGTCCGTCAGCGCGGCACGCACTTCCACCCCGGCGTCAACGTCGGCCGTGGCGGCGACGACACGCTGTTCGCCCTCGCCGCGGGTGCGGTCGAGTTCGGCACCAAGCGTGGACGCAAGACCGTGAACATCGTTCCGGCGGCGGCGCAGGCCTGATCTGCTGCTGCGCAGCGCGCTTCCGGGAGGGGCGGGCCAGGGTCACACACCCAGGCTCGCCCCTCTTGCTTTTCACCGACTGACAGGAAGGAATCCGGCAGTCATGTCCCGGTTCATCGATCGCGTAGTGCTGCACGTCAGCGCAGGCAAGGGCGGCAACGGCTGTGCCTCCGTGCACCGCGAGAAGTTCAAGCCGCTCGGCGGACCGGACGGAGGCAACGGCGGACGCGGCGGTGACGTGGTTCTCGTCGTCGACTCCAACGTGCACACCCTGCTGGACTTCCACTTCCACCCCCGTGCCAAGGCCACCAACGGCAGGCAGGGCGAGGGCGGAAACCGGGAAGGAGCCAACGGTTCCGACCTGATCCTCAAGGTGCCGGACGGCACCGTCGTGCTCGACAAGGACGGTCGGATCCTCGCCGACCTCATCGGCACCGGCACCCGCTTCGTCGCCGCGCAGGGCGGACGCGGTGGCCTCGGCAACGCAGCGCTCGCCTCGAAGGCGCGCAAGGCCCCAGGCTTCGCGCTCCTCGGCGAGGAAGGCGTCGAGCGCGACCTGGTGCTCGAACTGAAGTCCGTCGCCGACGTCGGACTCGTCGGATTCCCGTCGGCGGGCAAGTCGTCGCTCGTCTCGGTGCTGTCCGCGGCCAAGCCGAAGATCGCCGACTACCCCTTCACCACGCTGCAGCCCAACCTCGGCGTCGTCTCCAGCGGCGACACCACCTTCACCGTCGCCGACGTGCCCGGCCTGATCCCCGGTGCCAGTGACGGCCGCGGCCTCGGTCTCGACTTCCTGCGCCACCTCGAACGGTGCGCCGTCCTCGCGCACGTCGTCGACTGCGCCACCCTCGAACCCGGTCGGGACCCGGTCTCCGACGTCGACGCCCTCGAAGCCGAACTCGCCGCGTACAAGCCCGCGCTGTCCGGCGATGCGAGCCTCGGCGACCTGGCCGACCGTCCCCGCATCGTGATCCTCAACAAGGCCGACGTGCCCGACGCCGCCGAGCTGGCGGAGATGGTGGCACCCGAATTCGAGGCGCGCGGCTGGCCGGTCTTCACCATCTCGGCGGTGAGCCGGGAGGGCCTGCGCCCCTTGACCTTCGCGCTCGCGAAGATGGTCGAGGACTACCGTGTGGCGCACCCGCCCGCGGCGCCGAAGCGTCAGGTGATCCGACCGATCGCCGTCGACGAGACCGGCTTCAGCATCATCGCCGACCCCGACACCCCCGGCGGCTTCATCGTCCGCGGCACCCGACCCGAACGGTGGATCCGGCAGACGGCGTTCGACAACGACGAGGCCGTCGGCTACCTCGCCGACCGCCTCGCGCGGCTCGGTGTCGAGGATCAGCTCGTCAAGATGGGTGCCGAGCCGGGCTGCTCGGTGACCATCGGCGACGTCAGCTTCGAGTGGGAGCCGCAGACGCCCGCCGGTGTCGACCTCACCCGGACCGGACGCGGCACCGACGCGCGACTCGACCAGGTCGAGCGGATCGGCGCGGCCGAACGCAAGCACGCGTACCGGGTCCGGCGTGGCCTCGAGGCCGCGGACCCCGACGACAAGTGACGGCCGTCGAGGGCAGTGCCGGCGCCGGATCCGGCACCCGCACCGAGATCGCCACCGCCCGCAGCATCGTCGTCAAGATCGGGTCCTCGGCGTTGACGAGCCTCGAATTCGGTTTGGACCGAGGCAAACTCGACGCACTCGCCGACGCGATCGAGGCGCGGATGCGGGCGGGCACCGATGTCGTGGTCGTCTCCTCCGGCGCGGTCGGGGCGGGTATCGCGCCACTGGGCCTGTCGAAGCGGCCGCGGGACCTCGCCACCAAGCAGGCCGCGGCCAGCGTCGGCCAGCTCGCGCTCGCACACGCGTGGGGCACTTCGTTCCACCGGTACGGTCGCACCGTCGGTCAGGTACTGCTGACCGCCGACGACATCGCCCGCCGCACCCAGTACCGCAACGCGCAACGCACCCTCGACCGGCTGCGCGCTCTGCACGCCGTCGCGGTCGTGAACGAGAACGACACCGTCGCCACGGCGGAACTGCGCTTCGGCGACAACGACCGGCTCGCGGCGATGGTCGCGCACCTCGTCAGCGCCGACGCGCTGATCCTGCTCTCCGACGTCGACGGCCTCTACGACGGGGACCCGCGCAAGGGCGGAGCGACGTTGATCCCCGAGGTGACCAGCCCCGAGGACCTCGACGGCGTGGTGGCCGGATCGGGCGGTGCGCTCGGCACCGGGGGGATGGCGTCGAAGCTGTCCGCCGCCCGGCTCGCCGCGGACTCCGGAGTGCCCGTCCTGCTCGCGGCCGCCTCGGACGCGGGGGCCGCGCTGTCGCATGCCGGTGTCGGGACCGCGTTCGCCGCGCGGCCGACCCGGTTGTCGGCGCGGAAGTTCTGGGTCCGGCACGCCGCCGACACCCAGGGAGCCCTGCACCTCGACACCGGCGCCGTGCACGCCGTCGTCGACAAGCGCCGCTCCCTGCTGCCCGCCGGCATCACCGCCACCAGCGGTCGGTTCCTCGGCGGAGACGTGGTGTCCCTGGTCGGTCCCGACGGTGCGGCGGTGGCGCGCGGCGTCGTGGCCTACGACGCCGCCGAACTCGACGAGATGCTGGGCCGCAGCACCATGGAACTGCCCTCGGACATGCAGCGTCCCGTCGTGCACGCGGACGACCTCGTCCGGCTGTAACCGCCCCGAACTTCCCGGCTGAAGGCCACCTTCGTGCGGTTGATCCGCACGAAGGCCCCCTTCACCCGGCCGGGGTCCCGCGGGTGTGAAGGGCACCTTCATCCCGTCGGATCGTATGAAGGTGGCCTTCAGCCGGCGGGGGGTCAGGCGACGAGGGCGGTGAGGGTTTCCGAACAGCCGGCGTGCAGCTTCACGGCGGCGTGGTCGTCGCCTCGGGTGACGCCGCGGTTGACGATCGCGACGGGCATGCCGAGTTTGGCTGCGCGGCGGACGAAACGCAGTCCCGACATCACCGTCAGCGACGAGCCGAGCACCAGCAGGACGTCGGCCGACTCGACCATCGCGAAGGCGGCGTCGACGCGGTCGCGGGGCACGGACTCGCCGAAGTAGACGATGTCGGGTTTCAGGATGCCACCGCAGCTCTCGCAGTCGACCATCCGGAAGTGCGCGGTGTTCTCGATGACCGCGTCGGCGTCCGGGGCGATCTCGACACCGGTTGCGGGGGAGACGGATTCGGCGAAGCCGGGGTTCGCGGCGTCCAGGCGTTCGGCCAGCGCGATCCGGGAGATGCGGCGTTCGCAGCCCATGCAGCGCACCTGGAGGTAACTGCCGTGCAGGTCGATCACCGACCGGCTGCCGGCCTTCGTGTGCAGCAGGTCGACGTTCTGGGTGAGCACGCCGCGCACCGTCCCGGCCCGCTCGAGCGCCGCCAGCGCCCGATGTCCCGCATTGGGGCGGGTGGAGTCCATGTGCCGCCAACCGAGATGGTTGCGGGCCCAGTAGTGCCGCCGGAACGCGGCATCACCCATGAACTGCTGATACGTCATGGGATTGCGCGGCGGCGAATCGGGCCCGCGGTAGTCGGGGATCCCGGAATCGGTGGACATGCCCGCGCCGGTCAGCGCGACGACGGTGTGCCCGTGGATCAGAGCCGCCAGATCGGCCACGTCGGAGGACGGGAGCACGGCGGTCATGCAATCCAGGGTAACCCGCCGTCCGAGCGTCCGGCCCCGAGCCGCCGTCAGTAGCCGGCGCCGGCGTCGATGCGCGCCACCAGCGGTTCTCCGGCCACGAACCGGGTGACGTTGGTGGCGACGTGGTCGGCGTACGCCTGCGGCCGCACGGCGGGCGGGTTCGAGCAGTGCGGGGTGATGATCGCGTTCGGCAGCGACCACAGCGGATGCCCCTCGGGGAGCGGCTCCGGGTCGGTGACGTCGAGACCCGCCCCGCCGATCGTGCCGTCGCGCAGCGCCGTGACGAGCGCGTCGGTGTCGACGAGGGAACCGCGGGCCACGTTGATCACCCACGACCGCGGACCGAGCTTGTCCAGCTCCGTGGCGCCGACGAGGTGCCGGGTGTCCTCGGTGGCGGGCGCGGCGATCACGACGTGGTCGATCCGGTCCCACATCTCGCCGGTGCGGTCCGCGGGCAGGGTGACCTCGGCCCCGGGAACCGGTGTGCCGGAACGGTTCACCGCGACCACGGACGCGCCGACCGCGGTCAGCATCGGCACCAGGGCGCGGCCGATGCCCCCGGCGCCGAGGATGCCGACGCGGGCGCCGCGCAGCGTGCCCACCCGGCCGAAGAACTCCTGCTGACGCCACGTGGTCGCGGTGATCTGGTCGGGCAGCGAGCGGACGCCGGCGAGCAGCAGGGCCAGTGAGTGCTCGGCGACGGTCGCGGCGAAGGCACCCGCCGCCGACGTCCACTCGACCTCCGGGTGGCGGGCGATGATGCCCGCGGAGAACCACTCCTCGACACCGGCCGAGAACAGCTGCACCCAGCGGACCGACTCCGGCAGCGTCGCGGGGAACCGATCCGGGCCCGCGTTCCAGATCAGAGCCCGGGCCTCCTCGATCGGCGCACAGTGCCCGCCGCCCCGGACGATGGCGTCCTCCAACGCTGGATCGGCGTGTGGGCCGAGGGCGACGGGCACTGGCGTCATGGCGAACTCCTCGCGGTCAGGCGGGTGACTCGATCAGCGGATAGACGCCATTCTCGTCATGGACCTCGCGGCCCGTGACAGGGGGGTTGAAGACGCACAGCATCCGCATCTGCGTGACCGGCTCGACGCGATGCCGTTCGTGGCCGTCGAGCAGGTACATGGTGCCCGCCCTCAGTTCGTGGACCTCGCCCGTCTCGAGGTCGGTGAGGATGCCGTCGCCCTCGACGAGCCACACGGCCTCCACGTGGTGGGCGTAGTGGAACTCGTTGACCGATCCGGCCGCGATGGTGGTCTCGTGGAAGGAGAACCCGACGCCGTCGCCGGCGAGGACGATGCGCTTGCTGCGCCAGTTGCCGTCTTCGCTCGTCACGTCGCGGTCGGTGCCGGTGATCTCGTCGGTGGTACGCACGATCATGGGTGTTCGGTCCTCCTACGCGCAGGTCTTGGCGGTGGCCTCGGCGAGGATGCTCAGACCGTGGTCGAGTTCGGCGTCGGTGATCGTCAGCGGCGGAAGCAGTTTCACGACCTCGTCCGACGGACCCGACGTCTCGGCGAGCAGTCCCTCGTCGTACGCGAGGCCGCACACCTTGACGGCGTGCCCCGGCTCGTCGAAGACGAGACCCTGGACCATGCCGCGACCGCGGGTGCTCACGCCGTCGAAGGAATCGGCGAGATTGGCGAAGATCTCCTGGATCCGTTTGCCCTTGCGCAGCGTGGACCGCTGCAGCGTGTCGTCGGTCCAGAAGTGTTCGAGCGCGGCGGTCGCGGTGACGAAGGCCGGGTTGTTGCCGCGGAAGGTGCCGTTGTGCTCGCCGGGCGACCAGACGTCGAGTTCGGGCTTGAACAGGGTCAGGGCCATCGGCATCCCGTAGCCGCCGATGGACTTCGACAGCGTGACGATGTCGGGGGTGATGCCCGCGATCTCGAAGGAGAAGAACGGGCCGGTGCGACCGCACCCCATCTGGACGTCGTCGACGATGAGCAGGATGTCGCGGCTGCTGCACAGGTCCGCGAGGGCACGCAGCCACTCGGCGCGCGCGACGTTGACGCCGCCCTCGCCCTGGACGGTCTCCACAATCACCGCGGCGGGACGGTTCAGCCCGCTGCCCTGGTCGTCGAGAACCCGTTCGAACCAGTGGAAGTCGGGCATCTCGCCGTCGAAGTAGTTGTCGAACGGCATCGGCGTCGAGTGCACCAGGGGAACCCCGGCGCCGGCTCGCTTCATCGAGTTCCCGGTCACCGACAGGGATCCCAGGGTCATTCCGTGAAAAGCGTTGGTGAAGTTGATGATCGACTCGCGTCCGGTGACCTTGCGTGCCAGCTTCAGGGCCGCCTCGACGGCATTCGTCCCGGTCGGACCGGGGAACTGCACCTTGTAGTCGAGCCCGCGGGGAGCCAGGACGACCTGCTGGAAGGTCTCCAGGAAGCGACGCTTCGCGACGGTCGACATGTCCAGGCCGTGGGTGATGCCGTCCCGGGAGAGGTACTCGAGCAGGGCCGTCTTGAGGACCGGATTGTTGTGCCCGTAGTTCAGCGCGCCTGCGCCGGCGAAGAAGTCCAGGTAGTCGCGTCCGGATTCGTCCCGGAGCCACGAGCCCGACGCGGAGTCGAACACGGTGGGCCAGTTCCGGCTGTAGCTGCGCACCTCGGATTCGAGGTCGCGGAAAACTGCGTCGTCGGTGGGGATTTCGGACTGTTCCAGGATGGTCATTCGTCTCGTCCTCCTTGCGATGGTGTCGGCGGCGCGCGGGCCGCCGACGGGTCACCAGCCGATGGTGTAGAGGTCTTCGGCGAGGTGGGATTCGGGAAAATCGTTGGGCGCGAACAGCGGCGTGCGGGTCAGTCGTTTGCCGCGTCGAGCGGCCAGGGCGGTGAACATGGCGATCGATGCGTCGTTGTCGGGGCTGACGGTGGTTTCGAGTCGTCGCACGCCGACCGGGTGGACGCGGTTGATCAGTCCGTCGAGCATCCCGGTCGCGATGCCGCGGCCGCGCCGGTCCGCGTCGACGGCGACCTGCCAGACGAACAGGGTGTCGGGGTCGTCGGGACGCCGGTACCCGGTGACGAACCCGACGAGCGCGTTGTCGGGGCCGGCCGCGACGATCGACGTCTCGGCGAAATCGCGGCACCACAGTGCGTAGGTGTATCCGGAATTGAGATCGAGAACTCGGGAATCGCGGGCGATCCGCCACATCTCGACACCGTCGGACACCTCGGGTCGGCGGAACACTGTCTCGGCTGCGTCGGACTCGCGTCGGCTTGCTCGGGTTGGGGTGTTTCTCTCCGTGAGTGGCCTCATAAGCAATCCGAACGTAACAACCGTGATCCCGCCATTTCACCCTCCGGCTGCGAAATCCGCTGCTACATGGCGGGTTCGGTGCAGGTGGGACCGTGTGTGTGAGTTGGGACACAGTTGTGTAGCGTCGGGGCGCCGTCGAGCGATTGGCGCGCCCGTCGTGCCGCCCGATCGGTCTCGGAATATGGACCTGAATGAAGACAGGGTAAGGCTATGAGGTTAGCCTAACCATGCACTATCGGGCGGAGGCGAAGCCGTCTCCATTCACCGCGAGGAGCGGTACAGCATGAGCGCAAGTGAACAGGTCGACGTCGTCGTCGTCGGTGGCGGACCGGGCGGGTCCACCGTCGCCACCCTGCTCGCCAAGAGCGGGCACCGCGTCATCCAGCTGGAGCGGGAGAGCTTCCCGCGGTACCAGATCGGTGAGTCCCTGCTGCCGTCGACCATCCACGGTGTGTGTCGCCTGCTCGGCGTCGAGGACGAGATCGAGTCCGCCGGGTTCATGAGGAAGCGGGGCGGCAGCTTCCGGTGGGGCACCAGCCCCGTGCCGTGGAACTTCAACTTCGCGATCTCCCCGGAGTTCGCCGGACCGACCTCGCACGCCTACCAGGTCGAGCGCATGAAGTTCGACGAGATCCTGCTCCGCCACGCCGCGAAGACCGGCGTCGACGTGCGCGAGGAGGCCACCGTCACCGGCGTCGTCACCGACGACGGCGGCCGGGTCGTCGGCGTCGACTACACCGACTCCGCCGGCGCCGCGCACCGCGTCCTCGCGACCTATGTCGTCGACGCATCCGGCAACAAGACCCGACTGACCAAGCACGCCGGCTCCGAACGCGTGTACTCCGACTTCTTCCAGAACGTCGCCCTGTTCGGCTACTTCACCGGAGGCAAGCGGCTGCCCGAGCCCAGCTCCGGCAACATCCTGTGCGCGGCGTTCGACGAGGGCTGGATGTGGTACATCCCGCTGACCGACGAGCTGACCAGTGTCGGCGCCGTCATCGCCAAGGAACACGCCGCGAAGGTGCAGGGCGACCCCGAGGCCGCGCTGATGCGCTTCGCCGACCGGTGCGAGATCGTCAAGGGCATGCTGTCCGACGCCACCCGCGTCACCGAGGGCACCTACGGTGAGATCCGCACCCGCAAGGACTACTCGTACGCCAACACGAAGTTCTGGGGCAACGGCATGGTCCTCGTCGGTGACGCCGCGTGCTTCATCGACCCGGTGTTCTCCACCGGTGTGCACCTGGCCACCTACTCGGGTGTCCTCGCCGCCCGCTCGATCAACAGCGTCCTGTCCGGCGCGATGGACGAGGAGCGCGCGTTCGGCGAGTTCGAGGGCCGCTACCGCCGTGAGTACGCCGTGTTCTACGAGTTCCTGTCCTCCTTCTACGACATGGAACAGAGCGAGGACTCCTACTTCTGGCGCGCGCGCAAGGTGACCGGCGCGCCGACCAAGGACCTCGAGGCCTTCGTCTCGCTCGTCGCGGGCGGATTCTCGAAGGAAGCAGCACTCACCGACGCGGATGCCGTCGTCGAGCGGTTCACCGCGTCCACCAAGGCCCTGACCGAGGCCGCCGCCCGCACCGGCGGTATGGACACCGATGCCGGACAGCGGATGAACCACCTGTTCAAGACGCCGGTCGTGCGCGAGGTCATGGAGGAGATGAACGCCTTCCAGGCCCGCGGAGTCGCCGGATCCGCACAGGTCGAGCCGCCGCTGCTCGAGGGTGGCCTGGTTCCGTCCGCCGACGGCCTGGCATGGGCGGAGCCCGACGCCGTCCCCGTCGCGGGATAGTCGGCGTGACACAGGTACCGCTGCTCAGCGGGAACACCCTGTTGACGCTGCTCCTGCAGGTCGCGGTGGTCGTCGCCGCAGCGCTCGTCCTCGGGCGCGTCGCGCAGCGGTTCGGTCTGCCCGCGATCGTCGGCGAACTGACCGCAGGCGTGATCCTCGGCCCCAGCCTGCTCGGGCAGGTGGCGCCCGCCGTCCAGGAGTACATCTTCCCGCCCGACGCGTCGCAGCAGCACATGCTCGACGCCATCGGACAGATCGGCATCCTGCTGCTCGTCGGACTCTCCGCAGCACAACTCGACACCGGCTTCCTCCGACGTAAGGCGAAGGTCGTCGGTGGGGTCGCGACCGGGGCCTTCGTTCTGCCGCTCGCCCTCGGCGTGGGCATCGGTCTCCTCGTCCCGGAGTCGTTCCACGGCCCCGAGGCGTCGCCCGGCGTGTTCGCCGCGTTCCTCGGTGTCGCGCTGTCGGTGAGCGCGATCCCCGTCATCGCGAAGACGCTGTCGGAGCTCGGGCTCCTGCACCGCAACGTCGGCCAGCTCACGCTCGCATCCGGAGCGCTCGACGACGCACTCGGATGGCTCGTGCTCTCCGGACTCTCCGCGGCCGCAACCGCCGGCATTCGTGCGGGCACCCTCGCGGTGACCATCGCGGCGGCCGTGGCACTCGTGCCCGTGGCGTGGTTCGTCGTCCGGCCCCTCGCCGGCAAGGTTCTCGACCGACTGGCACACGGTGAGCATGCGGCCGGAGTGATCCCGGCCGCGGTGATCCTGATCATCGGCGGGGCCGCGGCGACCCAGGCGATGCATCTCGAGGCGGTCCTCGGTGCGTTCGCGGCGGGACTCGCGCTGGGCGGCACGCACGCCCGGCTCCTCGCCCCGCTGCGCACAGTGGTGTTCAGCGTGCTCGCACCCCTCTTCCTCGCGACGGCAGGGCTGCGCGTGGACCTGACCGTCCTCGGCCGGGCCGACGTGTTCTGGGCGGCGATGGCGATCCTCGTGCTCGCCATCGTCGGCAAGTTCGTCGGCGCGTACGTCGGCGCCCGGCTCGTGCGCCTCGAGCGGTGGGAGGCGCTGGCGCTGGGCGCGGGGCTCAACGCCCGCGGCGCTGTCGAGATCGTCATCGCGATGATCGGTCTGAGCCTCGGCGTCCTGACCACCGAGTCCTACACCGTCGTCGTTCTGGTGGCGGTGGTGACCTCGGTGATCGCGCCGCCGTTGCTGCGCGCGACGATGGCCCGGGTGGACGCGACGGCGGAGGAGGAGAGCCGCCGAGAACTCGACCAGGCGTGGGACCCGGTGTCCGCCCGGGCCGCGCCGGTCTCGGAGACCATCGAGCCGGGAGGGCTCGAGAACCCGCAGCGGTAGGGCGTATCTCCCAATCCCCGTTTCGGTGCATCCCGGAGGGATTGGAAGACACGCCCTGGTCAGTTCGGAATCGCGAGTGCGAACGGCAGCACCGCCGGCGCGCCCGCGGTGACGAGCGTCCGGGCCGCCATCGTCATCGTCCAGCCGGTGTCCCAGAGGTCGTCTACGAGCAGAACCGGCCCGTCGACGCCGCGCAGGTCGGGAGCCGTGAACGCGCCCGCCAGCCCGGCGACCCGATAGGCGGAATTGACCGCGGACACCGGGGGATGACCGGGCGTGCGCCCGAGCGTGCCGAGGTCGGTCAGCCGGCCGACCTCGGCCAGCCGCGCGGCGAGACTGGACACCAGCCGCGGCCGGGACGACGACTCGAGGCCCATCACCGCCGTCGGGCGCGTCTCCCAGTCCCACGCCGCGAGCACCCGGATGGCGGCGTCGACGATCGCATCCGGCACCGGCGCGTCCGGACCGTCGAACAGCGGTCGCAGCCGCCCACCCCACCCGAGGTCCGACAACCGGCCGATCGCCCGGCCGGTGCGCGGACCGTCGGTGAGCTTGCCGGACAACGACACTCCGAGCTTGGCAAGTCCGGTCGGCCACTGCTTGCGCGGCGCGAGGTCGACGCCGGGACGGTCGAGGCGGGCCCGCGTCCGCGCGATCGACTCCTGGTCGACACTGGTGTCCGCGGTGGTTCCGGTGCAGTTGTCGCAGCGTCCGCACGGCGTCGGGCCGTCGCCGAGCAGCGGGTCGTCGAGCTGGCGGCGGAGGAATTCCATCCGGCACATCGTGGTCGAGACGTAGTCGACCATCGCCTGCTGCTCCGCCGCCCGGGCCTGCTCGAGCCGCTCGTACCGCGGCGCGTCGTACTCCCACGGCTGCCCGGTGCCGATCCACCCGCCGCGCACCCGCCGCACGGCACCGTCGACGTCGAGGACCTTGAGCACCATCTCGAGCCGAGACCGGTTCAGATCGACCAGCGGCTCCAGGGCGGGCGTGGACTGTGGACGTTCCGGATCGAGGACCTCGAGGACTCGGCGCACCACGTGCTCGCGCGGGAACGCCACGGACGCGAAGTAACTCCAGATCTGCCGGTCCTCGTGGCCCGGCAGCAGCACCACCTCCGCGCGGTCCGTGGAGCGGCCAGCGCGACCGACCTGCTGGTAGTAGGAGATCGGGGACGACGGTGCGCCCAGATGCACCACGAAGCCGAGGTCCGGCTTGTCGAAGCCCATCCCGAGCGCCGATGTCGCGACCAGCGCCTTGACCCGGTTCGCCAGCAGATCCGCCTCGAGCTGTTCACGTTCCGCGGGATCGGTCTGCCCGGTGTACGCGGCGACCACATGGCCCTGCTCCGACAGCAGCGCCGCGAGGTCGCGGGCCGCGGACACGGTGAGGGTGTAGACGATCCCCGAACCGGGCAGCGAGGCGAGCCGCTGACCGAGCCACGCGGCTCGCGTCGTCGCCTCGTCGATGCGGACCACCGACAGGCTCAGAGACTCCCGTTCGAGGCCGCCGCGGAGCACCAGCGTCTCGGCGCCGCCGACCCCGAGCTGGGCCGAGACGTCCGCGACGACGCGATCGTTCGCGGTCGCGGTGGTCGCGAGGACCGGAATGCCGTCACCGAGATCGGCGACCAGCGTGCGGATGCGGCGGTAGTCCGGCCGGAAGTCGTGCCCCCAGTCCGAGACGCAGTGCGCCTCGTCGACGACGACCAGGCCGGCGTCGGCGGCGAGCGACGGCAGCACCTGGTCGCGGAAGTCGGGGTTGTTCAGCCGTTCCGGGCTGACCAGCAGGACGTCGATCACGCCGTCGGCGATCTGCCGGTGGATCTCGTCCCATTCGGTGACGTTGCCGGAGTTGATGGTGGCCGCACGCACTCCCGCGCGGGCGGCCGACTCGACCTGGTTGCGCATCAGGGCCAGCAGCGGGGAGACGATCACGGTCGGGCCGTGACCGCGGGCGCGCAGCAGCTTCGCCGAGATGAAGTAGACGGCGGACTTGCCCCAGCCGGTGCGCTGGACGACCAGGGCTCGCCGGCGGTCCACGACGAGCGCCGCGATCGCCGTCCACTGGTCCTCCCGCAGCCGGGCGTCCGGGCCGGCGAGCTCACGCAGCAGGGACTCGGCGTCGGCGCGTAGATCCGTGGTCGCTGAGGTCATGGCGTCCATGGTGCCCGACGGCCCCGACAGGAACGACAACCCGACGGGACGCAGCGGCGGATGTGGCGGTTGCAGTGCTGCAGGCGTGGTAGGCGTGAACGATGGACCTCACCGCGCACCCCGTTCTGTCCGGATTCGATGCGCTCGCCGCGAGCCTGGTCGACCTGTACCGGGACCTGCACGCGCACCCCGAGCTGTCGCACGCCGAATTCCGCACCGCGGGCATCGTCGCCGCGCGGCTCTCCGACAGCGGTTTCGAGGTGACCGCGGGCATCGGTGGCACCGGGGTGGTCGGCGTCCTGGGCAACGGGGACGGTCCGGTCGTCCTGCTGCGCGCCGACATGGACGCGCTGCCGGTGCGCGAGGACACCGGACTCGACTACGCGTCGACGGCGACGGCGGTGACCGCGGCGGGGGAGACGGTGCCCGTGATGCACGCGTGCGGCCACGACATGCACGTCACCTGTCTTCTCGGCACCGCCGACCTGCTCGCCCGCGGCCGTGAGCACTGGTCCGGCACGGTGATCGCGCTGTTCCAGCCGGCGGAGGAGGTCGGCGACGGCGCCCGCCGCATGATCGACGACGGCCTCTACGACCGGATCCCGGCGCCGTCCGTGGTGCTCGGCCAGCACGTGATGCCGGGCCCGGTCGGGTCGGTGTACGCGAGCCCCGGCACCGCGATGGCCGCGGCGCGCAGCATCCAGGTCCGGATGTTCGGCCGCGGCGGCCACGGGTCGATGCCGGACCAGAGCATCGACCCGGTCGTGATGGGCGCGGCGACCGTGATGCGCCTGCAGACCCTCGTCTCCCGCGAGGTGTCGCCGACGAACCCCGCCGTCGTCACCGTGGGGTCGTTCCAGGCCGGGACCAAGGAGAACGTCATCCCGGACGAGGCGGTGCTCAAGATCAACACGCGGGCGTTCGAGACCCACGTCGCCGACCGGCTGGCCGAGGGGATCACCCGGATCGCGAACGCCGAGGCCGAGGCGTCCGGCGCACCGAAGCAGCCCGAGATCACCGACCTGAACAGCTTCCCGCTCACCGTCAACGACCCCGACGCCACCCGGCGGACGCTCGGTGTCCTGCGCGGGCTGCTCGGCGCGGACAAGGTCTTCGAGATCGGGCCGGTGTCCGGCAGCGAGGACGTCGGTGACCTCGCCACCGAGATCGGTGTCCCGCTGGCCTACTGGTTCCTCGGCGGATTCGAGGTCGGTGACGGAAACCCCCTGCCGACCAACCACTCCCCGCAGTTCGCACCGGTCATCCGTCCGACCCTCGACACCGGGGTCGCGGCGCTGGTGACGGCCGCGCTGGAGTGGCTGGACTGACGGACGCGCGGGCTCCGCGTACATCGCGTCGAACACGTCGGCGAAGTTCTCGCCGACCACCTTCCGCGTGATCTTGAGGGTCGGTGTCAGTTCGCCCGTCTCCTGCGACAGGTCCCGCTCGGCGATGGTGAACTTCTTGACCCGTTCGGGCCGAGCCAGTTTCGCGTTCGCGGCGTCGACGGCCTGCTGGACGAGGTCGACGGGTGCTTCGACAGTTCGGCGATCGACTCCGGCAGCCCCTGGGCCTGCGCCCACGGCAGCACCGTCTCGGGGTCGAGCGTGACCAGCACGACGGGGTAGGGGCGGCGGTCGCCGTGCATCACGGCCTGGCTGATCCACGGCGACTTCTCGAGGTCGTTCTCCAGGTTGGCGGGGGTCAGGTTCTTGCCGCCGGAGGTGACGATGACGTCCTTCTTGCGGCCGATGATCGAGACGTATCCGTCCTCGTCGATCGTCGCGAGGTCGCCGGTGTGCAGCCAGCCGTCCGAGACGGCGCCGAAGGAGGCGTCCTCCATCTTGTAGTAGCCCTGGAAGATGTTGTCGCCCTTGATCAGCAGCTCGCAGTCCTCGGCGACCCGCGCCTGCACGCCGGGCAGCGGGCGGCCGACGGTACCGAACCTGTGGTGCCGGGTGGTGTTGATCGTGGCGCCCGTGGAGGTCTCGGTCATCCCGAAGCCTCCATCAGCGGGACGCCGCATCCGTAGAAGAACTCGAGGATCTCCTTGGAGATCGGGGCCGCGCCCGTCACCGCGAGGTCGAGGTTGCCGCCGAACAGGGCCCGGACCCCCCCTGGAAGAGGGTGGCGTCGGCGGCGTTACGGATGTGTTTTCGGACCGGAGTGTCGCGCGAGCAGGTCGTCGACCTCTCCGGCGGTCGGGCAGGAGGCGGCCGCGCCGGCTCGGGTGGTCGCCAGCGCCCCGGCCGCCACCGCCCGTCGCAACGCGACCTCGGGTCCGAGATGCCAACTCGCCGCCAGGGTTCCGGCGAACGCGTCACCGGCGCCGGTGGTGTCGACGACGTCGACCCTCGGCGCGCTCGCGTGGACCTCGGCACCGTTCGGGCCGCGCCACCGCGCCCCGCGCCCGCCGAGCGTGGTGACCACGTGCGGTACCCGGTCCAGCGTGGCGGCGCCGAGTTGACGCGCCTCGGTCTCGTTGACCAGCAGCACGTCGACCGCCGCGACCAGGTCGTCCGGAAGCGATTGCGCCGGAGAAGGATTCAGGAACACCGTCGTGCCCGACCCGCGGGCGTGGACGGCGCAGGCGGCGACCGTGGCGATCGGCAGCTCGAGCTGGCACAGCACGGTGTCCGCCCCGGCGATCCGGTCGAGTTCGGCGGCCGTCAGCGCCTCGACGGTCGCATTCGCGCCGGGGACGACGACGATCGAGTTCTCGCCGGTATCGTCGACGACGATCACCGCGACACCGCTCGGACCCGCCGCGGTGCGGAGCAGCGTGGTGTCGACGCCGGCGTCGTGGAGCGCTCGACGCAGCACCTCGGCGAATCCGTCGTCGCCGACCGCGCCGAGGAAGCTCACGTCCGCACCGGCCCGGGCCGCCGCGATCGCCTGGTTCGATCCCTTCCCTCCCGGGCCGGTGACGAACGCGGTGCCGAGCACCGTCTCGCCGGCGGCCGGGCGGGTCGCCGTCCTCGCGATCAGGTCCATGTTGACGCTGCCGAGGACGGTCACGTGAGCGGGCACGACCCAGAGGTTAGGGCACGCCGCCGACTGCCTCGGTGCTTAGCGATCGTTACGCTGTAACCATGACCGCGGTGAACGAACAAGCACAGGCGACCGACTCCGTCCGGGAGGATGTGCACGCGGCCGCGCGTCGGGCGCGCGTCGCATCGCGGGCGCTGGCACTGCTGACGACCGCCCGCAAGGACGCCGCACTGCATGCCGCGGCCGACGCGGTCCTCGCGGCCACCGAGACGGTGCTCGCCGCGAACGCCGTCGACGTCGAGAACGCCCGCGCCGCAGGCACCGAGGAATCGCTGATCGACCGGCTCCGGCTGACGGCCGACCGGATCGACGGCATCGCCTCCGGGCTGCGTCAGGTGGCCGGGCTCGCCGACCCGGTCGGTGAGGTGGTTCGCGGCAGCACCCTCCCGAACGGACTCGAGATCCGCCAGGTGCGGGTGCCGCTCGGCGTCGTCGGGATGGTCTACGAGGCGCGCCCCAACGTCACCGTCGACGCGTTCGGTCTCGCCCTCAAGTCCGGGAACGCCGCCCTGCTGCGCGGCTCGTCGTCCGCCGCCGAGTCGAACGCCGCGCTGGTGTCGGTGCTCCGCGCCGCGCTCACCGAGCAGGGGCTGCCTGCGGACGCGGTCCAGCTGCTGCCCAGCGCCGACCGCTCCAGCGTCACCCACCTGATCCAGGCCCGCGGCCTCGTCGACGTCGTCATCCCGCGCGGCGGCGCCGGGCTGATCGCCGCCGTCGTCCGCGACGCCACCGTGCCGACCATCGAGACCGGCGTCGGCAACTGCCACGTCTACGTGCACGCGTCCGCCGACCTGGCCCGGGCCGAGAAGATCGTGCTCAACGCCAAGACCCGCCGGCCGAGTGTCTGCAACACCGCCGAGACGATCCTGATCGACGCCGCCGTCGCGGACACCGCGGTGCCCGCGCTGACCCAGGCGCTGCAGAGCGCAGGCGTCGTCATCCACGGCGACCTCGAGGGACAGGTGCCTGCCACCGAGTCCGACTGGGCGGAGGAGTACCTCACCCTCGACGTCGCGATGAAGGTCGTCG
Organism: Rhodococcus sp. NPDC003318; assembly: GCF_042879035.1. Taxonomy (NCBI): domain Bacteria; kingdom Bacillati; phylum Actinomycetota; class Actinomycetes; order Mycobacteriales; family Nocardiaceae; genus Rhodococcus; species Rhodococcus sp. NPDC003318. The sequence continues at coordinate 1,007,366 of NZ_JBIAOU010000001.1, read as the reverse complement.
CCGACCTCGACGCCGCGGTCGAGCACATCGACCGGTACGGCACCGGACACACCGAGGCGATCGTCACCGACGACCTCGCCGCCGCCCGCGAGTTCACCGCCCGCGTCGACGCCGCCGCGGTCATGGTCAACGCGTCCACCGCGTTCACCGACGGCGAGCAGTTCGGGTTCGGCGCCGAGATCGGCATCTCCACCCAGAAGCTGCACGCCCGCGGACCGATGGGGTTGCCCGAACTCACCTCCACCAAGTGGGTGGTGTGGGGCGACGGCCACATCCGTCCCGCCTGACTTCCCCGCGTCCCGCACGAAAGGTTCCCGCCGTGGATCGAGCAGTCCCGACCACCCCTCCGGTCTTCGCGAGCGTCGACGACGTCGTCACACGGCTGGCCGAGACGGGTTACCTCGCCGACAAGGGCACCGCGACCGCGGTGTTCCTCGCCGACCGGCTCGGCAAGCCACTGCTCATCGAGGGCCCGGCCGGGGTCGGCAAGACGGAACTCTCGCGTGCGGTCGCGCAGACCGCGGACGCCGAACTGGTGCGCCTGCAGTGCTACGAGGGGGTCGACGAGTCCCGCGCGCTGTACGAGTGGAACCACGCCAAGCAGATCCTGCGGATCCAGGCCGGCAGCGAACACGGCTGGGACGAGACGAAGCAGGACGTGTTCGCGGAGGAGTTCCTCCTCTCGCGTCCGCTGCTGACCGCCATCCGTCGCCAGGACCCGACGGTGCTGCTCGTCGACGAGGTCGACAAGGCCGACGTCGAGATCGAGGGGCTGCTGCTCGAGGTCCTCAGCGACTTCGCCGTCACCGTCCCCGAACTCGGCACGATCACCGCCACCCGCAAGCCGTTCACGGTGCTCACCTCGAACGGCACCCGCGAGCTGTCGGAGGCGCTCAAGCGGCGCTGCCTGTTCCTGCACCTCGACTTCCCGGACGCCGACCTGGAGCGGCGGATCCTCGCCAGCCGCGTCCCCGAACTCCCGGAGGCGGTGGCCGAGCAACTGGTGCGCACCATCCGGGTGTTGCGCGGCATGCAGCTCAAGAAGCTGCCGTCGGTCGCGGAGACCATCGACTGGGGTCGCACCCTGCTCGCACTCGGGATGGACACCCTCGACGACGACGCGATCCGCGCGACGATGGGCGTCGTCCTCAAGCACCAGTCGGATCAGCAGCGGGCCGCCGCCGAGCTGCGGCTCAACTAGCGTCGCCCGCGCGAGAGACACAGGAGGCGTCATGGTCGTCGCCGGCCGCACGTCCGGGGTTCCCGCGGCTCCTCACGGGCTGCCCGGCCACCTCGTCGATTTCGTCGAGGCGCTGCGCACCCGAGGCATCGCGGTCGGGCCGTCGGAGACGGTCGACGCCGGACGAGTGATGTCCGTCCTGGATCTGCTCGACCGCGAAGCGCTGCGCGAGGGGCTCGCGTGCGCACTGCTGCGCCGGCCCACCCACCGCGCCACCTACGACGCGTTGTTCGACCTGTGGTTCCCGGCCGCGGTCGGTGCCCGCACCGACGGCACCGGTGACGTCTTCGTCGAGATACCCCGGGGCGAGGACGGCGCGGTCGACTTCGAGGCGTTGCGGGAACTGATCGCGGGCCTGCTCGTCGACGGGTCACCCGAAGCGCTGGACCTGATCGAGCAGCTGACCGCGCAACTCGTCGAGCAACTCGGGCAGTACCAGTCCGCCAAGGGGCCGTCGTTCTCCGCCTACCAGGCGATGCGCGAGGTCGCCCCCGAGACGCTGGTCTCCCGGATCCTCGACGGTCTCCTCGGCAACACCGTCGAGGGCGAGCACGAGGCCGCGGACTACGCCACCGAGATCGCCCGCCGCACCGCCGCGCAGCGGGTCGCGGACTTCCGGAAGATGGTCGAGATCGAGACCCGCCGCCGCTCCGCCGAGCATCTGGGCAAGGAACGTGTCGCGAGCTACGGCGTGCCGAAGCTCGCCGAGGAGGTCGACTTCCTGCGGGCGTCGGATTCGGAGATGGTTGCCCTGCGGCGCACCGTCACCCCGCTCGCCCGCAAGCTCGCGAGCCGGCTCGCCGCGCGCCGCAAGCGGGCCCGGGCCGGCGCGATCGATCTCCGCAAGACCCTGCGCAAGTCGATGTCCACCGGCGGCGTGCCCGTGGACCTCGTCCTGCGCAATCCGCGTCCGGCGCGACCGGAACTGGTCGTGCTGTGCGACGTGTCCGGGTCGGTCGCGGGGTTCTCGAACTTCACGCTGCTGCTCGTGCACGCACTGCGGGAGCAGTTCTCCCGGGTCCGGGTGTTCGCGTTCATCGACACCACCGACGAGGTCACGCGGTTCTTCGACTCCGGAGCCGACCTCGGCGCATCGATGTCGCGGATGATCCGGGAGGCGGACCTGATCGCCTACGACGGGCACTCCGACTACGGCAACGCGATCGGCGTGTTCGCCGAACGGTTCGCGCGCACCCTCACCGGCCGCACGTCCCTCCTGATCCTCGGCGACGCCCGCAACAACTACCGCGACCCCAACACCGCGGCCCTGACGAACCTGGCGACCGTCGCCAAGCACACGCACTGGCTCAACCCGGAGGCCCGCGGCCAGTGGGGCAGCGGCGACTCCGCCGCCAAGGTGTACGCCGACGTGGTGCCGATGCACGAATGCCGCAACGCCCAGCAGCTGGCCGCGGTCGTCTCGGGACTGCTGCCGATCTGAGCTCCCGGGTGCCAGTAAGCTCGATCCTCGTGCACAAGGGAGACAAGACGGGTGCGGGAGCGTCCGTGCGGCGACGCCGGCTGGGCGTGATGGGCGGCACGTTCGACCCGATCCACCACGGTCACCTCGTCGCGGCCAGCGAGGTCGCCGACCGCTTCGGGCTCGACGAGGTCATCTTCGTGCCGACCGGCCAGCCCTGGCAGAAGGTCGGGAAGAACGTCAGCTCCGCCGAGGACCGCTACCTGATGACGGTCATCGCGACCGCCTCGAACCCCAGCTTCTCGGTCAGCCGCGTCGATGTGGACCGGCACAAGGCCACGTACACCGTCGACACCCTGCGTGACCTGCGCGCGCAGCATCCGGACGCAGACCTGTACTTCATCACCGGCGCCGACGCACTCGAGACGATCCTCTCCTGGCAGAATTGGGAGGAGATGTTCGAACTCGCCAAGTTCGTCGGAGTCAGCAGACCCGGATACGAACTCGGCACCGACCACCTGGCCGAGCACCTCGCCGACCAGCCCGCCGACGCACTGACCCTGGTCGAGATCCCCGCGCTGGCGATCTCCTCGACGGACTGCCGCCTGCGGGCCAGCGAGAACCGTCCCGTCTGGTATCTCGTGCCGGACGGGGTGGTGCAGTACATCTCCAAGCGCAACCTGTATCGACCACGGGGCGCGCAGCGCCTCGACGGAGCGGTCACGGTGTCGGGACCGGCACCACAGCACCACAACAGCCAATCCCACAGCTCCAGCCCAACCCAGAACCGGGAGAACACCTAAGTGACCGCATCCGCCGAAGCCCTCGAGATGTCGCGGATCGCCGCGCTCGCCGCCGACGAGAAGTTGGCCAACGACGTCGTGGTCCTCGACGTGTCCGAACAGCTGGTGATCACCGACTGCTTCGTGATCGCGTCCGCGTCCAACGAACGTCAGGTCAACTCGGTGGTGGAGAACATCGAGGACAAGCTGCGCGAGGCCGGTCACAAGCCGGTCCGCAAGGAGGGCACCCGCGAGGGCCGCTGGGCACTGCTCGACTACGTGGACCTCGTCGTGCACGTCCAGCACGACGACGAGCGCAACTTCTACGGCCTCGAGCGGCTGTGGAAGGACTGCCCGGTCGTCCCCGTCGCCGGCATCGAGGCGCGGAGCACCGAGTGGGGTGCCGACTCCGACGGCGAGGTCGCGGACGAGTACGTTGCCGACCTCGACCCCGACATCGAGGCCGCGGATCTGGATGCCGCAGACCTCGACGAGCCGGGGTCCGGGCGGTGACACCGCCCGGACGGCGGCTGATCCTGCTGCGGCACGGTCAGACGGAGTACAACGCGAGCGACCGGATGCAGGGGCAGCTCGACACCGACCTGTCCGAACTGGGCCGGGTGCAGGCCAAGACCGTCGCCCGGGTGCTCGCCGACCGGGAACCCGCCCTGATCGTCAGTTCGGACCTGCGCCGGGCGCTCGACACCGCCACCGCACTCGGCGAACGTGCCGGGCTGACGGTCGCCACCGACGAACGCCTGCGGGAAACGCACCTGGGGCAGTGGCAGGGCCTGACGCACCTCGAGGTCGACGCGAGTGACCCGGGTGCCCGCGCGGCGTGGCGCGCGGACGCGTCCTGGACCCCGCCCGGCGGCGAGAGCCGCATCGACGTGGCCCGCCGCGCGGTGCCGGTCGTGCAGGAACTGCTCGCAGATCGCGCCGAATGGGAGGAGACCCCGGTCGTCCTGGTCGCGCACGGCGGACTGATCGCCGCCCTGACCGCGGCACTGCTGGACCTTCCGGTGGACCGCTGGCCGGTGTTCGGCGGACTCGGCAACACCAGCTGGGTGCAGTTGAGCGGGCACGGTGACCCGGACGCGGTGTCCTGGCGTCTGGACGTCTGGAACGCCTCCGCTGCGGTGGCCGGCGATGTCCTCTGACGCGGTCACGGCCGCAGGTGCCGATCGCCCGACGCTGCTGGTGATCGCCGACTCCCTGGCCTACTTCGGTCCGGAAGGCGGCCTGCCCGCCGACCACCCGCGAATCTGGCCGACCCTCGTCGGCGCCGAACTGGGCTGGAACGTCGAACTGGTCGCGCGCATCGGATGGACCTGCCGCGACGCCTACTGGGCGCTGATCCAGGATCCCCGGGTGTGGGCGACCGTCCCGAAGGCCGGGGCGGTGGTGTTCGCCGTCGGCGGGATGGACTCGTTGCCGTCCCCGCTGCCGACCGCGCTGCGCGAGCAGTTGCGATACGTGCGTCCGCCGGCCCTGCGCCGCCGGGTCCGCGAGGCCTACCAGTGGCTGCAGCCGCGGCTCGCGCCGCTCGGCTGGCCGGTCGCGCTGCCGCCGAAGCTGAGCGTCGACTACCTCGAGGAGAGCCGGAAGTCCCTGGCGTACATGCGCCCCGAGTTGCCGGTGATCGCGTCGCTGCCGTCCATCCACCTGTGCGACGCCTACGGGCGGGTGCACGCGGGGCGACCCGCTGCCGTGCGGGCACTGGAGGCGTGGAGCGCCGAGACCGGGGTACCGCTCGTGGACCTCGCCCAGGCGGTGCGTCCGAACATCTACTCCGACGACGCCAACCCCGACGGCATCCACTGGGGCTGGGACGGGCACGTCGCCGTCGCCGAGGCGATGCTCGCCACGATTCGCGCGGCGCTCGTCTCGACACGGTCCGAGACCGCGCTCGAGGGTTCGGGGTAGTCCTCATGCCAGTTGTCGTCGTCACCGACTCCTCGGCCTGCCTCGACCCGGAACTCGCCGAACAACTCGGTATCCGGGTGGTGCCGCTGCACGTTCTCGTCGACGGTCGGGACCTGCGCGAGGGTGTCGACCCGATGCCCACCGACCTGTTCACCGGGGACGGCGCCACCACCTCCGGTGCCTCGCCCGGAGAGCTGACGTCGGTGTACGAGCAGGCACTGGCCGACAGCGGCGGCGACGGCGTCGTCGCCCTGCACATCTCCCGGCAGTTGTCCGCCACCTGGGAAGCGGGTCGCCAGGCCGCGCAGTCGCTGGGGGAGAAGGTCCGGATCGTCGACTCCCAGTCCACCGCAATGGCGCTGGGCTACGCGGCGCTCGCCGCGGCCCGGCTCGCGCGCGCCGGGGGCGGTCTGCGCGCCGTGTACGAGCGGGCCGTCGACGTCGCCGACCGCGGTCGCGTCCTGATCATGGTCGACCGGCTCGACCACCTACGCCGCGGCGGCCGGATAGGGACCGCTGCCGCACTGCTCGGCACCGCGCTCGCGATGAAACCGGTGCTGCACCTCGTGGACGGCAAACTGGTCCTCAAGGAGAAGACCCGCACCACGACCAAGGCCCTGGCCAAACTCGTCGACGGCGCCGCCGAACTCGCAGGTGCGGGGGATGTCGCGGTCGCGGTGCACCACGTCGGTGCGGCCGCACACGCAGACGAGGTCGCCGCGGCCCTGCGCACTCGGCTGCCCGGAGCGAGCGAGTTCGTCGTGTCGGAACTCGGCCCGGTCATCGGCAGCCACGTCGGGCCCGGCGCGATCGGCGTGCTCGTAGTACCCGGCGGCGCAGGTGCCACCGCGGACGCCGTGGCCGACCCGGTCGTGGAACTCGACGTCGACGAGTAGTCCACAGGGCTCGAATCCATCCACAGGCCGGCAGGCTTCCGCAGGTCGCCCGGCCGGTCGGGGGCGGGCGTGGTCCTAGCGTCGGGGCATGGGCAGCACCGACGAGATACGCGAGCAGATCCGGCGACGACTCGACGTCGTCACCCGAGGTGGCGAACCGTCCGGCCCGCAGCACGCGGATCTCGCGGACCGCACGACCGGGGACCGGGACGACGACCAACCCGGGTGGCTCCACGACGACGCGCCGGATCCCGAGCATCCACGCATCCGATTCGCGCTGGGACGGCGCGGCGTCCTGGCACTGGCCGTGGTCGCGCTCGTCGCGGCCGGAATCGGTGCCGTCGCGGCGTGGCGGGACCGTCCCGTCGCGGCGGCCGTCGAGCCGCTGCCTGGAGTCGTGACCACCCGACCGGAACCGGTGGCCGTCACGGCGGCCCGGGGGGAGACGTCCGCGCCCGTCCCCGCACCTCCCCGCACCGACGAGATCGTGGTCAGCGTCGTCGGGCTCGTCCACGTCAACGGCCTCGTGCACCTGCCCGCGGGTTCCCGGGTCGCGGATGCGCTGGCCGCCGCCGGGGGTACCCGCGACGGTGCCGACGTACTCGGGCTCAACCTGGCCCGGAAGCTCGCCGACGGCGACCAGGTGCTGGTCGGGGTGGCGCCGCCGCCCGGCGCGGCCCCGGTCGCCGGCAGCGCCACCGTCGGGTCCGGGCAGGCCGGCGCCACGGGTGGCGCGTCGCCCGGCGGGAAGGTGAATCTGAACACCGCGACCGCCGAGCAACTCGACGCACTGCCCGGTGTCGGGCCCGTGACCGCCGCCTCGATCGTGGCGTGGCGCACGGCCAACGGCACCTTCTCCGACGTCGAGCAGCTCGGCGAGGTGGACGGCATCGGCCCAGGCCGGCTGGACAAACTGCGCGACCTCGTGTCGGTCGGGTGAGCAGCCGGCACCCGCCGCGCACCCTCGACCTGCGGCTGCTGCCGTCCGCCGCGGGGTGCTGGGTCGCGACCGCGGTGGGCGTCGGCGTCGGCTGGCGGGCCGCGTCGTGGCTGGCGGTCCTGGCACTCGCCGCCGCGGTGGTCGCGGTCGTGGTCGCGCTCCGCGGCACCCGCCGGACCGCCGTCGCGGGGGCGCTCGCGGCCGCGATGCTGGTCGGATCGGGATTCGCGGGGGCCGCCGCGGTGCGGCAACATGCGGTCGCGACGCACCCGCTGGCCGCGCTCCGCGGCCACCACGTCACGCTCACCGTGGACACCACCGACGATCCCAGGCCCGTGCGAGCACCCGGCGGGGACACGGTGACGGTGCGGGCCACGGTGCACGCGATCGGTGAGGGCGATTCCGCGGTGCGGGTCGGGGGGACCGTGCTGGTGTTCGCCCCGGCCGAGGGGTGGCGCACACTGCTGCCCGGGCAGCGGGTGCAGGTGCGCGGCGCGGTGAGCGAGCCGGATCGCCACGACCTGACCGTCGCGGTGATCCGGGCGACCGGACCGCCCCGCCGGGTCGAGGAGCCGAGTGCACCGCAACGAGCGGCCGGCCACGTGCGGGACCGGTTCGCCGAGGCCGCCGCGCGGGCACTGCCGCCCGACGCCGCTGGTCTGCTGCCCGGCCTCGTCGTCGGCGACACCTCCGCGCTGCCGCAGCTCGTGACCGACGACTTCACCTCGGCCGGGCTCAGCCACCTGACCGCGGTCTCCGGGGCCAACGTCACGATCCTGCTCGGCGCCGTCCTGCTGCTGACCCGCGCCGTGGCACTGGGTCCGGGAGTGTCCGCCGTGATCGCCGCCCTCGCGCTGGCCGGTTTCGTGGTCCTCGCCCGGCCGTCGCCGAGCGTGCTGCGGGCCGCGGCGATGGGAGCGGTGGTGTTGCTGGCGATGGTGGTCGGCCGGCGCAGGCAGGCCATGCCCGCACTCGGTGCCGCTGTGATCGTGCTGCTCGTGCTGTCTCCGTCGCTGGCCGTCAGCTTCGGCTTCGCGCTGTCGGTGGTCGCCACGGCAGCGCTGGTGGTGGCCGTGCCGCGCACCACTGCGTGGCTGCAGCGGCGCGGATGGCCCCGGATGGTCGCGGATGCCGTCGCGGTGGCCGTGGTCGCGCAGGTCGCGACCGCGCCGATCGTCGCGGCGATGTCGGGGTCGGTCAGCACCGTCGCCGTCGCCGCCAACCTCGCGGTCGCCCCGGTGATCGCGCCGATCACCGTGCTCGGCGCGATCGCCGCGGCCGCGGCGGTGGTCTGGGTGCCGCTCGGCGCGCTCGCCGCCCGGGCCACCGGCCCACCGCTGTCGTGGCTGTTGTGGGTGGCCCGCGAGTCCGCCGGAGTACCCGGTGCGACGATCACGGTGCCGTCGGGGGCGGCCGGTTTCGGGCTCGCCGCCGCCGTGTCGGTGGTCCTGATCGTCGCGGTCGCGTTGCCGCGACCGCGGGTGCTCCTGATCGCCGTCGTGCTGGGTCTGGCCGTCGTGTGGGTGCCGATCCGGGTGCTGTGGCCAGGTTGGCCGGCCCGCAACTGGGTCCTCGTCGCCTGCGACGTCGGACAGGGTGACGCGCTCGTGCTCAACGCCGGTGCCGAGGTCGTCGTCGTCGACGCGGGTCCGCAGCCCGGACCGGTCGACGACTGCCTGGACCGCCTCGGGGTGACCTCGGTCGCGGCGGTGGTGCTCACCCATCTGCACGCCGACCACATCGGCGGGCTGCCCGGCGTGCTGCGCGGGCGTGCGGTGGGCCGCATCGTCACCGGGCCGATGCAGCTGCCTGCGCAGGCTGCCCGTCAGGTCCGGGACCAGGCCTCGGCGGCCGGAGTGCCGGTCGTCGAGGCGACGGCGGGCCAGGTCCTCTCGGCGGGATCACTGACGCTGCGGGTGCTCGGCCCGACACTGCCCGCACCCCGCGACCCGGCGTCCGGCGACGACGCCGCCAACGACCAGTCGCTGGTGATGTCCGTCGACACCGACGCCGGACGCATCCTGCTGACCGGGGACGTCGAGGCCGACGGTCAACGGGACCTGATGCGGGACGGGGCGCCGGTCGCCGCGGACATCCTGAAGCTGCCGCATCACGGGTCGCGCACCACCACACCCGAGTTCCTCCGGGCGGTCGGGGCCCGGTTGGTGATCGTGTCGGTCGGATCGGACAACACATTCGGCCACCCCCACCCCCGGATCCTGAGTGCTCTCGAGGACATGGGCGCGACGGTGGCGCGCACCGACCGGGACGGCGACATCGCGGTCAGCCGGTCGGGCGGCGGGGGTGTGGCGGTGACGGTGCGGCGTGGGACGATCGTCCGGTGAGCACCCCCGCGCAGTTGCACCTCGTCCTCGGAGACGAGGAACTACTCGTCGAACGCGCCGTCGCGTCCATCGTCGCGGACGTGCGTGCGGCGTCCGACAATCCCGCCGACGTCCCGGTGAACCGCTTGCGCGCGGGTGACACCAGCGCCGCCGAACTGGCGGAACTGCTGAGCCCGTCACTGTTCGCGGAGGACAAGGTGATCGTGCTCGAGGCGGCCGCCGAAGCGGGTAAGGACGCGGTGACGTTGGTTCTCGACGCCGCCGCCGCCCCTCCCGAGGGTTTCACCCTCGTGGTGCTGCACTCCGGTGGCGGTCGAGCCAAGGCGATGGTCGGTGCGCTCCAGAAGTCCGGTGCGCAGGTGCACGAGTGCGCCAAGCTGACCAAGCCGGGTGAGCGGGTCGACTTCGTTCGTGGCGAGTTCCGGGCCGCGGGGGTGCGGGTGTCCCCGGAGGTGATCCAGGTGGTTCTCGACGCGGTCGGGTCGGACCTGCGGGAGCTGGCGGCGGCGTGCTCGCAGCTGGCGGCCGACACCGGCGGCCGGATCGACACCGCGGCCGTGCAGCGGTACTACTCGGGCAAGGCCGAGGTGTCCGGGTTCGACGTCGCCGAGTTGGCCGTCGCGGGGGACCGGGCGGGCGCCATGGAGGCGCTGAGGTGGGCGATGCTGCGGGGGGTACCGCACGTCCTGCTGGCCGACGCGCTCGCCGATGCCGTCCACACCATCGCCCGGGTGGACTCGGCCGGCCGCGGAGACCCGTTCCGGATGGCGTCCGGCCTCGGCATGGCCCCGTGGAAGGTGAAGAAGGCGCAGGGGCAGGCGCGCGGCTGGAGCCCGGAGACGCTCGGCACCGCACTCGAGGTCGTCGCGCAGCTCAACGCGGACGTCAAGGGTGCCGCGGCCGATCCCGATCACGCCGTGGAGTATGCGGTCCGGCGGGTCGCCGGGCTGCGCGGCTGACAGCGGCGGGCCTGCCCCGGGACACGCAAAGACCGCCCGGTCGAGGACAGGGCGGTCTCCAGCGATGACATCCAGCGACGGCGGTGCCGTCACATGGGCACTGTCAGAGCTTGTTCGCGGCCAGCGCGAGCGCCGACTTCTTGTTGGCAGCCTGGTTGGCGTGGATGACGCCCTTGCTGGCGGCCTTGTCGAGCTTGCGGCTCGCGGAGACGAGGAGCTCGTTGGCCTTGTCCTTGTCGCCCGCGGCGGCTGCCTCGCGGAAGGAACGGATGGCGGTGCGCAGCGAGGACTTCACCGACTGGTTGCGCAGTCGCTGACGCTCGTTGGTGCGGATCCGCTTCACCTGGGACTTGATGTTGGCCACGCGTAAAATCCTGTCGTCTTCGCTGATTTTCTGGTTGAGAAAGCTTCGGGTGCTCCTGGGCACCGATTGACCAGGCTACCAGTCGCGGCCGCGATGACCCAAACCGGCGGTGCGTGCAACCCGCCGCAGGTCCTGTGAAACATGTTTGTTTCATTGTGCTCACCTGGGCGTTACCGAGTGCGCTGCTGGTTTGCCACTGCCGGGGGAACATTGGCCGATGAACGCCCGAACCGCAACGACGCCGACGCCGGCGTCGGGGATACGAGACGTCTTCGACGGCTACGCAGACATCGGTCGCTACGCCCTCGCGTACGACGAGATGTTCGACGCCGACGGCGCCGTTCGTCCCCCCTACGAGGGAATTCTCGCCGCACTGGCACCGTCGGACGCCGCCGACCTCGCCGCCCGTGCCGACGCGCTGGCCCGCGCCTTCGTCAATCAGGGCGTCACCTTCTCCCTGTCCGGGCAGGAGCGGCCGTTCCCCCTGGACCTGGTTCCGCGGGTGATCGCCGAACGGGAGTGGGCCGGGCTCGAACGCGGCATCACCCAGCGCGTCCGAGCGCTCGAGATGTTCCTCGCCGACATCTACGGCGACCAGGAGATCCTGCGTGACGGCGTCATCCCGAAACGCCTGGTCACCTCCTGCGAGCACTTCCATCGCGAGGCCGCGGGCATCGTTCCGCCAAACGGTGTCCGTATCCATGTCGCGGGCATCGACGTCATCCGCGACTCCGCGGGCACGTTCCGGGTCCTCGAGGACAACCTGCGCTCGCCGTCCGGTGTCTCCTACGTGATGGAGAACCGTCGCACGATGGCCCGGGTGTTCCCGGACCTGTTCTCCTCACATCGGGTGCGGGCCGTCGGTGACTACTCGGCGCACCTGCTGCGGGCGCTGCGGGCGTCGGCCGCCGTCAACACCGCCGACCCGACCGTGGTCGTGCTCACGCCCGGTGTCCACAACTCCGCGTACTTCGAGCACTCCCTGCTCGCCCGGCAGATGGGCGTCGAACTCGTCGAGGGCCGAGACCTGTTCTGCCGCGACAATGTCGTCTACATGCGCACGACGGAGGGTGAGCGGCAGGTCGACGTCATCTACCGGCGCATCGACGACGACTTCCTCGACCCGATGCACTTCCGGCCGGACTCGGTGCTCGGAGTCGCCGGGCTGCTCAACGCGGCGCGGGCCGGCAACGTCGTCATCTCCAGCGCCATCGGCAACGGGGTCGGGGACGACAAGCTGGTCTACACGTACGTGCCGACCATCATCGAGTACTACCTCGGGGAGAAGCCGCTGCTGGCGAACGTCGACACCTACCGGTGCTGGCTGCCCGACGAGCTCGAACAGGTGCTGGACCGGCTGGCCGAGCTGGTGATCAAACCGGTCGAGGGATCCGGTGGATACGGCATCGTGTTCGGGCCGGATGCGAGCCGTGCCGAGCTGGCCGAGATCGCGGGCAAGATCCGCGCCGATCCCCGTGGCTGGATCGCGCAGCCGGTCGTGCAGCTGTCGACCGTCCCCACGAAGGTCGGCGACGTCCTCGCGCCGCGCCACGTCGACCTGCGGCCGTTCGCGGTCAACGACGGGGACTCCGTGTGGGTGCTGCCCGGCGGGCTGTCCCGGGTCGCGCTGCCGGAAGGGTCGCTCGTCGTCAATTCCAGCCAGGGCGGCGGCAGCAAGGACACCTGGGTGCTCGCGAGCAGCGTCACCGAGACCGAACGCGAACTCGGTGGCGGCGAACTGGTCGGCGAGCCGGTGCCACCGCGGCACAGCGAACTCGGCCCGGAACTGTCCGCCGGGCAGCAACAGCAGCAACAGCAGCAGAACGGGAGGAACGCCGATGCTCGCGCGTAACGCGGAGTCGTTGTACTGGATCGGGCGCTACGTCGAGCGCGCCGACGACACGGCCCGCATCCTCGACGTCGCGGTGCACCAACTGTTCGAGGACTCCACGGTCGACCCGGACCGCTCGTCCCGGTTGCTGTTGCGGGTGCTCGGGATCGACCCACCCGCCGGGCCGCTCGACGTCTGGTCGCTGACGGACCTGGTCGCCTTCGGGCGCGACCGGAACCCGGTCGGTGGCGCCACGGGAACGTCGGGTGCGGTCGGCTCGATCGTCGACTCGGTGTCCCGTGCCCGGGAGAACGCCCGCGGTGCCCGGGAAGTGACCTCGACCGAGATGTGGGAGTGCCTCAACACGACGTACAACGGGCTCGCCGAGCGCGAACGGGCCTCACGCCGACTCGGCCCGCACGAGTTCTTCAGTTACGTCGAGACCCGTGCCGCGATGTTCGCCGGCCTGGCCGACTCCACCCTCAGCCGCGACGACGGCTACCGCTTCCTGCTGCTCGGTCGCTCGGTCGAACGCGTCGACATGATCGTGCGTCTGCTGCTCTCCCGAGTCGGCGACCGGAACAGTTCACCCGCGTGGGTGACGGTGCTCCGGTCGGCCGGTGCCCAGGACACCTATCTGCGCACCTACCGCGGCGCACTGGACGCGCACCGGGTGGTCGAGTTCATCCTGCTCGACCGGTTGTTCCCGAGGTCGGTGTTCCACGCGATCCGGCAGGCCGAACTGTGCCTCGACCAGCTCGACACCCGGCCGCACAGTCGTGTCGGGACCCGGGACGAGGCGCAGCGCATCCTGGGTCGGGCGCGCAGCGAGCTGGAGTTCCTGCCACCGGGAATGGTGATGGAGGACCTGCAGGTGCGGCTGCTCGCCCTGCAGGACACCTGCCGTGAACTCGGCGAAGTCATTGCGCAGCAGTACTTCCACTCGGCTCCGTGGGTCGCGTGGACCGACGCGGGTGCGAGTGTGTCCGCGGGTGTGGAGGGGGGCCGATGACCTGGCGACTGCGAGTGGTGCACACCACCGGTTTGGAGTACGACGCGCCCGTCACGTCGTCGTTCAACGAGGCCCGGCTGACGCCGCGCAGCGACGGCAGGCAGAACGTCATCCACAACCGGGTCGAGACGACTCCCGTCACTCGTGCCTACCGGTACACGGACTACTGGGGCAGTGCGGTGACGGCGTTCGACCTTCACGCTCCGCACACCGCCCTGTCCGTCACCGGTACGTCGGTGGTCGAGACCGAGGCGGTCACGATTCCCGACGACGCCGTCGACTGGGATCAGCTCGAGGATGAGGGTGTCCGCGACCGGTTCGGCGAATACCTCTCCGGCACTGCGTATGTCCCGGAGAGCGACCTGTTCGCGGAGACGGCGGCCCGGTTGCGCCGCGAGCACCGGCCGGCCGAGGCCGTGGTCGCGGCGGCGAACTGGGTGCACGACGAGATGTCCTATGTGCGGGGCGCGACCGGCGTGCACACCTCGGCGCTCGAGGCGTGGGAGGACCGGCGCGGGGTCTGCCAGGACTACGCCCACCTGACGCTGCTCCTGTTGCGCACCATGGGAATTCCGGCACGCTACATGTCCGGATACCTGCATCCGCACCCCGAGGCGGCGATCGGGGAGTCGGTGGGTGGCGAGTCGCACGCGTGGGTGCAGGCATGGACCGGGTCGTGGTGGGGCTACGACCCGACCAACGCGGCGCCGGTGAACGAGCAGCACGTCTCCGTCGCCGTCGGCCGGGACTACGCCGACGTGTCGCCCCTGAAAGGGATCTTCTCCGGGGGTGGCTCGACACACCTCGATGTCGTTGTGGAGATCATTCGCCTCGCGTAGCGTCCGAATCCGAGACCTTCCTCACTGTGTGATCGAACTGTGTGATCGAACCCTCGAGCAAAGGCGGCGCATGTCTCCCACGGCACAGGAATTCGTCGAGAAGGAACCGATCTCGGACGTCAAGAAGTACATCGCCGAGGCGGTCGGAACGTTCGTACTGGTGTTCGTGTCGGTCGGCACCGCGGTCGTGGCCGGCGACAAGGTCGGAAACCTCGGTGTGGCACTGGCATTCGGCCTCACCCTGCTGTTCCTGGTCTATTCGATAGGGCCGGTGTCCGGCTGTCACGTGAACCCGGCGGTGACGTTCGGCCAGTTCCTGATCGGGCGAATCAACGCCACCCGGGCCGGGCTGTACGTGGTCGCGCAGGTCGTCGGCGGTCTGCTCGCCGGTCTAGTGCTCTACGCGGTGGCCCAGAGCCTGCCCGCGTACAACCGGTCCGTCTCCGGACTCGGCGCGAACGGATGGGGTGAACACAGCCCGTCCGCGATCGAGGGACCGCTCGGCGGTGTCCTGCAGAACGGCTACGGGTTCGGGGCGATGGTCGTCATCGAGATCCTGCTGACGGCTCTGCTGGTGTTCGTGGTCCTCGCGGCGACCGACCAGATCTCGGACGTGCCGATGGCCGGGATCGCGATCGGTTTCACCCTGGCCGCGATCCACGTCATGTCGATCCCGGTCGACAACACCTCGGTCAACCCGGCGCGCAGCTTCGCGGTCGCGTGGTACCAGGACGGGGCGCCGGCCCAGGTCTGGGCGTTCATCGTGTTCCCCCTGATCGGCGGCGCGCTCGGTGCGCTCGCCTACCGAGCCCTGTTCGGCCGCTACGACCGACTGCACGACTGACACCGCAGCGGGCGACGATCGGGCGGTGGCCGTGACAGGCCGCCGCCCGATCGGCGTGTCAGGACCAGTTGTAGTCGCGACGCAACCGGGCCGCGACCCGGTCGAAGCGATCTCGTTCGAGGATCGCGCCCTTCCGGCGGATCCCGGACTCCGGCACGTCGAGCACGCGATCGAGTCGAATCCAGCTGGGCCGGTGCTCACCGTCCCATGCGCCCGAGCCCAGGCCCATCCAGTTCCGCTGCCCGTCCCGGTCGGCGTTCGACGAGAGCATCAACCCGAGCAGGGTGCCGCCGTTGCGCCCGACCACCAGCACCGGCCGGTCCTTGCCCTGCCCCGGGTCCTCCTCGTACGCCACCCATGTCCACACCACCTCGCCGGGGTCGGCTCGACCGTCGAGGTCGGGCGCGTACTCCACGGTGCGCGCGCGGTGGGCGGTCGGGACCGCGGTGGTCGACGCCGGGCGCCCGGCCGGCACCGGCTTCGCCGGGCTCTCCGACCTGGGCCCGGACAGCCCCCCGGACCTCTGCAGTTCCTTCAGCAGGCGCGGCCCCTCACGTAGCGCGATGTCGCTGAGCTGCCGACCGATCCGACTCCACCTCGATGCCATGGGTCCCAACCTAACGGTGCCCCACGGGCGGTGGCGGTGCGGCATGATGCCAGCGCACGGCTCGGCGAACGGCGCCGACGGAGAACTCGGGAGGACAGTTTCGTGGGCGTAGCGTCCGGGTGGTCGGTTTTCAGGCGATCGGTGTCGACGGCGGCGGTGGCGCTCGCAGTTGTGCTCGCCGGCCCCGGAACCGCGGCCGCAGGCGTCGCGGCGCCACCGGCCGATTCCGGGGACGGGCTCGTCTTCGTCGCGCTCGGCGACTCGCGGGCCTCGGGGCCGCGACTGGAACCGATGTACCCGGACGACTGCTCGCGGTCGTACGACAACTACGCGGGCAGGATCGCCCGTGCACTCGACGTCGCCGAGTTCACCGACGTCTCCTGCAGCGCGGCGCGGGTGGAGAACATCATCGACACGCCACAGCTGATCCCCGCCCGGTGGCCGGTGCAACTCGACTCCGTCCGCCCGGACACCGATCTGATCACCCTGTCGATCGGCGGCAACGACTCCAACAATCTGCTGCTCGGGCCGCTGTGTGCCGCGCCCGGGCCGGGCACCGACCGCGGTTGCCGGAACGATCCGCTCACCCGGAAGGTCGCGGCGTCGGGCATCGACCGGGCCGCCGCCGGCCTGGACCGGGTGCTGGCCGCGCTGACCGAGCGGGCACCGCACGCCCGGATCTACCTGATCGGGGAGGGCGGTGCCATCGGCACCCGCGGATGCTGGCCGAACGTGCCGATGTCCGATGCCGACGCCGCCTGGTTCTCCGGGTACTTCGCCGACTACAACGCCGAGTTCGCGGCGGTGGCGGCCGCGCGGGGCGTGCGTGTGATCGACATCGCAACCGCGGCGATCGCGGGTGGGCACGACGCGTGCGCGGCACCCGAGGACCGCTGGTTCGAGGGAATGTTCTCGGAGTCGGACGCACAGCGCCTGCACTTGACCCATGCCGGGATGGCCGCGGTCGCGGACCGCGTCGTCGCGGACGTCGACACGGACCCGATCACCGCACGATAGGGTCGCCGAGGCCCGGGCGGGCATCGCCGCTCGCCCCGGTGCCGGAGGAAGGGAGTGGCGCCGGTGCGCATCTGGTCTGCGGTGGCGGCGGTGGCCGTGCTCGCCTCGTCGCCGGCGGTCGCGACGGCGGCCGTACCCTCCGACCCGGTGGCCGGCGGACTGCACTACGTGGCGCTCGGCGACTCGCGCGCCGCCGGGCCGTTCATCGACCCCGCGTCGCATCGCGACTTCTGCATGCGATCGGATCAGAACTACGCCGCGAAACTGGCCCGGATGATCGACGTCGCCTCCTTCACCGACGTCACCTGCATCGCCGCCCGCACCGAGAACATCGTCGACACCCCGCAACGGCTCGGTCCGACGGTGTCCCCACCCCAGATCGATGCCGTCGGTCCCGACACCGACCTCGTCACCCTCAGCATCGGCGGCGTCGGATCGAACCACGTCGTGATCACCCGCGAGGGCTGCGCCGCCCTGACCCCCGACACCGATCGGGACTGCCGCGACAACCCGGTGGTCGAGGAGCAGGCGGTCTCGGGCATCGCCGCAGCGGGACCCAAGGTGGACCGCGTCGTCGGCGCGATCCGGGCCGAGGCCCCGAACGCGAATATCGTGATCGTCGGTCACGGCGGCGCGATCGGGAATCGGGGCTGCTGGCCGTCCGTGCCGTACTCCGACGCCGACGCGCAGTGGCTGGTCACCTACTTCGACCGGTTCAACCAGATATACCGGGACGCCGCGCAGCGGTACGACGCGACGTTCGTCGACGTCGGGCGGGCGGCCGTCGACGGCGGCCACGACCCGTGCGCCGCCCCCGAGGACAAGTGGTTCGAGGGCCTGATCCCGACCTCCGAGGCGCAGCCCGGACACTTCAACGAGCGGGGGATGCAGGCCGTCGCCGACATGATCGCCGCCGAACTGGGGCGCTGATCGCGCACCGGGGAAGGTGCGGAGCCGACGCTGGCATATTCTGCATAGGTGACAGCGGCCGGTGCGGCCGCCGCCAGTGACGAGTTCAGGAGCCCGCCATCAGCACGTTCGCCGACACGACGTTCACGGATCCGGCCCGGATCCGGAACTTCTGCATCATCGCGCACATCGACCACGGCAAGTCGACGCTGGCCGACCGGATGTTGCAGCTCACCGGTGTCGTCGAGGAGCGGGCGATGAGGGCCCAGTACCTCGACCGGATGGACATCGAGCGCGAGCGTGGCATCACGATCAAGGCGCAGAACGTGCGGCTGCCGTGGATGGTCGAGCACGAGGACGGCAGCAAGGAGGAGATCGTCCTCCACCTGATCGACACGCCCGGCCACGTCGACTTCACGTACGAGGTCTCCCGCGCGCTCGAGGCGTGCGAGGGCGCCGTCCTGCTCGTCGACGCCGCCCAGGGCATCGAGGCGCAGACCCTCGCGAACCTGTATCTGGCGATGGAGAAGGACCTCACCATCATCCCGGTGCTCAACAAGATCGACCTGCCCGCCGCCGACCCCGACAAGTACGCCGCGGAGATCGCGCACATCGTCGGCTGCGAGCCGGAGGACGTGCTACGGGTGTCCGGCAAGACGGGTGTCGGCGTCAAGGAGTTGCTCGACGAGGTCGTCAAGCAGGTACCGGCGCCGGTCGGCGACGCGGACGGCCCGGCCCGCGCGATGATCTTCGACTCGGTCTACGACGCCTACCGCGGCGTCGTCACCTACGTGCGCGTCGTGGACGGCAAGATCCGTCCCCGCGAGAAGATCACCATGATGTCGACCGGCACCACCCACGAACTGCTCGAGGTCGGCATCATCTCGCCCGAACCCAAGGCCACCGTCGGCCTCGGCGTCGGCGAGGTCGGCTACCTCATCACCGGCGTCAAGGACGTCCGCCAGTCCCGGGTCGGCGACACCGTGACCACCTTCCGCAACGGCGCCGAGGAGCCGTTGACCGGCTACCGCGATCCCAAGCCGATGGTCTACTCCGGTCTGTACCCGATGGACGGCTCCGACTACCCGGTGCTGCGCGACGCGCTGGACAAGCTGCGTCTCAACGACGCCGCGCTGGCCTACGAGCCGGAGACGTCCGTGGCGCTCGGCTTCGGTTTCCGCTGCGGCTTCCTCGGTCTGCTGCACATGGAGATCACCCGCGACCGGCTCGAGCGGGAGTTCGGGCTCGACCTCATCTCCACCGCGCCGAACGTCGTGTACCGCGTGATCATGGAGGACGGCTCCGAGCACGAGGTGACCAACCCGTCGTACTGGCCCGAGGGCAAGGTGCGGGAGGTGTACGAGCCGATGGCCAAGTGCACCGTCATCGCGCCGAGCGAGTACACCGGCGCGATCATGGAACTGTGCCAGAGCCGGCGCGGCGAACTCGGAGGCATGGACTACCTGTCGGAGACGCGGGTGGAGCTGCGCTACACCCTGCCGATGGGCGAGATCATGTTCGACTTCTTCGACGCGCTCAAGTCGCGGACCAAGGGCTACGCCAGCCTCGACTACGAGGAGGCCGGCGAGCAGCAGGCCGCGTTGGTGAAGGTCGACATCCTGCTGCAGGGTGAGGCCGTCGACGCGTTCAGCGCGATCGTGCACAAGGATGCCGCGTTCGCCTACGGCAACAAGATGACCACCAAGCTGCGCGAGCTCATCCCGCGTCAGCAGTTCGAGGTGCCCATCCAGGCGGCGATCGGCTCGAAGATCATTGCGCGCGAGAACATTCGGGCGATCCGTAAGGACGTGCTCGCGAAGTGCTACGGCGGCGACATCAGCCGGAAGCGCAAACTGCTCGAGAAGCAGAAGGAAGGCAAGAAGCGGATGAAGACCATCGGCCGGGTCGAGGTCCCGCAGGAGGCCTTCGTCGCGGCGCTGTCGAACGAGTCGGTGGCGGACAAGCCGAAGAAGTAGGCGCTCCGCGCCCGTGAGTACTTCTGGTCCGGGTGCGGGCCGAAAGGACTCACGGGGGCGCAGCCGCGGAAGGGAACTGGTGTGCTCGAGACCTGGTTGACGACGACGTTCGGGCTCGGGGCGCCGATTCTCGGCGCCCCGATGGGCGGACGTGCCGGCGGCGAACTCGCCGGTGAGGTGTCGAAGGCGGGCGGCCTCGGCATGCTCGGTGCGGCGCGGTACACGACGCCGGACTGGATCTCGGCGGAGGCGGCGGTGGCGCGTGACCGCGGCGGCCGGGTCGGAATCGGCCTGATGACGTGGTCCCTCGACGCCGACGACAGTCTGCTGGACGCCGCGATCGCGGAGAAGCCCGCGCTGGTGTCGCTGTCGTTCGGTGATCCGGCACCGTACGTGCCTCGGGTCCATGCGGCCGGGATTCCCGTTGTCTCCCAGGTGAACACACTCGACGACCTGCGCATCGCCGAGCGCGCCGGCGTGGACGCCGTCGTGGCGCAGGGCGGCGAGGCCGGTGGGCACACCGGGCGGATCGGCACGCTGCCCCTGTTGCAGGAACTGCTCGACGCCACCGACCTGCCCGTCCTGGCGGCGGGTGGCATCGGCACCGGACGCGGTCTGGCGGCCGTGCTCGCCGCCGGCGCCCAGGGCGCGGTGATCGGCACCGCGCTGCTGGCCAGTCCCGAGACCGTCGGCCCCGACTACGCGCGCGACGCGGTGGTCGCGGCGGGCAGCGCCGACACTGTCTACACGTCCGTGTTCGACCGGGCGCGGCACCAGCCGTGGCCGCAGCGGTGGGGTGGTCGGGCGATCGTCAACGACTTCACCCGCGAGTTCCACGGCGCCGACGTGGCCGACTCCCGGCTCGAGGAGACGTACGATCCCGCCGACCCGCGCCGGGGTGTGGTGTACGCGGGGGAGGCGGTCGGACTCGTGCACGGCGCCCGGCCCGCCGGCGACATCGTCCGGCAGATCGCCGCCGACGCGGAGCGGCTGCTCTCCCGCTGGTCCTGAAGCACCCGGACCGCGGGCACCGACCTCAGGTGGGGGAGTGCGCGGGCTGGAAGGCCCCGGTGTCCGCGGATTCCTCCGCGCGGATGACGTGCACGACCGCGTTGATCAGCGCCAGGTGGGTGAAGGCCTGCGGGAAGTTGCCGAGATGCCTGCCGGTGCGGGTGTCGATCTCCTCGGCGTACAGCTTGAGGGGGCTGGCGAACCCGAGCAGTCGCTCGCACAGGTGTTTCGCCCGCGCGAGTTCGCCGATCTCGACCAGTGCCGACACCAGCCAGAACGAGCAGATCGTGAAGGTGCCCTCCTCGCCGGACAGGCCGTCGTCGGTGGTCTCGACGCGGTACCGAAGCACCAGTCCGTCCTCGGTGAGTTCGTCGGCGATCGACAGCACCGTCGCCCGGACCCGGTGGTCGTCGGCGGGCAGGAACCGCAGCAGCGGCACCAGCAGCAGCGACGCGTCGAGCGACGGATGCCCGTACCGCTGCGTGAAGACGCCGCGCTCGTCGACGCCGTGTTCGAGGACGTCGGCCTTGATCTCGTCGGCGATCGCCGCCCACTGCGCCGAGTAACCCTTCTCGCCGTGCAGGGCGGCGAGCTTGGAGCCGCGGTCGAGCGCAACCCAGCACATCACCTTCGACGACGTGAAGTGCTGCGGTTCGCCGCGCACCTCCCAGATGCCGCGGTCGGGCTGGCGCCAGTGGGCGATGGCCTCCTCGACCTGCCGTTTGACCAGCGGCCACAGGGCGTCCGGCACCTGGTCGCGGGACCGCACGTGCAGGTACACCGAGTCGAGCATGGTGCCCCAGATGTCGTGCTGCTTCTGGTTGTAGGCGCCGTTGCCGATCCGGACCGGGCGTGCGCCGTCGTAGCCCGACAGGTGGTCGAGTTCGAGTTCCTCGAGGACCTTCTCGCCGCCGATCCCGTACATCACCTGCAGCGGGTTCACGTCCCCGTCCTCGGACTGGGAGACGTCGGAGATGAACGCGAAGAAGTCGTTGGCCTCGCGATCGAGTCCGAGGGTGTACAGACCCCACAGCGCGAAGGTGGAGTCGCGCACCCACGCGTAGCGGTAGTCCCAGTTGCGTTCGCCGCCCGGCGTCTCCGGGAGCGAGGTGGTGGACGCGGCGAGCAGGGCACCGGTCGGCGCGTACGTCAGCCCCTTGAGGGCCAGCGCGCTGCGCTGCAGGTAGCCGCGCCACGGGTGGTCGGGGAAGCGGCCGATGGTGATCCACTGCCGCCAACACTCCGCGGTCTGCCACATCTTCTGAGCGGCCTCCTCGAAGGTTTGCGGCGCAGGCAGGTCCGACCAGGACATGGCGACGAAGACCTTGTCGCCCTCCTTCATCCGGGTGCGGGCGCGCGCCTCCCGGCCCTCGATGCCGAGCTTGAGGTTCGACGTCAGGCGCAGCGTCGGGTGCTCCCCGAGCTCGTCGCCACCACAGCGGGCGGTGGCCTCCTCGTACACCTTTCCCGTGTACTCCCACTTCGCCGTGGACCGGTGGTAGTCGAACGCCGGCTCGCAGCTCATCTCCAGTTCGACGGTTCCACTGACGCACTTGACGGTGCGCAGCAGCAGATGCTCCGCGTCCCAGTCCGTCGGGGTGCGGCGGTGCGTGCGGGACCGCTGGTCGTTGTTGTGCCACGGACCCATCACCAGCGCGTCCCGGACGATCAGCCAGCCGGTCTCGGTCTGCCACGTCGTCTCGACGATCAGCCCGCCGGGCAGGTACCGGCGTGCGGCGGGCACGTTCTGGCCGTACGGGCCGATCCGGAAGTGGCCGGCGCTGCGGTCGAGCACGGCCCCGAAGACGCTCGGCGAGTCCGGCCGGGGGATGCACATCCACTCCACCGAGCCGTTGCGGGCGATCAGGCACGTCGTCTCGCAGTCCGACAGGAACGCGTAGTCGTCGATCGGCGGGAAGGTGCTGTGGGACTGGCGCTCGACCAGTGCCGGGAGGTTCGCGGGGAGGTCCTCGTCCGCGTTCGTCCCGCGTCCGTTCACGTCGTGTTCGGTGGCCGTCATGTGCACATCATCAGGCCGGTGGGCGCCGTCGTCCAGTGCAGCGGGCCGCGCGTAGGGTGAGGGGGTGAATCAGATCGCCACGTGGTGGGACGGCCTCGAGTTGTGGATCATCGGCCTGCCCTACGTTCCGCAGTTGCTGCTGGTGACGGCGGTCGCACTGCCCGCCGCGTACGCACTCGCGCGGGTCTTCGACGTGGTGCTCGCGTGGGCGCTCGCGCTGCTCGGCCGCGACCACGTCGAGACGCCGGTCGGCGATGCCGTGACGGGTGAGCGCTGATGCCCCGCTCCCGCGTCACGCTGATGCTCGTCGCGTTGCTGATCCTCGTCCTCGCCGGCTGGCTGCTGACCCGCTGACCATTTCCCCCGATCTCGGTTAGATTCGCCACGGCCGCTCTGCTAGATTCGTCCGCGTGTCTGCCACCGCCGTGCATCAGGTCCGCCATGAACTGGCGTTGATCGCTGTCGGCATGCTCGCAGTCGCCGATATCGACTGTTGTTGATCGATTCCGCCGCGGCGCCCAGCGCCAGGCCGGTGCGCCCCACGTAGTGGGCGAATCCCCATGACAATTCTGTGCCCGTGACGACCGCAGCCCCCGGCCGCGGCGGTCACGGCGGTCTCGACGACCCCCACCCGTATCTCGCCGACAGTGGCGAACCCGTGAAAGGCATCTCCGATGAGTGTTCGTGCCCGCATCTCCCGTTTCGGCCTCCTGGCCGCCGTCGTCACCGCGGGAGCTGTCGCCTTGACCGCGTGCAGCGGCGGGTCCAGTGACACCGTCGGCGGAGGCGAGGGCGGTGGCAGCGGCGACGGCAGCGGCGGCACCATCAGCCTGTACGCGTACGCCGTCCCGAAGCCCGGCTTCGACAAGGTCATCCCGGGCTTCCAGGCGACGGACGAGGGCGCCAACGTCGAGTTCCAGCAGTCCTACGGCGCGTCGGGCGACCAGTCCCGCAAGGTCAAGGACGGCGCCGAGGCCGACGTCGTCAACTTCTCGGTCGAGCCCGACATCACGCGCCTGGTCGACGCCGGACTCGTCAGCCCGGACTGGAACAAGGACGCCTACAACGGAATTCCGTTCGGGTCGGTCGTCACCCTGGTCGTCCGCGAGGGCAACCCGAAGAACATCAAGGACTGGGACGACCTCCTCCAGCCGGGTGTCGAGGTCGTCACGCCCAACCCGTTCAGCTCGGGTTCGGCGAAGTGGAACCTGCTCGCCCCGTACGCGGCCAAGAGCGACGGCGGCAAGAACCCGCAGGCCGGCCTCGACTACGTCGACGCACTCGTCACCGATCACGTGAAGGTGCAGCCGAAGTCCGGTCGTGAGGCCACCGAGACCTTCCTGCAGGGCACCGGTGACGTCCTGATCAGCTACGAGAACGAGGCGATCTTCACCGAGCGCAACGGCGACCCGGTCGAGCACGTCACCCCGCCGGTCACCTTCAAGATCGAGAACCCCGTCGCGGTCCTCCAGAACAGCAAGGTCCTCGACAAGGCGAACGCGTTCAAGGACTACCTCTACACCACCGAGGGCCAGACGCTGTGGGCCGAGGCCGGCTTCCGCCCGGTCGACCCGGAGGTCGCCGAGAAGTTCGCGTCGGACTTCCCGAACCCGGACAAGCTGTGGACGATCGCCGACCTCGGTGGCTGGAAGACGGTCGACGAGACCCTCTTCAAGCAGGGCACCGGTTCGATCGCCGTGATCTACGACTCCGCGAGCAAGTAGCCTGACCATGACCATCAAGACGACGACGGGAGGATCGGTGTCCTCGATCACCGGTCCGACCGACTCCGTGCCGGACACTCCGGCGTCCCCGGATCCGTCGCCCTCGCGCAGGCCGTGGTGGCGGCGGTGGTTCACCGTCACCGGCACGGTCGGCCCGCTCGGCATCGGAGTCACGATGCTGTGGCTGAGCGTGATCGTGCTGTTGCCGCTGGCCGCGCTCACCGTGACCGCGTTCGAGGACGGCATCGCCGGTTTCTGGAACGCCGTGACCAGTCCGGCCGCGCTCGCGTCGCTGTGGGTCACGGTGTGGGTCTCCGTGGTCGTGGCACTGGTCAACGTCGTGATGGGCACCCTGATCGCGTGGGTGCTGGTGCGCGACGAGTTTCCCGGCAAGCGGGTGGTCAACGCGCTGATCGACCTGCCGTTCGCGCTGCCGACGATCGTCGCCAGCATCGTGCTGCTGTCGCTGTACGGGCCGAACAGCCCGGTCGACATCCACCTCAACGCCACCCAGCCGGGCCTGATCGTCGCACTGGCCTTCGTCACGCTCCCGTTCGTGGTGCGTTCGGTGCAGCCGGTGCTGATCGAGACCGATCGGGAGGTCGAGCAGGCCGCGGCATCACTCGGTGCGAACAACTGGACCATCTTCCGCAGGGTCGTGCTGCCGACGCTGGTTCCGGCGATCGTCAGTGGCGCCGGTCTCGCGTTCGCCCGGGCGATCGGTGAGTACGGTTCCGTGGTCCTGATCGGCGGCAACATCCCGCGGGAGACCCAGATGACGTCGCAGTACATCCAGCAGCAGATCGAGATCGACCGCCCGGTCAACGCGGCCGCGGTGTCGGTCGCGCTGCTGGCGATCGCCTTCGTGACGCTGCTGGTACTCCGCGTCCTGGCGAGCCGTAGTCAGCGGCGAGAGGAGCAGTCGGCGTGAACGTCTCGACCCCGACCCGCATCGGACTGCGGGTGATCGCCCTGGGTTACCTGGTGCTGCTGCTCCTGGTGCCGATCGGCGTGATCCTGTGGCGCACCTTCGAACGGGGAATCGTCAGCTTCTTCGAGGCGATCTCGACGCCGGCGGCGATCTCGGCCCTGAACCTGTCGCTGCTCATCGTCGCGATCGTCGTGCCGATCAACGTGATCTTCGGCGTGGTGACGGCGTTGGCCCTGGTCCGTGGCCGGTTCCCCGGCCGCGGGCTGATGCAGGCGGTGGTGGACCTGCCGTTCGCCGTCTCGCCCGTCGTCGTGGGCGTGTCGTTGATCCTGCTGTGGGGCGTCAACGGGTGGTTCGGTGGCCTCGACTCGCTCGGCTTCCGGGTCATCTTCGGCCTCCCCGGCATGGTCCTGGCGACCATCTTCGTGACGTTGCCCTTCGTGGTGCGCGAGGTCGAGCCGGTACTGCACGAGATCGGCGACGAGCAGGAGCAGGCCGCCGCGACCCTCGGCGCGTCGAAGTGGCAGACGTTCTGGCGGATCACCCTGCCCGCGATCCGGTGGGGCCTGACGTACGGCATCGTGCTGACCGTCGCCCGGTCGCTCGGTGAGTTCGGTGCCGTGATCATGGTGTCGTCGGGCTTCCCGGGCGTCTCCCAGACCCTGACCCTGTTGGTGCATTCGCGGTACATCGACGATCACAACACCTACGGGGCGTACTGCGCGGCCACGTTGCTGATGGGCATCGCCCTGGTGACGCTGCTGCTGATGACGCTGTTGGACCGCAAGAGGAGCAACGCATGATTTCGGTGATCAGCGCCCAGAAGAACTACGGCGACTTCGCCGCCCTCGACAACCTCTCACTCGAGATCCCGTCCGGGTCGCTGACCGCGTTGCTCGGGCCGTCCGGGTCGGGCAAGTCGACGCTGCTGCGGTCGATCGCCGGGCTCGAGCACCCCGACTCGGGGACGATCTCCATCGCCGGCAAGGACGTCACCGGGGTCCCGCCGCAGAAGCGGGACATCGGCTTCGTCTTCCAGCACTACGCGGCGTTCAAGCACATGACGGTGCGTGACAACGTCGCGTTCGGTCTCACGATCCGCAAGCGGCCCAAGGCCGAGATCGACAAGCGGGTCAACGAGCTGCTCGAGATCGTCGGTCTCGGTGGTTTCCAGCACCGCTATCCGGCGCAGCTGTCCGGTGGTCAGCGTCAGCGCATGGCGCTGGCCCGGGCCCTCGCGGTGGATCCGCAGGTGCTGCTGCTCGACGAGCCATTCGGCGCGCTCGACGCGAAGGTGCGCGAGGACCTGCGGACCTGGCTGCGGCGGCTGCACGACGAGGTGCACGTCACCACCGTGCTCGTGACCCACGACCAGGAGGAGGCGCTCGACGTCGCCGACCGGATCGCGGTG
Organism: Rhodococcus sp. NPDC003318; assembly: GCF_042879035.1. Lineage (NCBI taxonomy): Bacteria > Bacillati > Actinomycetota > Actinomycetes > Mycobacteriales > Nocardiaceae > Rhodococcus > Rhodococcus sp. NPDC003318. The sequence continues at coordinate 980,362 of NZ_JBIAOU010000001.1, read as the reverse complement.
CTGAACAAGGGCCGGATCGAGCAGGTCGGCACCCCGCGTGAACTCTACGACAGCCCGGCCAACGACTTCGTGATGTCGTTCCTCGGGCCGGTGGCCAAGCTGAACGGCCAGTTGGTCCGGCCCCACGACATCCGCGTCGGACGCGATCCGAGCATGGCGGTAGCGCAGCAGGCGGGCACCGCGGAGTCGGCCGGTGTCACCCGCGCCACGGTCGAGCGGGTGGTGCATCTCGGATTCGAGGTCCGCGTCGAGCTGCGCAACGCCGCCACCGGCGACCTCTTCTCGGCGCAGGTGACGCGCGGGGACAGCGAAGCGCTCCAGCTGAAGGAGGGCGAGACCGTCTACGCCCGCGCGACGCTCGTCCCGCAGATCCCGGCGTAGGCGCTGCGCGCCTGTGCGCGCTGTTGGTGCTCCCAGCTGCCGACAGCGCGCACAGGTCACGGCTTCAGGACGAACAGCTCTCCGATCAGCGTGGGTGTGAGCACTTCGCCGTTCGGGCCGATCGACGTCCCGACGGTGAAGCCCCGTGCGCCGGGCAGACCGTCCTCGTCGACGGTCTCGCCGGTGGCCGTGTCGAAGGTGAGGACGGCGAGCCCGTCGGATCCGTCGCGCAGCACCGTGTACGCGGTGTTCCCGGCGGTCTGTGCGGGGACACCCAGATTCAGCAGATCCGTGCGCTCCCAGACGACCTCGGCCTGGTCGCCGTTGTCCCGCAGTGCGAGCAGGTGCCCCTCGCCGCCGCCGGCCGGAATGATCAGACCGTCCCCGGAAATCGACGGACCGGTGGCCGCGGCGTAACCGATGTCGTGATGCCAGCGCGGTTGCCCGGTCACCGCGTCGAGCGCCCAGAGCGAGTTCTGTCCGTCGTTCACGTAGACGGTCGATCCGTCGGCCGACAGGGTCGGGCTGGACGCGGCCCCGCCCGGCAGCGCGTCGGTCGACCACTCCTCGGTGAGTGCGCCCTCGGCGTACCGCATCGCGACGAGTTCGGCCCGCGCGTCACCGTGCCGCCACACGGTCAGGTAGAAACGCCCGGATTTCAGGTCGATCGCGGGAGCGTGCGCCACGGGGCAGTCCGGGGAACCGAGGAAGCACTGGTCGAGTCCCTGCGCCGCCGCGGGCAGGGGAACGTCCTGCGCCTGGTCCACGGTCGGGGCCGGGATCAGTTGGTACGACGGCACCACGACCTTGCCGGTCTGCGGATCGAGTACCGAGACGACACCGAAGTGCGTGACGAACAGCACGTTCCCGTCGCCGGTGAACTGCGCCGACACCGGTGTCCCGCTGACCACCGTGCGCCAACGGAGCTGCCCGTGTTCGTTGAACGAGCTCATCGCGCCGTCCTCGCCGATGTACACGTTGGTCGCGCGGTCCACGAGGGGCGTGGACATGGCGACGCCGGGGCCGAGGCGGGTGCACCACCGTTTGCGTCCGCTGTCCATCTGGAACGACCAGAGGTTGCAGCCCTGGTCGGAGCGGGTGGTGACGAAGATCTGTCCGGTGGCCCCGACCGAGGCGGCGGTGGCGACCGGTGCGCCGAGGGGTCGTGACCACGCGGTGGAGATCGAGCGGGAACCGGTCACCGCGGCGGTGCCGCTGTTGTGCGCATCGGAGTGGATCGCCGGCCAGCCGCCGTCCGCGTAGATGCCGGGGACGGGCGAGTCGCTGCCGCATCCGGCGGTGACCAGCGCCGACGCGGTTGCCAGGGCTACCGTCGCCGACCGAAGGACAGGGCGCATTCATCACTCCTCGTGTGGATTTCGCTCGCTGAACCCTATCGGGCGGCACCGGTGTGAGGATGCACCCGCCCTGGGGAGCGGGACCGTGATGCGGCCGACGGCGGAGGTCGCGGCGATGCGGCGTCGATGCCGGGCAGTGACCGAGCGCCAGGGGTGACCGTAGGCTGTCGGGTCATGACCAGCATGTGGGGCGCACCGTTGCGCACGAGGTGGCGTGGATCCCGGCGGACCGACCCGGATCAGGCGAAATTCCTGACCCGTGACTCGTTGCGCTGGGTGATCGCGAACAAGGCCTACACGCCGTGGTACCTGGTGCGTTACTACCGTCTGGCCAAGTTCAAGCTCGCGAACCCGCACGTGGTCCTGCGCGGCATGGTGTTCCTCGGCAAGCGGGTCGAGATCCACTCCACGCCCGGCCTGTCCCGGCTCGAGATCGGCCGGTGGGTCCACCTCGGCGACGGCAACGCCATTCGCTGCCACGAGGGGTCGCTGCGCATCGGCGACAAGGTCGTGTTCGGCAAGGACAACGTCGTCAACACCTACCTCGACATCGAGATCGGCGCGTCCACGCTCGTCGCGGACTGGTGCTACATCTGCGATTTCGACCATCGCATGGATGACGTGAACACCCCGATCAAGGATCAGGGCATCGTCAAGGGACCGGTGCGCATCGGTCCCGACACCTGGATCGCGGCGAAGGTGACCGTGTTGCGCAACACCATCACGGGACGCGGTTGCGTCCTCGGTGCGCACGCGGTGGTCAAGGGCGAGATCCCGGACTACAGCATCGCGGTCGGCGCTCCCGCGAAGGTCGTCAAGAACCGCAAGGAGGCGTGGGAGGCGGGCGCCGAGGACCGCGCCAAGTACATCGCCGCGCTCGAGGACATCGAACGCAAGAAGGCCTCCGCGGGATAGCGCTTCGCGCAGTGGTGCACTTTCGGACCTCGCGACGTCCGAAAGTGCACCACTGGCGCGGAGCGCCTACCTCCCGGGCAGGGGGCGCTGCGGAATGTCGGGGCGGGCCAGTGGGTGGCGGACCCGTCGTTTCGCGCTGAGGTACACCTGGGTGGTGTCGAGCGCGACCTGGTGCCAGTCGAAGTCCTCGGTCAGCCGGTCGCGCGCCGCCCGGGCGCGTCGCTGCGCGGCGGTGGGGTCGTCGAGGACCTCGCGGACCGCCGACGTCAGCCCGTCCACGTCGCCGGGCTGGAACGACAGGCCTGTCACCCCGTCGACCACCGCCTCGCCGAGACCGCCCGCCGTGGACACGACCAGCGGCGTGCCCGCGGCGGCCGCCTCGAGGGCGATGATGCCGAACGGTTCGTAGCGGCTCGGCAGCACGATCGCGTCCGCGCCGTGCAGCCAGCCCAGGAGTTCGGTGTGGTCGAGGGCGCCGAGGAAGTTCACCGACCGCGCCACCCGGTGGGTGCGGGCCTGTTCGCGGAGCCACTCGTACTGCGTGCCCTCCCCGGCGACGGCGAGGGTGGTGCCGGGGTGGCTGCGCCGGATCCGCGGGAGGGCGGCGATCGCGTCCTGCACGCCCTTCTCGTACTCGAGTCGGCCGACGAACAGCAGTCGGGGTGGCCCGGATCGCGGTGCGCGGTCGCGGTAGTTCCACGTCGCGACGTCGATTCCGTTGCGGATCACCGTGATCGGGGACAGGTCTGGTCCGTAGAGCTCGCTGACCTCCTCCTCCATCGAGGCGGAGCAGGTGATGATCGAGTCGGACTCGTGGGCGAGCCACCACTCGACCGAGTGCACCTGCCGGTTGATCGTGCCGGACAGCCAGCCGCTGTGCCTGCCCGCCTCGGTGGCGTGCAGCGTCGACACCAGCGGCACGTCGTAGTACTCGGCCAGCGCGATCGAGGGATGCGCGACCAGCCAGTCGTGGGCGTGCACGACATCGGGTCGCCAGCCCTCGCCGATGCCCGGTCGCGCCAGCCCGACGCCGGCCCGGACCATCGCGTGGCCCATCGCCAGGGTCCAGGCGAGCATGTCCTCGCCGAAGACCAGGTGGGGTGGATCCTCCGCGACCGCGACGACGAGGACGCCCTCGGCGATGTGGGTGATCGTCGGATGGGTGGACGCGTCGGTGCCGGTCGGCCGCCGCGACAGAACCACGACCTCGTGCCCGGCCTTGACCAGCTCGGTCGCCAGATGGTGGACGTGCCTGCCGAGGCCGCCCACGACCACCGGCGGATACTCCCACGACACGATCAGTATCTTCATCTCGTACCCCCTGTCGTGCCATCGTCCTCGGGCAGGCGCCGCGCGTCCAGACCCGGGAAGAGTCCGTCGGCGAGGTTCCAGCCGGCGGCCAGCGTGGCGGCGCGCTCCGGACGTCCCGTGGTCGCCGCCTCGGCGATCTCCCGGGTCGCGTGGGCGTGCTTGTGGGCGCGGTCGCGGGCGTAACCGGCGGCCGAGTCCTTGCTGACCATGAACGCCCAGTCGCTCTGCACGGTCATGATCGTCTCCCGCAGGATCTGGTCGTTGACACGGTCACGCAGTTCGGGGCGGCCGGGTGCGCGGCCGGCGCCGCGAGCCTTGTCGACGGTGTCGAGGGCGGTCTGCACGACCTCGGTGTTCAGCTGGACGAGGTCCGCGACCGGATCGCCGGCCCACACCCGCCAGTCCTTGCCGCTGCCCCACGACGAGTCGGCGAGTTGGACCGGCTCGCCGACGTATCCGTTCGCGCGGGCCTCGGCGAGGGTGCCGACCTGCACGCCCGCTTCGGGCAGTGCGCGAAGCACCTTCTCGAGCCACTGTGGTCCCTCGAACCACCAGTGCCCGAACAGTTCGGTGTCGAAGGCCGCGACGACGAGGGCTCGGCGGCCGGTCCTGTCGTGCTCGCTGCGGATCCGGTCGACGACGGTGCGCACGAAGTCCTCGACGTGCCGGTCCACGGCCGCGGCCGCCAGTTCGGGGTCGTAGGGGGCCTTGTCCTTCGAGTCGACGGTCTTGCCCGTCACCCGCGACGGTTTGAGTCCGGTGTCGTGGTCGTAGGTGTGGAAGTCGCGGTAGGCCGCGTGGCCGGGATAGCCGGACTTCGGCGACCACACCCGGTAGGACACCTGCAGGTCGCGACCGAACGCGACGACGTCGGATTCGCGCACGGGCCGGCCGGTGGAGGTGTCGCCGCGCAGTGCGGGGCCGTCGACCATGAAGTGCGTGATCCCGGCGTCCGCATACTCGCGTTCCATCCCGGGGGTGTAGCCGCACTCCGGTGCCCAGATCCCGGAAGGCCTTGTACCCCAGCGTATTGCGGCATCGGCAAGGCCCTCGGTGAGCTCGAACCTGCGCAGCCGCGGATGCAGCAGCGGCTGGAACGGATGAGCCAGTGGCCCACCGAGCAGTTCGACGGTCTCGTCGTCGACCAGGCGGCGCAGCACCGGGGACGCGCCGTGCGCCCAGTCCTGTTCGAACTCGGCGAGTGCGCGGGCCGCGAGCCGGTGCTCGCGCGCGCCGAGATCGCGGTGCGCGGTGCCGGGCATCAGGGCGGCCTCGTGGGCGCGCAGCTGCCAGTTGCCGAGCCAGTGGTGCATGCCGGAGAGGCAGTGCGGGTCGTCGAGCATCGCGGCGAGGACCGGGGTGACACCCAGGGTCAGCAGGTGGGTTCGGCCTTCGTCCGCCAGGGTCCGCAGCACCCGGGCCACGGGCAGGTAGGACGCCGCCCAGGACTGGTAGAGCCATTCCTCGCCGACCGGCCAGCGGCCGTGATGGGCCAGCCAGGGCAGGTGGGAGTGCAGCACCAGGGCGAACATCCCCGGTTGCCGGTCCGGCGCAGTGGGCGTCGTCATCCCCGCACTTCCGGCTTGCGGGCGACGGCGACCAGGTCGAGGCTCGCGTCGATGTCGGCCTCGGTGAGGGCGAAGTCGTCCACGGTGATGGACTCGACGTCGCGGACCAGGTCGGCGGGCCACGGCTCCCCGGCCAGTGCGCGGTCGATCTGGGCGTCGATGAACGATCCGCCGTGGGTGGCGTCGAGTTCCCGCAGTCGGGGGCCGTGGTGGACGCCGGTCATCACGGTCACCTCGAAACCGGCCTGGGTGAGCAGGTCGGTCAGTTCCGCGGCATCGAGTTCACGGGTGTGGAAGGGGTTGAGCGGGGTGTCGCGGCCGGGCGAGAAGGTGATCCGGTTGGGCGTGCTGATCAGCAGTTCGCCGCCCGGAGTCAGCACCCGGAAGCACTCGGCGAGGAATTGCGCCTGGTCCCAGAGGTGTTCGATGACCTGGAAGTTGACGACCGTGCCGATGGTGCTGTCGGACAAGGGGAGTGCGGCCAGGTTACCCTGGCGCATGTCGATCCGCGGGTAGCGCGAGCGCACGTGCTCGACCGCGGAGGTGTCGTAGTCCAGCCCGATCACTGCCTCGGCCACATCGGCAATCATGTTGGCGCCGTAGCCTTCTCCTGATCCGGCCTCGAGCACGACCCGTCCCGCGCAGCGTCCGAGCAGGCGCTGGTACACCACTTCGTGGCGGCGGAACCAGTAGTTCTCCTCCGGTACGCCGGGGACGGTGCGCTCGCCGGTCAAGGGCAGGGTCGCGTGGTCGCCGGTCGCGGCGGTGGTCGGCGCACCGGCGGTGCCGGTGGTCGGAACAGAAGAGTCGGTCACCGGAGTCAGATTACTGGTACGTGTTCCAGTGCGGGGCGTGGTGGTTCACATCACAGACGATTCCGGGACCTTTCGGTCTTATGGTGGACGGGATTCGCCGCTAAGTTACTAGCCGGTAGCTTAGCGTGTTGTAATCTGACGCACGGTCATCGTGCGAAGTAGATGAACACCCGAGAGCTCGGCCACCGCGGAGCCGCTCGCTGAGAAGACTGACACAGGAGGTCGACGTAGACCCATGACGAACATCGTCGTTTTGATCAAGCAGGTTCCCGATACCTGGTCCGAGCGCAAGCTGACCGACGGTGACTTCACGCTCGACCGTGAGGCCGCGGACGCCGTGCTCGACGAGATCAACGAGCGCGCCGTCGAGGAAGCCCTGCTCATCAAGGAGGCCCAGGGCGGCGAGGTGACCGTGCTGTCCGCCGGTCCCGACCGCGCCACCGACGCCATCCGCAAGGCGCTGTCCATGGGTGCCGACAAGGCGATCCACCTCAACGACCCGGCGCTGCACGGCTCGGACGCGATCCAGACCGCGTACGCCCTGGCCGCTGCACTCGGCCAGATCGAGGGCGTCGAGCTGGTCATCGCCGGTAACGAGGCCACCGACGGTCGCGCCGGTGCCGTGCCCGCGATCATCGCCGAGTACCTGGGCCTGCCGCAGCTGACGCACCTGCGCAAGCTGACCGTCGCCGACGGCAAGGCCATCGGTGAGCGGGAGACCGACGAGGGTGTCTTCGCGCTCGAGGCGCCGCTGCCCGCGATCGTCTCGGTCACCGAGAAGATCAACGAGCCCCGCTTCCCCTCCTTCAAGGGCATCATGGCCGCGAAGAAGAAGGAAGTTCAGGTCCTGACCCTCGCCGAGATCGGCCTGGACCCGTCCATCTTCGGTGTCGAGAACGCGGCCACCACGGTCACCGCGTCCACCCCGAAGCCCCCGCGTACCGCTGGTGAGCGCGTCGCCGACGAGGGTGAGGGCGGCAACCAGATCGCCGCGTACCTGGTCGGTCAGAAGATCATCTGATTCGCGCCCCTCAACCAGCAGACACACACGTAGGAGAAAGAAGCAATGGCTGAAGTACTCGTGCTCGTCGAGCACGCCGAGGGCGCGCTCAAGAAGGTCAGCACCGAGCTGATCACCGCCGCCCGTGCGCTGGGTGAGCCCGCCGCCGTCGTCGCGGGCCCCGCGGGCACCGCAGACAAGCTGCAGGACGCCCTGGCCGCGGCCGGTGCCGTCAAGGTCTACGCCGCCGAGTCCGACGACATCGACGGCTTCCTGGTCACCCCGAAGGTCGACGTCCTCGCCTCGCTGGTCGAGTCCGTCTCCCCGGCCGCGGTCCTGACCGCCGCCTCGACGGAGGGCAAGGAGGTGTCCGGTCGCCTGGCCGCGCGCATCGGTTCCGGCCTGCTCGTCGACGTCATCGAGATCAAGTCCGACGGCAGCGCCGTGCACTCCATCTTCGGTGGCGCGTTCACCGTCGACGCCAAGGCCAACGGCGAGGTCCCGGTCATCTCGGTTCGCCCGGGTGCCGTCGAGGCGCAGCCGCAGGCCGCCGCCGCCGAGCGCGTCGCCGTCGACGTTCCGGCGCAGGAGGAGAACGCGGTCAAGATCACCTCGCGTCAGCCGATCGTCGGTGGCGACCGCCCCGAGCTGACCGAGGCGTCGGTCGTCGTCTCCGGTGGTCGCGGCGTCGGCTCCGCCGAGAAGTTCTCGGTCGTCGAGGAGCTCGCCGACTCGCTCGGTGCCGCGGTCGGTGCCTCGCGCGCCGCGGTCGACTCGGGCTACTACCCGGGCCAGTTCCAGGTGGGTCAGACCGGTAAGACGGTCTCCCCGCAGCTGTACATCGCGCTCGGCATCTCCGGCGCCATCCAGCACCGCGCCGGCATGCAGACCTCGAAGACCATCGTCGCGGTCAACAAGGACGAAGAGGCCCCGATCTTCGAGATCGCGGACTACGGCGTCGTCGGCGACCTGTTCAACGTCGCGCCGCAGCTCACCGAGGCCGTCAAGGCTCACAAGGGCTGACACCCGCTCGTTCCACGATGAGGGGAACCCCCGCCCGGTCCGCCCGGGCACGGGGTTCCCCTCACCCGTTTCTTCACCGGGTCGCCGACGGCACGACACGTCGCTGACGCCGTGCCGTCGCCCGCGCGGTCGACGCTTCGTGCATGACCACCACCGGGGTCCACGACCGGGTCTCCTCGGCCCGCTACTCGCTTCTGCTCTCCTCCGACCGTGAACACCGCGAAGCCGCACAACGCCTGCGGCACACCGTGTTCGCCGCCGAACCGGGGTTCACCCCGGGTGCCAGTGCGGACGGACTCGACGCCGACCGCTTCGACGAGCACTGCGACCACCTCCTGGTCCGCGACGAGGTCTCCGACGACACGGTCGGCTGCTACCGGATTCTCGGTCCCGACGGTGCCCGCGCGGCCGGAGGTCTCTACACCGCAACCGAATTCGACATCACGGCCCTCGACGGTCTGCGTCCCGATCTGGTCGAGCTGGGCCGGGCATGCGTGCATCCCGACCACCGCAGCGGTGCGGTGCTCGCACTGATGTGGGCCGGTATGCTGAACTACCTCGAATTGACCGGCCACCGTTGGGCTGTCGGCTGCGTGTCGGTGCCGATGCGGCTGGGTGCCGACGAGGTGCCGGGCGCGAACGTCCGCGCCGTGCGCGACCGGCTGCTCGCCGACCACGCGAGTCCGGTGGACCGGCGGGTCCGGCCGCTGCGCCCGGTCCCCGGTCTCGACGCCCTCGATCCGTCGGCGAAAGCCGTTCTGCCGCCGCTGATGCGCGGCTATCTGCGGCTGGGGGCGCGGATCTGCGGTGAGCCCGGGCACGACCCGGACTTCGGTGTCGCCGACTTCGTGGCACTGCTCGGCATGGAGGAGGCCGACGCCCGGTACCTGACGCGGCTGCGGGCGGTCGCGGCCACGGTGACGGTGAGTGCGTGATGACCCACGCCTGGATGCCGTCGAGTCCGTGCGGTGACGGCTGCCACTCCGACCCCGAGCGCCGGGCCGGGGCGGCGCTCGTCGCGTTCCGCTACGCGAGTGTCGTGACGACCGTCGTCGCCGCCGCGGTGCTGCCCGCGGCCGCGTTGCTCCCGTCTCGGTGGCGCCGCGGAGTCCACCGTAGGCACGCCCGGATCGCGTTGCGGGCGCTCGGTGTGCGGCTGCAGGTCCGGGACGAGCGGGGGCCCTCGGAGCCCGGTCGCGGGGTGCTCGCCGTCGCCGGTCACGTCTCCTGGCTCGACATTCTCGTGCTGAACGCCGTCGAGTCCGGCGACTACGTCGCGCGGGCCGACCTGCTGGACTGGCCGCTGCTCGGGTCACTGGCACGGCGGGCGCGGGTCGTCCCGATCGACCGCGGCCGCCTGCGGGAGCTCCCCGGTGTGGTGGACGAGGCCGCCGAACGGCTGCGGACCGGCGCGCGTGTCGTCGCGTTCCCGGAGGGCACCACGTGGTGCGGCCGGGCGTTCGGGCGGCTGCGGCCGGCGTTGTTCCAGGCCGCAGTCGATTCGGGTGCCGTCGTCGAACCCGTCGAGTTGAGGTACCTGCGTGCGGACGGGACGGCCGAGACCGGTGTGTGTTTCGTGGGCGACCAGACGCTCGTCGCGAGCCTGCGCCGCACCGTCCGGCTGCGCGGTGTGCTCGCCGAGGTCCGCCGGGGACCGCTGCAGGAACCGGGTGCCGATCGGCGGGAGCTGGCCGCCCGCTGCGAGCGCCTGGTGCACGGTGGCCGTTCCCGGGCGCGTGAGGCCGACGTCCTCCTGGGTGCGGCGCGGACGCGGCGGGAGCCGGTCGCCTAGCACCACCTGCACGGTCGCCGTCGCCGGGCGCATCCGGACACGGGCTATCCTGGTCGGGCCATGACTTCACCCCGTCCCCAGACCGCCGGCACCGTCGATCGCGCCCGTCCGGCGCGGTCCGCCCCGGCGTACCTCGATCACGCCGCCACGACCCCGATGCTGCCGGAGGCGGTCGCCGCGATGACCGAGGTCCTCGCGACCGTCGGGAACGCGTCGTCGCTGCACGGTTCCGGGCGGGCGGCGCGCCGCCGGGTGGAGGAGTCACGGGAGTCGATCGCGGCGGACCTGGGCGCGCGACCCTCGGAGGTCGTCTTCACCTCCGGGGGCACCGAGTCCGACAACCTCGCCGTCAAGGGCATCTACTGGGCGCGACGGGACGCCGACCCGCGCCGCCGCCGGATCGTCACCAGCGCCGTCGAGCACCACGCGGTGCTGGACGCGGTCGAGTGGCTGGCGTTGCACGAGGGCGCCGAGGTGACGTGGTTGCCGGTGGACGCGCAGTGCCTCGTCGACCCGGCGGACCTGCGCCGCGAACTTCAGGAACACGCCGACGAGACCGCCCTCGTGACCGTGATGTGGGCGAACAACGAGGTCGGGTCTGTCATGCCGATCGCCGAACTGGCCGCCGTCGCGGCGGAGTTCGGCGTCCCGATGCACAGCGACGCGGTCCAGGCCGCCGCGCACCTACCCGTCGATTTCGCCGCCAGCGGGCTGTCCGCGTTGAGCATCGCCGCGCACAAGTTCGGGGGCCCGCACGGATCGGGTGCCCTGCTGCTCGGCAGGCAGGTGCCGTGTGTGCCGCTGCTGCACGGGGGCGGGCACGAGCGCGACCTGCGGGCGGGCACCCTGGACACCGCGGCGGCGGTCGCCACCGCGGCCGCGCTGCGGAAGGCCGTGTCGGAGCAGGAGTTCCGTGCCGGCGAGTTGATCCGCCTGCGGGACCGGCTGATCGACGGCGTGCACGCCCTGGTGCCCGACGCGGTGCTCAACGGACCCGTCGGTGCGGGCCGGCTGCCCGGCAACGCGCACTTCACCTTCCCGGGATGCGAGGGCGACTCGCTGCTGATGCTGCTGGACGCGGCCGGGATCGAGTGCTCGACCGGATCGGCGTGCACCGCAGGTGTCGCCAGCGCCAGTCACGTGCTGATCGCGATGGGCGTGGACTCCCGCACCGCGCGGGGATCACTGCGCTTCTCGCTCGGCCACACATCCACCGACGCCGACGTCGACGCGCTGCTGGCGGCGCTGCCGCAGGTCGTCGAACGGGCCCGCGCCGCCGGACTGGCCGGCGCCGGATCGCGGCGGTTCGAGAGCACGGGAGGGACGCGCTGATGCGGGTACTGGCGGCGATGAGCGGCGGAGTCGACTCCGCGGTGGCGGCGGCCCGCGCGGTCGAGGCCGGGCACGAGGTGGTCGGGGTGCACCTGGCGCTGTCCACGGCGCCGGGCACCCTGCGCACCGGCTCGCGCGGCTGCTGCTCGAAGGAGGACGCGGGCGACGCGCGCCGCGCCGCGGACGTGCTCGGCATCCCGTTCTACGTGTGGGACTTCGCGGACCGGTTCAAGGAAGACGTCATCGACGACTTCGTCGCCGCCTACGCCGCGGGTGAGACGCCGAATCCGTGCCTGCGCTGCAACGAGAAGATCAAGTTCGCCGCGCTCGCGGACCGCGCGATCGCGCTCGGCTTCGACGCCGTCGCCACCGGGCACTACGCCCGCCTCTCCGACGGTGTCCTGCGCCGCGCCGTCGACGCGGACAAGGACCAGTCGTACGTGCTGGGAGTGCTGACGGCGCAGCAGCTTTCGCGCGCAATGTTCCCGGTCGGGGACACCCCGAAGCCGCAGATCCGGGAGGAGGCCGCGGCCCGCGGGCTCGCGGTCGCCGACAAGCCGGACAGCCACGACATCTGCTTCATCCCCTCCGGCGACACCCGTGCGTTCCTCGGCGCGACGATCGGTGTGCGGCCGGGCAAGGTCGTCGACGCGGACACCGGCGCCGAACTTGCCGACCACGACGGCGTGCACGGCTTCACCATCGGTCAGCGGAAGGGGCTCGGGGTCGAGGGTCCCGCCGCGGACGGTCGGCCCCGCTACGTCACGGCCATCGAACCCGAGACCGGCACGGTCAAGGTCGGGTCAGCGGAGCGCCTGCAGGTGTGGGGAATTCGCGCGGACAGGGCGATCTGGACGTCCGGCTCCGCGCCGGACGGTCCGGTCGAGTGCATCGTTCAGGTCCGCGCGCACGGCGGACTCGCCGACGCCGTGGTGGAGGAGGTCGACGGGGGTCTCGACATCCGGCTGCGGCAGGCGCTGACCGGCGTGGCCCGCGGGCAGGCGGTGGTGCTCTACCGCCGCGACGCCGCCGGGGACATCGTGCTCGGCAGCGGCACCATCGCCGACACCGGCGGTGTCGACGAGCCCGGCACCGCCGGCAGTGAATCACGTTGACCGACAAGGCCTTCCCTGTCGGGATCGCGACGGGCGCCGGATCCTGGCCGGGTGCCGATGCGCGGGAGTCCGCCGTCGTGGTCGTGGGGGAGCTGCCGCACCTGCCGCACCTGGTCGAGCTGCCCGACCGCGGGCTCGGTGCCGACATGATCGGCCGCGCCGCCGCGCTGCTCGTCGACCTTCCACTGGACACCTCCACCACCGGCTACCGCGTCGCCCAGCGGCCCGGTCCCGCCACCCGCAGGGCGCGGGACCTGCTCGCCCGCGACCTCGACGCGCTCGAGGAGGCGTGGGAGGTCGCCGGCCGCCGCGGCACCGACCAGCCGGTGAAGGTGCAGGCGGTCGGACCGCTGACGCTGGCGTCGCAGGTCGAACTCGTCGGCGGCCACCGGGCGCTGACCGACCCCGGTGCGCTGCGGGATCTCGCCGAGTCGCTGGCCGAGGGGGTTCGCGCACACGTCGCCGAGGTGGAACGACGCCTCGGGTCGCCCGTGCTCGTGCAGTTCGACGAACCGGGCCTGCGCGCGGTGCTCGACGGCTCGCTGACCGGCGTGTCGATCCTGCAGACGCCGCGCGCACTGCCCGAGCCCGAGGCGCTCGCCGTGCTCCAGTCCGCCATCGAGGCCGTCGCCGCGCCGGTGCTGGTGCACTGCTGCGCCGCGACGCCGCCCCTGGACCTGTTGCGCCGCAGCGGAGCCGCGGTGATCGGTCTGGACCTGGGGGTGCTGCGCGCCGCCGACCTCGACGGAGTCGGCGAACTGTTCGAGGACGGCCTGTCGCTGGCGCTGGGGATGGTGCCCTCCGCCGCGCCCGAGCGGGTGCCGGGCTGGCGCGACCTGGCCCGGCCTGCGGTGACCCTGGTGGACCGGCTCGGCTTCCCGCACACCGTGCTCGCCGAACGGGTGCTGGTCACCCCGGCCTGCGGGCTGGCCGGGGCGGGCGCGCAGTGGTCGCGTCAGGCGCTGCGGTCCGCGTCCGAGGTGGCCCGAGCCTTCGCCGAGGGTGCGGAGTTCGGGACCGCCTCCTGACCTGTCGAGGGGTGTCGGCGGGCTGGGATAGCCTTTCTGGCGTGACCGAGAACGTGGCAGCGACCTCCGACGAACGCGACGAATGGCAGCGGCTCGCGGAAGAGGTGCGCGAGCACCAGTTCCGCTACTACGTCAAGGACGCGCCCACCATCTCCGACGGCGAGTTCGACGTGCTGCTGCGTCGGCTGACCGACCTCGAGGACCGGCATCCGGACCTGCGCGCACCGGATTCGCCGACGCAACTCGTCGGCGGCGGCTTCGCGACTGAGTTCACCGCGGTCGACCACCTCGAACGAATGCTCAGTCTGGACAACGTCTTCGACGAGGCCGAACTGCGCACCTGGATCTCCCGCGTCGAGGTCGAGACCGGTCCCGATCTCCACTACCTGTGCGAGGTGAAGATCGATGGCGTCGCGCTGAACCTGGTGTACGAGAACGGAAAACTGGTCCGGGCCGCGACCCGCGGGGACGGCCGCACCGGTGAGGACGTCACGCTCAATGCGCGCACCATCGACGACATCCCGCACACCCTCACGGGAACCGGCGAGTACCCGGTGCCCGCCCTGCTCGAGGTGCGCGGCGAGGTGTTCTTCCGGCTCGAGGACTTCGAGGCGCTCAACGCCTCGCTCGTCGCCGAGGGCAAGGCGCCCTTCGCGAATCCCCGCAACTCCGCGGCCGGGTCGCTGCGACAGAAGAACCCAGCCGTCACCGCGCGACGCCGGCTCGGCATGATCTGCCACGGACTCGGCCGCACCGAGGGCTTCGACCCGGTCAGCCAGCACGACGCGTACACCGCCCTCGCGGCCTGGGGACTGCCGGTGTCGACGCACACCCTGCGGGTGCAGGGCGCCGACGCGGTGGTGGAGCGCGTCGCTTACTGGGACGAGCACCGGCACGACGTCGAACACGAGATCGACGGCCTGGTCGTGAAGGTCGACGAGATGTCGTTGCACCGCAGGCTCGGCGCCACCTCCCGCGCGCCGCGCTGGGCGATCGCATACAAGTACCCGCCGGAGGAGGCCACCACCAAGCTCCTCGACATCCGGGTCAGCGTCGGCCGCACCGGCCGGGTCACACCCTTCGCGTACATGGAGCCGGTCACCGTCGCGGGATCGACGGTGTCGCTGGCGACCCTGCACAACGGGTCGGAGGTCAAGCGCAAGGGCGTGCTGATCGGCGACAGCGTGGTCATCCGCAAGGCGGGCGAGGTGATCCCGGAGGTTCTCGGCCCCGTGGTGGACCTGCGGGACGGCACCGAACGCGAATTCGTGATGCCGACGCACTGCCCGGAGTGCGGGACCGAACTCGCCCCGGCGAAGGAGGGCGACGCGGACATCCGCTGCCCCAACCAGCGGTCCTGTCCGGCGCAGTTGCGGGAGCGCGTGTTTCACGTGGCGGGCCGCGGCGCGTTCGACATCGAGGTGCTCGGCTACGAGGCGGCCACCGCGCTGCTCGAGGTCGGCGTGATCCGCGACGAGGGCGACCTGTTCTCGCTGACGGCCGACGACCTGATGAAGACCGCACTGTTCACCACGAAGGCCGGCGCGTTGTCCGCGAACGGGCGCCGCCTGCTCGACAACCTCGACCGCTCGAAGTCCCAGCAGCTGTGGCGGGTGCTCGTCGCGCTGTCCATCCGGCACGTCGGCCCCACCGCTGCCCGGGCGCTGGCATCGGAGTTCGGCAGCCTCGAGCGGATCGAGTCGGCGTCGGTCGAGGGGCTGGCCGCCGTGGACGGCGTCGGCGGCACCATCGCGGCGGCGGTCGTGGAGTGGTTCGCGGTCGACTGGCATCGCGACATCGTCACGAAGTGGCGCGCGGCCGGGGTGTCGATGGAGGACGAGCGCGACGAGTCGATCGAACGCAACCTCGAGGGCCTGTCGATCGTCGTCACCGGGTCCCTGGTCGGGTTCACCCGCGACGGCGCGAAGGAGGCGATCCTGCAGCGCGGAGGCAAGGCCGCCGGATCGGTGTCGAAGAAGACCGCGTTCGTGGTGGTCGGCGAGGCGCCGGGGTCGAAGGCGGACAAGGCCGAGCAGCTCG
The DNA here is from genome assembly GCF_042879035.1 of Rhodococcus sp. NPDC003318. Classification (NCBI taxonomy): domain Bacteria; kingdom Bacillati; phylum Actinomycetota; class Actinomycetes; order Mycobacteriales; family Nocardiaceae; genus Rhodococcus; species Rhodococcus sp. NPDC003318. The sequence goes on along the minus strand of NZ_JBIAOU010000001.1, from coordinate 964,684 downwards.
GGGTCCCGATCCTCGACGAGGAGGGCTTCGCCCGCCTGCTCGAGAACGGACCGGAGGCGGTCACCGCGTCGGACGGCGACGCAGCCGACGCGTGATCGGGAAGCCCGCGGCGCGCAGCGTCTTTCGGCGCTGCGGCGCGCACCCCCGCCGGTGCGCGTGGTGAACATCACCCCGAACGGCGGTGCGGGGCGGAATGTGCTGCACCGTGTCCGAGGGGCAGATTCGGAGCGATTTCACAGGTCAGCGCGCCGGCAACCGGTTGCCCGCGGTGGCCTGACCCCGACGAGGACGGGTGTGCGCAGTGCGCACGGGGAGGTTGAGTGCGGCGTGAGATTGCTGCGATAGTGACGCCATGATCACCATTCGCCCCGTCGACCCCGCCGATTTCGACGCCGTCGCCGACCTGACCGTGGAGTCGTACGTCGGGGGCGGATTCGTCGCCGAGGCCAGCAGCTATGTGCGGCACCTGCGGGACACCGCGGGCCGTGCCGAGCAGGCCGAGGTCGTCGTCGCCGAGTGGCAGGGCGAGGTCGTCGGCTCCGTGACGATCGCCGAGCCCGGCACGGCGTACTCCGACGTCGCCCGGACCGGCGAACTCGAGTTCCGGATGCTCGCCGTATCGAGCGCCGCGCGCCGCAAGGGTGCCGGTTCCGCGCTGGTACGGCACGTGCTCGACGCCGCCTACGACCGTGGCCTGCACGCCGTGGTCATCTCCACCGAGCCGGAGATGGTCGACGCCCGGCGGATCTACGACCGCAACGATTTCGTCCACATGCCGGATCGGGACTGGGAACCCGCCCCCGGCATGGGGTTGACGGTCCTGGTCCGCGAGATCGTCTGACGTGCCCGTCGGGAGGGCTCAGCCGAGGACCGTTGCCACGATCCCCGCGAGGTAGCCGAGCCGCGCGATCTCCGACGGCCGGAACTCGGGTCCGCCGGACCGGCCGAGGAGCAGGACGCGACCCGAGTGACCCAGCGGAGCCGCCGCGAGTGTGGTGTCCATGTTCTGCCACACGTCCGGGACCCAGTCTGCGTGACCGTCGAGGATCGTCGGCTTCTGCAGTGGCATCCACGGCACGTCGCCGGCGTGGGTTTCCGGCGCTCCGGCGCTGCCGACCACGCGGAACGCGCCGTGCGGTCCGATCCCGACCACGATCGCCCAGCTGACGCGGAGCACTCGGGCGGCGCCGTCGACGAGGACCTGCATCCGGTCGTCGTGCGCGGTTGCGACCTGGTCGATCAGTTCGAGTTCGCGGTGGGTGTCGAGCAGGCCGGTGTACGGCCGGATCGAGTCCACTCGTACCCCGTTCAGTTGTTCGGCCGCGGTGATGAGCGTGTCCGGCAGCGACCCGTGCGCCAGGTCGACCACGAGGTCGTCGACGGCGTATCCGTCGCCTCGCTCGACGACGTCGAGGGAGAGGATGTCTGCGCCGACCGAGCCGAGCGCGACTGCGAGCGAGCCCAGGCTGCCGGGTCGATCGGGTAGCTGGACACGCAGTAGGTACGACACGGAAGTCCTTTGTGACAACTGATCGGCCGGTGATCCGGTCGAACGGGAGTCGTCGATGCCCCCGCGGCGACCATCCTCCCACTCTGCACCGCAGGTTGCGTCGGTGCAGTCCGTCCACCACCGTGAATGCCCAGTTCGCGGCGGGAAACGTCATTTCGGTGACACGTGCGTGTCCTGGAACGGAAACAGATCGCCGCCGCCGCGGCGCTGGTTGCAGGCCGGTCGACCGCAGCCGATAGGCTTAGGCGCTGATCTCCTTCTGCCGACCTGAAAGGGGCCAACGGGTGCCTGCCATCTCCCGCGACGAGGTCGCCCACCTCGCCCGGCTGTCCCGGCTCGCGCTGACCGACGCGGAACTCGACGAGTTCGCCGGTCAGCTCGACTCGATCCTCAGCCATGTCAAGGCCGTCGCAGAGGTCGCCACGGACGATGTGCCGCCCACCGCGAACCCCTACGCGCTGACCAACGTGACCCGTCCGGACGTGATCGTTCCGGGCCTGACGCCCGAGCAGGCGCTCTCCGGTGCGCCCGCCGTCGAACAGGAGCGGTTCGCCGTCCCGCAGATCCTCGGAGAAGAGCAGTGACCGACCTGACCACCCTCGACGCCGCCGCCCTGGCGTCGAAGATCCATGCCCGCGAGGTGTCCTCGGTCGAGGTCACCCAGGCGCACCTGGACCGCATCGCCGCGGTGGACGGCGAGTACAACGCCTTCCTGCACGTGTCGGGTGAGGCTGCTCTGGCGGCCGCCAGGCAGGTCGACGACGCTCTCGCGTCGGGTGCGGCCCCGGTGTCCGCGCTCGCGGGAGTTCCGTTGGCGCTCAAGGACGTCTTCACCACGACGGATTCGCCGACCACCTGCGGGTCGAAGATTCTCGAAGGCTGGGTGGCGCCGTACGACGCGACGCTGACCACGAAGCTGCGGCAGGCCGGTATCCCGGTCCTGGGCAAGACGAACATGGACGAGTTCGCGATGGGCTCGTCCACCGAGAACTCCGCATACGGTCCGACGCGCAACCCCTGGGACACCACCCGCATCCCCGGCGGCTCCGGCGGCGGCAGCGCGGCGGCGCTGGCCTCGAACCAGGCGCCGCTGGCGATCGGCACCGACACCGGCGGCTCCATCCGGCAGCCCGCGGCCGTCACCGCGACCGTCGGCACCAAGCCCACCTACGGCACCGTGTCGCGGTACGGCCTCGTCGCGTGCGCGTCCTCCCTCGACCAGGGCGGACCGTGCGGACGCACGGTCCTCGACACCGCGCTGCTGCACGAGGTCATCGCCGGTTACGACCCGCGCGACTCCACCTCCATCGACACCCCGGTCCGGCCGGTCGTCGAGGCCGCCCGCCAGGGTGCGCACGGCGACCTGAAGGGCCTGCGGGTCGGGGTGGTGAAGGAACTGCACTCCGACAGCTACCAGCCCGGCGTGATCGCCTCGTTCGACGCGGCGGTCGCGCAGCTGACGGCGCTCGGCGCCGAGGTCGTCGAGGTGTCCTGCCCGAACTTCGAGTACGCGCTCGCGTCCTACTACCTGGTGCTGCCCAGCGAGGTGTCGTCGAACCTCGCGCGTTTCGACGCCATGCGGTACGGCATGCGCGTCGACGACGGCAACATGAGTGCCGACCAGGTGATGGCCGCGACCCGCGCCGCCGGCTTCGGCAAGGAGGTCAAGCGCCGCATCATGATCGGCACGTACGCGCTGTCCTCGGGCTACTACGACGCCTACTACGGCTCCGCGCTCAAGGTCCGCACCCTGATCGCCCGCGACTTCGACGCCGCCTACGAGAAGGTCGACGTCCTGGTCTCGCCGACCAGCCCGTTCACCCCGTGGAAGCTGGGCGAGAAGGTCGACGACCCGCTGGCGATGTACCTGTCCGACCTGTGCACCCTGCCGACGAACCTGGCCGGGCACTGCGCGATCTCGGTCCCGTCCGGCCTGTCCGCCGACGACGGACTGCCCGTCGGCCTGCAGATCATGGCCCCGGCCCTCGCCGACGAGCGGCTGTACCGCGTCGCCGCCGCCTACGAGACGGCCCGCGGACCCGTCACGCGCTGACCGCGACCGCGAGCGGCCCGGAGTCCCGAGGGATTCCGGGCCGTTCCCGTCAGGCCCGGGCCTCGAACAGTCCTCGTACGTAGGAGGCCTGACCGAGGTGCTGCAGGCAGTCGCCGATCACGCTGACGAGGCGCACGGAGACCGTCACGGGTGGATCCCAACGGCGATCGACGATGCGGTCGAGCTCGCCCGGGGTGAGCTCGTCGACGTACGCGAGCGTCGCCAGGTGGACGTCGCCGTGATAATCGGCCAGCAACCGCGCGTCCGCGTGGACTGCGGCGACGTCGGCGCTGCTGTGCCCGTACCCGATGTCCGTGGCCGGAAAGGGGAGCGCGAACAGCTCCCGCCAGCCGCGCGAAGTCCACGCCTGCTCGACGTCGGCGGCGTCACTCACGTGGTCGTCCTGCACCCGGGTCAGGTGCCAGATCAGCCAGGAAATCGAATTCGATTGCGGGCCAGGGCGGTAGGCGGACATCTCCGGGGTCAGTCCGTCGGTGAGCGCGACCACCAGTTCCCGGACCCGCTCGAAGCTGTCCCGGAGGATGTCACGGGCCGCGACCGCGTCCATCGGTCCGCTCACGGCGTCACCGCGGTGACACACACCATCGTCGCGTTCACCGCGGCGTTGCCGGTGAACGTGTCGGTCACCGCCGGATCGTGCAGGACGTTGACGTTCGCGCCCGGGTGTGCCGCGGCCGTCGTCCAGCCGACGCCCTTCTCGTCGTGACCCCAACCGTGCGGGATCGCGACGGTGCCGACCCGGATCTCGTCGCTGATCTCGACGGGCACCTCGATGCGGCCGACGCGCGATCGCACCGTCACCGGCTGGCCGTCGGTCAGGGCGCGGGGCGCGGCGTCGTCGGGATGCATCAGCACGGTGCAGCGGTCGCGGCCCTTGACCATCGTCGGGATGTTGTGCAGCCACGAGTTGTTCGAGCGCAGGTGTCTGCGTCCGATCAGTCGGAGGTCGAATTCGGCTTTCTCCGAATCGGATTCGTCCTCGCCGAGCAGTCGTCGGGTCTCGGCGAGGAATTCCGGGGGAGCGAGGTGCACCCGCCGGTCCGGGGTCGCGATCAGGGTCGCGAGCCGCGGCTCGAGCGGACCGAGATCGACACCACCGGGGGCGCGCCGGATGCGACCCATCGTCAGGCCTCGCGGTCCCTTCCGCAGCACGCCGTGGGGCCCGGTGAGTACGCCGATCGCGGCGAGCCGGAGCGGGCTGAGCAGGTCCACGAGTCGGCGGAACGGCCGCGTGAGGACGGACCGCAGGGGCAGGGGGAGCACCTCGGCGAGGACGCCCGCCAGGATCTGCCAGTCGTCCAGCGCGCCGGCCGGCGGGTCGACGACGCGCGCGTTGTAGCGTGCGTTGTTGCGGACGGAGAAGACCGGGAAGAGGAGGTCGAACTCCTCCCGTTCGAGATGCGAGGTCGGCGGCAGCACGACGTCGGCGTGCCGGGTCGTCTCGGTGAGGTACATGTCGACGGCGACGTGGAAGTCGAGTTCGTCGAGCGCGTCGTCGAGGCGCCCGCCCTGAGGGGTGGACAGCACGGGGTTGCCGGCGTAGGTGATCAGGGCTCGAACCGGCCCCGGACCGGTGCCGTCGCCGAGGATCTCGTCGGCGAGACCGACGACGGGAAGTTCCGTGCGGAACGACTTCCGGTCGCCGCCGTCGGTCCACAGGCCGTATCCCGATCCGAGCCGGCGGAGCAGTCGAGCCGCGTCGACGGGGGGAGTCGCGAACATCTGCCCGCCGGGGCGGTCCAGGTTCCGGGTGACCGCATTGAGCGTGTTGACCAGCCAGTGGGTCAGGGTGCCGGTGACCTGGTGGCACACGCCGATTCGCGCGTACGCCACCGCGGACCGGGCGTCGCGGTGGGCACGCGCCAGCCTGCGGATGGTGTCCGCGTCGACGCCCGCCCGGTCCGCCATCGCCTCCGGTGTGCAGGCCGCGACGAGTTCGGCGAGCGCATCCCACCCCGCGACCGGGACGAACCCCTGCGGCTCGGTCGCGCCGTCGGCGACGAGTGTGTTCAGCATGCCCAGCAGCAGGTACGGATCGCCGCCGGGCCGGATCGCGACGTGCTCGTCGGCCAGTCGCGCGGTCTCGGTGCGCCGTGGGTCGACGACCACGACCGTGCCGCCGCGCCGGCGCACTGCGCGGATGCGTCCCTTCGCGTCGGGCATCGTGGTGACCGAGCCGTTCGACACCGCCGGATTGGCACCGAGGATCAGCAGACGGTCGGTGCGGTCGATGTCGGCGATCGGCATCAGCACGTTCGAGCCGTACATTTTCCACGCCGCGAACTCCTGCGGGAACTGGTCGATCGACGACGCGGAGTAGAAGTGCTTCGTCAGCAGCGCGGCACGCAGGGCGGCTCCGTAGATCACCGACGAACTGTGCGCCGCCGGGTTGCCGAGGTACATCGCGACCGCGTCGCGGCCGTGCCTGCGCCGGACGTCGCGCAGCCCTCGCCCGATCAGCGCGAACGCCTCGTCCCAGCCGATCTCCTCGAAACCGTCGCCCACCCGGCGCACCGGACGGCGCAGCCGGTCGGGGTCGTGGTGCAGATCGGCCATCGCGGTGGCCTTCGGGCAGATGTAGCCGTGCGAGAGCACGTCGTCGGGATTGCCCTGCACGCGCGTGACCCGATCGTCGTCGACGGTGACCCGAATGCCGCAGTGTGCCTCGCAGAGCGTGCACTGGCGGGCGACGGTACGTGTGGACATGGCGGCCCCCTCCGCGGTCGTTGTCGCAAACTAGCACCGGCCCTGTCTGCGCACAGGTGTTTTCAGTCGGCCGGTCCGCACCCACGCACGACTCGCTTCACGTCCCGAACCAGCGCCGCCGGCGGGCGGCGGCGAGTTGGGCCTTCTCCGTGGCCAGTTCGGGGGAGGGGCCGTGGAACGGCGCCACGGGGACGGGGCCGGACAGGAAGTCCGCGTCCACCTTCCCGACCAGGCCGCCACCGAACTCGATGTGGCAGGTGCCCTGTCCGCGGTACCTGTCTCCCTGCCCGTCCTCGTGCAGGCGGGCGACGATGTCCGACGCGACCGTTCGCGCCGCGGTCTCGGCGAACACACCCGCCCGGGGCACGGGCGCGTCGGCGCAGTCGCCGATCGCGTACACGCCCGGGAAGGGTGTCGCCAGGGTGGCCGGATCGACGTGGATCCAGCCGTCCGTACCGCCCTCGGTGAGTCCGGACGCCTCCACGACCTCGGGAACCCGGTGCCGGGGAATTCCGATGAACAGGTCGTAGTCGAGGTCACCGGCGTGGGTCGACGCCGTGTGACCCGCCGGGTCGAGGGCATGCACTCGCGTGCCGGTCGTGTACTCGATGTCGCGGTCGGCGAGTGCGCCGACGATCGCGGCGTTGGTGTCGGGGGACACCGGAACGGGCGAGTCCATCGGCGTGAGCACGTGCATGCGGGTCGCGCCGCGCAGCTCGCGCCGCACAAGCTCCTCGTGGAGCAGCAGGGCACCCTCGTACGGTGCGGGTGGACACTTGAACGGGACGCTGAGGATCGCGAGCAGCACGGTGCCGCCGGTGAAGGTGTCGAGGCGCCCGCGCAGTCGCCGGACGCCGTCGAGGGAGTAGTACTCGTGACCGTCCGCGGTGAATCCCGGAGTGGCGCCGCAGTCGTACTCGGCGCCGAGCGCGACGACCAGGGTGTCCGGGCTGTACTCGCCGTGGTCGGTGGTGACGCGCCGGGTCCGCGGATCGATCCCCGTGACGGTCTCCTGCCGGAACTCGACCGCCGGCCGCTGCACCGTGGCGTACGGGATCCGGACCTCGTCGACGGTGCGGCCCCGGAACAGTACGTCGAGCTTGGAGAAACCGAAGACGAAGCCGTCGCTGCGGTCGAGAAGAATCACCCGGACCTCGTCCGAAGCCGCCTCCGACAGGCACGCGGCGAGTTCCAGCCCGCCGAACCCTGCGCCCAGGACCAGCACGGTGTGCATTCACCGAGTATCCGCCTGCCGGGCCGGAAACGACAGTGCCCGAGCTCGAGCTGTCGGGCAGCGTCTAGCTCGACCCCGCGGGCAGCGGCTCGAAATCCCACCTCGCGCAGCCGTAGGTGACGTCGTCGGCGCCGCCGGTGCCGCTGTCGTTGAGGACGCCGTACGAGGTCACGAACGCGCGGGGGTTGGCCGCCGAGATCTCGGCGAGTGTCGCGGTCGAGCCCTGACCGCCGGCCAGGCCGCCGATGGCGGTCGTCGACCACCACTGGCCGCCGGTGAGGCTGTCGGTGGACCAGCCGTCCACGCCCGCGTCACCGTTCGCGGTCGGCCACCACACCAGCGTGGTGAAGCCGCTCGGATCGTCGGGCCGGTCGGCGCCGCGCAGTCGGAGCTGGAAACTCGTGTAGCGGCCCTGATGGGTGAACGCCAGACTCGCGGGATCGGCCGCGAGGTCGCGAAGCGGGGTGTTGATGCCCGCGTGGAAGAAGCTGACCCGGCCACCGTCGGGCACGGACGTGTCCAGCCAGCCCTTTCCCGACGCCTCCTCGCCCTCCACGAACCGGGGAGCTTCCGCATCGAGGGGCAACCAGCCCCAACTCGCCACCGGATACACATCGGTGTGCAGGCACGGGAAGCCGGGAGGGAGCAGGGACGGCGGCGCCGAACTCTCGGATCCGCTGCTGCTCTCCGAGCCTCCTCCGACAGAGCCGTCACTCTGTGCGGCCGCCGGCGCGGCGAGTGCGATCAACACCGCTGCCGCGGCGGACGCTGCCGCGGCGGACCGAGAACCCCAACCTGTCATCGATGTCTCCCTGCGTTCGCTGGTGAGGCCGGTGCGCCGGCGAGTGCGACGCTCCGGCCGGATGTCGAGGTGCGACGTGATCACCCGTCACGATACCAAGTGGTCTGGTTTGTTGCCGGTCGAGAACTCGGGCCGCGTCGCCCTGCGTCTCGGGGTGCGCGGCGATAGTGTGGCGACATCCGACCGGCACCCTGGTGGCCGCGCCCACCACACTGCGTGGAAGGCCCCGATGAGCGCTGCTGACACCGTCGTTACTGCTCCGACGCCGCCCCGCCGTGCGCCCGCGCACCGGCCGCGTCCCTCGAACGTCACCTGCAAGGTGATCATGGCGCTGACGGGCGTGCTGTTCGCCCTCTTCGTCCTCGCGCACATGATCGGCAACCTGAAGGTGTTCACCGGCGCCCAGCACTTCAACGACTACGCGCACTGGCTGCGTACCGTGTTCGAACCGCTCCTGCCGTACGAGGGTCTGCTGTGGATCCTCCGCGTGGTGCTGCTGGTCGCGGTGGTCGGGCACGTGTGGTGTGCGGTACTGCTGACGCTCCGGGCGCGCCGCGCCCGCGGCCCCTTCCGGCGAAAAGGGCTGGGGTGGCGCTCGTTCACGGCCCGCACCATGCCCGTCACCGGGGTGGTGCTGCTGGCCTTCGTCGTGTTCCACATCCTCGACCTGACCACGGGTACCCCGCCCGTGGGCAGCGCGGCCTACGAACCGGCAACCAGGAACCAGAACCCCGGACAGCGCCAGGCACACCTGCCGGACCCGGTGGCCGGTGACGCCGAGATCGTTGACGGCACTCCACAACCCGTGTGCGAGGTGCGCCCCGAGCGCGAGCATCGCGAGGGCGTACACCGCGGCGGCGGCCGGTCGCTCGAATGATCGGGTACACGACACCACCGGCCCGGGCGGTGTTGGACGGTGTCGCCGGGGACAGGATCAGATCGGTCAGCGCCATGCCGTAGGACAGGCCGAGACTCGACCGTCCGAGGCGCGTCACGAACAGCAGTGCGATCCGCTTGCCCAGGCCCGTGACCAGGAATCCCTCAGCGATGAAGAACGAGGCGACGATCAACCAGATCGTGGTGTTGCTGAACCCGGACAGTGCCTCGGTCGGCGTCTCCGTCTGGGTGATCATCGCGACGGCCAGGCCGACGAGGGCGACGGCGCCGGTCGGCAGCGGCAGCAGGATCAACGCGACGATGGTCCCGACGAAGATGCCGAGCATGTGCATGCCGTTCGGATCGACACCGTCCGGTGCGGGCAGGAGTAGATGACCAGGCCGATGACGATCGGGACGACCGCCTTGTACGACCGCTGCACCAGGGAGGGCCGGTCCGCTGCCGTGGGCTGGTCCTGCAGGGCCTTCTCCGTCATCGCGGATCCTCGATTCGACGCGTGGCGTGCCTCGGCTGGATCGATTGTCACCCGTGCCACCGGGGATTTCAGTGCGGGCCGTCCCGTGTCGCGGTCAGCAGTCGGGCAGCCCGAGACCCTGATCGGTGCCGTACCGGTGCCCGTGGCCGGGCGCCGAGTCCAGTGCCGTCAGCAGGTCGACGGTCGTCTGCAGGAAACTCACGACCGGCACCCACGGCGGAGTGGGGGCGTCGGGACGCGTCCCGTCGCGCCGGAACGGCGACACCAGCAGTCGTGGTGACCAGTGCACCACCGGATCCGAGGCATTGGCCAGCACGGCGACTCCGGGAGCGGGCAGGCGGCCACCGGGCGGTCCGGCGAGGAGGACCCCGCAGGACGCCCCCGCCGCGGCAGCCCCCACCGCACCGAGGCTCTGGCCGTACACGTACAGCGCCGGACGCGACTCGGCGGGCAGCTCCGACAACCGGTGCACGACCGCCGCATACAGCGCCCGCGCCGACACCTCGGCACTCCCGCGGTCGAAGACGAACGTCGCCCAGCTCGGGGCCGACGAGTACTGCACCGCGACCTCGGCCACGTCGCCGCCGAACCGCCTCTCGAACCCCGCGACCGCGTTCGCGTCGATCCACCCGGATCCGGTGGGAACCGTGATCACCAGATGTGAGCGAGCGAATCCGCCCGCACGCTCGAGTTCGCGGATCGCGAGGCGGACCCGGGAATCGAGGTCGGGGGCACTGCCCAGCCCCACGTAGGTGCGCACCGTCGACGGCGACGCGGGGGCCGTCACGAACCGTCTGCCCTGCCCTCCGAGCGTCTGCCACGGCGTGAGCGAGTCGGCACTGCCCGACAGCGACGGGGACTGCGGACGCGGCAGCGACAGCTCCGCCGCCGCATCCGCCGCGTCGATCGCGCCGGCGACCCGGGCCGTCGGACCGACCCAGAAGACGATGGCGACCGCGGCGGCCAGCACGGCTGCCGTGACGCGCCGCACCGCGCGATTCCGATGCACGGATCGGATTCCGGCCGCGATCACCACCAGCGTCCCGGCGACCGCGACGCTGCCGACGACCACCACCATCCAGTACGCCACCCCGGTCGGGGGCTCGCCCATCGCCGCCCGCACTGCGTTCTGCCAGTGCTGCGCGAGCAGCAGGGCGGCCGCAGTCGTCACGGCCCCCGCCCACGCCACGGCGATGCGAACCGGCGAACCGGATTCGACTGCCCCAGTGGACTTCCGGGACGCCCGCCGCACCAGTGACGCCAGCCCCCAACCGACCGCGACGAGGACCCCGGTGACGATCGCCTGCACCGCCGCGGCCCGCGGGAGCAGGGACGGAGCCAGCGAGACCGTCGCCGCCGTCGCCACGCACACCGTGGTCGCCACCCGCGGCGCGGTCGCCGTGCGCGGCGCACTCCACGCGCGGGTCAGGACCGCGGTCATGCCGGAACCGCCTGCGCAGAACGCACACCCCGCGCGGCTCGGCCGCGGTCATTCCGCGCGGCTCGGCCGCGGTGTGCCGCCGCGGCACCGGCGAGCAGCGCGAACCCCGAACCCACCGCACAGGCGGTGATCGGCTCGGGCCGCGGCGCGCCGTAGTGCTGCCGCCACGAGTTGGCGCCGACGGCCGCCGCGGCAGCGGTCGCGGCCGCGTCACACCACGCCCGGCCGAAGGCCACCTTCGTGCCGCCCAGGCGCATGAAGGTGGCCTTCAGCCGGTCAGAAGGTGGTGGGTCGGTGACGTCGTCGGGGCGCATCGCGCAGGCGGCGTGCAACCGCTCGTCGAACTGGCGGTCCAGGCTCTGTCTCGCCCACGGACCGAGCTGTTCCCCGGCGCGGTCCGCGTACCGGAGCAGGTCGTAGCCGAGATCGTGGCCCTGGCAGGCGGCGTCGAACTCGCCGGGCAGCGGAACGGGGGACGAACAGTCGCCGCGCGGATTCACCAGCATCCCGTTTCGCAGCACGGGTCGGTAGCCGGAGACGTCGGCGAAGTCGGCCGGAACGGCGGCCGCGGCCGCGACGGGGTCGGAGGTGGTCAGTGCCTCGATCGCCGTCGCTGCGGGGCCGGGGTGAGCCGGCCGGACGGCGTGGGCCTGCTGCGGCGAGGCGGCGGTGGCGAGGGCGATCGCGCACCCCGCGGTGATCACGGTCCAGGTGGATTTCCGCATGGATCCGACGCTAGAAATGCCCTGTACCAGCGAACATCACCCTGCGGTGCCGTCCGTCACGCCTCCGGGGGAGCGACCCCGACCGGCGAGCTCACCCTGTGGAGGCAGGCCGACTTCACTCCACGGTATGAGGACATTCGGTGTCCGGGTTCCTAGTCTTCTTCGCGTGGGCAGGATGAGAGCAGGCACGACGAGACGAGCACTGGGCAGGAGCGCGCGCAGGGCTTCGACGGTGGCCCGACCGCGGCTGGCGCGTCTGAGCGGAAGCCAGTGGGCGGACGTCCTGGTGGTGTTCGTGACCGGGGTGCTGTTCACCGTCGCCTGGCCGACCCTGCACCTGACGCACCACGTGCCGGCGGGTGTGCAGCCGGTGGTTGCGGGCCTCGCGGCACTGCCGTTGCTGCTCGTCCGGGCGAATCCCGCTCTGGGATGGGCGATCTCGGCGGCGAGCGCCCTCGTGATCCCGATCGTGTACGACCGCACCCCCGACTACGACTTCCCGTGGCAGGTCGTGCACGTGATGGTCCTGATGGCGTTGTTGCTCGCCGTCAGCATGCGATCGCCGCTGCCGGTCGTGGGCGTCGCCTGGGTGTCCACCGCGCTGCTCTTCCTCGCGTACGCACCGGGCCAGGACGGCCGGGGCTGGGCATTCGGCCTGACCGCGCTGGTCGCGTTCGGGCTGCTGATCCGCTGGCTGGTGCTCTCGCGCCGGGAACTCGCGCGGCAGGAGGAGGTCGCCGAGGTCGAGCGGGCGCGGCGCGCGATCCTCGAGGAGCGGGCACGGATCGCCCGCGACCTGCACGACGTGGTCGCGCACCACATGTCGATGGTGGTGGTGCAGGCGCAGAGCGCGCCCTACCGGCTCGCCGGCCTGAACGACGAGGCCAAGGCGGAGTTCGATTCGATCGGGGCCACCGCGCGGGAGGCGCTGAACGAGATCCGCGGGATGCTCGGCGTGCTGCGCAGCGACGGCCACCTCCCCGAGCACGCGCCGATGCCCGGTGTCGACCGGATCGACGAGCTTGTCGACGGCAGCCGTCGGGCCGGGATGTCGGTGACGGTGGAGCGTGGCCCGCTGCCGCCGCTGTCGGACACGGCCGGTCTCGCGCTGTACCGGATCGCGCAGGAGTCCCTGTCGAACGCCGCACGCCACGCGCCCGGCGCGGAGGTCCACGTGCGCCTGTTCGGTGACACCGTGCATGCGGTGCTGACGGTCGCCAACGACGCCGCTCCGGCGCCGGCGGTCGGTTCGGCTGCGACATCGGTTCCGGATGTGGTTGGTGGTCACGGTATTTCGGGGATGCGCGACCGGGCGCTGTCGGTCGGCGGCACGCTCACCGCGAACGTCCGTCCGGGTGGCGGCTTCGAGGTGTGCGCCAGGATCCCGTCGGTTCCCGGCGCCGTGTATGCGGAGCCTGCGTCCGGCCGGGCCTAGGCTGGCCGGGTGGCGATCACGGTGTTCATTGCGGACGATCAGGCGATGGTGCGGCAGGGATTCGGGGCGCTGCTCGCCGCCCAGCCCGACATCAGCGTCGTCGGGGACGCCCCCGACGGCAAGGTCGCCGTCGAGGAGGTGCTGCGGCTGCGGCCCGACGTCGTGCTGATGGACGTGCGGATGCCGGAACTGAACGGGCTCGAGGCCGCCGAGCGCATCCTCGGGGCGGCGCTGCAGCCGCCGGTGCGGGTGCTGATGCTGACCACCTTCGACATCGACGACTACGTCTACGAGGCGCTGCGGGTGGGGGCGAGCGGATTCCTGCTCAAGGACGCCCCGGCCGAGGAACTGATCCGTGCGGTGCGGGTGGTGGCGGACGGCGAGGCGCTCCTGGCGCCGTCCGTGACCCGGCGGCTGATCGCCGACGTCACCCACCGCCGGGCGGCCCGCCGGGCCGAACCGGCGCAACTGGCGACCCTGACACCCCGCGAACGCGAGGTGCTCGAACTGATCGCGCGGGGCCTGTCCAACACGGAGATCGCCGAGACGCTGTTCGTCGCCGAGCAGACCGTCAAGACCCACGTCGGGAAGGTCCTCGGGAAGCTGCACCTGCGGGATCGGGCGCAGGCCGTGGTCCTCGCCTACGAGACCGGGGTGGTCACGCCCGGCTGACACCGCGCCGGAACCATCGAGATGCCGCGGGCCGTGGGCAGGTGCAGTATTGGTCACGGGGCCGAATCGGTGGAGCCGGGATGAGGTGTGCGGATGACGAAGGTCGGGATTCTCACCAGCGGCGGCGACTGCCCGGGGCTCAACGCCGTGATCCGCGGCGCCGTGCTCAAGGGCACGACGGTGTACGGGCAGCAGTTCGTCGGGTTTCTCGACGGGTGGCGCGGGCTGGTCGAGGGGAACGTGATGGCTCTCGACCGTCCGACGGTGCGCGGTCTGTCGCACGAGGGTGGAACGATCCTCGGCACCAGCAGGTTCGGACCGTACCAGGGTCCGGACGGGGGAGCGGAGAACATCGCCCGGACGATGGAACGGCTCGGCGTCGACGCGGTGGTCGCGATCGGCGGAGAGGGTACGGCTGCGGCGTCGCAGCGCCTGTACGACGAGGGCATCAAGATCGTGGGCGTGCCGAAGACGATCGACAACGACCTCGACCAGACCGACTACACCTTCGGTTTCGACACCGCCGTCGAGATCGCCACCGAGGCCATCGACCGGCTGCGGACCACCGGAAACTCGCACATGCGGTGCATGGTGCTCGAGGTGATGGGGCGGCACGCCGGGTGGATCGCCCTGCACTCGGGGACCGCGGGCGGCGCGCACGCGATCCTGATCCCCGAACACCCGGAGAGCATCGAGCAGATCTGCGCGTGGGTGACCAGTGTCCGTGAACGCGGGCGGGCCCCGATGGTGGTGGTCGCCGAGGGCTTCACCCTGCCCGGGATGACGGAGGCGTACTCGACGAAGGGTCTGGACGGGTTCGACCGGCCTCGTCTCGGAGGTATCGCCGAGGTTCTCGCCCCCATGATCGAGGAGCGCACCGGCATCGAAACCCGCGCGACCGTCCTCGGTCACATCCAGCGCGGCGGCGTCCCGACGGCCTTCGACCGGGTGCTCGCGACGCGGCTCGGGATGGCCGTCACCGATCTCGTCGCGCAGCAGCAGTGGGGGCACATGGTCGCGTTGCACGGGATCGACATCGTCCAGGTCGGGTTCAAGGACGCCCTCGCCGACCACAAGAGCGTGCCGAAGGAGCGGTATCAGGAGATGCGGGTGATCTTCGGGTAGCGGGCCGGTGGCTAAAATCGTGGCCATGACTGCCGCCATGTCCGATGCCCTGCTCGCCTACGACGACGTGCTCGCGAAGTTCGAGCCCGTGATGGGCATGGAGGTGCACGTCGAACTGCACACCGCGACGAAGATGTTCTGCGGGTGCCCGACGACGTTCGGTGCGGAGCCGAACACCCAGGTGTGCCCGGTCTGCCTGGGCCTGCCCGGCTCGATGCCGGTCGTCAACCAGGCCGCGGTCGAGTCCGCGATCCGGATCGGTCTCGCGTTGAACTGCTCGATCACCCCGTGGGGACGGTTCGCGCGGAAGAACTACTTCTACCCGGATCAGCCGAAGAACTACCAGATCTCGCAGTACGACGAGCCGATCGCCACCAACGGTCACCTCGAGGTCGTTCTCGACGACGGCACCACTTGGCGGGTCGAGATCGAGCGCGCGCACATGGAGGAGGACACCGGCAAGTCCCTGCACGTCGGTGGCGCGACTGGCCGCATCCACGGCGCGAGCCACTCGCTGCTCGACTACAACCGTGCCGGCGTTCCCCTCGTCGAGATCGTCACCAAGCCGATCACCGGTGCGGGCGAGCGTGCCCCCGAGGTCGCGCGCGCCTACGTCACCGCGCTGCGCGACCTGCTCAAGGCGCTCGACGTCTCCGACGTCCGGATGGACCAGGGCTCGATGCGGTGCGACGCGAACATCTCGCTGATGCCGATCGGCGCCGAGGAGTTCGGCACCCGCACCGAGACCAAGAACGTCAACTCCCTCAAGTCCGTCGAGATCGCGGTGCGTTACGAGATGCGCAGGCAGGCGGCGGTGCTGGTGGCGGGTGGTGAGGTGATCCAGGAGACCCGGCACTTCCAGGAGGCCGACGGCACCACCTCCGCCGGGCGCCGCAAGGAGACCGCCGAGGACTACCGCTACTTCCCCGAGCCCGATCTCGAGCCGGTCGCACCGGACGCCGAGTGGGTCGAGCAGCTGCGCGGCACCCTTCCCGAGCTGCCGTGGCTGCGCCGGGCGCGGATCCAGGCCGAGTGGGACGTCTCCGACGAGGTGATGCGCGACCTGGTCAACGCCGGCGCGCTCGACCTGGTCATCGCGACCACCGAGGCCGGTGCCCCCGCCGACGCGGCGCGGTCCTGGTGGGTGTCCTACCTGACGCAGCAGGCCAACACCCGCGGTGTCGAGCTCACCGAGCTGCCGATCACCCCGGCGCAGGTCGCACAGGTGATCGCACTGATCGACGGCGGCACCCTCAACAACAAGGTCGCCCGGCAGGTCGTCGACCACGTGCTGGCCGGCGAGGGCGACCCGGAGCAGGTCGTCGCGAACCGTCCGGAACTCGTCGTCGTCCGCGACGACACGCTGATCAAGGCCGCCGTCGACGCGGCCCTCGCCGCGAATCCCGATGTGGCGGAGAAGATCCGCAGCGGCAAGGTGGCCGCGGCCGGTGCGATCGTCGGTGCGGTCATGAAGGCCACGAAGGGCCAGGCGGACCCGGCCCGCGTGAAGGAACTGGTCATCGAGGCCTGCTCGTAGACGTGAGTGTGCAGTTCTCGCCGCGTCCACCTGCGTGACGCGACGGGCACTGCACGCTCGGCCGCCTGCGTGAGCCCGGGCGGCATACTCCTTTCGTGCCTTCGGTCGGTGCGTCGCTGTTCTGGATCGCCCTGTGCTCGGTCGTCGCGCCCCTCGTCGCGGGCCTGATCCCGCAACGGCTGGTGCCCGAGGTGGTGCTCCTGCTGGTCGCGTGCGTTGTCATCGGTCCGTGCGCCCTCGACCTCGCCGCCCAGGGCCCGGAGATCGGGCTCCTGCGGGAACTGGGACTCGGGATGCTGTTCCTGCTGGCCGGGTACGAGATCGACACCGACGAACTCACCGGCCGGGGTGGCCGCCGTGCGCTGGCGACGTGGCTGGTGTGTCTCGCGCTCGCGTTCACCGTGATCGGGCTGCTCGGCCTGACCGGCGCGATCCACGCGGAGATCGCGGTCGCGATCGCCCTGACGTCGACGGCGCTCGGCACGCTGCTGCCGATCCTCAAGGACACCGGCGTGATCGCACGCGGCTCGGTCGCACCGTCCTCAATCACGGCGCGGTCGGGGAACTGGGGCCGGTGGTCGCGATGGCGGTGCTGCTCGGCTCGCGCGGGACCCTCGGTTCCCTGATCGTGCTCGCGCTGTTCACCGCCGCCGCGGTCGTGGTCGTGGTCGCGTTCGTACCCGCCAAGATGCGGCGCGAGGGGTCGCAGCTGCTCGCCGTCATCCGCCTCGGATCCGAGACGACCTCGCAAACCACGGTGCGGCTGACGATCCTGCTCCTGGTCACGCTCGGCGCGCTGGCAAGCATCGTCGACATCGACGGCATCCTGGCTGCCTTCGCCGCCGGGTTCATCCTGCGCCGCGCGGTCCCGGACGGCGACGAGCAGCTCGAGACCAAACTCGACGGGCTCGCGTTCGGCCTGCTCATCCCCGTCTTGTTTGTCACCTCGGGGATGGCGATCGACGTGTCCGCGTTCGTCGCGGAACCCGGTGTCCTGGTTGGCTTCTTCGTTCTCATTCTGCTGGTGCGGGGGGTGCCGGTGCTGTTCGCCGAGCGTTTCGACCAGGGACCCGACGGCACCGACCGACCCCCGACGATCCGCGAGCGGAGCCGGATCGCGCTCTACGCCGCCACCGGTCTGCCGCTCGTCGTCGCCGTCACCGCGGTCGCCGTGGACGCCGGTCAGATGTCGACGTCGAGCGCATCGATACTCGTTGCGGCGGGTGCGATCACCGTCCTCGTCCTTCCGACCGCGGCATCGCTTCTCGGCCCACGACACGAGCCCGCTCGTTCGACGGATGCGGGTCGTTCGGCGGATACGGTGTGACAGTTCGCCGACGCGGCTGTGTCGGCCCCGTGCTCCGCCGTCCGAAGCGAAACGAGGAACGCCCATGTGTACGCGCGCGATGTGGATCGACAGCGGTCACGGTGTCCTGGTCGGCCGGAACATGGACTGGCGCGAGGAGATGGACACGAACCTGTGGGTGCTGCCCCGTGGTGCGCACCGGGTCGGTCACGCCGCGGACCCGAATCCGCTGTCGTGGGAGGCCGTTCACGGCAGCCTCGTCGCGACGGTGTGGGACGGTGCGACCAGCGACGGCGTCAACGAGCACGGGTTGGCCGCGCACATCCTCTGGCTCGCGGAGGCGGATTTCGGTGATCGCGATCCCGAGCTACCCGCGCTGGCGGTGTCGTTGTGGGCCCAGTACTTCCTCGACCGATGCGCGAACGTTGCGGAGTGCGTCGAGTTGATGGCCGAGCAGCCGTTCCAGGTGCGCCCGCTGATCGAACCGCGCTCGGGACGAGCGGGGACCGTGCACCTGGCGCTCGACGACGCGAGCGGCGACTCGCTCGTCATCGAGCACATCGACGGTCGGGTCCGGCTGCACCACGATCGGTCCTTCACGGTGATGACGAACTCGCCGCCCTACGACGAGCAGCTCGAACTCCGCAAGCGCTACACGGGATTCGGCGGTACCCTACCGCTGCCCGGGACGACGGAGGCCGCGGACCGATTCGTGCGCGCGAGCTACTACCTCGAGCGGCTGCCCGCGACGCCGACTCCCGAACGCGCCTACGCCGCGCTGCTCAGTGTGATGCGCAACGCCGGACAGCCCTTCGGCGAGCCCGACCCGGACCGGCCGAACATCTCGGCGACGATCTGGCGCACGCTCGCGGACCTGACCTCCGGCACCTACCTCTTCGAATCGTCCTTCAGCCCCAACATCGTGTGGACCAGGCTCGCGGAACTGGACTTCACCACCTGCCGGCGGCTGGACCCCTCCGCTCCGGGACTGCTCGGCAACGTCGGGTCGGCATTCGTGGAGTCGGCGCCGCCGGAGTTCGTGCTGTCGTGACGTCGGCCCGGGGACACCGTCCCCGGTGGCACGTCAGTCGAATCCGCCGCCGCCCTGGGGTGCCGGGATGCGGACGACGCGGTCGTCGCTCGGGCCGGGCTCGCCGCCCGCCTTGTTCACCGTCGCCACCCACACCTGGTTCCCGTCACCGAGCGCGGCGCCGCCGAGCCGGCCGTAGCGATCCGCCGCGACCAGTGACGGCGCGGCCTGCGCGGCGCCGGTGGTGGAATCGAGGGGCAGCACGGCCAGTGCCCGGCCGTCGGTCAGCGCCACCGCGACGCCACCGTCGACGGCCGTGCATCCGGCCACCCCGGGCCGATCCGGCCACGTCCACACCGGCATTCCGGTCGCGCCGTCCGCGGTGACGCGCTGCAACCGGTCCTCGAGGACAGTACGGTCGGTGACCCAGACCCCGCCTCCGAGCGGGTCGACGCAGATGTCGCCCGCGGTCCCGATCCCCGACAGGGCCACCCGCGGCATCGGCTGCACGGGTGCCGGGGTCAGTGCGGTGACCCGCAGGACCTTTCCGGCCATCGAGGCAGGATCCATTGCTGCAGAAGGATTTCCGGCGTCACCCGTGAGGACCGTCAGCTCGGTCGGGGTCGTGAACGCGAGGGCGCCCGCATTTCCGCTCGCCCCACGGGGAATCCCGGTCAGCACGTCCTTCGGGGCGTCGCCGGGCGCGATCCGCACGATCCGGTTGTCCGCGTTCGTCGTGACGTACGCGTACAGGAGATTGTCCTCGGTGTACGTGGGTGACAGGGCGATGTCGAGCAGGCCGCCGTCGCCGGAACCGTCGACGGCGAGCCTCGCGACCTCCTGCGGCGCGGTGCCGGGCGCGACCCGCAGGATTCGTCCGGTGCGGCGTTCGGTGACCAGCGCCGCCTGGCCTCCGGGCAGCATCGTCAGGCCGCCCGTGGTGTCGAGGCACGTGGCGACGACGGCGGGGTCCGGGTCCTCGCACGGAGCCAGGGCCCGCGGCGACTCGCTGACTTCCGGGGTGGTGGTGACACCGGGTTGCCGGGGCTGGACCTCGCCCGCGGAGAAGGACGGGACCGGCGTGAATGGCGTCGACGCACTGTCGTCGAAGCGTGCGCACCCGGCAGCGGCCGTGACGACGAAGACGGACGTGCACAGCACCGCGGTGCGGTACGCCGCACGTGAGATCGCCATGCCCCGACGTTACCGTCGCCGCGCGCCCTACCGCTGGGGTGGCCCGGACGCCTCTACCCTGGGTTTCGTGACCGACACCACGCGCCCGAATTCCGATCCCGACGGCGTCGCCCGCTCCGCGACGAGTCCGTTCGATCAGCCGACCGAGCGGATCCCGACCACCGACGACGACCTCGGACTGCTCCCGACCGAGCAGATCCCGACGTACGCGACCGGCTCGACGTCCGACCGAGGCCCGTTCGCGTCGGACGTCACGCCGACCGAGGAGTTGCGCACCGCCGACTCCTACGACCGCGAGTTGGCGTCCGCGCTCGCGGCGTCCACCGCGGCCCCCGCGGTGGTCCCGCCCGCCCCGCAGGCGGCGACTCCCCGCGGCACCCTCGATCTCGGCCTGCTGGTGTTGCGAGTGGCGGTCGGTGCGCTGATGCTCGCCCACGGCCTGCAGAAGCTGTTCGGGCTCTGGGGAGGTCCCGGGCTCGACGGGTTCGAGATGTTCCTCGTCGACGCCGGGTTCCAGCAGGCCCGGATCCTGGCCTACGCCGGTGCCGTCGGCGAGGTGGTGGGCGGGGTGCTGCTGATCGTCGGCCTCCTCACCCCGCTGGCCGCGGCCGGGTTGCTGGCTCTCGTGATCAACGCCTGGTGTGTGCGGCAGGCCGCCGCGCCCGGCCTGCAGTGGTTCGCCCCGGACGGGCCCGAACTCGAGGCGCTGCTGGCGGCGATGTTGGTCGCGATCATCCTCGCCGGGCCGGGACGTTTCTCGCTCGAGGGCCGACGCAAGTGGGCCACGCGCCCCCACGTCGGGTCGTTCCTGGCCCTCGTGCTCGGCGTCGCCGGCGGCGTCTGCCTGTGGATCTTCCTGAACGGGGTGAACCCCCTGGTGTGAGTCAGGGGGTTCACCGGACGGTCGGTCACGCCGACTGGGTTGCGGGTTCCGGGTCCGGGGCCGGTTCCACCGGTGCGGCGAGGCGTCGGCCGAGCACCGACCGGCGGTGCCCGTAGGAGAAGTACACGACCACCCCGATCACCATCCACGTCACGAACCGGATCCAGGTCTCCACCGACAGGTTGAGCATCAGCCACCCGCAGGCCAGCACCGCGAGGATCGGCACCAGCGGCACGAGCGGTACCCGGAACCCGCGGGGCAGGTCGGGACGGGTCCGGCGAAGCACCAGCACGCCGACGCACACCAGCACGAAGGCGAACAGGGTGCCGATGTTCACCATCTCCTCGAGCGTGCCCATCGGGAACAGTGCGGCGAGGACGGCGACGACGGTGCCGACCAGCACGGTGATCCGGACCGGCGTGCCGCGACGTCCGGTCTTCGCGAGCCCCCGGGGCATCAGGCCGTCCCGCGACATCGCGAACAGCACGCGGGTCTGACCGAGCATCATCACCATCACGACCGTCGTCAGGCCGGCCAGTCCGCCGAAGCTGATCGCCATCTGCGCCCACGTGATCCCGTGTGCCTCGAACGCGGTCGCCAGCGTCGCGCTACCGTCGCCGACCAGAGGGCTGCCGGTGCGCAGGTCGGTGTACTTCACCATCCCGGTCAGCACCACGGTGACGGCGACGTACAGAACGGTGACGATGGCCAGTGAGCCGAGAATGCCTCGCGGCAGGGACTTCTGCGGATTCTTCGTCTCCTCGGCGGTGGTCGCGACGACGTCGAACCCGATGAACGCGAAGAACACCAGAGACGCGGCGGCGAGCAGGCCGTACCAGCCGTACGTGCTGCCCTCGGCGCCGGTGAAGAACGACAGCAGCGACTGGTGCAGGCCGCCCGTCGTGGTCGTCTGTTCCTGCGCGGGCGGCACGAAGGGGGAGTAGTTGTCGGTGTCGATGTGGAACATCCCGACGACGATGACGAGCAGGACCACCAGGATCTTGATTCCCGTGACGACGGCGGACACGCGGGACGACACCTTGGTTCCGACTGCGAGCACCACGGTCAGCGCGCCGACGATCAGCAGGGCGCCCCAGTCGACGTGCAGGGGGCCGACGTCGACGACGGTCGATCCGGACCCGAACACGTTGCCCAGGTACAGCGACCATCCCTTGGCGACGACCGCGGAGGCGAGCGCGAACTCGAGGATCAGGTCCCAGCCGATGATCCACGCGACGAACTCGCCGAACGTGGCGTAGGAGAAGGTGTAGGCGCTGCCGGCGACCGGGACGGTCGACGCGAACTCGGCGTAGCACAGCGCGGCCAACCCGCAGGCGCAGGCGGCGAGGACGAATGCCAGCGAGATCGACGGTCCGGCAACGTTTCCCGCGGTCCGTGCGGTGAGGGTGAAGATGCCCGCACCGATCACGACGGCGACACCGAACACCGTGAGATCCCGGGTGGTGAGCTCTCTTCGGAGGCGGGTTCCGGGTTCGTCGGTGTCCGCGATCGACTGCTCGACGGACTTGGTTCGCCAGATACCGGATCCGGGCATGGAGGTGCTCCTTGGTGTGCTCCGGCGGCCTCGTGGGCCGGGGTGGGCGGGACCACGCAGTGTGACGTGGGTCTCATTCGGTGACCCGAGGGAAGCACCGCGGGAGTAGGTGCGCAACACCCGGTTCGGCAGGTGTGCATCGTGCTCAGTTCCCGGGCGGTCGCGCGGACGTCGGCTGAGCGTGCTGATCACCCGATCGAGGTCCTCGCGGTCGCGGCGCACATCATTGTTGACAAATATGTGACGCCGCTTACAGTTCTGGTCGCGGGGATCCCCGCCAATCCATCGCCCGGCCGAGACCCCTCCACGAGAGTGGTGCCACGGCCGACGGCCCAGTCAGGAGCAGCAGTGAGCGTCGTCAACACTCTCGCCGAACAGCACTTCGAGCACCTCTCCGTCCGGCGGATCACCGATGCCGGTGTCGCCAGCATCGTCGCCGTCCACGACACCACCCTCGGTCCCGCACTCGGTGGCGTGCGAATCCGCAAGTACGCCAACGACGAACTCGCCGCCGCGGACGCGCTACGGTTGGCCCGCGCGATGACGTTCAAGGCCGCGCTCGCCGAAGTGGCGCTCGGCGGCGGGAAGTCGGTGATCAACGCGGACCCCCGCGCCGACAAGACCGTCGAGCTGCTCGAGGCGCACGGCAGACATGTCGCATCGCTGGGCGGCCGGTACATCCCGGGCGCCGACATGGGCACCTGTCCCGCCGACCTCGAGGTCATCGGCCGGTACGCGCCGCGGGTGTCCAGCGACGGCCGCGACCCGTCGCCGTACACCGCGCGCGGCGTCGTCGCGTCGATCGAGAAGGTGGCGAACCGACTGGCAGGCAACGGAATCCGGCACTCCGGCCTGGACGGACTGCGGGTCGCGGTGCAGGGTGTCGGCAACGTCGGATTCGGGATCGTCGAGCAACTCACCGCTCGCGGCGCGCGGGTGGTCGTCGCGGACCCCGACCGCGACCGCGTCGACACGGCCGTCGAGCGGCACGGGGCAACTGCGACGCCGCTCGATCGGGTGCTGCTCGCAGACGTCGACGTCGTGTGCCCGGCCGGACCGGGACTGGTGGTGACCGAGGAGGTCGCCGGCAGGTTGCGCGCGGCCGCGGTCGTCGGCGCGGCGAACAACATGCTGTCGGGGCCCGGTGTCGGCGAGACGCTCACCGCACGCGGTGTCGTGTACGTGCCCGACTTCGTCTCCAATGCGGGCGGACTGATCTCCTGCGCGGCCGAGGTGTCGGGTGACCGGGACTTCCTGGACCGGGTCGACCGGATCGGCACCGTCGTCGAGGAGGTTCTCGATCACGCGCAGTCGACGCGGACCGACGCGCAACTGGCCGCAATCACCCTCGCCGGCAAGCGAATCGCCGCCGCCCGCCGCGCCGCCTGACAACCCCACCCTTCCCGGCTGAAGGTGGCCTTCGTCTCGTTGGTGCGGACGACGGCGCCCTTCATCCGGTGGGGTCGAATTCGCCCCGTCCGGCTGAAGGCGCCCTTCGTCTCGTTGATGCGTACGAAGGGCACCTTCAGCCCGGAGGGGGAGGAGCGGGGGGAGGAGCGGGGGTGGGTCAGGGGACCTGGCGGACCGCGCCCTTGTCGGCGGAGGTGGCGAGCGCGGCGTAGGCGCGCAGCGCGGTGGTCACGGTGCGCTGGCGGTCGACGGGCTGCCAGGGCCGCTCGGACGCCTCCATCTTGGCGCGCCTCTCGGCGAGCACCGCGTCGTCGACGAGCACCTCGAGGGTGCGGGTGGCGACGTCGATGCGGATCTGGTCACCGTTCTCGACGAGACCGATGAC
Source organism: Rhodococcus sp. NPDC003318 (assembly GCF_042879035.1). Classification (NCBI taxonomy): domain Bacteria; kingdom Bacillati; phylum Actinomycetota; class Actinomycetes; order Mycobacteriales; family Nocardiaceae; genus Rhodococcus; species Rhodococcus sp. NPDC003318. The sequence continues at coordinate 940,288 of NZ_JBIAOU010000001.1, read as the reverse complement.
GCCGCCGGCTGCGGCCTCCGGGGAGATGTGGCCGATGGACAGGCCGGAGGTGCCGCCGGAGAAGCGGCCGTCGGTGATCAGTGCGCACACCTTGCCGAGGCCGGCGCCCTTGAGGAAGGCGGTGGGGTGCAGCATCTCCTGCATGCCCGGCCCGCCCTTGGGGCCCTCGTACCGGACCACGATCACGTCGCCGGGCTTGATCTGCTTCTGCAGGATCACCGAGACGGCCTCCTCCTGCGACTCGACGACGACCGCCGGGCCCTGGAAGGAGAAGAGGTCCTCGTCGATGCCCGCCGTCTTGAGGATCGCGCCGTCGACGGCGATGTTGCCGCGCAGCACGCACAGGCCGCCCTCGACGGTGTAGGCGTGCTCGATGTCACGGATGCAGCCGCCCTCGGCGTCGGTGTCGAGCGCGCTCCACCGGTTGTTCGTCGAGAACGGTTCGGTGGTGCGGACGCCACCCGGCGCGGCGTGGAACAGCTCGATCGCCTCGTCGGAAGCCTTGCCGGAGCGGATGTCCCAGGTGTCGAGCCACTCGTCGAAGGACGTGGTGTGCACGGTGGAGACGTCGGTGTCGAGCAGCCCGGCGCGGCGTAGCTCGCCCAGGATGGCGGGGATGCCACCGGCGCGGTGCACGTCCTCCATGTGGTAGTCGGAGTTGGGGGAGACCTTCGACAGGCACGGCACGCGCCGGCTGATCTCGTCGATGGTGGACAGGTCGAAGTCGACCTCGCCCTCCTGGGCGGCGGCGAGGGTGTGCAGCACGGTGTTCGTCGAGCCGCCCATCGCGACGTCGAGAGCCATGGCGTTGCGGAAAGCCTTGGGGGAAGCGATGTTCCGCGGCAGCACCGACTCGTCCTCGTCGCGGTAGTACCGCAGCGCGGCCTCGACCACGGTGGTACCCGCCCGGCTGAACAGGGCGCGGCGCGACTCGTGGGTGGCCAGCGTGGAACCGTTGCCGGGCAGCGCGAGTCCGAGGGCCTCGGTGAGGCAGTTCATCGAGTTCGCGGTGAACATGCCCGAGCAGGAGCCGCACGTCGGGCAGGCGCTGCGCTCGACCTCGTCGAGGCCGTCGTCGGAGACGCTGTCGTTCGCGGACGCCGAGATCGCGGTGATCAGGTCGGTGGGGGCGTGCGCGACGCCGCCGACGACGACGGCCTTGCCCGCCTCCATCGGGCCACCCGAGACGAACACCGTCGGGATGTTCAGCCGCATCGCGGCGTTGAGCATGCCGGGGGTGATCTTGTCGCAGTTCGAGATGCACACGAGCGCATCGGCGGTGTGGGCGTTGACCATGTACTCGACCGAGTCGGCGATGATCTCGCGGCTCGGCAGCGAGTACAGCATGCCGCCGTGGCCCATCGCGATGCCGTCGTCGACCGCGATCGTGTGGAATTCGCGCGGCACGCCACCGGCGGCGCGGACGGCCTCGGCGACGATGTCGCCGACGTTCTTGAGATGGACGTGGCCGGGAACGAACTGCGTGTACGAGTTCGCGATCGCGACGATCGGCTTGCCGAAGTCGGAGTCCGTCATGCCGGTGGCGCGCCACAGCGAGCGGGCTCCGGCAGCGTTGCGTCCGACGGTGGTGGTGCGTGACCTCAGCGGGGGCATGGGCGTCCTTCGCTCATCGGGGCGCGTCCGCCGGACGGGCTGGGACCGTCGGGCGCGCCGTGAATCGTCGAACCCGGCGTGGGGGCCTGGCACGGGTGGTCACGGGGCTGGTGCCTCCGGTGTCGGCGGCGCCGACGGACCGCCCGACCGACGTCGGGTGCCAGTCAACGGTACGCGCGTGCTATCGGGCGTCCGGATCCGAGTCGGTCGTGGGCTCCGGTTCGGCGTGATCACCGGCCTGGCGGGTCGCGTCCGCTCGGTCCTGGGCGGCGCGTTCGCGCTCGACGCGGTCGGCGACGGCGTACGGGTCGGTGACGCGTCCGCCGCTGGCCGCGGCGATCTGCGGAAGACGGCCGAAGGTGACCACCGGGAGGGTCTTCTCGGTGCCGTCGGTCAGTTCGGCGCGCGCCCAGCGGTTGCCGGGGAACCGGAATCCCTTGACCTCGTCCCAGGAGATCGCCTCGCTGCTGAACATCCGGCGCACGTACAGGCCGTTGGTGTCGACGACGGTGCGTACCCGCAGCATCCAGTAGGCGACCCCGACCGGGACGATCCACAGCACCGACACCCACGGCGGGCTCGGGAAGATCACGAAGCTCAGGCCGAACGCCAGCAGGAACACGCCGAGCAGGCCGAGGCTGGAGATCTGGATGGACTGACGGGGCGATTCGGCGGTGTGGGAGGATGGAGACGGTGGCACGGGCTGCGATGAGGACGACACATCACCATCCTCGCATTGCGGCCGGCGCTTCTCACATTCTGGGACAGCAGACTCACCAAAGTTGACTGTTTACCCTTGACGCGCCTACCTTCGAGCGCGTGAAGCAGAATGAGTTGCTCGTAATCGGCCGGCGCGTCGTCGCCTGAGTCGATCAGCAGTCAACTCGCAAAGCACGACGCGCCACCCTCGTACAGCAGACAATGCTGACGGGGGTTTTTTGTTGCCCGGAGTCAGCTCGAACCGTCAACACCAGAGGAATCACCAGTGAGCGCACCAACCGCACGGCCGCAGCCCACGCCGCGCAAGAGTGGGGCAGCGGGTCAGCCCGGCCCCACGGCGGCACCCCAGTCCGGCAATCGACGCCAGGTCGCCCCCGAGCGGGTCACCGGCGCCCAGTCCGTGGTCCGCGCCCTCGAGGAGCTCGAGGTCGACACGGTGTTCGGCATTCCGGGTGGCGCGGTTCTCCCCGTCTACGACCCGCTCTTCGACTCGAAGAAGGTGCGTCACGTCCTGGTTCGGCACGAGCAGGGCGCCGGCCACGCCGCGACCGGATACGCGCAGGCGACCGGCAAGGTCGGCGTGTGCATGGCCACGTCCGGCCCCGGTGCCACCAACCTGGTGACCCCGCTCGCCGACGCCCAGATGGACTCCGTGCCCGTCGTCGCGATCACCGGCCAGGTCGGTCGCGGGCTGATCGGCACCGACGCGTTCCAGGAAGCCGACATCTCCGGCATCACCATGCCGATCACCAAGCACAACTTCCTCATCACCGACGGCATCGACATCCCGCGGATCATGGCCGAGGCCTTCTACCTGGCCTCCTCGGGTCGTCCCGGCGCCGTCCTCGTCGACATCCCGAAGGACGTGCTGCAGGCGCAGACCACCTTCTCGTGGCCGCCGGAGATGCGGCTGCCCGGCTACCGTCCGGTGTCCAAGCCGCACGGCAAGCAGGTCCGCGAGGCGGCGCGGCTGATCGCCGAGTCGAAGTCCCCGGTGTTCTACGTCGGCGGCGGCGTGATCAAGGCCGAGGCGTCGGCCGAGCTGCTCGAGCTCGCCGAACTGACCGGCATCCCGGTGGTCACCACCCTGATGGCCCGCGGCGCCTTCCCCGACAGCCACCGCCTGCACTGCGGCATGCCCGGCATGCACGGCACGGTCGCCGCTGTCGGGGCGCTGCAGAAGTCCGACCTGCTGATCACCCTCGGTGCGCGGTTCGACGACCGGGTCACCGGCCAGCTCGACTCGTTCGCGCCCGACGCCAAGGTGATCCACGCCGACATCGACCCCGCGGAGATCGGCAAGAACCGGTACGCGGACGTGCCGATCGTCGGTGACTGCAAGGAGGTCATCGTCGAGCTGATCGAGGCGATCCGCGCGGACATGGCCACCGGCACCACCCTGGACATGACCGCGTGGTGGAAGTACCTGGACGGCCTGCGCACCACGTACCCGCTGGCCTACGGCAAGCCGTCCGACGGGGCGCTGTCGCCGGAGTACGTGATCGAGGCCGTCGGCAGGCTCGCCGGACCCGACGCGATCTACTGTGCCGGTGTCGGCCAGCACCAGATGTGGGCCGCGCAGTTCGTCAAGTACGAGAAGCCGCGCACCTGGCTCAACTCCGGTGGCCTCGGCACGATGGGCTACGCCGTGCCCGCCGCGATGGGCGCCAAGATGGGTGCACCCGAGAAGGAAGTGTGGGCCATCGACGGCGACGGCTGCTTCCAGATGACCAACCAGGAGCTCGCGACCTGCGCGGTCGAGGGCGTGCCGATCAAGGTCGCGCTGATCAACAACGGCAACCTCGGCATGGTCCGGCAGTGGCAGACGCTCTTCTACGACGAGCGCTACTCGAACACCAACCTCGGCACCCACGGCACGGTCCGCATCCCCGACTTCGTCAAGCTCGGAGAGGCGCTGGGCTGCCACGCCATCCGCGTCGAACGCGAGGAGGACGTGGAGGCGGCCATCCGCGAGGCGCAGTCGATCAACGACAAGCCCGTCGTCATCGACTTCATCGTCGGCAAGGACGCCCAGGTGTGGCCGATGGTCGCCGCGGGCACCGGCAACGACGAGATCATGGCGGCGCGGGGCATCCGTCCGCTGTTCGACGACGACGAGGCGGCCGAGGAGCCGGCCGTCATCCACGAGGCGATGGAGCGCGAGCAGCGCACCGCCACCGACACGGAGGACACCAAGTGAGCACCAGTCACACCCTCAGCGTTCTCGTCGAGGACAAGCCGGGCGTGCTGGCGCGAGTCGCCGCGCTGTTCTCCCGGCGCGGATTCAACATCGAGTCGCTCGCCGTCGGCGGCACCGAACTCCCCGACATCTCGCGCATGACGATCGTCGTCACCGTCGACGAGTTCCCGCTCGAGCAGGTGACCAAGCAGCTGAACAAGCTCGTCAACGTCATCAAGATCGTCGAGCAGGAGGGCGAGGCGTCGGTGGCGCGCGAGCTCGTGCTCATCAAGGTGCGTGCCGATGCGAGTGTCCGCACGCAGGTCATTGAGACGGTGAATCTGTTCCGCGCCAAGGTGATCGACGTCTCGCCCGAGTCGCTCACCGTCGAGGCGACCGGTACCCGGTCGAAGCTCGATGCACTGCTTCGGATGCTCGACCCGTACGGTATTCGGGAGATCGTGCAGTCCGGGGTCGTCGCGGTCGGACGTGGCCCGAAGTCGATCACGGCCACCCGCTAGCCAAGTTCCACTCATAAGTTCAGCTGTAACGCAGAGCTCCAAACCCAGAGGAGAGGTAATACCAGTGGCAGTCGAGATGTTCTACGACGATGACGCCGACCTGTCGATCATCCAGGGCCGCAAGGTCGCGGTGATCGGCTACGGCAGCCAGGGCCACGCGCACTCGCTGAGCCTGCGCGACTCCGGTGTCGACGTTCGCATCGGTCTCAAGGAGGGCTCGAAGTCCCGCGCCAAGGCGGAGGAGCAGGGCCTGACCGTCGGCACCCCGGCCGAGGTCGCCGAGTGGGCCGACGTGATCATGGTCCTCGCCCCCGACACCGCGCAGGCCGCGATCTTCAAGAACGACATCGAGCCGAACCTCGAGGACGGCGACGCGCTGTTCTTCGGCCACGGCCTCAACATCCACTTCAAGCTGATCGAGGCCCCGGCCAACGTCACCGTCGGCATGGTCGCCCCGAAGGGCCCGGGCCACCTGGTGCGTCGCCAGTTCGTCGACGGCAAGGGTGTTCCGGCCCTGATCGCCATCGACCAGGACCCGAAGGGTGAGGGCCAGGCGCTGGCGCTGTCCTACGCCAAGGGCATCGGCGGCACCCGCGCCGGCGTCATCAAGACCACCTTCAAGGAAGAGACCGAGACCGACCTGTTCGGTGAGCAGGCCGTGCTCTGCGGTGGCACCGAGGAGCTCGTCAAGACCGGTTTCGAGGTCATGGTCGAGGCCGGTTACGCCCCCGAGATGGCCTACTTCGAGGTCCTCCACGAGCTCAAGCTGATCGTCGACCTGATGTACGAGGGCGGCATCGCCCGCATGAACTACTCGGTGTCCGACACCGCGGAGTTCGGCGGCTACCTCTCCGGCCCGCGCGTCATCGACGCCGGCACCAAGGAGCGCATGAAGGCGATCCTCGCGGACATCCAGTCGGGTGAATTCACCCGTCGCCTGGTCGCGAACGTCGAGAACGGCAACACCGAGCTCGAGGGCCTGCGCAAGGCCAACGCGGAGCACCCGATCGAGGTCACCGGCAAGAAGCTGCGCGACCTGATGAGCTGGGTCGATCGCCCGATCACCGAAACCGCTTAGGCGGCTGCGCCGCCCGTGAGTCCCTTCGGTCCCGCTGTGGGCCGAAAAGACTCACGGGCGTGACGCGCATGTCGATACCCGATGTTCGTCCGCACGGTGCACACTGTGCGGAGGAACGTCGGGTTTCGTGCTTGTAGGCAGGTGGTCGATGACACGTGAGTCGGTGATGCGGCAGTGGCTGCCGGGCGTCGAGATCGCCCGCAACTACGAACGGTCCTGGTTCCGCAAGGACATCACGGCGGGAATCGCGTTGACCGCCCTGCTGATTCCGGCAGGCATGGGTTACGCCCAGGCCGCGGGACTGCCACCCGAGACCGGGTTGTACGCGACCATCGTTCCGCTGCTCGTCTACGCCCTCGTCGGACCGTCCAAGATCCTGGTGCTCGGCCCGGACTCCTCGCTCGCCCCGATCATCGGCGCCGCGGTCCTCCCGCTCGCGGCCGGCGACTCGGCGCGAGCGGTCGCGCTGGCCGGCCTGCTCGCGATCCTGATGGGCTCGATCCTCGTCCTCGGTGGCCTGCTGAAACTGGGGTTCGTCACCGATCTGCTGTCCAAACCGATCCGGCTCGGGTACCTCAACGGCATCGCACTCGTGGTGATCATCAGCCAGATCCCGAAACTCCTCGGGTTCTCCGTAGACGGGGTGAACCTGATCGACGAGATCGGACAGACGGTCACGGCCGTCTTCGGCGGCGAGATCGACGCACAGGCCGCGTCCATCGGTCTCGGCGGGATCGCGGTCATCGTGGCATTCAGGATGTTCCACAGCCGCATCCCCGGTGTGCTGGTCGCCGTGATCGGATCCATCGTCGTGGCCTACGTGTTCGGTCTGGCCGACGACATCCCGATGGCCGGCGCCCTCCCGTACGGCCTGCCCGCGCCTGCGCTCGGTGGGCTGCAGTGGTCGGATGTGGGCGAACTGATCGGGCCGGCGGCGGGCATCGCCCTGGTCGCGTTCGCCGACACGGGTGTGCTCTCCCGCACCTTCGCGGCGCGGCGGGGGGAGTCCGTCGACGGCAGCCACGAGATGCGGGCGATCGGCACCGCCAACGTCGCGAGCGGTCTGCTCGGCGGTTTCCCGATGTCGGCGAGTTCCTCCCGGACGCCGGTCGCCGAACAGAACGGGGCGAGAACACAGCTCGCCGGTGTCGTCGGCGCGGTCCTCATCGTCGTGTTCATCCTCGTCGCGCCGCGGGTCACCGCGTATCTGCCCTCGGCGGCGCTGGCCGCTGTCGTGATCGTGGCTGCGACGTCGCTCGTCGACATCCGCAGCCTGGTCGACATGTGGTCGATGAGCAGGATCGAGACCTGGCTCGCGATCGCCGCGTTCCTCGGTGTCGCCCTCGTCGGGGTGCTCGAGGGCATCCTCGTCGCGATCGCCCTGTCGTTCGTGTCGGTGGTGGTGCACGCGTGGCGTCCCTACCGGACCGAACTGGTGGCGGTGCCGGAGGTGGCCGGCTATCACGACATCAAGCGCTACCCGGCGGGGGCGCGGATCCCGGGCCTGGTGATCGTGAGGTTCGACGCACAACTGTTCTTCGCCAACGGCGCGATCTTCGACGACTACGTCCGCCGCGTCGTGGGCCGGGCACCGGATCCGGTTCGCTGGGTGATCATCGCGGCCGAACCCATCACCGGACTCGACACCACCGCGATGGACGAGCTGGTCGAACTCGATCAATACCTGTCCGGCAACGGTATTCGGCTCGTCTTCGCCGAGATGAAGGATCCCGTCAAGGACCGGCTACGCCGACTCGGGCTGGGGGAGCGCTTCAGTCCCGGCCGCTTCTACCCCACGGTCGAGACAGCGGTCGAGGCGTTCGAACGGCTCTCCCCGAACCGTCCCTGACCGGTGCGCGCGGTGTCCGCCATTCGGCCCGGCCGACACGTGGGGTGATACCGCGGTGAGGGGAACCACTAAGCTGTTCGGGTCACGGACTCGCGGGTGCTCCCACTCGACCGGCGGTTCGAGGACGATCCGCCCAAGACACCTAACACAGGGGAGTTCGCTCGTGAGCCAGAATGGCCGTCCCGTTGTCCTGATCGCCGACAAGCTCGCACAATCGACCGTCGATGCGCTCGGTGACGGTGTCGAGGTGCGCTGGGTGGACGGCCCGGACCGTCCCGCCCTGCTGGCCGCCGTGCCCGAGGCCGATGCCCTGCTGGTGCGCTCCGCGACCACCGTCGACGCCGAGGTGCTCGCCGCGGCGACAAAGCTCAAGATCGTCGGGCGCGCCGGTGTCGGCCTCGACAACGTCGACATTCCCGCCGCCACCGAGCGCGGCGTGATGGTCGTCAACGCACCGACCTCCAACATCCACTCGGCGGCCGAGCACGCCGTCTCGCTGTTGCTCTCGACTGCCCGCCAGATCCCCGCGGCAGACCGCACGCTGCGTGAGAAGACCTGGAAGCGTTCGAGCTTCAACGGCACCGAGATCCTCGGCAAGACCGTCGGCGTCGTCGGCCTCGGCCGCATCGGCCAGCTGTTCGCGCAGCGCCTCGCCGCGTTCGAGACCAACGTCATCGCCTACGACCCCTACCTGCCCGCGGCCCGCGCCGCACAGCTCGGCATCGAGCTGGTCGACATCGACGAGCTGGTCCGGCGCGCCGACTTCATCTCCGTGCACCTGCCGAAGACGAAGGAGACCGCCGGCCTGATCAACGCCGAGCGTCTCGCCAACGCCAAGGACGGCGTCATCATCGTCAACGCCGCCCGCGGCGGACTGATCGACGAGGACGCGCTGTACGACGCGCTCGTCAACGGTAAGGTCCGCGCCGCAGGCCTCGACGTCTTCAACACCGAGCCGTGCACGGACTCCAAGCTCTTCGACCTCGACAACGTCGTCGTCACCCCGCACCTCGGCGCCTCCACGTCCGAGGCCCAGGACCGCGCGGGCACCGACGTCGCGAAGAGCGTGCTGCTCGCCCTCGCGGGCGAATTCGTGCCGGACGCCGTCAACGTCTCCGGCGGCCCCGTCGGCGAGGAGGTCGCGCCGTGGCTCGAGCTGGTCCGCAAGCTCGGCCTGATCGCGGGCACCCTGTCGCCCGAGGCCGTGCAGAACGTCCAGGTCGTCGTCAGCGGTGAGCTGTCCGCCGAGAACGTCGAGATTCTCGGTCTCGCGGCGCTGCGCGGACTGTTCTCCGCGAGCAGCGACGAGGCCGTCACCTTCGTCAACGCCCCGCAGCTCGCCGAGCAGCGCGGCGTCAGCGTGGAGGTCGACAAGCACAGCGAGGCACTGACCCACCGCAGTGCCGTCGAGGTGCGGGCCGTCGCCGCCGACGGCACCGTCACCGCGGTCGCGGGTGCGCTCACCGGTCTTCAGCAGGTCGAGAAGATCGTCAACATCAACGGCCGCAGCTTCGATCTGCGCGCCGAGGGCCACAACATCGTCGTGCACTACGCGGACCGTCCCGGCGTCCTCGGCGTCCTGGGCACCGTGCTCGGCAGCGCGAACATCGACATCCAGGCCGCGGCCCTGAGCCAGGACGTGGAGGGTGAGGGTGCGACCGTCATCCTGCGCGTCAACCAGGTCGTCGCCGACGCCGAGGTCGCGCAGATCATCGAGAAGCTCGACGCCCGCGTCGCTCAGGTCGACCTGTCCTGACCGGATCCGTCGCCTGACACGTGTGGCCGTGACCGTTCGACGAAGCGGTCACGGCCACACGCGTCGGTCACGGTCCGTTCCCACGTGTGCTCGTTCGACGAGGAAGAGAGTGTTGTTGTCATGAAGCTTGCGGTCATTCCCGGTGACGGCATCGGTGTCGAGGTCACCGCGGAAGCGCTGAAGGTACTGCGGAAGCTGGTTCCCGAGGTGGAGACCACCGAGTACGACCTCGGTGCCAAGCGCTACAAGGAGACCGGAGAACTGCTGCCCGACGCGGAACTGGCGGAGATCCGTCAGCACGACGCGATCCTGCTCGGCGCGATCGGCGACCCGCGGCTGGTCGGCCCGGGCATCCTCGAGCGGGGCCTGCTGCTGAACATGCGCTTCCTGCTCGACCACCACGTGAACCTGCGTCCGGCCCGCACCTACCCGGGCTCGAGCTCGCCGCTGGCCGCCAACCCGGAGATCGACTTCGTCGTGGTCCGTGAGGGCACCGAGGGTCCGTACACCGGCAACGGTGGTTCCATCCGCGTCGGCACGCCGCACGAGGTCGCCACCGAGGTCTCCGTCAACACCTGGTTCGGTGCCGAGCGCGTCGTCCGCTACGCATTCGAGTTGGCGCAGACCCGCCGCAAGCACCTGACGCTGATCCACAAGACCAACGTGCTCTCGAACGCGGGCCGGATCTGGACCCGCGCCGTGGAGACCGTCGGCGCCGAGTTCCCCGACGTCGAGACGGCGTACTGCCACATCGACGCCGCCACCATCTACGCGGTCACCGACCCGGGACGCTTCGACGTCATCGTCACCGACAACCTGTTCGGCGACATCATCACCGACCTCGCCGGCGCCGTCACGGGCGGTATCGGTCTGGCCGCGTCCGGCAACATCGACGCGTCCGGCACCAACCCGTCGATGTTCGAGCCCGTGCACGGCTCGGCGCCGGACATCGCCGGACAGGGCGTCGCCGATCCGACGGCGGCGATCCTGTCCGTGGCGCTGCTGCTGCGCCACCTCGGACGTGAGGAGGACGCGGCCCGCATCGAGCGGGCCGTCGAGGCGGACCTCGCCGCACGTGGCGACGGCCCGATCCGGACCACCGAGGTGGGCGACCGGATCGCGGCGGCACTGTAGACACCCGATCGACGCGAGGAGGGCCCGCACGGATTCGAGATCCGCGCGGGCCCTTCACCGTTCGAGGGTCAGTGGACGGTGAGGGTGGTCGCCGCGGCGACGTCGCCGACGATCTGCGGGATGCGTGCGGTGGCACGCTGTGATTCGAACTGATGCTCGTACGGCACCTCGAGGACGGCTTCGAGTGTCGGCCAGTGGTTCTCGGCGAGGTCGCGGTAGCGGGGCAGCAGTTCGCCGTCCACGTAGGCCCATCGTTCGTCGAACACCGACCAGTCCCACGCCGGCAGCGGTGTGGTGAGGGTGGCGGAGCGGCCGTCGGGGAGCGTCCCGGTGACGGTGATCGGACGGTGGTTGCGCAGGGGCGGGACACCCGCCAGGGACGGCGATCCGACCATCGTCATCGCGTACGTCAGTGCGCCACCGAGACCGTCGCGGTAGGCGCGGGTCTCGTCCCACAGTTCGCCGACGACGGTGAGCTGTTCACGACGCAGGAGCGCGGTATTGCCCGCGGCCACGCGGTCCGGTTCGCGGGACGCGATGTCGTACCAGGCGGTGCGGACGTCGTCCGGAATCACTCCCGCGGCGTGGTATTCGTCGATCGCGGCCAGCCCTTCGTGGGTGTACGCGTAGTGCATCGGCATCAGGTCGTCGAAGATCGCCTTCTGCATGATCACGACACGACGGACGAACCAGTCGAGGTCGGCGGTGGTGAGATCGCTCGCGCGTTCGGCGAGGGTGCGCAGGCCGCCGGGGAGCTGCTCGATTCCGGCCGGCCCGAAGGCGGATTCGGCGGCGCCGAGGACCGAGCGTGCGGCGTCCTGCAGTCCGGGCAGGCCGTAGACGGTGTTCGCCAACTCCATGTCGGCGATGCCGCCGCCGAAGTCGCCGCCGACCATGCCACCCATGCCGGCCCACAGGAGTTCCCGGTGCGCGAGTTGGAAGTTCTCGTAGTACCGGTACGACCGGATCATGTTGTCGCGGTTCGCGATGAATCCTGCGCTCGGGTCCCAGCCTGCGAGGTCGATGCCCGCCTCGGTCGTCGCCTGGACGAGTCGGTACTGCAGCAGCAGTGCCGCGTAGTCGGTGGCGGGTCGCCCGGACCTGCGTGCCTGCGCGACGAGGGATTCCAGCGCGGCGAGGTCGGTGGGCAGTGCCGCGTGAACTCCGCCGGGCGCCTGGTCGGCCAGCCGGTTCGTCAGTGGCAGGTTCAGCACCTCGTCCAGTTCGGTGGCGCTCGCGGCGGGTGCGCCGAGAGCCGACGCGGCCAGCAGGACCGGGGGCAGTGCGGCGGCGAGGCGGGCGGCGAGACGTCCGATCGGGAAGGTCATGGTGCTCCTGTCGCGCGGATTCGAGGAGGATCGGGTGTGTCAGTCGAGTCGATCGGTGAGCCAGTCGACGGTGTGCATGCCGAGAAGTTCGGTGCCCCAGCGGTAGGGATCGGTGAGCAGCACGTCGGCCCCGCAGTCGAGCGGCTGGTAGGTGACGTCGGTGCCGCCGGCGCGGTAGCGGTCGGCGAGGTCGCGGGCCTCGGACGCGGGCGTGATGGCCATGAAGGAGTTGTCGCTCCCGCAGTTGGTGATCAGCACCTTCGACGTGGGCGCGGTGCCGACGCCGAGATCGTTCTGCGCGAACACCGGTTGGAAGTCCGCGATGTCCGCGGGGTTCTCGCCCGACCGGAACAGCGCGTTCAGCGGGAGGAACGGGGTTCCGAAGTACGCGATCTGGCAGCTGTCACGGAAGACGTCGGCGAGGGCTCTGCCTGCGGGAGTCAGCTTCTCGTCGATCCGCATCTGCGGGTACTGGGCTTCGAGGCCGAGGAGGGTGGCGAACGCGAACCCGGATCCCAGCCCTCCCGAGGCGAATTCGACGAAGTCGCGTTGATTCACTGCCATCGCTTCGAGAACGGTGGCCCGGAGGTTGATCTCCGGTGCGTAGTCGGGTTGGTACTCGGCCGCGAAGCCGCCTCCGACACCGCCGCCCGCGACACCGAAGATGCCGACCGGGCTCTGCGGGCTGAGCCCGAGGCCCTCGACCTGGTATGCGGCGCGAATCCCGTTGATCAGCGCCATGCCGGCGAAACGTCCGGCGAACACGCCGTGCGGCGCGGGGTCGGCGTCGTTGCCGAGGTCGGAGATGACGGTGGCCAGACCCGCACTCCACATCTGCGCGAGAGGCCCGAGAGCCGACCATGCCGACGCGTCGGTCTGCGCGGCGCCGCTCCAGTGCGACGAGGGATGGCAGTTCGGGCCGACGGAGTCGTTGGCCTGCTGGTAGGCGACGACCGGCCGGGTGGCGTTGTCGCGTCCGTCCTCCGGAATCATGACGACGCCGGTGCTGACGTCGCGGCTGCCGTTGACGTTCTCGGTGACATACATGATCTTCCACGCCGTCAGGTTGCCCGGCTCGACGCCGGCGAACAGAACGTCGAAGGGCGCGGCCCGCAGCAGGGTGCCCGGCTTCTCGTCCCCGCGCAGCGGTGGCTCGTCGAAGAACTGGTCGGTGGCGAGCAGTCCGTCTCGGATCTCCTGTGGCGAGCCGATTCGTCCGTCCCGGAACGTGCCGAGCGTGTATTCGGTGAACACGCTCCCGAGGGCGGGAACGCCGAGATCCGGAGTCGGTTCGGCGACTGCGGGGGCTGCCGCCGACGCGGCCGCGGCGAGCGCGGCCGCGAGGGCGACGCAGCGTCGCACGCGCGTCACGACGCGACGCGGGAGACGAACCGTGGGCACCGGGGAACTCCGTTCGGGTGGGAGCGGGGCATGACCTGACCACTGGGTAAGGTCGGGTAAGTGAACTACAATTCGGCCGCCGTCGAGCCGTTCCCGGCCGGATCCGGGCCGCGAATGTCGCGGTGGTCTCAGGCGCGATCGCGAGGATCCGGTGGGACGAGGGGGATGCCGAGTGCGGGGACGAGCGCTGCCACGGCGAAGGCGACGGGGAAGCCGACCGTGCCGATGACGGCCCCGAACACCGGACCGACCGCGGCCGCGGCCACGAACTGCCCGGTGTTCTGGACGCCCAGTGCCCGTCCGCCCCAGTAGGGGCCGGCGATCTCGGCGACCGCGGTGAAGGCGAGCCCGTTGGGCGCGACGGTCACCACCGACGCGACCACCAGCAGGGCGACGGCGATCGCCGAGTCGGTGGCGGCGACGGCCGCGAGCGCGGCCATCGTGGTCACCACCGACACCGCCACGACGCGAAGCGGGCGGAGCCGACTGCCGACGCGATCCGACCACACGCCCGCCGCGACCCGCCCACCCGCGCCGAGGAACTGCGAGGCGGTGATCACGAGTCCGGCGGCCGATTCGGCCCACCCCCGGTCGGTGACCAGCCACACCAGCGCGTACGTCCAGACCACGTACTGTGGCACCACCAGCAGCACCGAGGTGGCGTGGATGCGCAGCAGGGTGTTGCTGCGGCGGTACGGGTTGTCGAGCAGGCCGAGCTCGGCGGCGTGGTGACGTTCGGGCCGCGGCGGATCGGTGATCCCGATCGCGCATGCCGCGGCGGCGACGGCGCACACCACGGCGGGGAAGGCGAGCGCCCAGCCGATGCCGTGGTCGCGGGCCAGCTGCGGCATCGTCATGGCGGCCAGGGCCACTCCGAGCGGCACCGACATCTGGCGGATTCCCATGGCGAGGCCCCGTTGGTCGGGTGGGAACCAGCCGACCACGACGCGTCCGCTGGCGGCGTTGGCCGCTGCCGCGGCGCCGCCGCCGAGTGCGAGCAGCACGGCGAGGGTCGGCGTGGACGTGGTCACCGCTGCGGCCGCGGTCGCGACGGCGGCCAGAGCCAGCCCGGCCGTCAGGACGAGCCGCTCTCCGTACCGGTCGGCCAACGCACCCCAGGCGACCAGGGTGACCGTGACGCCGAACACCGGGGCGGAGGCGAGGGTGCCCGCCTGGGCGAGGCTGAGGCCGGATTCGTCGTGCAGCGTCGGTATCAGGAACGCGGTTCCGTTGACCAGGACTGCTTGCGCCGCCTGGGCGAGGACGCCGAGCCCGAGAACGACCCAGCGGCGGGAACTGGTGTGGTGGTCCGTCACGATCACAGAATTCTCACTATCTGAGATATTAATCTCGTAATGTGGTCACTCTCGTCGAATCGTATACCCGGACGCGGTGGGCCGCGGGCCGAGGGGAGGGCAGCGATAGACTCGCGGCCATGCGCCTAGGTCGAATTGCCAGCCCGGACGGGGTCGCCTTCGTGTCGATCGAGGGGGAGGGGGATGCCCGGACGGCGAAGGAGATCGCCGAACACCCTTTCGGCACCCCCACTTTCACCGGCCGCAGCTGGCCGCTGGCCGACGTGCGGCTGCTCGCTCCGATCCTCGCCAGCAAGGTGATCTGCGTCGGCAAGAACTACGCCGCCCATGCCGCCGAGATGGGCGGCGAGGCGCCGGAGGATCCGGTCATCTTCATCAAGCCCAACACCTCCATCGTGGGACCCGGCGCACCGATCGTGTTGCCGCCCAGCTCCAACGAGGTGCACCACGAGGGCGAGCTCGCGGTCGTGATCGGCCGGCCCTGCAAGGACGTGCCCGCCGCCAAGGCGCTCGACGTGGTGCTCGGCTACACGGTCTCCAACGACGTCTCGGCCCGCGACCACCAGCGCCAGGACGGGCAGTGGACCCGTGCGAAGGGGCACGACACCTTCTGCCCGCTCGGTCCGTGGATCGAGACGAGTCTCGACGCGTCCGACGTCGAGATTCGCACCGAGGTCAACGGCGAGGTCCGGCAGCGCAGCCGTACTTCCCTTCTGCTGCACGACATTCCGAAGATCATCGAGTGGGTCTCCGCGGTGATGACGTTGCTGCCCGGTGACGTCATCCTGACCGGGACCCCGGAGGGTGTCGGCCCGATCGTCGCCGGTGACACCGTCGAGGTCACCGTCGAGGGCATCGGAACGCTGAGCAATCCGGTCGTCGCCAAGGGATAGGACGCACCCGGCGCGGACGCCGCGGGTCGGTCGGGGGAGGACTAATCTGTCAGGGACCCCTGTCCTCCCTCGACCCAAGTGAGCCATGACCACCAGCGAAGTGCGTGTCCGTTTCTGTCCGTCTCCCACCGGGACCCCGCACGTCGGTCTCGTCCGCACCGCCCTGTTCAACTGGGCGTTCGCGCGGCACCACGGCGGCAAGTTCGTCTTCCGCATCGAGGACACCGACGCGGCCCGCGACTCGGAGGAGTCGTACCAGGCGATCCTCGACGCGCTGCGCTGGCTCGGCCTGAACTGGGACGAGGGCCCGGAGGTCGGCGGCCCGTACGAGCCGTACCGGCAGTCGCAGCGGCGTGACCTGCACCTCGGAGTCGTCGCGAAGCTGCTCGAGGCGGGCGAGGCCTACGAGTCGTTCTCGACGCCGGAGGAGGTCGAGGAGCGCCACAAGGCGGCCGGCCGCGACCCCAAGCTGGGCTACGACAACTTCGACCGCGACCTGACCCCCGAGCAGCGGCAGGCGTACCTCGACGAGGGGCGCAAGCCGGTGGTCCGGCTGCGGATGCCCGACCACGACCTGACCTGGGTCGACCTGGTGCGGGGCGAGACCACCTTCAAGGCGGGTACGGTCCCGGACTTCGCGCTCACCCGCGGCAACGGCATCCCGCTCTACACCCTCGTCAACCCCGTCGACGACGCGCTGATGAAGATCACGCACGTGCTCCGTGGCGAGGACCTGCTGTCCTCGACGCCTCGTCAGCTCGCGCTGTACGAGGCGCTGCAGCGCATCGGCGTGGCCGATTTCACGCCAGAGTTCGGGCACCTCCCGTTCGTGATGGGTCAGGGCAACAAGAAGCTGTCGAAGCGCGACCCCGAGTCGAACCTGTTCATCCACCGCGACCGCGGGTTCGTCCCCGAGGGTCTGCTCAACTACCTGGCGTTGCTGGGGTGGAGCATCGCGGACGACCACGACGTGTTCTCGCTGGACGAGATGGTCGCGGCGTTCGACATCGCGAAGGTGAACTCGAACCCGGCGCGTTTCGACCAGAAGAAGGCCGACGCGATCAACGCCGAGCACATCCGCCTGCTCGAGCCCGCCGACTTCGCGGCCCGGCTGCGGTCGTACCTGACCACCCACGGGCACCCGGTGGACGCGCTGAGCGACGAGGAGTTCGCGGTGGCCGCGGACCTCGTGCAGACCCGGATCGTGGTGCTGGAGGACGCCTGGGACCTGCTGAAGTTCCTGTTGGTCGCGGAGGAGGACTTCGCGATCGACCCGGCGGCCGCGACGAAGAACCTCGGTGCGGACGCGGCGCCGGTGCTCGACGCGACGATCGCCGCACTGGACGGTGTCGACACGTGGGCGACGGCCGAGCTGGAGTCCTCGCTCAAGGCGGCCCTGATCGACGGCCTCGAGCTCAAGCCGCGCAAGGCCTTCGCCCCCGTGCGGGTCGCGGTGACCGGTTCGCACATCAGCCCGCCGCTCTACGAGTCGATGGAACTGCTCGGCCGGGACACCACGTTGGCCCGGCTGCGGGCGGCCCGCGCGACCGTCACGGTCTGACGCCGCGCTCCACCGGCTGGTCAGCGGCGGCAATTTCACGCCTCTGACCAGCCGATTTGGAGGATCGAGGGTGGGCTTTGCTATTGTTCTCCTCGGTTCGAACGACGGCCTCCGCCTCGCCGCGAGGGACGTCGGGACAAGCCATTGGGGTATGGTGTAATTGGCAACACAGCTGATTCTGGTTCAGCCATTCTAGGTTCGAGTCCTGGTACCCCAGCGGAAATCCGGTGAAGATCAGCCGGATTGCCAAGCAGTACACGGCACGTTCCCTGGCCCCGTCGTCTAGCGGCCTAGGACGCCGCCCTCTCAAGGCGGTAGCGCGGGTTCGAATCCCGTCGGGGCTACCACGGAGAGCGTGCCATGATCGGGAAGGTCGACGTCGAGTCGGCGAACACCGGTCACGTCCTGGCCCCGTCGTCTAGCGGCCTAGGACGCCGCCCTCTCAAGGCGGTAGCGCGGGTTCGAATCCCGTCGGGGCTACAACGAGAAGGACCCTCCGGTACGGACCGGAGGGTCTTTCTCATGTTCGGGAGAGTGGAGTCGGGTCAGCCGCTCTTGCGCCGGAACTCGCGCTTGTGGTCGGCGGGACCGTGTTCCTGGTGAACCTTGGAGTCTCCCGCGGGCGCGTTGCCGTGCAGCGAGTGCTGATGGTTCTTGCGCTCGAGTGCCTCGCGGAACTGCTCCTTGATGTGCTCGCTCTCGGATTCGGTCACGATGCGTTCCTCCTGGATCTCGTCGTCCGATGAGTGGTCGCATCGTGACCGTACCTCCGTTCGCCCCGATCGTCGCGTGGATTTCTCGCGTCGCGGCAACGTCGCTACAGGTATTGCGCGGTGCTGCCGCTCACCGGCATCGCGGGCAATCCCAGCTTGTGGTGGTCCCACGACCGAACCCGGTCGGGCTTGATACGCACCGCGACCCGCTTGTTCGCCATCATCTCGATCGCGGGATCCGACTCCTTGGTGTACGGCCCGGTGTAGCGTTCCCAGACGCTGACGCAGACCGCCCACAGAGCGTCGCGGTCCTCGACGACCTCCGCGGTGCCCTCGATGGACACTCCCCGGAGGGTGTCGTAGGTCTGTCCGTCCTCGATCATCACGGTGATCCGGCTGTCGCGACGGAGGTTGACGACCTTCTGCGACTTCGCCTTCGTCTCGAACCACACCTCCCCGTCGACGACCGCGTACCACATCGCGATCAGGTGGGGGGTGCCGTTCGGTCCGATCGTCGCCATCGTGGCGACCCTGCTGTGCTCGACGAACTCGGCGATCTCGGAGTCGGTCATCGTGATCTGTGACCGCTGGTTGGTGCCCACTACGGCGTCCTCCCGTTCGGGTGTCCTGTGAACGTTGCTTCGCATGCACTGTCCCACGCGGGTGTCACGTCGGTCACGCGGACCGCGGTGTCACAGCCTCTTGTGCAGTGCCTCGGCGGCGGCGAGAAGATCGGCGGCCCAGCGCGCGCCGGGTCGTCGGCCCATCCGGTCGATCGGTCCGGACACCGAGATCGCAGCGACGACCGCGCCACCGCGATCGCGTACCGGGGCCGCGACACTCGCGACTCCGGGCTCGCGCTCGGCAGCGCTCTGCGCCCAGCCGCGCTTGCGCACCTCGACCAGGACCCGCTCGCTGAACAGCGCGTCGGGCAGCACGGACCGTTGCACCTGCGGATCGGCCCACGCGAGAAGGACCTTGGCTCCGGAACCGGCGGTCATCGGAAGGCGGGCGCCGACCAGGACGGTGTCGCGGAGTCCGGTGGGAGGCTCCATCGAGGCGACGCAGACCCGTTGCAGCCCTTCGCGTCGGTAGAGCTGCACGCTCTCCCCGGTGATCTCGCGTAGGCGGGGGAGCACGAGTGCGGCGGCCTCGAGGAGATTGTCGTTCGCGGTCGGTGCCAGCTCCGCCAGTCCCGGACCCGGTCGCCAGAGGCCGTCCGCGTCGCGAGCGAGCAGTCGATGCACTTCGAGCCCGACCGCCAGCCGGTGCGCGGTCGCGCGGGGGAGTCCGGTCCGGGTGCACAGCTCACCGAGGTTGCACGGCGCTTGGGCCACCGCGTGCAGAACCGTCATCGCCTTGTCGAGAACCCCGATCCCGCTGGTGGCCGCGGAGGCGCTATGCTGTCTCATAGGTCGATATTATCGTCTCGTATTCTGGGATTCGCAATCGGGGATGAACAGCCGGATGCCGAGGGTGGAGTCGATCGCAGCGACCGCGAACCGAGAGATGATGGAAGTCGGACCCGCCGGCCAGCCCGTAGCCGCGAGCCGACGAATCACGAAGAGGTGGAGAACATGGCCAGCAGAGGGCGCACACTGGCGCAGAAGGTGTGGGACCAGCACGTCGTCGTCGAGGGGCGGGGGGAGGGCAGCTCCCGCGAGCCCGACCTGATCTACATCGATCTGCATCTCGTGCACGAGGTGACCAGCCCGCAGGCGTTCGACGGACTTCGGTTGGCCGGGCGACCGGTTCGCCGACCCGACCTGACGATCGCCACCGAGGACCACAACGTCCCGACCGTCGACATCGACAAGCCGATCGCGGACCCGGTCTCCCGGCTCCAGGTCGAGACGCTGCGAAAGAACTGTGAGGAGTTCGGCGTCCGGCTCCACCCCATGGGTGATCTGGATCAGGGCATCGTGCACGTGGTCGGCCCGCAGCTCGGCCTGACCCAGCCCGGCATGACCGTGGTCTGCGGAGACAGCCACACCTCGACCCACGGTGCGTTCGGTTCCATCGCAATGGGAATCGGCACCAGCGAGGTCGAGCACGTCCTGGCGACGCAGACGTTGTCGCTTCGTCCGTTCAAGACGATGGCGATCACCGTCGACGGGGAACTGGGCCCGGGCGTGACGAGCAAGGACCTGATCCTGGCGGTCATCGCCAAGATCGGTACCGGCGGCGGTCAGGGCTACGTCCTCGAATACCGCGGCGAGGCCATCCGGAAGCTGTCCATGGAAGCCCGAATGACGATCTGCAACATGTCGATCGAAGCGGGTGCCCGGGCCGGGATGATCGCCCCCGACGAGACGACGTACGACTTCATCAAGGGTCGTCCGCACGCGCCGACCGGCGCGGACTGGGATGCCGCGGTCGCGGCGTGGAACGAGCTGAAGACCGACGAGGACGCGGTTTTCGACGCCGAGGTGCACATCGACGCCAGTGCGTTGACGCCCTTCGTCACCTGGGGCACCAACCCCGGACAGGGCGCACCGCTCGGGGATTCGGTTCCGAATCCGGCCGACATCGTCGACGAGACCGAACGCGCCGCGGCCGAGAAGGCACTCGCCTACATGGGGCTCGAGGGTGGCACCCCGCTCCGGGAGATCGCGGTCGACACCGTCTTCGTCGGATCGTGCACGAACGGCCGCATCGAGGACCTGCGCGCCGTCGCCGGAGTTCTGAAGGGACGCAAGGTCGCAGACAGCGTCCGGATGCTCGTCGTTCCCGGTTCGATGCGGGTGCGCGCCCAGGCCGAGGACGAGGGGCTCGGTGAGATCTTCACTGCGGCAGGCGCGGAATGGCGGCAGGCGGGATGCTCGATGTGCCTGGGCATGAACCCCGATCAGCTCGCGTCGGGGGAGCGGTCGGCATCGACATCCAACCGCAACTTCGAGGGCAGGCAGGGCAAGGGCGGACGCACCCACCTGGTCTCGCCGCTCGTCGCGGCGGCGACCGCGGTGCGTGGCACGCTGTCCTCCCCGTCGGATCTCGACTAGGCACCGGAACGAGTAGGAGATATTTCGATGGAAGCCTTCACGACTCACAAGGGCATCGGCGTCCCGCTGCGGCGTTCCAATGTCGACACCGACCAGATCATCCCCGCGGTCTACCTGAAGAGGGTGACCCGCAGCGGTTTCGAGGACGGACTGTTCGCCGGCTGGCGTGCCGACCCGGGATTCATCCTCAACACCGCGCCGTACGACAAGGGCAGCGTTCTCGTGGCCGGACCGGACTTCGGTACCGGCTCCTCCCGCGAGCACGCGGTGTGGGCGCTGTCCGACTACGGTTTCCGCGTCGTCATCGCGTCCCGGTTCGCGGACATCTTCCGCGGCAACGCCGGCAAGGCCGGTCTGCTGGCCGCTCAGGTGGAGCAGTCGGACGTCGAATTGCTCTGGAAAGCGCTCGAAGAGCGGCCCGGTCTGGAAATTGTCGTGGATCTCACTTCTCGGACCGTGAGCGCCGGAACCCTGGTGGTGCCCTTCAGCATTGACGACTACACGCGGTGGCGTCTGCTCGAGGGTCTCGACGACATCGGACTGACGTTGCGCCAGGTAGAGGCGATTTCCGAGTTCGAAAAGTCAAGGCCGTCATGGAAACCTGTGACGCTTCCCGAGCCCGTCGCGGGGGGCGACTCGTAGGGGCGCTAAGCACATCGGAAGCCGGAAATGGGTTGCCACGCCGCTGAGAGAGGCATGAGAATTGGCGTGGCACATAGACTCTTGCCCATTTCCGGTTTACCGTGTTTGCTAGTCGGTCCGTCAGTGGGCCATCTGGTTGCGGAGGAAATCCCCATGAACAAGGCAGAGCTCATTGATCAGCTGACCGAAAGGTTGGAATCCGATCGTCGTAGCGCGACCGACGCGGTCGAGCACATCGTGGACATCATCGTCCGCGCGGTCCACGCCGGCGAGAACGTCACCATCACCGGCTTCGGCGTCTTTGAGCAGCGTCGCCGTGCGGCTCGTGTCGCGCGCAACCCGCGTACCGGCGAGACCGTCAAGGTCAAGCCGACGTCGGTCCCGGCCTTCCGCCCCGGTGCTCAGTTCAAGGCCGTGATCGCCGGTAAGCAGAAGCTTCCGGCCACCGGCCCGGCCGTCAAGCGTGGTTCGGCCGCAGCGGCTCCCGTGAAGAAGGCCGCAGCCAAGAAGACGGCTGCGAAGAAGGCGGCACCGGCGAAGAAGACCGTCGCCAAGGCCACTCCCGCCAAGAAGGCGGCACCGGCCAAGAAGGCGACCGCCACCAAGGCGACCACGGCCACCAGGGCGACCGCGGCGAAGAAGACCACGCCGGCGAAGAAGACCACGGCCACCAAGGCGACCGCGGCGAAGAAGACCACGCCGGCCAAGAAGACCACGGCCACCAAGGCGACCGCGGCGAAGAAGACCACGCCGGCCAAGAAGGCGGCTCCGGCCAAGAAGACCGTCGCGAAGAAGGCGGCTCCGGCCAAGAAGGCGCCCGCGAAGAAGGCACCCGCGCGCAAGCGCTGACACACCGACGGGGAAAGGGTGGCGACGGAGAAATCCGTCGCCACCCTTTCCCTGTGTTCGTCGGGTTCGGATCCTCGTCAGGTTTCGGGCAGTGCGCTGTCGATGTGATTGGCGGCCACCAACTTGCCGCCCGACAGCGACAGCACCCAGGTGCTGCCCTTGCGGTTTCGTGCCGGTGGGAGCGTGACACCGTCGCGGTCCGCCCACCACTGGAGCAGCGGGGGAATCACCCGGCCCTGGCTGCAGACGACCTGAACTCCACCTCGGGTGGCGATCTTTCGCAGCAGTGCCTGCGTGGCCGACGGGTCGTCCCGGTACGACTCCTCGGACAGTGCGGGCTCGACGCCGATTCCGATGCTGAGCGCGCGTGCCAGTGGCTCCACCGTCTGCACACACCGCGTGCGGTCGGCGGTGTGGATCTCGGTCGTCCCGAAGGCCTGCAGCAGCGTCGACAGCGCCTCGGCCTGTGCGCGACCGTGCTTGTCCAGGGGCCGCAGATCGTCGTCGCCCCGATAGCGTGACCGGCGACCCGCCTTCGCATGGCGCACCACCAGAACCGTGGTGGTGTCCGCGGGTACCTCCAGGAATCGGGTGATCACCCTGACATCCATCCGGTACGACAGGGCGTCGGGCACTTCGTCCGGCGGCAGCCACCGCATCTCGTCGACCTCGGCGTTGGGCACGAACTCGCCGCCGCGTGCCTCGGCGGCCCAGTAGTCGACCCGCTTGCGTTTACGGTGTCCGGGCACCTCGTACGAGATGCGTGCGACGTGTCTGCCCAACTGGACCTGCAGACCGGTCTCCTCCTCCACCTCGCGCACCGCGGCGACGACCGGTATCTCGCCCGGATCCAATTTGCCCTTGGGGAGCGACCAGTCGTCGTACTTGGGCCGATGGATCAGCGCGATCTCGATCTCGTACGGGTTGCCCGGCGCCTTGCGCCACAGGACTGCGCCCGCGGCGAAGATGCTGGCCTTGATACTGGCCGACTTGCCGTTTGCGCGATCGGAAGTGGAGCCCACGGGTGTCCTCCTGCTCGTCGATCGCGCCTACGCGCCGACCCGTCGGGTGCGCATCAGTTCCTCCTGGTGGTCGCGTACCCGCTCGCCACGGGCGGGGGACGCCGCCCAGTGCCCGTCGGACTGCAGCACCCAGCACCGGGTGGTGGGATCGAGAGCGGAGTCGAAGATCTCTCCGAGTTGTCGCGTCAGACGGGGATCCTTGACCTGGGCCATCACCTCGACCCGGCGGTCCAGATTGCGGTGCATCATGTCGGCGCTGCCGATCCAGAACTCGTTCGATCCCGCGAAGTGCAGCACGCGGGAGTGCTCGAGGAACCGGCCGAGAATCGAACGGACCTCGATGTTCTCGCTCAGCCCCGGCACCCCCGGACGCAGCGCGCAGATGCCACGTACGACCACCTCGACCGGGACACCCGCCTGCGACGCGCGGTAGAGCGCGTCGATGACCTGCTCGTCGACGAGGGCGTTGGCCTTGAGCCGGACCCGCGCCGAGCGGCCCGACTGCTTGTGCTCGATCTCGGCCTCGATGCGGGAGACGATCCCGGCGCGGACGCCGTGCGGCGCGACCAGCAGGTTGCGGTAGTTGGACTTTCGCGAGTACCCGGTCAGCGAGTTGAACAGGTCGGTCAGGTCGGCCCCGATCTCGGGGGCCGCGGTGAGCAGTCCCACGTCCTCGTACAGCCGGGCCGTCTTCGGGTTGTAGTTCCCCGTCCCGATGTGGCAGTACCGCCGGATCGCCCCGCCCTCGCGGCGAACCACGAGGCACGTCTTGCAGTGCGTCTTGAGGCCGACGAGTCCGTACACGACGTGCACCCCCGCCTGCTCCAACTTGCGTGCCCACTTGATGTTCGCCTGCTCGTCGAAGCGCGCCTTGATCTCCACCAGCGCGACGACCTGCTTGCCCGCCTCGGCAGCGTCGATGAGCGCGTTGACGATCGGGGAGTCGCCCGACGTGCGGTACAGGGTCTGCTTGATCGCCAGCACCTGCGGGTCCGCGGCGGCCTGCTCGATGAACCGCTGCACGCTGGTCGAGAACGAGTCGTACGGATGGTGCACGAGGACGTCGCCCTCGCGCAGCGTCGAGAAGACGCTCTTGGGGGTCTCGCGTTCGCCGAACGCCGGATGGGTCGCGGGCACGAACGGTGCATCCTTGAGCGCGGGCCGATCGACGCCGTACACCTGCCACAGGCAGGACAGGTCGAGCAAACCGGGAACCTGGATCACATCACCGGGGTCGACCTCGAGTTCGCGCAGCAGCAGGTCGAGCATGTGCTCGGTCATGTCGTCGGCGACCTCGAGGCGCACCGGAGATCCGAAGCGCCGCCGGGCGAGTTCGCGTTCGAGTGCCTGCAGCAGATCCTCGTCGCGGTCCTCCTCGACCTCGAAGTCGGCGTTGCGGGTGATCCGGAACGCGTGGTGCTCCACGATCTCCATGCCGGGGAACAGCACGTGCAGGTGGGCGGCGATGAGGGCCTCCATCGGGAGGAACGCCGGGATCGCCGACGGCGACTCTCCGCGGTTGACACGGACGAAGCGATCGACGTTGTCGGGTACCTTCACGCGGGCGAAGTGCTCGCCGCCGGTCGCGGAATCCTTCACCGTCACCGCGAGGTTGAGGCTCAGGCCGCTGATGTAGGGGAACGGGTGGGCCGGGTCGACGGCCAGCGGTGTCAGGACCGGGAACACCTGATCCTGGAAGTACTGCGACAGCCGGTCGGCTTCCGCGGCGTCCAGGTCCGACCACCGGATGATCGAGATGCCCTCCGCGGCCAGCTGGGGGAGCAGCTCCCCGAACGTGCGCGCGTGCAACTCGGCGATCTCCTGGGTGCGCTCGTTGATCAGCGCCAGCTGTTCCCGCGGCGTCAGACCGTCGGCGGAGCGTACCGACAATCCGGTCTCGTCGCGCCGCTTGAGACCCGCCACCCGAACCATGTAGAACTCGTCGAGGTTGGACGCGAA
This sequence comes from Rhodococcus sp. NPDC003318, assembly GCF_042879035.1. Taxonomy (NCBI): domain Bacteria; kingdom Bacillati; phylum Actinomycetota; class Actinomycetes; order Mycobacteriales; family Nocardiaceae; genus Rhodococcus; species Rhodococcus sp. NPDC003318. The sequence continues at coordinate 914,751 of NZ_JBIAOU010000001.1, read as the reverse complement.
GATCGCGAGGAACTTCGCGCGCTCGAGCAATGGCAGCGACGGGTCCTCGGCGAGTGCGAGCACCCGGGAATTGAAGTCCAGCCAGCTCAGTTCGCGGTTGAGGTAACGATCGTCGGGCAGCGGGGCGGCTGCTCCGTCGACGGTGATCGGTGTCGGCGCCGGCGGTGCGGTCGGAACCACCGGCAGGTGCGGTGCTGGCGCCGGGTCTCGTTCGGTCGGTGCTTCCCGTTCCCTGGAGATCGCCGATTCCGTCACCGTGTCGTGTCCTGCGCTGTCACCATTGCTCACCGGTCGATCATCCCCCAGATCGCGAGAACGCGGCAATCCGATGCCCGCGAGTCCGGGTGAATTCTCAACAACGTGCGGATGGCCTCGGCCAGCCGATCGACCGCAGCACCCGGGCGGTTTCGGGCCCCGGGCCGAGGAGTGACGCGGCGTCGAGATCGTCCGGGGTGTCCACGTCCAGTCGCAGACCCGGCCACGATCCCCTCAAAGCCGTTGCCCCGGAATCGATGTGGCGTCTGGCGGAGTCGGTGCCGAACCGGGGGGACAGGTCCTGTGACGGGTCGGCGACGATCAGGGCGGACGTTCCCGTGCCGTGGTGATCGACGACCACCGCGCGCGGAAACGGCCGTGCGGCCACGAGTGCCTCGGTCAGTTCCACGGCCGTCAGGCATGGCAGATCGCCCTGCAGCGCCACCACCGGACCGGGTCCGCGGTCGGTCTCACGGGCGGCCGCGTGGAGCACGTCGTTGAGCCGATCCGGGCCCGCCGCGCGATCCGGGATCCAATGCGCGCCCGCCGCAGTCGCGGCCGCCGACACCCGCGGATCGGGCGTGATCACCGTGACCGCAGCGACCGCGACCGACGCACGCGCCGCGGACAGCGTGTCCCGGAGCATCGCCAGCACGAGTTCCGTGCGCTGCCCGTCGGCCAGTCGCGGCGTCAGCCTGCTCTTCGCCTGGCCGAGATCCTTGACGGCGATCAGGACGTGCGCGCGCACCGAGGACGGGGCAGTGGGCGCGGTGCTCATGTGAAACATCCTGCCAGTGGCGGTTGATGCGGCCCGCGAGGGTGCCGGTCTGCCGGTCGGCCCGTGCGGCGGACGGGGCCCGACTACTGTCGTGACAGCCAACAGTGAGTGGACCGGTCGGAGGATGGGCGATGGTGAGGGCGGCGGTACTGGGTGCGGGTTCGTGGGGCACGGCGTTTGCGAAGGTGCTCGCCGACGCGGGAACCGAGGTCACGATGTGGGCGCGCCGCGCGGAGATCGCCGCGGCGATCACGAACGACCATGTCAATCCTGGTTATCTCGACGGAATCACCCTGCCGGACGAGCTGACTGCGACGACGGACCCCGTCACGGCACTGGCCGGTGCCGACCTGGTGGTACTCGCCGTACCGTCCCAGTCGTTGCGCGCCAACCTCGCCGGCTGGGCGGCGTCCGTCGAGTCGGACGCCACCCTGCTCTCCTTGGCCAAGGGCATCGAGTCCGGCACGTTGCTGCGGATGAGCGAGGTGATCACCGAGGTCGCCGGCGTCAACCCGGACCGGGTCGCCGTCCTGTCGGGGCCCAACCTGGCCCGGGAGATCGCGATCGGTCAGCCCTCCGCGACGGTGATCGCCTGCTCCGATCACGAGCGTGCCGTGGCGGTTCAGAAGTCCTGTGCCACAAAGTACTTCCGCCCCTACACCAACGTCGACGTGATCGGCTGCGAGATCGGCGGGGCGTGCAAGAACGTCATCGCCCTGGCATGCGGGATGGCCTCCGGCGTCGGATTCGGCGAGAACACGAACGCCACGATCATCACCCGCGGCCTCGCCGAGATGATCCGCCTCGGCGTCGCGCTCGGAGCCAATCCCGCGACCCTCGCCGGGCTCGCCGGGGTCGGCGACCTCGTCGCCACCTGTTCGTCGCCGCTCTCGCGCAACCGCACCTTCGGAGCCCACCTCGGCAAGGGTGGCACGCTGGCCAGTGCACAGGCCGCCACCAACGGCCAGGTCGCCGAGGGTGTGAAGTCGTGCACCTCCGTCCGCGCGCTGGCGCAGCGGCACGGCGTCGAGATGCCGCTCACCGACGCGGTGCATCGCGTGTGTCACGAGGGACTGTCGGTGCGCGAGGCGGTCGGGTTGCTGCTGGGCCGCCGCATCAAACCCGAATGAGGCCCGGCCACGCGTCTAACGGTACGGTTTCCGCGTGAACAATCCTCGTACCAGGGTGGCCGTGATCTTCGGTGGGCGCAGCAGCGAGCATTCGGTCTCCTGCGTCTCGGCGGGCAGCGTCCTGCGCAACCTCGACCCGGAGGTCTACGAGGTGGTGCCGATCGGCATCACTCCCGCCGGCGCCTGGGTGCTCGGCGCAGCCGATCCGGCGGAACTGGCCATCGACGGTCGCGCCCTGCCCAGCGTCGACGCGGCGGGCGCGGCACTGACGATCACCGCCGATCCGACCCGCGGAGGCGCCATCGTCGCCCTCGACTCGGAGGAAGCGGGCCGCGTCCTGGCGTCGGTCGATGTCGTGTTCCCCGTGCTGCACGGCGCATACGGCGAGGACGGCACCGTCCAGGGCCTGCTCGAACTGGCGGGAATCCCGTACGTCGGTCCGGGTGTGCTGGCCAGCGCCGCAGGGATGGACAAGGAGTTCACCAAGAAACTGCTTGCCGCCGAAGGCCTGCCGATCGGTCGTCAGGTGGTCCTGCGGCCGGGAGTCGCCACCGTCTCGCAGGCCGACCGGGACGCACTCGGACTGCCCGTCTTCGTCAAGCCCGCGCGCGGTGGTTCGTCGATCGGCATCACCCGCGTCTCGAGCTGGGAGGGACTGGACGCGGCGATCGCACACGCCCGAACCCACGACCCGAAGGTGATCGTCGAGGCCGCGATCGTCGGGCGCGAGGTCGAGTGCGGAGTGCTCGAATTCCCCGACGGCACAGTGCGTTCCAGTGTCGTTGCCGAGATCCGGATGCCGGACCTCGTCGAGGACGACGACGCGTTCTACGACTTCGACACCAAGTACCTCGACGACATCTGTGAATTCGACGTGCCCGCCAAGCTCGACGACGACGTCAGTGACGAGATCCGGGCCATCGCGATCCGCGCGTTCGAGGCCCTCGACTGCCAGGGCCTGGCCCGGGTCGACTTCTTCGTCACCGAGGACGGCCCCGTCATCAACGAGATCAACACCATGCCCGGGTTCACCGCCATCTCGATGTTCCCGCGGATGTGGGACGCCGCCGGCGTCGACTACCGGACCCTCGTCTCCACCCTCGTCGACACGGCGCTCGCCCGCGGCACCGGCCTGCGCTGACGCAGGACTGCGTCCACCGGGCTCACGAGCCGGGGACCGCCACCGGCGCCGGGTCGAGGGGCTTCGCCTCGAGTGCGCCCGCGACGGCCGCCGACGTGTCCTGCAACGGCGTCGGTCCGAGCCCGTGCGGGATGGTCACCGCGACGTACACCCCGCGGTCGACCGCGAACCACGTGCTGGCGTCCATGCCCTCGTCGCCCGGGATCTCCAGCCACTGCACACCGTCGACGACCTGCAGGGCGCTCGCCGCGTCGAACTCCACCGGACGGTCCAGGCCGCACCGCAGCACGATCTCCTGTGCGTCGGCGGACTGCCAGGCCGCCGCGCCCGCGGGAGCCGGATCGACCAGATCGGCGCGGTCGAAGTCGCCGATCGTCTCCGGAAGTGACGCCACCAGCGAGGTGCACTCCGGCGATCCCGCGGCAGGGGCGGGAACCTCGCCCAGCGCGACGGGCTCGAGGACGGGATTGCGGCCGGCGATGACGGCGGCGACCACGACCCCCGCGATCAGGGCGACGGGAAGTGCGACCGCGGCGGCGATCAGGGCGGGGCTGCGGCGGGTGTCGGGATCTGTCACTGTGTCGTTTTCTCGAATGTCGTTCCGTCGAACGTCCTGTCGAACGTCGTCGGTGCTGGCGGGGTCGTTCGCCGATGTCTCGGGGCCGGATCTGCTCACGAGCTCGCCGCCACCTCGCAGGTGAGGGTTCGGGTGATGCCGGTGACGTGCTGGATGTCCTTCACGACCGGGGCCAGGCCGTCGCCGCCCAGAGCGTCGATCCGGGCGATCACGTCGTACGGGCCGACCACGTTCTCGGCGGTGACCACCCCGGGCAGCTGCCGGATCCGGTCGGCGATGACGGTTGCCTTGCCCACCTCGGTCTGGATCAATACGAACGCCTGCGCCACCGGTGGCCCCTTCCCAGCACAGCGCCTCGCGGTCTCGGTAGAGTCGCGGTGGCTCCGGCTTGTCGTGCCGGGCCGGGTCGATTCCCGGCCGCCCTCCCAGGGTACCGCGACCGTTTTCGGCGAAAGGCATGTCATCGACACTGGGAACACCGGCAGCGAGCGGGATCCGCAGTCCGAGCGGACGGTGGCCGACATCGGCGAGTTCGCCGTGATCGACCGGGCCGTGTCCGGGCGCGAGCAACCCGCGACGACGATCCTCGGGCCCGGCGACGACGCCGCCGTCGTGCGTGCCGAGGACGGCCGCGTCGTCGTCTCGTCCGACATGTTGGTGGAGGGCAGACACTTTCGGTTCGACTGGTCGACCCCGCACCAGGTGGGACGCAAGGCGGTTGCGCAGAACGCCGCCGACATCGTGTCGATGGGGGCCTGGCCGACGGCGTTTCTCGTCTCGCTCGGTTGCCCACCGGACACGCCGGTGTCGGTGGCCGACGCGTTGAGCGACGGAATCGCGACGGCGGCCGCCGCGCTCGGGGCCGGAGTGGTCGGTGGCGACACCGTCCAGTCGGATCAGGTGGTGCTGTCGATCACGGTCCTCGGAGATCTTCGGGGACGTGATGCGGTACTGCGGTCCGGTGCGCGTCCCGGCGATCAGGTGGCGCTGGCCGGACGGGCCGGATGGTCGGCGGCGGGCCTCGCCGTCCTGCTCGCGGGAGTCGACGGGTTTCCGGAAGTCGTTGACGCGCATCGGGTTCCGAGTCCTCCGTATCGGAGCGGCGTGGACGCATCCCGGTCCGGGGCGACGGCGATGACCGACGTCTCCGACGGACTCGTCGCCGACCTCGGTCACCTGTGCGCGGCGTCCGGTGTCGGCGTCGACCTCGATCCCGCGGCGCTGGCACCGGACCCGCCGCTCCGCGCCGCGGCGCAGGCGCTCGGAGCCGATGCATTCGGCTGGGTGCTCACCGGTGGCGAGGATCACGGCCTCGCCGCCACCTTCCCTCCCGACGCGAGCCTCCCGGACGGCTGGCGGCGCATCGGTGTCGTCCGTGCGGGAGCAGGCGTCCTCGTCGGTGGCCGCGAGTGGGCGGGGCCCGGAGGCTGGCAGAGCTTCGACGGTTAGGGTGCAGCAATGTCGATCTATGCCCTCGGAGACCGTGTACCCGACATCCATCCCGACGCATACGTTCACCCGGACGCGGTGGTGATCGGCGCGGTCACACTCGCCGCGGGTGCCTCGGTGTGGCCGCAGGCGGTACTGCGCGCAGACTACGGAACCATCACCGTCGGTGAGCTGACCAACATCCAGGACGGCTCCGTCATCCACTGCACCGCGACCGACTCGACCGTCATCGGAGCGCGGTGCGTCGTCGGGCACAGTGCCCACATCGAGGGCGCGACCATCGGCGACGAATGCCTGATCGCATCGGGATCCGTGGTCCTCAACCGTTCGACCGTCGGCGCAGGCGCGATCGTCGGCGCCGGGGCCGTGATTCCCTTCGGCTTCACGGTGCCGCCCCGTCGGATGGCGCTGGGTGTGCCCGCCAGACTCCGTGAGGGCCACGAGGTCCCCGTCGGCCACATGGACGGCAACACCAAGATGTACGCCGCGAACGCCGCGTACTACCGCAAGGCCCTCCGGAAGGTCGACTGATGGGGCCCCGGCCGCTCAGCGAACTGCTCGACCCCGGCTGGGCACAGGCCCTCGACCCGGTCGCCGGACGGATCGCCGAGATGGGGGAGTTCCTGCGCGGCGAGGTCGCGGCCGGCCGCGGGTACCTGCCCGCCGGGGACAACGTGCTGCGGGCGTTCACCCAGCCTTTCGACGACGTCCGCGTGCTGATCGTCGGGCAGGACCCCTACCCGACACCCGGACACGCGGTGGGGCTGAGCTTCTCCGTCGCCCCCGACGTCCGCCCGGTGCCGCGGAGCCTGACGAACATCTTCACCGAACTGGGCACCGACCTCGGTCTGCCGACTCCCTCGAACGGTGACCTCACGCCGTGGGCCCAGCAGGGTGTGCTGCTGCTCAACCGGGTTCTCACCGTGCAGCCCGGTCAGGCGGCGTCCCACCGGCGCAAGGGCTGGGAGCAGGTCACCGAGCAGGCCATCCACGCGCTCGTCGCGAGGACCGACCCGAGCGGTACCCCGCGTCCGCTCGTCGCGATCCTGTGGGGCCGCGACGCGGCGACGCTGAAGCCGATGCTCGGTGACACTCCGTACGTCGAGTCCGCACACCCGTCACCGCTGTCGGCGTCGCGCGGCTTCTTCGGTTCCCGGCCGTTCAGCCGCGTCAACCGGCTTCTCGAGGAACGCGGCGAGAAGCCGGTCGACTGGCGTCTGGTCTGATCCGCCCGGCAGTGGGGGACCGCACTCAGCGGTGAGTGGCGAAGTCCGGCTTGCGCTTCGCGACGAACGCGTCGACTCCCTCGCGCCCGGCCGGGCTGCCCGCGGCGGCGGAGATCGCCTCGGCTTCCGCGTCGAGCTGATCCGACAGGGTCGACTCCTCCGAGCGGGCGAACAGCGCCTTGATCCCGGCGTAGGAGCTGGTCGGTCCGGCGGCGAGACCCTGCGCGACCCGCAGCGCCTCGGCCTTGACCTCGTCGTCGGCCACGAGACGGCTGAGCACGCCGAGGCGGACGGCCTCCTCGGCGTCGACGATCGCGTCGGTCAGGACGATCTCGCGTGCCTTGCGGGTGCCGACGATGCGCGACAGGTTCCAGGACATGCCGCCGTCCGGCGTCAACCCGATTCCGGGATAAGCGGGCCGGAGCTTGGTCGAGGTGCCGCCGATCGCGATGTCGACCGCGCACACCAGGCTCATCCCGGCACCGGCGGCCCAGCCCTGCACCGCGGCGACGACGGGGACGGTGGCGGCGGTGAGCAGACGAACGAAGTCGTGCAGCTCGTGCGCGACGCCGAGGAGGTACGCCGGTCGGTCGTCCGCACCCGCGAAGTCGCGGACGTTGCCGCCGGCGCAGAAGTTGGCGCCGTCACCGACCAGAAGCACGGCGCCCGCGCTGATCTCGCCTGCGGCGAGCGCACGAAGCGCGGTGATGCCCTGGCCGACACAGGTGAAGTCGAGTGCGGTGCCGTTGTCGGCGGTGGCAATGGCGATACGGAGGACGCCGCCGTCGAGGCGGACGTGGGCGAGGCCGTCGAGTGAAGTCACCGATGCACCATATCGGTGCCGGAAAACGACGATGCCCCCGGCGCCGTGAGGTGCCGGGGGCATCGTCGATGCTGGTGAAGATCAGGCGCGGACGACCTTGCCCGCCTTGAGGCAGGAGGTGCACACGTTGAGCTTCTGACGGGTACCGGATCCAACCTGGGCCCGGACAGTCTGAATGTTCGGGTTCCAGCGACGGTTGGTACGCCGGTGCGAGTGCGAGACCGACTTACCGAAGCCGGGTCCCTTGGCGCAGACGTCGCAGACGGCAGCCATAGTCGCGAACTCCTTGATGTGATGACGGATGAAATTCAGTTGCAGGCATGGGACACCGGAGCGACCCTTGCGAGGCAACCCTGCAAGATTAGCCGGAACGGATGCGTTTGACCAAACCGGCACCTCGAGGCCGTCGAGGTGAGCGGGCTGTCGTGCCCTCCCGCTAGTGTTTCAGCGAGCCGATCGTACCTGCGGATCGGCGAAACCCGTCGCGCGTGATCATCCGGATTCCACGCGTGAACCCAGATTCGTCGACCGAGGGACGGAGGCCGGAACCGAGGTGCTCGAGGCCCTGCAAGAGGTGGACGGGGCGGCGCTACGCCGCTGGGCGAGGGTCTGCGTCGACGGACTGGCGAGCCGCTGCGACGACATCAACAAGCTCAACGTGTTCCCCGTGCCCGACTCCGACACCGGCACGAACCTCCTCCACACCATGCGCGCTGCCGCCGAGGGTGCCTACGCGGTCGACGACGGCGCCTCCGCCGGCGAGGTCGCGACCGCGCTGGCCCGCGGCGCCGTGTCGGGCGCGCGGGGAAACTCCGGTGTGATCCTGTCGCAGGTCCTGCGGGGCATCGCCGAGGTCGCCCGGTCGGGTCGGCTCGACGCCCGCACCGTGTGCAGTGCGTTGAACGAGGCGGCGGTCCTGGCCACCGACGCGATCAGCATCCCGGTGGAGGGCACCATCGTCACCGTTCTGAGGCACGCCGCGGCGGCCGCCGACGCGTGCCCGGACGGAACGGACCTCGCCGGGGTCGTCTCCGCCGCCTCGGACGGGGCGGTCGAGGCTCTCGCGCACACGCCGGCGCAGTTGGCGGAGCTCAGCCGCGCCGGGGTGGTCGACGCGGGCGGACTCGGTCTCGTCGTGATCCTGGACTCCCTGGTCGGTGTGGTCACGGGCGTCACCCCCGACCGCTCGGACCTCTCGCTCGTCGCGGGGCCGACGGAGGTACCGCCGCCGGCGCCGCTGCCGGCCCGGTGCGCGGACGTCTCGAGCAGCCGGGACTACGAGGTGATGTACCTGCTGTCCGACTCCGACGAGCACCGTGTCGGGGAGCTGCGCCACCGTCTCGGCGTGCTCGGCGACTCGGTGATCATCGTCGGCGACGGCGCCGACAGCTGGTCGGTGCACGTCCACTGCGCCGACGCCGGGGCCGCCGTCGAGGCCGGTCTCTCCGCCGGGGCCGTGCACCGGATCCGGATCTCCTGCTTCGCGCTGGACGCGACGCCCGCACGTCCCGGCACCTCGGTGCCGGTGCCGGGCCGCCGGTGCATTCTCGCGGTGGTCACCGGAGACGGCGCCGCCGAACTGTTCGCCGCGGAGGGCGCCGAGGTGCTGCGCGCCGACGAACCGGTGACACCGGAACGACTGCTGGCGGCGATCCGGGAGCTGGGCGGTACGGAGGTGCTGGTGCTCCCGAACGGGGTCCTGCCCGCCCAGGAACTGGTCACGGTCGGTGTCGCCGCCCGCGACGACCACCGGTCCGTGCTGCTGCTCCCGACGTCGTCGATGGTGCAGGGGCTGGCGGCGCTCGCCGTCCACGACGACAGCCTGGCCGCCGTCGACGACGGGTTCGCGATGTCGGAGGCCGCCGCGTCCACCCGCTGGGGGTCCGTGCGGGTGGCGGCGCAGCGGTCGCTGACGCTGATGGGCACCTGCGAGGCCGGCGACGGGCTCGGGCTGATCGGCCACGAGGTGGTGGTCATCGCGGCCGACGCCGAGGAGGCGGGTCGCCGGCTCCTCGACCAGGTCCTCGGCGTCGGTGGCGAACTGGTGACGCTGCTGCTCGGTGCGGCCGCGCCGGGCGGTCTCGCGAACGCGCTGACCGACCACGTCGCACGCAACCATCCGGGTGTCGAGGTGCTCGTCTATCCCGGCGGACAGGACGGTGACCTGCTGCAGGTCGGCGTCGAGTGAAACGAGAGATGCATCGATGGCAACACTGAGCGACCGCCTCGACCACCTTCTCGGCGCCAAGGTCGCCGAGCCCCTGGCCACCGACTTCGACATCACGACGGTCGAGGGCCTGCTGCGCCACTATCCGCACCGGTACGCCACCCAGGGCGCCGAACTCGGAGAGAGCAAGCCTCCGGAGGGCGCCCACATCACGATGGTGGCGACGGTCGTCAAGGCGGACGTCGTCCCCTTCAAGAACCGCACCGGCAAGATGCTGCGCACCGTGCTCTCCTCGGACAGCCAGCGGGTCGAGGCCACCTTCTTCAATCCGCAGAAGGTGGCCCATGTGATCAAACCCGGTGTGCGGGCGATGTTCTCGGGCACCGCGAAGTACTTCCGTGAACAGCTGCAGCTGACGCACCCGAGCTACCTGCTGCTCCCGTCCGGTGGCGGTGACCCGGTCGTGGGCGGTCGGGTCCGCGGTTCGGGGGAGCTGGCGGGCATGGCCCGCAGCGCGCAGGGCGCCGACGCCGCGGTGGACATGGAGATCTTCGACCGGGAACTGATCCCGATGTACCCGTCGACGCGGGACGTCGAGACGTGGACGATCGCCAAGTGCGTGCGGCAGGTGCTCGACCAACTCGACGTCGTGCCCGATCCGCTACCCGAGGCGACGCGGAACGAACTGGGCCTGATCACCCTCGACGAGGCGCTGCGGCTGGTGCATCGGCCGGAGACGAAGGGGGATGTCGACCGGGCGCGTGAGCGGCTGCGGTTCGACGAGGCCGTCGCCCTCCAACTGGTGCTGGCGCAGCGCAGGCACACCGTCGACGAGCGGCTCGCGCCCGCGTGCCCGCCGCGACCGGACGGGCTGGCGACGACGTTCGACGCCCAGCTGCCCTTCGCCCTGACCGACGGTCAGCTCGCTGTCGCCGAGGAGATCGCGACGGACCTGTCCCGACCGCATCCGATGAACCGGCTGCTGCAGGGCGAGGTGGGCTCGGGCAAGACGATCGTCGCGTTGCGCGCGATGCTCCAGGTGATCGACGCCGGGCGCCAGTGCGCACTGCTCGCGCCCACCGAGGTGCTGGCCGCACAGCACGCGCGCTCGATCCGGCAGATGCTCGGCGACCTGGCCCGCGCCGGCGAGCTCGGCGCCGCCGAACACGCCACCCGGGTCGCCCTGGTGACCGGCTCGCTGTCGGTCGCCGCGAAGCGAGCCGCACTCAACGAGGCGCAGGTCGGCGACGCGGGCATCGTGATCGGCACCCACGCGCTCATCCAGGAGGGCGTCGGATTCTTCGACCTGGGCATGGTCGTCGTCGACGAGCAGCACCGTTTCGGTGTCGAGCAGCGGGACGCGTTGCGCGGCCGGGGCCGGGAGGGCCGGAGCCCGCACGTGCTGGTGATGACCGCGACCCCGATCCCGCGCACCATCGCGATGACGGTGCTCGGCGATCTCGAGACGTCCACGCTGCGTGAGCTGCCGCGGGGCCGGTCGCCGATCGTGAGCAACGTGGTGTCCGCGCCGGACAAACCGGCCTGGGTGGACCGGGCGTGGGCCCGGATCGTCGAGGAGGTCGGCGCGGGCAGGCAGGCGTACGTCGTGTGTTCGCGCATCGGTGAGGGCGACGAGGACGCCGAGGGGCCCGACCTCGACCTCGACGACTTCTTCTCGGGGCAGGCTCCCGCGACGCCGGCGCCCCGCGCGAAGGCCAGGAGCGCGAAACCGCCGAAGGGAGGTGACGCCCCGCAGACCGCGGCCGCGCTCGCGGTGTTCGACGAGCTGCGCCGCGGCCCGCTCGCGTCCGTCCGGGTCGGGTTGCTGCACGGCCGGCTGCCGTCCGACGAGAAGGACGCGGTGATGCGCGACTTCAACGCGGGTGACATCGACGTCCTGGTCTGCACCACCGTCGTCGAGGTCGGTGTCGACGTCCCCAACGCGACGGTGATGGTGATCGTCGACGCCGACCGCTTCGGGGTGAGTCAGCTGCATCAGCTGCGTGGTCGCGTCGGCCGCGGTGCCCACCAGGGGCTGTGCATCCTGATCACCGGTTCCCGGCCCGAATCGCCGGCCTTCCGACGGTTGAGCGCGGTGGCCGCGACCAACGACGGCTTCGAACTGGCCCAACTCGACCTCGCGCAGCGCCGCGAGGGCGACGTCCTCGGTGTCGCCCAGTCCGGCACGACGACCCGGTTGCGTCTGCTGTCGCTGCTCGATCACGAGGAGGTCATCGAGACGGCGCGCGAGCTCGCCCAGCGGATCGTCACGCAGGACCCCGATCTGTCCGAGCATCCGGGACTCGCCTCGATGGTGTCCGCGGGACTCGACACCGAGCGCCTGGACTACCTCGACAAGTCGTAGCGTGTCCCAGGCGGCCCCACCCCTGCTCGCCGCCCCGACGAACCGAGGAAGTGAGATGCCCGACGACGTGTCCGCGCAGTCCGGAGACCTGTCCGCCTACGAGGACGACCTGTCGGCGATCGAGCGGCGGGTCACCCGGGAGTTCTCGTTCGGCCGCCGGCGGCCGGTCGTCCTCACGCTGATCGCGGTCCTGGTCGTCGCGCTGTTCCTGCCCCACGCCGGGTCGCACACCGGTATCGCTGTGCTCGGTGGTGCGGGCGGTGCCACCGCCACCGTGCCGCTACGACTGTTCCTCGGTTTCGTCGTGGTGTTCGGGATCGGCGTGTCCACGGTCGCGGCGGTGACCCGCCGCTGGGCACTGTCCTGGCTGGCCATGATCGGGACGGCGATGGGGTTCGTGTTCGGGCTGTTGGCGCGCTGGTCACAGCAGTCGCTGCCGGTCGAGTCGCGACCCTCCGGAACGGGCATCGGGTTGCTGATCGCGTGGGCGGCGATGGCGCTGCTCGCGATCCAGTGGGCGTCGATGACCTGGAGTCGGGCGAACGTCATGCAGGCCCGGAGAGCGCCCGGCGCCGACCGGTGACGGTTCACGCGGGACACCGGTTCCGCTGTGAGATGCGGGGCCGGTAGCGTACTGCATCGTTACAGGTGTCCGAATGTACCGTGGATTTCCCGAATGCTGGGACGGCGTGCCGTCCACGTCCTGAACGCGAGGGTAGTTTTCAGCGATGTTCTCAAAAGTCTTGGTTGCCAACCGCGGCGAAATTGCGATCCGGGCGTTCCGTGCCTCGTACGAGTTGGGTGCGGGCACGGTCGCCGTCTTTCCGTACGAGGACCGCAACTCGGTCCACCGGCTGAAGGCCGACGAGAGTTACCAGATCGGTGAGGAAGGGCACCCGGTCCGGGCGTACCTGTCGGTGAACGAGATCGTGGCGGCGGCGAAGAAGGCCGGTGCCGACGCGATCTACCCGGGTTACGGATTCCTGTCCGAGAACCCCGACCTCGCTGCGGCGTGTGCGGCCGAGGGCATCACCTTCGTCGGCCCGTCCGCCGAGGTGCTGGAGCTGACGGGCAACAAGGCGCGGGCGATCGCGGCGGCGAAGGCGGCGGGGCTGCCGGTGCTGGCGTCGTCCGAGCCGTCCTCGGATGTCGAGGAGCTGCTGGCCGCGTCGGAGAACATGGAGTTCCCGGTCTTCGTCAAGGCCGTCGCCGGTGGTGGTGGCCGCGGTATGCGGCGGGTCGCCGAGCGCGCCCAGCTGCGTGAGGCGATCGAGGCGGCGGCGCGGGAGGCGGAGTCCGCGTTCGGTGATGCGACGGTGTTCCTCGAGCAGGCGGTGGTCGATCCGCGGCACATCGAGGTGCAGATCCTCGCCGATCAGCAGGGCAACGTGATCCACCTGTTCGAGCGGGACTGCTCGCTGCAGCGGCGGCACCAGAAGGTGATCGAGCTCGCGCCCGCACCGAACCTGCCCGAGGAGCTGCGGCAGAAGATCTGCGCGGACGCCGTGGCGTTCGCCAAGCAGATCGGGTACTCGTGCGCGGGCACCGTCGAGTTCCTCCTCGACACCCGCGGCAACCACGTCTTCATCGAGATGAACCCGCGGATCCAGGTCGAGCACACGGTGACCGAGGAGGTCACCGATGTCGATCTCGTGCAGTCGCAGCTGCGGATCGCGTCGGGCGAGACCCTCGAAGACCTCGGCCTGTCGCAGGAGTCGGTCAGGCTGCGGGGCGCGGCACTGCAGTTGCGGATCACGACCGAGGACCCGGCCAACGGGTTCCGCCCGGACACGGGCCGCATCACCGGCTACCGGACCCCGGGTGGCGCCGGTGTCCGCCTCGACGGCGGCACCATGGTCGGCGCCGAGGTCGGTGCCTACTTCGACTCGATGCTGGTCAAGCTCACCTGCCGTGGCACGGATCTGCGCGCGGCAGCGGCGCGGGCCCGGCGAGCGGTCACCGAGTTCCGCATCCGCGGTGTCGCGACGAACATCCCGTTCCTGCAGGCCGTTCTCGACGACCCGGACTTCCAGGCCGGCAACGTCACCACCTCGTTCATCGAGCAGCGGCCCGAGCTGCTCACCTCCCGCGCCTCCGCCGACCGCGGCACCCGCATCCTGCGGTACCTCGCGGACGTGACGGTCAACAAGCCGCACGGTGAGCGACCCACCTCGGTCTACCCCCACGACAAGCTGCCCGACATCGACCTCAAGGCGGCGCCGCCCGCCGGGTCGAAGCAGCGCCTCGTCGAACTCGGCCCCGAGGGCTTCGCCCGGTCGCTGCGGGAGCAGAAGGCACTCGCGGTCACCGACACCACCTTCCGGGACGCGCACCAGTCCCTGCTCGCGACCCGGCTGCGCACCCGCGACCTGCTCACCGTTGCCGGCCATGTCGCTCGGATGACGCCGGAGCTGCTGTCGGTGGAGGCGTGGGGCGGCGCCACCTACGACGTGGCGTTGCGATTCCTGCACGAGGACCCGTGGGAGCGGCTCGCCGCGCTGCGGGAGGCGATGCCGAACATCTGCCTGCAGATGCTGCTGCGTGGCCGCAACACCGTCGGCTACACCCCGTACCCGGAGACGGTGACGCGGGCGTTCGTGGCCGAGGCCACCTCCACCGGTGTCGACATCTTCCGGATCTTCGACGCCCTCAACAACGTCGACCAGATGCGGCCGGCGATCGACGCGGTCCGCGAGACCGGGACCGCCGTCGCCGAGGTCGCGCTGTCCTACACCGGTGACCTGTCGAACCCGAACGAGTCGCTCTACACCCTGGACTACTACCTGAAGCTGGCCGAGCAGATCGTCGACGCCGGCGCGCACGTGCTGGCGATCAAGGACATGGCCGGTCTGCTGCGCGCTCCGGCGGCGACCACGCTGGTGACCGCGCTCCGCAAGAACTTCGACCTGCCGGTGCACGTGCACACCCACGACACCCCCGGCGGCCAGCTGGCGACCTACCTGGCGGCGTGGCACGCCGGTGCCGACGCCGTCGACGGCGCCAGTGCCGCGCTGGCGGGCACCACCAGCCAGCCCGCACTGTCGGCGATCGTCGCCGCGGCCGCGCACAGCGACCGCGACACCGGCATCGACCTGCAGGCCGTGTGCGACCTCGAGCCGTACTGGGAGGCGCTGCGCAAGGTGTACGCGCCGTTCGAGTCCGGGCTGCCCGCACCCACCGGACGCGTCTACACCCACGAGATCCCCGGCGGTCAGCTGTCGAACCTGCGCCAGCAGGCGATCGCCCTCGGACTCGGCGACCAGTTCGAGGAGGTCGAGGCGAAGTACGCGGCTGCGGACCGGATGCTCGGCCGCCTCGTCAAGGTCACCCCGTCGTCGAAGGTCGTCGGCGACCTCGCGCTGCACCTCGTCGGTTCCGGGGTGTCGGCGGACGAGTTCGCCGCGAACCCGGCCGGATTCGACATCCCCGATTCGGTGGTCGGGTTCCTGCGCGGCGAACTCGGCACCCCCGCGGGCGGATGGCCGGAACCGTTGCGCAGCAAGGCCCTCGAGGGACGCGGACCGGCCAAGCCCGAGACCCCGCTGAGCGCGGCCGACGAGGCCGGACTGGCGGGCGACGCGGACGAGCGGCGCGCCACCCTCAACCGGCTGCTGTTCCCGGCGCCGACGAGGGAGTTCGCCGAGCACAAGGAGAAGTACGGCGACACGTCCCGGCTGTCGGCGAACCAGTTCTTCTACGGCCTGCGACAGGGCGAGGAGCACCGCGTCCAACTCGCGAAGGGCGTCGAGCTGCTCATCGGACTCGAGGCGATCTCCGACCCCGACGAGCGGGGCATGCGCACCGTGATGTGCATCCTCAACGGCCAGCTGCGGCCGGTGTCGGTGCGGGACCGCTCGATCGCCAGCGAGATCCCGGCCGCGGAGAAGGCCGACCGCTCCAACCCGGGCCACGTCGCCGCTCCGTTCGCCGGTGTCGTGACCCTCGTCGTCGCCGAGGGCCAGAAGGTCACCGCCGGGGACACCGTCGCCACCATCGAGGCGATGAAGATGGAGGCCGCGATCACCGCCACCCGCAGCGGCACCGTCTCGCGACTCGCCATCGCCCCCGTCCAGCAGGTCGAGGGCGGCGACCTGCTCACGGTGATCTCGGTCGTCGCCGCGGAGGAGGACGGCCCGCAGTGACACCGCTCGCGGCCAGGGCACCGCAGTGACCCCGTTCGTGGCGGGGGTCACGCAGTGACCCGCATCGTGGCCGGCGCCGCAGGCGGGCGCCGGCTACGGGTGCCCACGCAGGGCACCCGGCCGACCTCCGAACGGGTGCGGGAGGCGCTGTTCAGTGCCCTCGCCGCCCGCATGGACCTCGACGGCGCACGGGTACTCGACCTGTACGCCGGGTCGGGTGCGCTTGGGCTGGAAGCACTCTCGCGCGGTGCCGGCTACGTGCAGCTGGTCGAGTCGAACGCCCGTGCCGCTGCGGTGGTGCGGGAGAACATCGCCGAGGTGGGCCTGCCCGGCGCGGTCGTCACGACCGCGCCGGCGGCCGCCGTCGTCGCGGGCACACCCGACGGCGAGTACGACATCGTGCTGCTCGACCCGCCGTATGCGCTGGGCGCAGGCGAACTCGGGTCGGTGCTCGCCGATCTGGCGGCGAAGGCCTGGATCGGGGAGGGATCGCTGGTGGTGGTCGAGCGAGGGTCCCGTTCGCCGGAGACGGTGTGGCCCGACGGGTTCGAAGTCGAACGCGCCCGCAAGTACGGTGACACCCGCGTCGAGATCGCCTGTTACCGTCTGCAGTCATGAGCAAGGCGGTCTGCCCCGGTTCCTTCGACCCCGTCACCAACGGTCACCTCGACGTGATCGCCCGCGTGGCGGTGCAATTCGACGAGGTCGTCGTGACCGTCGTGATCAATCCCAACAAGCAGGGCATGTTCACGATCGACGAGCGGCTCGAGATGCTGCGCGAGGCGACGGCGGATCTGCCGAACGTCAGCGTCGACTCGTGGCAGGGCCTGCTCGTCGACTACGCGACGAACAACGGTGCGACGGCGATCGTCAAGGGCCTGCGCGGCGCCAACGACTTCGACTACGAGCTGCAGATGGCGCAGATGAACCACAAGCTCACCGGCGTCGACACCCTGTTCGTCGCCACCAATCCGCGGTACAGCTACCTGTCGAGCTCGCTCGTCAAGGAGGTCGCGACGTACGGCGGCGACGTCGCGGACATGCTGCCCGCCAAGGTGCACGCCCGCCTGCTCGATCGCATCGCCGAACGCAAGGCTGCGACGCGTTCGTGACCTGATGATCCGCGACACGTCCGGGGCGCGCCCGGGTGTGGTGCCGCACCGCGGTCGCGGGCTGCGGCAAGATTGAAGGCGTTGATGGCCGCTGTCGACGATTGGGGTGTGGCGTGTACCGGGTATTCGAGGCGCTCGACGAGCTGGTCGCGATCGTGGAAGAGGCCCGGGGTGTCCCGATGACCGCCGGCTGTGTCGTCCCACGCGGTGACGTCCTGGAACTGCTCGACGACGTCCGGGACGCGATCCCGGGCGAACTCGACGACGCGCAGGACGTCCTCGATCATCGCGACAAACTGGTGGGCGATGCCCGGACCCATGCCGAGCAGACGGTGTCGAGCGCCGACGCGGAGGCCGAGGAGACGCTGTCGAACGCCCGCGCGGACGCCGACCGGATCCTGGCCGACGCCAAGGACAAGGCCGATCGGATGGTCGCGGAGGCCCAGGCCCACGCCGAGCAGCTCGTCGTCGACGCGCAGGACGAGGCCGATCGCACCATCGCGGACGGTCGCCGCGAGTACCAGGACGTGACCGGCCGGGCCGCTGCCGAGGCGGAACGCATGATCGAATCCGGGCGAGCGTCGCAGGAACGGTCCGTCGCGGACGGCCGGGCCGAGCAGGAACGCCTCGTCTCGGAGACCGAGGTCGTGCAGGCGGCCCACACCGAGTCGGCTCGGGTCATCGACGCCGCACACGCCGAATCCGACCGGCTGCGTAGCGACTGTGACCTCTACGTGGACAACAAACTCGCCGAGTTCGAGGAGTTCCTCACCGGAACCATCCGCTCCGTCGGGCGTGGACGGCAGCAGCTACGCACCGGCACCGGAGTGCCGACCTACGACGACACCGACGAGCGGCGCTCCGACCGCCGTCGCTGACACCGAAAAAGGGTGCACATCTCGGCGCCGCCGAGGGGTGCACCCTTCTTCGTGTCGGGTCAGCTGGCGCGGGCCCGCGCCGGCGTCACCGTCTCCGCCGCGGACACCGGCGCCTCGGCGACGGCGCGCCGACGCCGGCGGACGGCCTTCTCCGCCTCCACGACGACGGGGATGATCAGCGCCCACCCGATGCCGGCGAGCCACTGGGGTCCGGTCAGCGACGTCGTCATCAGCAGGTCCTGGAGGAAGCCGAGTTCCACCGCGAGCACCGTGACGACGACGGGCACGGACAGGATCTTCAGGGCGTTCAGCACGGGTGCCGTGACACCGGACTCCGGGTCCCGGCGCATCACCAGACCGGCCAGGACGGAACCGAGCGACATCACCACGAACGCCATCGTCATCGGCACGTTCCCCTCGGTCGTGCTCAGCTCGCCGGGCGCGAGGAGCATCGCCGCGAGGGTGACGACGAACTGGAGTATCCCGTAGGCGAGCCACTGCGTGAACGCGGGTCGGTTCGCGATCGGGACCCGGGGGTCGCGGGGCGGCTTGTTCATCAGGTTCGGCGGCGGCGGGTCGGCCATGATCACCGCGACCGGGAACAGGGTGATGAAGAAGTGCTGGAACAGCACCATCATCGGGGTGAGTGCGACGCCCTCGTTGATGTCGAACAGGCTCGCCGCGAGGAACAGCAGCACCAGCGAGAACAGCTTCGCCATCTGGTAGCGGATGTACGAGACGATCTTGTCGTAGATGCTGCGGCCCAGACGGATCGCGGTGATCAGTGTCCCGAAGTTGTCGTCGGTGAGCACCATCTTGCCCGCCTGCTTGGTGACCTCGCTGCCGGAGCCCATCGCGACGCCGATGTCGGCCTTCTTCAGCGCGGCGGCGTCGTTGACGGCATCACCGGTCATCGCGACCACGGCACCGCCGCGTTGCATGATGTCGGCGAGGCGCAGCTTGTCCTGCGGTGTGACGCGACCGAACACGTGCAGGTTCGGCAACCGGGCCGCCAGCTCGTCGTCGGTCAGGGTCTGCAGTTCGGCTCCGCCGATGGCACCCGGGCCGAGTCCGAGCTCGGCACCGATCGCCGAGGCGGTGATCGCGTGATCGCCGGTGATCATCCGGACCTCGATGCCCGCCTCGTGCGCGGTCCGCACCGCGTCGACGGCCTCGGGTCGCAGCGGGTCGATGATGCCGACCATCCCGATGAAGGTCAGGTTCTCGACGAACGACATCGGGTCGCCCACCACCGCGTCCTCCTGGCCGGCGACGTCGCGGGCGGCGAACGCCAGCACCCGCAGACCCTTCTCGGACATCGTGCGGTTCGCCGCGGTCAACTCCTCGCGCACCTGGTCGATCGGAACCGACTCCCGACCCGGCAGGAAGGCGTGCGTGCACCGGTCGAGGACCACGTCCGGTCCGCCCTTGACCACCTCCACGAAGCGCGCCTCGCCGTCGATGTCCAGGTGATGGAAGGTCGCCATGAACTTGTAGGCGGAGTCGAACGGAACCTCGGCGACCCGCGGATACTGCCGCCGGGTCAATGGCGCGTCGACACCGATCTTGGCGGCGAGCACCACCAGCGCGGCCTCGGTGGGGTCGCCCACCACCTCACCGGAGTCGGACACGGTCGCGTCACTGTCCAGGCACAGCCCGTAGGCGAGCATCGTGAAGTCGGGGACCGCGTCGCCTGCGGTGTGGGTGATCGTCCCGGTCTTGCTGTATCCCTCACCGCCGACGGTGTACCAGCGGGTGTGGAAGTAGAGCGACCGCACCGTCATCTGATTCATCGTCAGGGTGCCGGTCTTGTCGGAGTTGATCGCGCTCGTCGCGCCCAGGGTCTCGACGTCGGTGAGGTTCTTCACCACCGCCTTGGCGTCGGCGAGCTGGCGGGCTCCGAACGCGAGCATCGCCTGGACGAAGGTGGGCAGACCGGTGGGAATCGCGGAGACACCCATCGAGATGCCGAGCAACAGCAGCGTCGTGGTGTCCTGTCCGCGGAACAGGCCGATGACCACGATGATCGCGACCGCCGCCCAGGCGATGATGCCGAGCACCTTGGTCAGCGAGTCGAGTTCGCGCTGCAGCGGGGACTTGCTCGGCGCGACAGCCGAGAGCATCGACGCGATGCGTCCCATCTCGGTGTTCATCCCGGTCTCGGTGACCACCATGGTGGCCGTGCCGCGCGTGACCGAGGTGTTCTGGAACGCCATGTCGGTGCGGTCGCCGAGCGGGACGTCGACGGCGGACAGTGTCGACGCGTCCTTGCCGACCGGCGCGCTCTCGCCGGTCAACGCCGCTTCCTGGGTTTCGAGGGTGGCCGACCGCAGCAGCCTGCCGTCCGCGGGAACGATGTCGCCGGCCTCGAGTTCGACGATGTCGCCGGGGACGAGGCCGGTCGCGGGCAGCTGCGTCAGCGTTCCGTCGCGGATCACCCGGGCCTGCGGGGTCTGCATCTTCGCGAGCGCGTCGACGCTGGCGCGAGCCTTCAGTTCCTGCTGGGTGCCCAGCACCACGTTGAGCGCGACCAGGACGACGACGACGATCGCCGTGGGGATCTCGTCGATCACGATGCTGACGACGGCGACGGCGATCAGCATCAGGTTCATCAGGTCCCGGACCTGGCGACCCGCGGTCGCCCAGATCGACGGGGCCGGTTCGGCGGCGATCTCGTTCACGCCGAACCGGCGCGTGCGGTCCGCCGCCTCGGAGGCGGTCAGTCCCGTCACGGAATCGGACTCGAGGTGGGCGACGACCCGGTCGGGTTCCTGCGCGTGCCAGGGTGTCGACCCCGCCGGGTCGGCCGGTGCGGGGACCGGGGAAGGGTGCTCGGTGGTGGACATGAGGTGTGTGCTCCTTGGACGGGCGACGGGCGACGGGCGGATGCCGCTCGGCGTGCTCAGTACGGAGTGGGAATCCAGTGCAGCGGCTGCCGCGTCGGCTCGTAGCCGTGCGGGGACTGCCGTTTCGGCAGCTCGATGTCGCGGGGCTCCAGCGGTTCGTAGGGCACCTGGTCCAGGAGGTGGGTGATGACGTTGAGGCGTCCGCGCTTCTTGTCGTCGTTGTTCACCAGGAACCACGGCGCCCACCCGGTGTCGGTGAGCCGGAACATGTCGTCGCGCGCCCGCGAGTAGTCGTACCAGCGGCTGTATGACTCGAGGTCGAGGTCGGAGAGCTTCCAGACCTTGCGGGGATCGTCGATCCGGCTCTGCAGTCGCAGCGTCTGCTCCTCCTCGCTCACCTCGAGCCAGTACTTGAGGAGGATGACGCCCGATTCGACGATCGTCCGCTCGACCGCGGGGACGTTCTCGAGGAACTGCAGCGACTGCTCCTCCGTGCAGAAGCCCAGCACGCGCTCGACGCCGGCGCGGTTGTACCAACTGCGGTCGAAGACGACCACCTCGCCCGCCGCGGGCAGGTGCGGGATGTACCGCTGGATGTACATCTGCGACTTCTCGCGTTCGGTCGGCGCGGGCAGCGCGACGACGCGGAACACGCGCGGGCTGACGCGCTCGGTGATGGCTTTGATGACCCCGCCCTTGCCTGCGGTGTCGCGGCCTTCGAAGACGATGCAGACCTTGGCGCCGGACGACCTGACCCATTCCTGCATGGCGACGAGTTCGCCGTGCAGCGGTTCGAGCAGGCGGCGGTAGTGCTTGAACTTCATGCGCGGGAGCGACCCGGTCTCGTCGGGGCCGTCGTGGTCCCCGTCGTGTTTCCTGCCGCCGTGATGCTTGCTCACATGACCCCTTCGACACCCTCGTGCGCGTACTCGCCGCGCGGACCGGATGAAGCGATGGGCACATCATGCCGCCGGTTTCCCCGTGGTGCAGGGGATCCCGGCATCGTCCGCGCGCCGCGCGGGTGGGCCGTTTCGCTGTGCGCGGGCCCGTTTCGGTCCCGGTTTCGCACCGTGGCCGGGTATCGCGTACCCTGGTGTGGTTGCCCGTTACAGACCACGGTCCATGTCGACGAAAGAGTGTTCGCGTGTCCTCCCACAGCTCCACAGCGCCCCGTCCGCACGACGGTGGCTTCGTGCTGGACACCCGCAAGCTCGGCCGCCGTCCGGGGTCGATGACGACGGTCACTCGGACGGTGTCGACGCCGACGCGGATCGGGCTGGACCTGATCGCGGTACCCGAGGGCGCCGACGTGAACCTCGACCTGCGCCTCGAGTCCGTGTCCGAGGGTGTGCTGGTCACCGGAACCGTCCGCGCCGCCACGACGGGGGAGTGCTCGCGCTGCCTCGAACCGTTCGGCGGCGAACTCGACCTCTACCTGACGGAGTTGTTCGCCTACCCGAACAGCCTCACCGAGGAGACCACGGACGAGGACGAGGTCTACCGGATCGTCGACGAGTTGATCGACCTGGAACCGGTCGTCGTCGATGCCGCCGGGCTCGAACTTCCGCTGCAGCCGTTGTGCAGCGAAGACTGCCAGGGACTGTGCCCCGAATGCGGGGTTCGCCTGGCGATTGCAGAATCCGGGCATGGGCATGAGATACTGGATCCTCGCTGGGCTGCCCTCGCGGGGAAGTTGGTTGACACCGACGGTGTCGATGCCGATGCAGAGTCCAGCACGAGTCGTGTGAACACCGAAGCCGAGGAGAAGTAGAAGTGGCTGTCCCCAAGCGCAGAATGTCGCGATCCAACACCCGGTCGCGGCGCAGCCAGTGGAAGACCACTGCGCCCACCCTCATCACCTGCCCCAACCGTGGCTGCGGCGAGAAGACGCTGCCCCACATCGCGTGCCCGTCCTGCGGCACTTACAAGGGTCGTCAGGTCACCGCTGCGGTCTAGTCGCAGTGACGAGCAGTACGAGCCCCGAGGCTCCCGCCGGCGGCGAGGAGGGGAAGCACGCTTCCCTCCTCGCCGCTCTTGGCGTTGAGCTGGACGATGCGCTGTTGACCCTGGCCCTGACCCATCGCTCGTACGCGTACGAGCACGGCGGTCTGCCGACCAACGAGCGCCTCGAATTTCTCGGTGATTCCGTTCTCGGTCTGTCCGTGACCGAACGCCTCTACGTCGCGCACCCGGACAAGTCCGAGGGCGAGCTGGCGAAGATCCGCGCCAGCATCGTCAACATGCACGCCCTGGCAGAGGTCGCACGCGGCCTCGGTGAGGGCGGTCTCGGCGCGCATCTCCTTCTCGGCAAGGGGGAGGAGCTGACCGGTGGTCGCGACAAGCCCAGCATCCTCGCGGACGGCATGGAGTCGCTGCTGGGTGCCGTGCACCTGCAGCACGGCATCGACACCGCACGCACGGTCGTGCTGAGTCTGTTCGCCGACCTCATCGAGCGTGGGCCGAAACTCGGCGCGGGCCTGGACTGGAAGACCAGCCTGCAGGAACTCACCGCCGAGCGCGGTGACGGCGTGCCGAGCTACGAGATCACCTCGACCGGCCCCGACCACGACAAGGAGTTCACCGCGACCGTGGTGGTCGCGGGGACCCCGTTCGGTGTTGGCGTCGGCCGGTCGAAGAAGGAAGCCGAGCAGAAGGCCGCCAGCACCGCGTGGAAGGCGCTGACCGAGGCGGCCACCACTTCCGACGGCGCCGATCCGACCGAGTAGACACGTGCCGGAACTCCCCGAGGTCGAGGTCGTCCGGCGTGGGCTCAGCGCTCACGTCGTCGGCTCGCGGGTCGACGCCGTCGAGGTGCTGCACCCGCGGGCGGTCCGCAGGCACCTGCCGGGTGGCGCCGACCTCGCCTCCCGGCTGACCGGGCTGTCGGTGACGGCTGCCCGGCGCCGCGGCAAGTACCTCTGGCTCGAGGTGGGCCCGGGCGACCTCGCCGTCGTCGTGCACCTGGGGATGAGTGGGCAGATGCTCGTGCAGACGCCCGACGTCGCGCGGGAGAAGCATCTGCGGATCCTCGCCGAACTGGACAGCGGACGCGAGCTGCGGTTCGTCGACCAGCGCACCTTCGGTGGCTGGGCACTGGCCCCACTCGTCGAGGTGGACGGAACCGCTGTGCCGGAACCGGTTTCGCACATCGCTCGCGACCCCCTCGACCCACTGTTCGATCCCGACGCCGCAGTGGCGGCGATCCGCGCCAAGCGCAGCGAGATCAAACGTGTCCTGCTCGACCAGACGGTGCTCTCCGGGGTCGGCAACATCTACGCCGACGAAGCGTTGTGGCGCAGCGGTATTCACGGTAACCGGCCGTCGGACCGGTTGACCCGCCCGCAGGCGCGGCTGCTGATCGACTCCGTGACCGACGTGATGACGGAGGCACTCGCGCAGGGCGGCACCTCCTTCGACGCGCTGTACGTCAATGTCAACGGCGAGTCCGGCTACTTCGACCGCTCGCTGTCCGCGTACGGCCGCGAGGACGAACCCTGTTCGCGCTGTGGGGCACCCATCCGGCGGGAGAAGTTCATGAACCGCTCGTCGTACAGCTGCCCGAAGTGCCAGCCGCGCCCCCGGCTGCCGCGCCGATGACGTCGGCGAGGAGCCTCGCGGTGGCGTCGGCCTTCGATTCCGGCAGCCGCGCGTAGCCGCACAGCAGCCCGCGTGGCCCGTCCGGGTCCGCGCGGTACGCGGCCAGTGCCCGGACGGTCACACCTCGTCGCTCCGCCTCGTCGGCGATCGCGAGGTCGTCGCTGGCGTCGGGCAGACGCAGGGCCACGTGCAGACCGGCCTCGACCCCCAGGGGTTCCACATCGGGCAGGTGCGTTCGCAGGGCGTCGACGAAGGCGCGCCGTCGTGCGGAGTAGGTGCGGTTCGAGCGGGCGAGATGTCTGGTCAGCGAACCGGATTCGACGAAGCCGGCGACCGCGTCCGCCGTGATCGCGCACACGGACTCGCCGCCGGAGGCGAGGGTCTCGTTCACCGCGGTCAGCAGCGGCGCGGGTGGGATCAGCCAGGCCAGACGTAGTGCCGGCGTGAGGATCTTCGAAGCCGTGCCCACGTAGGCGACCGACTCGCGTCCACCCTCGACCGTACGCAGGGCGGGCAGGGGCGCCACCCCGTACCGGAATTCGCCGTCGTAGTCGTCCTCGATCACCCATCGCCCGGCGTCGGCCGCCGCAGCGACCAGTGTCGCGCGCCGCGTCGCCGGCATCCGGGCACCCATCGGGTACTGGTGTGCCGGTGTGCAGTACACGGCGGCATCGTCGGGGCGGACGGCTGTCGGATCGAGTCCGTCCGCGTCGA
This sequence comes from Rhodococcus sp. NPDC003318, assembly GCF_042879035.1. Taxonomy (NCBI): domain Bacteria; kingdom Bacillati; phylum Actinomycetota; class Actinomycetes; order Mycobacteriales; family Nocardiaceae; genus Rhodococcus; species Rhodococcus sp. NPDC003318. The sequence goes on along the minus strand of NZ_JBIAOU010000001.1, from coordinate 889,551 downwards.
CGCCGATCGGGCGGATGCGGGCACCCGCCGCCGCGAGGGCCAGGCGTGCCTTCGTGTAACCGGGATCCTCGAACGCGACCCACCGCCCCGCGAGCCCTGCCGCGGCGACGAGGATCCGCAGTGCCGAGGCGACTCCGGGTACCACGACGATCTCGTCCGCGCTCACGATCACGCCGCGGGTCCGGCGCAGGTGCGTCGAGAGAACTTCCCGGAGTCGGGGGTGCGCGCTCGGTCCCGGCACGGCGTGGGGGACCGGGCCGGCGGCGGCCGTGCGCCACGCCGATCGCCAGTCGCGGCTCGAGATGAGCCCGGTGTCGGGCAGTCCGGGAGTCAGATCGAGTTCTCGGGAACCGGGATCCGGCCTCGGGGCAGGCGCCGGTGCGTTCGCCGTCGCGGTCACGTGGGCGGTGACCCCGGCGCGGGCTGCGGTGGCCGCGCCCGGCGCGACACGCGTACCGGATCCGGGCCGGGCCTCGACGAATCCGGCGGCGGACAGCTCGTCGTACGCATCGACGACCGCTGTACGCGACACCGCGAGCGCGGCGGCGAGTGCCCGGCTCGACGGGAGAACGTCGCCGGGGCCGAGCGCTCCGGACCGCAGCGCAGCGATGACGGCCCCGGCGATGCGGTGCCGGAGCGGCTCGTCGGAGTCGGTCAGCTGCAGGTGGACGGTCGACACGGCTGCGGTGCGGGCCACGCCACCACCATACTGGTCCACAGTTCTCGGCAGAAGTGGATCTGGTTTCGGAACCGGTATGGCGAGAGGGTGAACGGTATGAGTTCCTCACCCGACCTGAGCCGTGTCCACCGCCTGTCCGAGCGATCCCGTGAGCGTCGCGCCGACCTCGACGCGGTACTCGACGCCTGCGTCGTGGGGACACTCGCCACCGTCGTCGACGGACTGCCGTGGGCGGTGCCGATCCTCTACGCGCGGTCCGGCGGCCGGATCCTGCTGCACGGGTCGACCGGCGCGGGTGCGTTGCGGCACGTCGCGGCGGGGGCACCCGCGTCGCTCTGTGTCAGTGTCCTCGACGGAATCGTGCTGGCCGACAACCTCTTCGACTCGTCGGCCAATTATCGTTCCGCGGTGGTCCGCGGTTACCTGGAGACGATCACCGGCGCCGAGGCGGAGCGCGCACTCGTCGCGTTGTCGGACGCGCTGATCCCCGGCCGCAGCGCCGAGGTCCGGGTCCCGACGCGCAAGGAGCTCGCGGCGACTGTCGCCGTCGCGCTGCCGATCGACGACGGCCAGTGGACTGTCAAGGTGCGCTCCGGGCCCCCGAGCGAGGGTGACGCGGACCCGCGGGTCTGGGCGGGCGTGGTACCCGTGCGGACCGTGGCGGGTGAACCCGAACGTGCACCCTGGGTCGAGGCCGATGTCCCGGAGCCGGCCTCGGTGGGGCGGCTGCGCCGCCTGTGAGTCCTTTCGGCCCGCAGGCGGGCCGAAAGGACTCACAGGCCGTAAAGATCGCGTCAACGGCCCAGGTGGTGTCGTCAGCGAGTCGTAAAGGACGGTCACCGAAGCCAATCGGGGGAGCACTGTGCAGTGTGGCCCGGAACGGGCCGGGCTCGCCGAGCGACGGCGGGCCGCAGGCAGTGTGAAAAGGAATACGTGATGGCTGATCTGGCCTACGTGACGGTGCTCATCGGGACGTTCGCCCTGTGTTCGGGGGTGCTGCGCGCCCTGCGGACGAAGAAGGTCCGATGACCGCGAGCGGCGCTGCGAGCGTGGTGTTGATCGTGCTCGCGGCGGCCCTGGTGGTCTATCTGCTGGTCGCGCTCGTCGACCCCGAGAGGTTCTGATCGATGAATTCCGCGCTCGCAGCGGGGCTGCAGATCGCGTTCGTGGTGTTCGTCCTCGCGATCGCGTACGTTCCCCTCGGCGACTACATGGCGAAGGTGTACGACACCGGCGGCGGGTCCCGCGATCTGCGGATCGAGCGGGTGCTGTACCGGCTCTGCCGGATCGACGCCCGCGCCGAGCAGACCTGGTACGGCTACGCCGGTTCGCTGCTCGGCTTCTCCTCCGCCGGAGTGCTGCTGCTGTACGTCCTGCAGCGCGTCCAGGGCGTGCTGCCGCTCGGTGGCGGGCTCTCCGGGGTGAGTCCGGCGGTCGCGTTCAACACCGCGGCCTCCTTCGTGACGAACACCAACTGGCAGTCGTACGCACCCGAGACGACGATGAGCAACCTCACCCAGCCGCTCGGGCTCGCGGTGCAGAACTTCGTGTCCGCGGCGGTCGGCCTGGCGGTCGCGGTCGCGTTGATCCGCGGCTTCGTCCGCGTCTCGCGGGGCGGCGAGATCGGCAACTTCTGGGTCGACCTGACCCGGGGTTGCCTGCGAATTCTGTTGCCGCTCTCGTTCGTGATCGCGCTGATCCTGCTGAGCCAGGGCGTGATCCAGTCCTTCCGAACCGGATTCGACTCCACCGGCCTGGACGGCACCGTCGTCACCAACGCCCTCGCTCCGGTCGCGTCGCAGGAGGCGATCAAGGAACTCGGCACCAACGGTGGCGGCATCCTCGCCGCGAACTCCGCGCATCCGTTCGAGAACCCCACCCCGATCACCAACATCGTCGAGATCATCGCGATCCTGCTCGTCCCCGTCTGCCTGACCCGGACCTTCGGCACGACGGTCCGGGACCACAGGCAGGGCCTGACCCTGCTCGCGGTGATGGGAGTGCTGTTCGGCGGACTGCTCGCGGTGACGCTCGCCGCCGAGTCCGGCACGCGCGGTGCGGCGGCCACCGCGGCCGGCGCGATGATGGAGGGCAAGGAGGTCCGGTTCGGCATCCCCGGCAGCGCCCTGTTCGCGGTCGCCACGACCGGTACCTCCACCGGCGCGGTCAACTCCGTGCACGACAGCATGTCGCCGCTCGGTGGCGGCGCGGTGCTGCTGAACATGCTGCTCGGCGAGATCGCCCCCGGCGGCGTCGGCACCGGGCTGTACGGCATCCTCGTCCTCGCGATCATCGCCGTGTTCGTCGGGGGCCTGCTCGTCGGCCGCACCCCCGAGTACCTCGGCAAGAAGCTCGGTCGGCGGGAGATCACCCTCGCCGCGCTGTCGGTGCTGGTGATGCCCGCGCTGGTGCTGATCGGCACCTCGATCACCGTGATCCTCGGTTCGACGATCGGACACCTCGGCAACTCGGGCGATCCGGGCACCCCGCAGGCGATCCACGGCTTCACCGAAGTGCTCTACGCGTACGCGTCGGCGTCGAACAACAACGGCAGCGCCTTCGGCGGCCTCACCGTGACCAGCGACTGGTTCCAGACCTCGCTCGGCGTGTGCATGCTGCTCGGCCGGTTCCTTCCGATCCTGTTCGTCCTCGCCCTCGCCGGATCGCTTGCCTCGCAGCGGCGTTCCGAACCCAACGCGGGCACCCTGCCCACCGCCGGACCGATGTTCGCCGGACTGCTCACCGGCACCGTCGTTCTGGTGGCGGCACTCACCTTCTTCCCGGCCCTCGCACTGGGCCCGATAGCGGAGGCTCTCTCATGAGCGTGCACACCCGGGACCGTCCCCGGACGGTCCCCGACCCCGACGACGGGGCGCGGGCGAAGCCGGTCGAGGCCGGCCTGTTCGATCCCCGGCAGATGGTGACCGCGCTGCCGGGCGCGGTCCGCAAACTCGACCCTCGCCACCAGATGCGCAACCCGGTCGTGTTCGTGGTGTTCGTCGGGTCGGTGGTGACGACGGTGACGGCGCTCGCCGATCCGTCGGTGTTCGCCTGGCTGGTGGCCGCGTGGTTGTGGTTCACCGTGCTGTTCGCGAACCTCGCCGAATCCGTCGCCGAGGGCCGCGGCAAGGCTCAGGCCGCGAGCCTGCGAAAGGTCAAGCAGGACACCATCGCCCACCGGATCACCGCCTCCGGTGGCACCGAGGTCGTGCCGAGCACCGAGCTGTCCGTGGGGGACCGGGTCGTGGTCACCGCGGGTGAGGTGATCCCCGGCGACGGCGACGTGGTGGAGGGCATCGCCACCGTCGACGAGTCCGCGATCACCGGCGAATCCGCGCCCGTGGTCCGCGAATCCGGCGGCGACCGGTGTGCGGTCACCGGCGGCACCGTCGTGCTCTCGGACCGGATCGTCGTCGAGATCTCCACGGCGCCGGGGCAGTCGTTCGTGGACCGGATGATCGCGCTCGTCGAGGGCGCGTCGCGGCGCAAGACGCCGAACGAGATCGCGCTGAACATCCTGCTCGCGTCGCTGACCGTCATCTTCCTGCTCGCCGTGGTCGCCATCGGGCCGATGGGCCTGTACGCGGGCCACGAGCAGGACCCGATCAAGCTGATCGCGCTGCTGGTGTGCCTGATCCCCACCACGATCGGCGCATTGCTCTCGGCGATCGGGATCGCGGGCATGGACCGGTTGGTGCAGCGCAACGTGCTGGCCATGTCCGGCCGCGCGGTCGAGGCCGCCGGCGACATCGACACCCTGCTGATGGACAAGACCGGCACCATCACCTTCGGCAACCGCCGGGCCACCGCGCTGTATCCGGCGCCGGGCGTCGACGCCGCGGAACTCGCGGCCGCGGCGCGACTGTCGAGCCTCGCGGACGGGACGCCCGAGGGACGCAGCATCATCGAGCTGTGCGCCGCCGAATTCGGGCTCTCCACCGACCCGAGTGACGCGGAGAAGTCAGCCGAGTTCGTCCTGTTCACCGCGCAGACGCGGATGAGCGGGCTCGACATGCGGGGCGACGCCGATCAGGTCCGGCAGATTCGCAAGGGTGCCGGCGATGCCGTCCTCGGCTGGGTGAGCCCACGGGGTGGGTCCGCCGATGCCGCGGTGACGGACACCGTGAACGAGATCGCCGCGCTGGGTGGCACTCCGCTCGTGGTGGCCGAGGCCTCGCCGGACAGGGTGCGGATTCTCGGCGTGATCCGGCTCTCCGACGTCGTGAAACCCGGGATCGCGCAGCGGTTCGCGGAGTTGCGCGCGATGGGCATCCGAACGGTGATGGTGACCGGCGACAACCCGTTGACGGCCAAGGCGATCGCCGCGGAGGCCGGGGTGGACGACTACATGGCAGAGGCCACCCCGGAGGACAAGCTCGCCCTGATCCGAAGGGAGCAGGCCGGCGGGCGGCTGGTCGCGATGACCGGGGACGGCACCAACGACGCTCCGGCGCTCGCGCAGGCCGACGTCGGGGTCGCGATGAACACCGGAACCTCCGCCGCGAAGGAGGCGGGGAACATGGTGGACCTCGACTCGGACCCGACGAAGCTGATCGAGGTCGTGGAGATAGGCAAGCAACTGCTGATCACGCGCGGGGCCTTGACCACGTTCTCGCTGGCCAACGATCTGGCGAAGTACTTCGCGATCCTGCCTGCCCTGTTCAGCGTGATCTATCCGCAGCTGGACTCCCTGAACATCATGCGCCTGGCGACGCCGGAGTCGGCGATCGTGTCGGCGGTGGTGTTCAACGCACTCGTGATCGTGGCGTTGATCCCTCTGGCGCTCAAGGGGGTCCGCTACCGGCCGTCGACCGCCTCGACGCTGTTGGGGCGGAACCTGTTGGTGTACGGACTCGGTGGGGTGATCACGCCGTTCGTCGGGATCTGGCTGATCGACCTCGTCGTCCGGCTGGTTCCCGGGATCGGGTGAGGGACATGCGATTCACGATCGGATTTCTCCGTCAGATCGGCGCCGGGCTGATGGTCCTGCTCGCGCTGACCGCGGTCCTGGGCGTCCTGTATCCCGCCGCCGTGTGGGGGATCGGACGGATCTCCTCCGGCTCCGCGGAGGGCTCTCCCGTCCGGGACACCAACGGGTGCGTGGTCGGCAGCCGGTGGGTGGGCGTCGACCCCCGGGTGGCCGCGGGCGCACCGGACCCGTTCTTCCACGCCCGGCAGACCGGGTCGGTGTCCGACGACGACCCGTTCGCGACCGGTGATCCGGCCGTCGCGCTGCCCACCAACCAGGGACCGAGCAGCGACGTCGTCGCCGGCTTCGTCCTGGCCCGTCGGACCGCGATCGCCGAGCGCGAGGGCGTGTCACCGGACCAGGTGCCAGTCGACGCGCTGACCGGGTCCGGGTCCGGCATCGACCCGCACATCAGCCCCGCATACGCGCGGCTGCAGGTGCCTCGCGTCGCCCAGGTCACCGGGTTGAGCGAGGAGAGGGTACGGGCCCTGGTCGACGAGCACACCGAAGGCCGCCAGCTCGGATTCCTCGGTGAGGAGCGGGTGAACGTGCTCGAACTCGACCTCGCGCTCGGACTGACGGCACCGGTTTGTGTGACCACGGGTGGATGATGACGATGTGAGTGGTACCGAGTCCACGCCGCGACCCGCGGTGAGCGGCAGCGACACCGCCCGGAAACGTGGCGAGCTGCGCATCTACCTGGGCGCCGCGCCGGGCGTCGGCAAGACCTACGCCATGCTCGGCGAGGCGCACCGGCGCCGCGAGCGGGGCACCGATGTGGTCGCGGCCGTGGTGGACACCCACGGCCGCGCCCGCACCGCCGCGCAGATCGGGGACCTCGAGGTGATCCCGCCGAAGATCGTCGAGTACCGGGGTACCCGGATGGGGGAGCTGGACGTCGACGCGGTCCTGCGGAGGCGGCCGGCGCTCGTCCTCGTCGACGAACTCGCCCACACGAACACGCCGGGCAGCCGCAACGAGAAACGCTGGCAGGACGTCGAGGAGATCCTCGTCGCCGGAATCGACGTGCTGTCCACGGTCAACGTCCAGCATCTCGAATCGCTGAACGACGTGGTGCAGCAGATCACCGGGGTGACGCAGCGGGAAACCCTGCCGGACGCGGTGGTCCGCGGCGCCGCCCAGGTCGAGCTCGTCGACATCACCCCGGAAGCACTGCGGCGCAGACTCTCCCACGGAAACGTGTACGCCGCCGACAAGGTCGACGCGGCGCTGGGCAACTACTTCCGGCGCGGGAACCTCACCGCGCTGCGGGAACTGGCGTTGCTGTGGGTTGCCGACCAGGTCGACGCCGCGCTCGCGAAGTACCGCGCCGAGAACGCGATCACCGACACCTGGGAAGCGCGGGAACGGATCGTCGTCGCCGTCACCGGCGGGCCGGAGTCCGAGACCCTGATCCGGCGGGCGAGCCGCATCGCGTCGAAGGCCAGCGCCGAGCTGATGATCGTGCACGTGGTGCGCGGCGACGGGCTGGCCGGAGTGTCCGCGCCCGAGATGGGGAAGGTGCGCACCCTCGCGGCCGGCATCGGCGCCACCCTGCACAGTGTCGTCGGCGACGACGTCCCGGCGACGTTGCTCGACTTCGCGCGCTCCGCGAACGCGACGCAACTGGTGCTCGGGACGTCGCGGAGGTCCCGGTGGGCGCGGATCCTGGACGAGGGGATCGGGGCCACGGTCGTCCGGCAGTCCGGCGGCATCGACGTCCACATGGTCACCCACGGGGAAGTCGCCGTGTCCCGGCGCTGGCTGCCGTCCGGGTCGCGGCCCCGCCGCGCGCTGTCCTGGGTGGCGGCGGTGCTCGTACCCTCACTGGCCGCGCTGATCATGTGGGCCGTCAACGCCCGGTACGACGTCGGCGGGGAGAACGCACTGTTCTTCATCGTCGTCCTGATGGTCGCGCTGCTCGGGGGCGTCGCGCCGGCGGCCCTGTCCGCACTGATCTCCGGGTTGCTGCTCAACTACTTCTTCACCCCGCCGCTGCGCAGCTTCACGATCGCCGAACCCGACAACTTCATCACCACCGTCGTGCTGCTGGTGATCGCCGTCGCCGTCGCGGTCCTCGTCGACGAGGCCGCCAAACGTGCCCGCGAGGCCCGCCGGGCGTCCCAGGAGGCCGAACTCCTCGCACTGTTCGCCGGGTCGGTGCTCCGGGGTGCCGACCTGCCCGCGCTCCTCGACAGGGTGCGGGAAACCTACGGACAGCAGGCGGTCTCCGTGATCCACCGAACCGGGGGCATGGTCAGTGCGGTGGGCGACGACGCGCCCGCCACCCCGGGTGACGCCGACACCGTGTGCGAGGCGGGGGAGTACGCCCTGGCGTTGCGGGGACCCGAGGTCGCGGGCACGGATCGTCGGGTGCTCACGGCCGTCGCGAACCAGGCCGTCGGGCTGATCCGCCAGGAGGAGTTGGCGGCGGAGGCCATGCAGGCGCGGGCTCTGGCCGAGGCCGACCGGCTGCGGCGGGCCCTGCTGTCCGCGGTCAGCCACGACCTGCGCACGCCCCTGGCCGCGGTGAAGTTCGCCGTGTCGAGCCTGCGCAGCGACGACGTCGAGTTCTCGCCCGAGGACACCGCGGAACTGCTTGCCACGGTGGAGGAGTCGACCGACCAGTTGACGAACCTGGTCGGGAACCTGCTCGACTCGTCGCGGCTCGCGGCCGGTGTCGTGCGGCCGACACTGCGGCCGGTGTACCTCGACGAGGTGGTGCATCGGGCACTCGTCGGGGTCGGGACGGGGCCAGCGCGGACGGTGCGCGACCGGGTGCGGGTCGATGTCGGCGGGCACGCTGTCATGGCGGACAGCGGACTGCTCGAACGTGTGGTGGCGAACCTGGTGGACAACGCCCTGCGGTACGCGCCGGACGGTGTGGTGCGCATCGGGGCGGGAGCGGTCAAGGACCGGGTGCTCCTCACCGTCGCGGACTCCGGCCCGGGAATCGCCCGCGGCGCCGAGGAGCAGATGTTCGACTCGTTCCAGCGACTCGGCGACCGGGACACCACCAGCGGTGTCGGACTCGGATTGTCCGTGGTGCGCGGCTTCGTCGAGGCGATGGGCGGCACCGTCACCGCCACCGACACTCCCGGCGGTGGGCTGACGATGGTGGTGGATCTCGCGGGAATCGGAAAGGCTGGCTGAGTGACTCGAATACTGGTGATCGACGACGAACCGCAGATCCTGCGCGCGTTGCGCATCAACCTCAGTGTGCGGGGATACGAGGTGACCACGGCGAGCAGCGGTGCCGCCGCGTTGCGAGCGGCGGCCGAGCGCAGCCCCGAGGTGATCGTGCTCGATCTCGGCCTGCCCGACATGGACGGTATCGAAGTGCTTGCCGGACTGCGTGGTTGGTCGACGGCGCCGGTGATCGTGCTGTCCGCCCGCACCGATTCGGCGGACAAGGTCGCCGCCCTCGACGCCGGCGCCGACGACTACGTCACCAAACCGTTCGGGATGGACGAGTTCCTGGCCCGGCTGCGGGCCGCGGTGCGCCGCGGTGCCGCCGCGTCCGACACCGCGGACCCGGTGGTCGTGACCGATGCGTTCACCGTCGACCTCGCCGCGAAGCGGGTGGTCCGGGGTGACGCGGAGGTGCACCTGACCCCCACCGAGTGGGGCATGCTCGAGATGCTGGTCCGGAACAAGGGCAAGCTGGTCGGGCAGAAGGAACTGCTGCGCGAGGTGTGGGGTCCGGCCTACGCCACCGAAACGCATTACCTCCGCGTGTATCTCGCGCAACTGCGCCGCAAACTCGAGGACGACCCGTCCAAGCCCCGGTACCTGATCACCGAGGCGGGCATGGGGTACCGCTTCCAGGAGTGACCGGACGCACGTGTTCCGAGGTCACCGGGTGATGGCAGGATTGGGCCATGGCTGAACAGACCTCCGAGAACGCTCCCGCCGCGACCGAACTGTGGGTCGAGCGCACCGGCACCCGCCGCTACACCGGCCGCAGCTCGCGCGGCGCGGAGGTACTGATCGGGTCGGAGTCGGTGGACGGCGTGTTCACACCCGGCGAACTGCTCAAGATCGCGCTCGCCGCGTGCACCGGGATGAGCTCGGACCTGCCGCTCTCGCGCCGTCTCGGCGACAACTACGACGCGACGGTGCGTGTCTCCGGCGCCGCCGACCGTGAGAACGAGGTCTACCCCCTCCTGCAGGAGGTGCTCGAACTCGACCTCAGCGAACTCGACCCCGAGGCCCGGGGTCGCCTGCTGACCGTCGTGGAGAAGTCGGTCGACAAGGTGTGCACCGTGGGCCGCACCCTCAAAACCGGCACCGTCGTGGAACTTTCGATCGAGACGGATTCGTGATCTCATAGGCGCCGTGGTGAGCACCGAGCAGGTTCGACTGACAGCGTGGGTGCACGGCACCGTGCAGGGTGTCGGATTTCGGTGGTGGACGCGCTCGCGCGCACTGGAACTGGGCCTGATCGGGCATGCGACGAACCGCCCCGACGGCCGGGTGCTCGTCATCGCGGAGGGCCCCCGCCACCAGTGCGAGCGACTGCTCGATCTGCTGCGGTCCGGTTCGACACCCGGCACCGTCGACCTCGTCGTCGAGAGCTGGTCCGACGCGGCCGGTGGTCTCGTCGGATTCGTCGAGCGCTGACCACCTGCGTCCGGCAACGGGCATCCGGCGTCCGGCAAGAGCCTCCGCCAACCGGCGCCGGTGTGTGTGAACCCGCGCCCCTCCGGCTGAGGGCCGCCTTCGTGCGGTTGGTCGAGATGAAGGGGGCCTTCAGCCGGGGATGCGGGAGGCCGACGGCGCGCCGGGGTGGGTGGGTGCCTTAGGGTCTGACAACGATGCCGACGCACGAGGGGGATGGGTCCATGGGACCGGACGACGCCATGGGGCCGGAGGACACGCCGAACAGCGGGGATCCGAACAGCGGCGCGGCGGGAGAACCCGGAGCGGATCCGCAGGCCGGACGCATCCGTCGCCAGGAACCCGGCGCCACGACACCGCGGCCCCCCACGGTGGGGGAGGCCCGCGCCCGGGACAAGGCGCGCCGTGCCCGCGCGGAGCAGGAGCGGATCGCCGCCGAGCAGGCCGCGAAGGAGGAAGCCAAGCGCCGGACCCGCCGCCGGGCGATGATCGGCGGTGTCGCCGTCGTCGGCGTCGTCGGACTCGTCGCGCTCGGATACTCGGTGCTGTCCTCCGACGAGGTCGAGGCCACGTGCATCGACCCCGAGACGGAGGTCGTGGTCGACGACTCGTACTGCACCTCGGGCACCCCCGGCGCCGGCGGCATGTTCATCTACGCCGGATCGTCCTACCGCTACTACTACGGCGGAAGCAACGGCGGCGTGGGTACCAAGGTGTCCGGCGGCACCGTCGTCACCCCGAAGGGGACGACCGTCAAGACCAAGTCCGGCGTCACGATTCAGCGCGGCGGCTTCGGCTCCAAGATCTCCGGAAGCAGCGGGACCTAGGCCGTGCCTCCCCATCCCCGAGTGAGATCAGGAGGTATGCCCTGATGAGACGACTTCGGAGCACCCCGCGTCCGGGCTGGCAGGAGATCGTGGCCGCCCAGGGCATGGTGTTCGGCACGCCGGCGCGAGGAACCGACGGTGGCGCCCGGCCGTACTGGGACGAGTCCGTGCACTACGAGTTCGAGATGGACGAGGTCCTCGCTCTCGAGGCGGACGTCGAACTGCTGCACTCGATGTGCCTGAACGCCGTCGAGCACGTCATCCTCACCGAGCGCTACCGCGACTTCGGGTTGCCCGAGTGGACGTGGGAGCCGATCGCGCAGTCGTGGCGTCGCGGCGACCCGCACGTGTACGGGCGTTTCGACCTGCGCTACGACGCACGCCGGCCCGCGAAACTGCTCGAGTACAACGCGGACACCCCGACGACGCTGCTGGAGGCGTCGATCCTGCAGTGGCACTGGCTCACCGACACCCACCCGGGCGACGACCAGTGGAACTCACTGCACGAGAAGCTGGTCGCGCGGTGGGCCGAGATCCGTGCCCAACTGCCCAGTGCGGAACTGCACCTGACGTGGTCGAGTGCCGACCTGAGCGGTGAGGACAACGTCACCGTCGCGTACATGCAGGAGTGCGCCGCCGAGGCCGGGCTGGACACCGTCGCCCTCGCGATCGAGGAGATCGGGTTCGACTTCGACCTGCACCGGTTCGTCGACCTGGAGGAGGCGCCGATCTCCTCGCTGTTCAAGCTGTACCCGTGGGAGTGGGCGCTCGACGACGAATTCGGAAGGCGCGCAGTCGAACTGCTACCGCAGACGCTGTGGATCGAGCCGCTGTGGAAGGCGATCCTGAGCAACAAGGCCATCCTCGCGGTGTTGTGGGAGATGTACCCCGGACACCCGAACCTGCTCCCCGCGTATCTCGACGATCCGCACGAACTCACCGAGTACGTCCGCAAGCCGAAGCTCGGCCGTGAGGGCGCCAATGTCTCCATCGTCGGCGCCGGCATGGACACCAGCACCGGCGGCATCTACGGGGAGGAGGGTTTCGTGTATCAATTGCTCGACCCACTCCCCGAATTCGACGGCATGCGGCCGGCGCTCGGGGCGTGGATCGTCGGTGACGAATCCGCGGGTCTCGGTATTCGGGAGACCGCAGGCCTGGTCACCGACGACGGCGCGGCGTTCGTGCCGCACCGCATTCCTCAGGCGTAGACCGCCCCACCACCCACGGCCCGGCCCATCCGGCCCGACGAACGGAGCACTCGATGACCACTGCGGTGGTAGCCCTCGGCAGCGACTACTGGAACACCCTCGGCCGCGGGGTGTCGGCGATCGTGCTGTACGCGATCCTCGGCCTGGCCCTGATGGTCCTGGGGTTCTTCGCGATCGACTGGACGACCCCCGGACATCTGCGCACCCTGGTGCGGGAGGGCCGGCCGAACGCTGCCGTCGTCACCGCGTCGGGGATGGTGAGCATGGCGCTGATCGTCGTGCTCGCGATCTACGCGTCGTCCGGTCGGCTCGTGGAGGGTCTGATCTACAGCGGGGTGTTCGGGCTCGTCGGCATCGCCGCGCAGGTGATCTCGGTGCGTCTCGTGGAGCTCGTGACCGCGATCGACATCGGTGAGGTCCTCGTCCGGGACCGGTTCACTCCCGAGGTGCTCGTGGTCGCGGCAGCGCACGTCGCGCTGGGGCTCGTCGTCGCGGTCGCGATCCTGTGACGGTCGCGGTCGCGATCCTGTGACGGTCGCGAGCCGCGATCGGTGACGACGTCCCGTGCGCCCCACCTGCACTGATGCGGAACACCTGCCCCATCTGTAACACTGACCGATGGTGTCGGGGAAACACACACCATTGCGGGTCGATCATCGGATGGTTCGGTCGGTGTCCTCACGGGGGTGAGGCGCCGTCGGTTGACCGGATGTTCGGCACCGGGGGAAGGCGTTCGTTCATGTTCAGAGCAGCATTGTCCGGTCGGGTGGGGCGCGGCGTGCGCGCACTGTCGGCGACGGCGGTCGTCGCGGGTACCGCGGGGGGTGCGGTCGCGGGTGCCGCCCCGATCACGCACCGGGCACCGGCGGGTGGGTACGAAGAGGTGTGGGTGCCCTCGTCGATGGGTCCGATCAAGGTCCAGATCCAGTGGGCCGCGCGCGGCGGCAGCGCGGCCCTATACCTGCTCGACGGGATGCGGGCCCGCGACGACTACAACGCCTGGTCTCACGAGACCAACGCGCTCGCGCAGTACGCCAACGACAACGTCACGCTCGTGATGCCGGTCGGTGGCGAATCCTCCTTCTACAGCGACTGGATGTCCCCGTCGAACTTCAACGGCCAGGACGTCACGTACCGGTGGGAGACCTTCCTGACCAAGGAACTCCCCGACTACCTCGCGACCCGCGGCGTGTCGCGCACCGACAACGGTGTGCTCGGTCTGTCGATGGGCGGTTCGGCGGCCCTGACCCTGGCTGCCTACCACCGGGACCAGTTCACGTTCGCCGGTTCGCTCTCGGGTTACCTGAACATCTCCGCGCCGGGCATGCGTGAGGCGATCCGCGTCGCGATGCTCGACGCCGGCCGCTTCAACGTCGACTCGATGTGGGGTCCGCCGTGGGGCCAGTCCTGGCTGCGCAACGACCCGTTCGTGTTCGCTCCGCAACTGCGGGGACTGTCGCTGTACGTCTCGGCGTCCAGTGGGCTGACCGGGCCGTACGACCACCCGCAGGGCGTGCTCGACTACTACAACACCGCGAACGGGATGGCGCTCGAGGCGCTCGCGCTGGCCAACTCCCGCGCGTTCCAGGTGCGGTTGGACACCCTCGGCGTCCCGGCGACCTACAGTTTCCCCGCGGCGGGCACCCACTCCTGGCCGTACTGGGAGGCGGAGTTGTGGAAGGCCCGTCCGCAGATCCTGAACGCGCTGAACGCCTGGTGACGGTCAGCTGCCGAGCTCGGCGTCGGGGAGTCCGCGCGTGACGGTGTCGCCGTCGAAGTACGCGGGCTCCCGGCGTCGCCACCACCACATCAGCGGGAATCCCAGCAGCATCGAACCCACGCCGAGCAGGAACACCCCGCCGATCTGCCAGTGCGGAGCGAACGGCAGCGTCCAGTGGGTCTCGCCGTAGTCGGCGGCGAACGACGTCACGGCCGTCCACCCGGCCGCGAACAGCAGCATCGCGCCGCCGGCGAGGGGGAGTACCACCTGCATCCACCGCGCACGTCCGCCCCCGCGCAGGGCGGCGCGGTACAACCATGCACACGCGAGTCCGGTCATCCCGTAGTAGAACCCGATCGCGATGCCGATGGCGGACACCGAGTCGTAGATCAGGTCGCCCGCGGCGACGAAGTTGAACGCGATGTACAGCGCGGCCGACACGCCGCCCATCGCCAGCGTGGACACCGTCGGGGTCAGGAACCGCGGATGGACCTTCGCGAAGGACTCGGGCAGCGCCTTGAACACGCCCATCGACAGCGTGGTGCGGGCGGTCGGCAGGATCGTGGTCTGCGTCGACGCGATCGCCGACGTCAGGATCATCAGCAGCAGCACGTGGACGAGGATCTGCCCGAGCGGACCCTCCCCGAACACCGCCGTACCGAGCGCGGCGAAGAAGTCGTCGAAGTGCTCCGGATTCGCGAGTCCGTTGCCCTCCTCGCCGACCCCGGCGAACGACTGCGCCGCGAGGGTCACCAGGACGTACAGAGAGACCAGCACGATCGTCGAGATCACCGCCGACCGCCCCGGTGTGCGCCGGGCGTCGACGGTCTCCTCGTTCACCGACATCACAGAGTCCCAGCCCCAGTAGATGAACACCATCAGGAGCATCGCGTTGACGAAGGTCGAGAAGGAGCCGATCTCGAGCGGGTTGAACCAGCTCCACTGCGGTGTCAGGGCCGCGTCTCCGGCGGTGCCCGACCAGACCCGCACGAGCGCCACCGCCGCGAACACCACCAGGGCGACGAACTCGACGGTCAACAGCACGGACTGCACGCGCGCCGAGATCTCGATGCCGCGGAAGCACAGCCACGTCATCGCGAGCATGTACGCGACGCCGAGCGCGAGCACCGCGACATGTGTGGGGTCGTGGCCGATGCCGTCGGCGCCGACCAGCAGGAACGTGTACTGACCCGCGACCTGGGCCATGCTGGCCATCACCAGCACGTCCGCCACCACGATCGCCCAGCCGCTCATCCACCCCCAGGACGGCCCGAACGCCCGTGCCGCCCACACGAACGTCGTCCCGCAGTCCGGATCGGCGCGGTTGAGTTGCTGGTAGCCGAATGCCGCGAGCAGCACGGGGACGAACGCGAGCGCCGCGATGGCCGGCGCCTGCAGTCCGACCGCGGCGACGACGAGGCCCAGCGTGGCGGCGATGCTGTACGCCGGCCCCGCCGACGCCACGCCGATCACGACGCTCGACGTCAGGGTCAGGGCGCCTGTTCGAAGTCCCTTCCCGGTGGTATCCATGGAATGTCGTGCGGCGGCCGCCGCGTCCTCGGTCACCCGGGGGAGGGTAGTGCAGTGCGTCCGCCGCCAGAGACCGAGGAGAAGCGATGAGCGCGGTCACCACCAACCAGCCGCTGGGCACACCCACGTGGATCGACCTCGGCATCCCCGATCTGGAACAGGCGATGTCGTTCTACGGGGCGGTGTTCGGATGGGAGTTCGACGTCGGTCCGGAGGAGTTCGGGCGCTACACGATGTGCCTGCTGAGGGGGAAGAAGGTCGCGGCGATCATGCCGAATCCGGACGCCACCGAGTGCTGGTGGAACGTCTACCTGGCCACCGACGACGTCGACGCCACTCTCGCACGGTCCACGGCGGCGGGCGGAACGCTCCTGACCGAGCCGATGGACATCGCCGATCAGGGCCGGATGGCGATCGTCCGCGATCCGTCCGGGGCGCAGTTCGGATTGTGGCAGGGCGCGGCGCACGTCGGCTGCGAACTCGTCAACGAGGCGAGCACGCTGCTGCGCAACGACCTGGTGACGCCGAATCCCGGCCCGGCCCGTGAGTTCTACGCGGCGGTGTTCGACTTCACCCTCGACGGCAACCCCGACATGCCCGACGCCGACTTCACGTTCCTGCGCAGGCCCGACGGACACGAGATCGGCGGGATCATGGGCGACCTGGCCGCGACCGCGTCGTCGTGGGGCACGCTGTTCCAGGTCGAGGACGCGGACGCCGCCGTCGCCGCGGCCCGCGCGGCCGGCGGCACCGCGGACGACGCGCACGACATGCGGTACGGGCGGGTCGCGAACGTCACCGACCCGTTCGGTGCGCGGTTCACGGTGGGCGCGCCGCTGTCGGCGGCGCAGCAGTAGCGGTCGCGATCGCCCGGGTGGTGCCCGGTCACCGACGCGTCGGGTGACCGTTTCATTGGCCGAATCCGTCGGTGCGGTCCCGTACCCTCACCGCTGTGCACCTCAAGAGTCTGACGCTGAAGGGATTCAAGTCCTTCGCCTCCGCCACGACTCTGCGGTTCGAGCCCGGCATCACCTGCGTCGTCGGTCCCAACGGTTCGGGGAAGTCGAATGTCGTCGACGCCCTGACCTGGGTGATGGGCGAGCAGGGCGCAAAGGCGTTGCGCGGCGGCAAGATGGAGGACGTCATCTTCGCCGGTACCGCCGGCCGCGCCGCGTTGGGTCGCGCCGAGGTGACGTTGACGATCGACAACAGCGACGGCGCCCTGCCCATCGAGTACTCGGAGGTCTCGATCACCCGCCGGATGTTCCGGGACGGCGCCGGCGAGTACGAGATCAACGGGTCGAGTTGCCGGCTGATGGACGTGCAGGAACTGCTGTCGGATTCCGGGATCGGCCGCGAGATGCACGTGATCGTCGGGCAGGGCCGCCTGGCGGCGATCCTCGAATCCCGGCCCGAGGACCGCCGCGCCTTCGTCGAGGAGGCCGCGGGCGTCCTCAAGCACCGCAAACGCAAGGAGAAGGCGGTGCGCAAGCTGGACTCGATGCAGGCCAACCTGGCCCGCCTGACGGACCTGACCGCGGAACTGCGCCGCCAGCTCAAACCACTCGGCAGGCAGGCCGAGGTGGCCCGTCGGGCGCAGACCGTGCAGGCCGACCTGCGGGACGCGCGACTGCGCCTGGCCGCAGACGACCTCGTCACCCGCCGCGCGGAACTCGCATCGCAGGCCGAGTCGGAGGCGATGGTGCGGGCCCGGTTCGAGCAGGTGCAGGCCGAACTGGAGGTCGCGTCGGCTGAACTCGGTGCCCACGAGCAGGCTCTCGCGCGACTGACTCCGGGCGCCGAGGCCGCCGGCCAGACCTGGTTCCGGCTGTCCGCGCTCGCCGAACGGGTGGGTGCGACGATCCGGATCGCCGGCGAACGCGCCCGGCACCTCGACAGCGAGCCGGCCGAGCACCGCGGCCAGGATCCGGACCACCTCGAGGCCCAGGCCGACCGCGTCGCCGCGGAGGAACGAGAACTGCAGGAGGCGGTCGAGATCGCCCGGGCGACCCTCGACGCCGCGAAGGAACAGCTCGCCGAGTACGAGGAAGCCGCGGCCGCCGCCGAGCGCGCGCACCTGGCCGCGGTCCGTGCCGTCGCCGACCGTAGAGAAGGCCTGGCACGGTTGGCCGGTCAGGTGGACACCCTGCGCACCCGCGCCGAATCGGTGGACGCCGAGGTGGCCCGGCTGACGGTGGCGATCGACGAGGCCAGGGCTCGGGGTGACGCCGCCCAGGCCGAGTTCGAGACGGTCCAGCAGAAGATCGACGACCTCGACGCCGGGGAACTCGGGTTGGATTCGCACCACGAACGGTCCGTGGCGGCCCTCGACGCCGCCACGGCCCGCGTCACCGAGCTGCAGAACGCGGAACGGGCGGCCGGTCAGGAGGTCGCGTCGCTGCACGCCCGGATCGACGCGCTGGCGATCGGCCTGCAGCAGAAGGACGGCGCGGCCTGGCTCCTCGAGCACCACACCGGGGACGGCCTGATCGGGCCGCTCGCCGGTCAGCTGCGCATCACACCGGGCTACGAGACCGCGATCGCGGCCGCGCTCGGACCTGCCGCCGAGGCGATCGCCGCGCACAGTGCCGACGCCGCCCGCGAGGCGCTCTTGGCGCTGGAGGAGGCCGACGGGGGTCGAGCGGCGCTGGTCGTCGCGGGCGCCGCCCCCGAACCCACGGACACGGACCCGGTGCCGACGGGCGCGCGGCAGGCTCTCGACGTGGTCGACCATCCCGAGGCGCTCCGCGCGGCGCTGACCGCGTTGCTCGGGTCCGTCCTGGTCGTCGACGATCTCGCGACGGCGGCCGCCGTCGTCGCGGTGCGTCCGCGGGCACGGGCGGTGACCCGCGCCGGACACCTGGCCGGCGCCGGCTGGCTGGTCGGGGGGTCGGACCGCAAACCGTCCACGCTCGAGGTGCAGTCGGCGATCGACGCGTCACGGGACGCGCTCGCGGACGCGCGGCGCCGTTCCGACGAGCTGGCCGCCGCGCTGGCCGGCGCGCTGGCCGAGCAGGCGGACCGCACCGAGACGGCCGAGCAGGCACTGGCGGCGCTGCACGAGTCGGACGCGGCGATGTCCGCCATCTACGAGCAGCTCGGCAGGCTGGGGCAGCTCGCGCGGGCCGCCCACGGCGAATCGGATCGTCTCGCCGCCCAGCGAACCGCCGCCGAGAGCGGACGCGAGGAGGCCGTGACGGCGTTGCGGGAGCTCGAGGAGCGGCTCGCGCTGGCCCGCCGGGAGCAGTCGGACGGGGAGGACACCGGCACCGACAGCACCGACCGGGACGCCGCCGCAGCAGCGCTCGCCGAGGTCCGCGCGGTCGAGGTCGAGGCCCGGTTGACGCTGCGCACCGCCGAGGAACGCGCGGAATCCGTTCGCGGCAAGGCGGATTCGCTGCGCCGCGCGGCCCGCGCCGAGCGGGAGGCGCGGGCGAGGGCGCAGCGCGCGATGGCCGCGCGCAGGAACGCCGCGGCCGTGGCGGCGGCGGTCGCCGAGTCCGGCGCGCGGGTCGCCGCGCACCTGGACACCGTCGTCGCCTCGGCGCTCGCCCACCGCGACGAGCTCACCCGGCAGCGCGCCGAACGGACCGAGCAGGTCGAGATCGTCAAGGAACGGGTCCGCGAGTACACGGCGCAACTCGCCACACTCACCGACACCGTGCACCGCGACGAGATCGCCCGCGCCCAGGCCGCGACCCGGATCGAGCAGCTCGAGGCCGCGATCACCGAGCAGCACGGCATCGGCCTCGACGACCTGATCGCCGAGTACGGGCCGGACGTTCCACTGCCGCCGTCGGCGCTCGAGATCGCCGAGTACGAACAGGCCCGCGACCGCGGGGAGGCCGTCGTCGCTCCGACCCCGATGCCGTACGACCGGGCGTCCCAGGAACGTCGGGCCACACGCGCCGAGAAGGACCTCGCCACGCTCGGCAAGGTGAACCCGCTCGCACTCGAGGAGTTCGCGGCGCTCGAGGAGCGGTACAACTTCCTGTCCACCCAGTTCGAGGACGTCAAGACCGCCCGCAAGGACCTGCTCGGCGTCGTCGCCGACGTCGACGCCCGCATCCTGCAGGTGTTCACCGAGGCCTACGCCGATGTGGAACGCGAATTCGGCGAGGTGTTCGCGACACTGTTCCCCGGCGGCGAGGGCAGGCTCGTGCTCACCGACCCGACCGACATGCTCACCACCGGCATCGAGGTCGAGGCGCGGCCACCGGGCAAGAAGGTCAAGCGGCTGTCGCTGCTCTCGGGCGGCGAGAAGTCCTTGACCGCCGTCGCGATGCTCGTCGCGATCTTCCGGGCCCGGCCGTCCCCGTTCTACGTGATGGACGAGGTCGAAGCGGCACTCGACGACACCAACCTGCGTCGGCTGATCCGCCTGTTCGAGCAGTTGCGGGAGAGGTCGCAACTGATCGTCATCACCCACCAGAAGCCCACGATGGAGATCGCCGACGCCCTCTACGGCGTGAGCATGCGCGGTGACGGCATCACCCAGGTCATCTCGCAGCGGCTGCGCGGACACGACCTCGCGCTGCCCGAGACGGCGGCGGAGTAGCCCGGCCCGGGCACGCGCACCGGCGCCTGGACGGCGCCGTCCGGTCGGGGCTGGGATGCCGCCGGGTGGGCACGTCGACCGGTGGTACTTCGGACATCCGACGCGCGGGGTTCGACGTGGTTCCCCGGCATCGCTGCGGCCTGAGAGTATGTCCCGGTGACTACCGGAGCATGGATCGCAATCGCCGCCGTACTGGCCGTCCTCATCGTCGCACTCGTCGTCGGCACGGTGCTGTACCGGAAGCGGCAGGTCAGCCTGACGCCGAAGGCCGACCAGCCCGAGGCGCTCGGTGAGGCCAAGGACCGATCCGGGGGCTACAAGTCAGCCGGCGGATTCAGCTTCAGCGAGGGTGGGACCACGACTGCGCCTCCCGCGCCGGCGCCGAAACCGGTCGAGCCGAAGATCGTCGAGAAGCCCCTCGTCGAGAAGCCGGTCGAGGTCGAGAAGCCGGTCGTGCAGGCTCCGGCCGAATCGCCCGTCGTCGAGCAGGCTCCGCAGGCACCGGTGTCCGAGACCGCCCCGGTCGTCGAGGAGCCGGTCGTCGAGGAGCCGGTCGTCGAGAAGCCGGTTGCGGAGGAGTCCGCCGTCGCGGAGCCGGTCGCGGAGTCGGCGCCGCCGGTCGAGGAGGCCGCACCCGCCGAGATCCCGGTCGTCGAGGAGCCGGTGGTCGAGGAGCCGGTGGTCGAGGAGCCGGCCGCCGCGCCGGTCGCCGCGGAACCCGAGGTGGCCGCCCCGGTCGTCGAGGAGATCGCCCCGACCGCCGGGCGCCTCGACCGGCTCCGGGGCCGGCTCGCGCGGTCCCAGAACGCGGTCGGAAAGTCCCTGCTCGGTCTGCTCGGCGGTGGTGACCTCGACGAGGACTCGTGGGAGGAGATCGAGGACACCCTGATCATCGCCGACCTCGGCAGCGCGGTCACCGAGGAGGTCGTCGGGAAGCTGCGCTCCGAGATCGCAGCGGGCACGGTCACGACCGAGGCGCAGGCCCGCGCGATGCTGCGCAAGGTCCTGGTCGAGGCCCTGCACCCGGAGATGGACCGGTCGATCAGGGCGCTGCCCCACGACGCCACGCCCGGTGTGCTGCTGGTGGTCGGGGTCAACGGGACCGGCAAGACCACCAGCACCGGCAAGCTCGCACGGGTGCTCGTCGCGGACGGACGGCGGGTGCTGCTCGGCGCCGCCGACACCTTCCGGGCCGCGGCGGCGGACCAGCTGCAGACCTGGGCGGAACGGGTGGGTGCGGAGGTCGTCCGGGGCAAGGAGGGCGCCGATCCCGCCGCGATCGCCTTCGACTCGGTGACCAAGGGCATCGACACCGGTGTCGACGTCGTCATCGTCGACACCGCCGGCCGCCTGCACACCAAGTCGGGTCTGATGGACGAGCTCGGCAAGGTCAAGCGGGTGGTGGAGAAGCGGGCCGTGGTGGACGAGGTGCTGTTGGTGCTCGACGCGACGATCGGGCAGAACGGGCTCGTGCAGGCCCGGGTGTTCGCCGAGGTCGTGGACATCACCGGAGTGGTGCTCACCAAGCTCGACGGCACGGCCAAGGGCGGCATCGTGTTCCAGGTCCAGCACGAACTCGGTGTCCCGGTGAAGCTGGTCGGGCTCGGCGAGGGCGCCGACGACCTGGCACCGTTCGAGCCGGAGGCGTTCGTCGACGCGCTCCTCGGCTGAGGCCCGGCCGGGGCTCACGGGCTCCGATTGTGCGCGGTTCTCGTCGTGAAACCTGAATGCAACACATGGCCGGGATGCGTTCACTCGAGCGAAACGCGGGAGCGTCACGGAAGAAACACCGAGTGAGCAGTCTTCTCTTCAAGTCGAAAAAGCCGCGAGCAGCGGACGACGTGACGAAGGAGGAGGCACAAGGTGGAATTCCCGACTATCGGAGCACCGGACGCCGGTGACACCGCGTGGATGCTGGCAAGCGCCGCGCTGGTGTTGCTGATGACGCCCGGACTGGCGTTCTTCTACGGCGGCATGGTCCGCGCGAAGAACGCCCTGAACATGATCATGATGAGCGTCGGCGCGATGGGTGTCGTCGGCGTGCTGTGGGCGCTCTACGGTTACTCGGTCGCCTTCGGTGAGGACAAGGGCGGTGTGATCGGCGACCCGTTCCAGTTCTTCGGACTCAAGGGTCTGTTCGGTGGCTCCTACCTGGCGGACGCCGACACGGGGGCGGCGGCCGCGATTCCGCTCGTCGGCACCATCCCGGCAACCGTGTTCGTCGCCTTCCAGGCGATGTTCGCGATCATCACGGTCGCACTGATCTCCGGTGCCGTCGCGGACCGCCTCCGGTTCGGTCCGTGGCTGCTGTTCGCCGGACTGTGGGCAACCATCGTGTACTTCCCGGTCGCGCACTGGGTCTTCTCGTTCGACGGCGTCACCGCCGAGACCGGCGGATGGATCGCGAACAAGCTCAAGGCGATCGACTTCGCAGGCGGCACCGCGGTGCACATCAACGCCGGTATCGCGGGCCTGGTGCTCGCGCTCGTCCTCGGCAAGCGTCGCGGTTGGCCGACCACCCCGTTCCGCCCGCACAACCTGCCGTTCGTCATGCTCGGTGCCGGGCTGCTGTGGTTCGGCTGGTTCGGCTTCAACGCCGGATCCGCGGTCGGCTCCAACGGCATCGCCGGCGCCGCGTTCGTCACCACCCTGATCGCCACCGCCGCCGCGATGCTGGCCTGGCTGCTCGTCGAGCGGATTCGTGACGGTCACGCCACCACCCTCGGTGGTGCGTCCGGCATCGTCGCGGGCCTCGTCGCGATCACGCCGTCCTGCTCCTCGGTCAACGTGGTCGGCGCCCTCGCCATCGGTGTCGTCGCCGGCGCGCTCTGCGCCCTCGCGGTCGGACTGAAGTACCGCTTCGGCTTCGACGACTCCCTCGACGTCGTCGGTGTGCACCTCGTCGGCGGCATCGTCGGCACGCTCATGGTCGGCTTCGTCGCGACGGCGGAGGCCCCCGCGGCAGTCGACGGCCTGTTCTATGGTGGTGGCTTCGACCAGCTGTGGCGTCAGGCGGTCGGTGCGGGAGCGGTGCTCCTGTACTCGCTCGTCGCAACCACCATCGTCGCGTTCATCGTGAAGTTCACGATCGGTCTGCGGGTGAGTGACGAGGCCGAGGCCCGCGGCCTGGACGATACTGAGCACGCTGAGACCGCCTACGACTTCGCCGCGCTCGGCGGCGCGTCGTCGGTGGGTTCGGCACACTCGGCACCGGTGCGCACGTCCGTCAGGGAGGCATGAATTCAATGAAGCTCATTACCGCAATCGTCAAGCCGTTCACTCTCGAGGACGTCAAGACCGGACTCGAACAGGCGGGCGTGCTGGGCATGACCGTCAGCGAGGTCCAGGGCTACGGCCGTCAGAAGGGCCACACCGAGGTCTACCGGGGAGCCGAGTACTCGGTCGACTTCGTGCCGAAGGTCCGCGTGGAGGTCGTCGTCGACGACAGCGCCGTGGACAAGGTCGTCGAGGTGATCGTCGAGGCCGCCCGCACCGGCAAGATCGGTGACGGCAAGGTGTGGGTCAGCCCCGTCGAGTCCGTCATCCGCGTTCGCACCGGCGAACGGGGTGCGGATGCGCTCTGACCCGACTGGGTCCGGATCTGGTGGCCCCGATCCCGTCGCTGTGTCGGCGGGGTCGGGGCCGCCCCCGTATTCAGGGAATCAGCCGCCCGCCGCTTCAGGAATTCAGCCGCCCGCCGCTACAGGAATTCAGCCGCCCGCCGCTACAGGAATTCAGCGGCCCGCCGCTTCAGGAATTCAGCGGCCCGCCGCCGGGGGAAAGAACATGCACACTTCGCAGAACATCGTCGCCGCCGACGATCTGGTCCGTGCCCGGAAACAATTGTTGGACGGCGGTTCCCGCACCCGCAGGCTCGATGCCCCGGCGCTGCGGCAGGCTCTGGTCGATCTCAACGAGTTCTGGTTGACCACCAAGGGAGCCGAACTCGGCATCAAACCCGACAGTGGATTCGCGATCGTGGCGGTGGGCGGACTCGGCCGTCGTGAACTGCTGCCCTACTCGGATCTCGATCTGCTGTTGCTGCACGACGACATGGATCCCGACGTCGTCTCGCAGGTCGCGGATCGGCTCTGGTATCCGCTGTGGGACGCGCACATCAAGCTCGATCACAGTGTGCGCACGGTGCCGCAGGCACTGCAGGTCGCCTCGACCGACCTGACCGCCGCGATGGGGCTGCTCGAGGCCCGGCACATCGCCGGTGACCCGGAACTGACGAACCTGTTGATCGGCGGGGTGCGCAGGCAGTGGCGGACCGGGATCCGGGCGCGTTTCGACGAGCTGGTCGAGATGACTCGGGCCCGCTGGTCGCGGAGCGGTGAGATCGCACACCGGGCCGAGCCGGACATCAAGAACGGGCGCGGCGGTCTGCGGGACGTGCAGTTGCTCGACGCGTTGGCGATCGCCCAGGTGGCCGATGTCGCGGCCGGTCTCGGACCGGACGCCCCGGGCGGCGGGATGGCGTCCGCGCACGACAGGCTGCTCGATGTCCGCACCGAACTGCACCGGGTCGCCGGGCGGGCGCGTGATCAGCTGCGCGCCCAGGACGCCGACGAGATCGGTGCCGCGCTCCGGATCGGCGACCGCTTCGACCTGGCCCGGACCCTGAGCGACTCGGCGCGCACGATCAGCTACTCGGTCGACGTCGGGCTGCGGACGGCCGCGAACGGTCTGCCGCGCCGCGGACTGTCCCGGCTGCGCCGGGTACCCGTGCGGCGACCGCTCGACGAGGGTGTCGTGCAGCACGGCGGCGAGGTGGTGCTCGCGCGGGACGCGAAGCCGACGAAGGATCCGGGCCTGATCATGCGGGTGGCCGCCGCCGCGGCGCAGACCGGGATGCCGATGTCGTCGTCGACGCTGGGCAGGCTGTCGGACAGCGCGCCGGAGCTGCGGGAACCGTGGCCGAAGGAGGCCCTCGCCGACCTGCTGGTGCTGCTGGGGTCGGGGCCGCGGACGGCCGCGGTGATCGAGGCGCTGGACCGGACCGGACTGTGGGGCCGGCTCCTGCCGGAGTGGGGTGCGGTGCGCGACCTGCCGCCGCGCGACGCCGTGCACACGTGGACCGTCGACCGTCACCTGGTCGAGACCGCGGTCCAGGTGAGCGCGTTCACCACTCGCGTCACCCGACCGGATCTGCTGGTACTGGGCGCGCTGCTGCACGACATCGGCAAGGGCCGCGGCGGCGATCACAGCGTCGTGGGCGCCGAACTGGCCACCCAGATCGGCAACCGGCTCGGACTGTGGCCGTCGGACGTCGCGGTGCTCAGCGCGATGGTCCGGCACCACCTGCTGCTGCCGGAGACCGCCACGCGCCGGGACCTCGACGACCCGGCGACGGTGCAGATGGTCGCCGACGCGCTCGGGCACGACTCGATCCTGCTGGAACTGCTGTACACGCTGGCCGAGGCGGATTCGCTGGCCACGGGTCCGGGAGTGTGGGGCGACTGGAAGGCGTCGCTGATCGGGGAACTGGTCCGCCGGTGCCGGCTGGTCATGGCGGGCGAACCGCTGCCCGAGCCGGATCCGATCGACCCGGAGCACGCCGCGCTCGCCGCGGAGGGCGGCGTGCACGTGATGCTCACGCCCGCGGAGGGGCCGCACACCTACACGGTGACGGTGATTGCTCCGGACGTGCCGGGTCTGCTGTCCGACGCGGCCGGTGTGCTGGCCCTGCACTCGCTGCGGGTGCTCTCGGCGTCCGTGGGCAGTCACGGGGGAGCGGCGGTGAACTCGTTCACCGTGTCACCGCGGTTCGGTGCGCCGCCGCAGGCCGGGTTGCTGCGGCAGGAACTGATCCGGGCCACCGCGGGTGAGCTCGATCTGATCGCGTTGCTCGAGGAGAAGGAACGCGTCGCCAAGGAGGAGGCGGCGCTGGAACTCGGGTCCACCGGAGTCCCCGTGCAGTACGCGCAGGCTCCGCCGCGCCTGATCTGGTTCGAGACGGCGGTCGACGGACAGGTGATCGTGGAGCTGCGCACCGAGGACCG
Organism: Rhodococcus sp. NPDC003318; assembly: GCF_042879035.1. Classification (NCBI taxonomy): domain Bacteria; kingdom Bacillati; phylum Actinomycetota; class Actinomycetes; order Mycobacteriales; family Nocardiaceae; genus Rhodococcus; species Rhodococcus sp. NPDC003318. Next base: position 863,432 of record NZ_JBIAOU010000001.1, on the reverse strand, counting down.
GCTCGGGTTGCTGTGCCGCCTGGCGACCGTTCTCGAGCGGTACGGCGCCGACGTGCGGTGGGCGAAGGTGGCAACGCTCGGCAACTCGGTCGTCGACGCGTTCTGCCTGAACCTCGGTCACTCGGATTCCCGGGTGACGCGCGAGGAGCTCGAGGCGGCGATTCTCGAGGTCGTGCCCGCGCCACCGCCGCCGAAGAAGGACGGGGAGGAGGGGGGCGCGCCCGGAAGCGGCTAGGCTGGGGCGCAACGTTCCCTCAGCCACGCCCAGACCGTTTCGCGTGGTCCACGACCAGCCAGGAGCCCGATCGGTGTTCGAATCCCTTTCCGACAGGTTGACAGGTGCTCTCAAGGACCTGCGCGGCAAGGGCCGGCTGTCCGGCGCCGACATCGATGCCACGTGCAGGGAGATCCGGCTCGCCCTGCTCGAGGCCGATGTCGCGTTGCCGGTGGTCCGGTCCTTCATCTCGCGGATCAAGGAGCGCGCGAAGGGCGCCGAGGTCTCCGGTGCACTGAACCCGGCGCAGCAGGTCGTCAAGATCGTCAACGAGGAGCTCGTCGGGATCCTCGGTGGCGAGACGCGGCGACTGCAGTTCGCGAAGACGCCGCCCACGGTGATCATGCTGGCCGGTCTGCAGGGTTCCGGTAAGACGACCCTGGCCGGCAAGCTGGCGAAGTGGCTCGCCGGGCAGGGGCACACCCCGCTGCTCGTGGCGTGTGACCTGCAGCGTCCCGGCGCGGTCAGCCAGCTCCAGATCGTCGGCGAGCGTGCCGGGGCCGCGGTCTTCGCGCCGCACCCCGGCACCTCGATCGGTGGCGGTGAGAACGAACTCGGCCAGTCCGCCGCCGACCCGGTCGACGTTGCACGACGTGGTGTCGAGGAGGCGAGGGCCAAGCACTACGACGTCGTCATCGTCGACACCGCTGGTCGTCTCGGCATCGACGAGGAACTGATGTCGCAGGCGGCGGGCATCCGTGACGCCGTCCAGCCCGACGAGGTGCTGTTCGTCCTCGACGCGATGACCGGTCAGGACGCCGTACACACGGCCGAGGCCTTCCAGTCCGGCGTCGGGTTCAACGGTGTCGTGCTGACCAAGCTCGACGGCGACGCACGCGGTGGTGCCGCGCTGAGCGTCCGCGAGATCACCGGCCAGCCGATCATGTTCGCGTCCACCGGCGAGAAGCTCGACGACTTCGACGTCTTCCACCCCGACCGGATGTCGAGCCGGATCCTCGGCATGGGCGACGTGCTCACCCTGATCGAGCAGGCCGAGCAGGTCTTCGACGCCAAGCAGGCCGAGGCCGCGGCGCAGAAGATCGGGTCCGGTGAGCTGACCCTCGAGGACTTCCTCGAGCAGATGATGGCCGTCCGCAAGATGGGGCCGATCGGCAACCTGCTCGGCATGCTGCCCGGTGCCGGGCAGATGAAGGACGCGCTGGCGCAGGTCGACGACAAGCAGCTCGACCGGATCCAGGCGATCATCCGCGGCATGACGCCGCAGGAGCGCGCCAACCCGAAGATCATCAACGCGTCCCGCCGGCTGCGGATCGCGAACGGTTCCGGCGTGAAGGTCTCCGACGTCAACCAGCTGGTGGACCGGTTCTTCGAGGCCCGCAAGATGATGACGGCGATGGCCGGCCGGATGGGCATGCCCGGTGCCCGCACCCAGCGTTCCAAGAAGGGCAAGAAGGGCAAGAAGGGCGGTCGCGGCCCGACTCCACCGAAGGTACGGGGCGGTTTCCCCGGTATGCCTGCCGGGGGCTTCCCGGGCCTGCCCGCCGGGATGGACCTGTCGAAGATGCCGAAGGGGCTCGACGAGTTGCCGCCCGGCCTCGAGGGTCTGGACCTGTCCCAGCTCAAGCTGCCGAAGAACTAGCCGATGGCGCTGCGGCTGCGCGGGCGGGCTCTGCCCGGCGAACAGGACGTCGAACTGTGGATCGGCGACGACGGACTCCTCTCCACCGACCCGATCCCCGGCGCCCGGCCGCTCACCGACACCGGGTGGATTCTCCCGGGGCTGGTCGACGCGCACTGTCACATCGGCATCCGGTACGGCGGCGGACACGAGGACGCCGACGGAGTGGTCGCCCAGGCGGAGACCGAGCGTGACCGTGGTGTGCTGCTGGTGCGCGATGCCGGCTCGCCGGTCGACACGCGGCACCTCGACGACCGCCGCGACCTGCCACGGATCATCCGTGCCGGCAGGCACCTGGCGATGGCCAAGCGGTACATCCGCGGGCTGCCGATCGACCTCGAGGACGAGTCGCAGCTGCCGGATGCCGTGGCCGAGCAGGCGCGGCGCGGCGACGGCTGGGTCAAGCTCGTCGGCGACTGGATCGACCGTGAGGTCGGGGACCTGCGTCCGCTCTGGAGCGATGCGATCCTGAAGGAGGCGATCGCCGCGGCGCACCGGGAAGGTGCCCGGGTGACCGCGCACGTGTTCGGTGAGGACGCGCTGCCCGGACTGATCGAGGCGGGTATCGACTGCATCGAACACGGCACCGGCCTGACCGAGTCCACGATCGAGATGATGGTCGAGCGCGGCACCGCACTGGTGCCGACCCTGATCAACATCGCGACGTTCCCGGAGATCGCCGACTCCGCGACCCGGTTCCCGGTGTACGCGGCGCACATGCGCGACCTGCACTCCCGGGTCGGTGCGACGATCGGCGCCGCCCACGATGCCGGGATCCCGATCTACGCGGGCACCGACGCCGGCGGCTCCATCCGGCACGGGCGGATCGCCGACGAGGTCGCCGCGCTGTCCGCGGTCGGGCTGGGCCCGACGACGGCGCTCGGCGCCGCGTGCTGGGACGCCCGCGCATGGCTCGGTCATCCCGGTCTCGAGCCCGGCGCACCCGCCGATCTCGTCGTCTACGACCAGGATCCGCGCACCGGGCCGGAGGTGCTGGCGCAACCCGACCTGGTGGTGCTGCGCGGCGAGGTCGTGACCAGGCGCGGCCGCTTCGCGTAGTGGGACGGATCCGCGTTGCCGGTCACGGTTACGCGATCGCGTCGAGTGCGGTGATGACCGCCGCGACGTCGGTGCTTTCCGCGGCGCGAATGTGCCGCACCACGGTGGCGACCGGTTCGGGCTGGTCGGCAACGATCCTGCCGAGGAACTTCGCCTTCCCGTCGAGTACGTCGCTCGCCGGTCCCACGAACGCCGACGGGGTCATCGAGATCACCGTCGCGGCGCGCCATGCGTCGTCGCGGGCGGCCTCCACGCTGAACCGCAGGGCCAGCTCCGCGCTGTCACCACCGAGCTGTGTCAGCTCGCCCAGGCGTGGCGAGAAGGTCTCGACCACTGCACGCACCTGCGGGACGAGCGACGCGAGAATGTCGTTCAGGCGGTCGAAGTCGGCGCGGAAACCCGACAGTGCGGTGTCACGGAAGGTCGTGCCCGCGACCACCGCGAGGTCGAGGTTGATGTGCGCGTTGATGCCCAGCAGGAGGTTCTGCAGAATGATCTGGTTCCCGGACCCGGCGCGCTCGAATGCGAAAAGCCAGGCGCGGCTGGGCTGCCCACCCGCGGCGAAGGTGTCGTAAGCGGAGAAGTACGCGTTGGCGAACCGGGCGTCGAATCGGGACATGCGGGGCCCGTCGTCGAACAGACCGGTGTCGATCCCCTTCTTCACCTCGATCGTGACCTGACGGTACAGCGCTGCGAAGTACCCGAGCGGGTCGCGCCGCGACTTCGTCGTCTCGACCATTCCGGACAGGATGGACAGCACGTCGTCGATGGTTGTGGCCTGCATGTCGTACCCCCCGGACATCCGACATCGATCTGGTCAGCGTACGTCCCACACCGGTGCGTCACGCCCGAAACCGCCGGCGCGTCAGCCGATGCAGCCGTCCCCGCCGTCGCCGGCACGGGCGGTGAACCGGATCTCGCTGATCGAGGTGACGTCGTTGAACGGTGCCGACTGCTGGCCGGCGCGGTTGGTGACCGGCTGACCGTCGATCGTCTCGAGCACGGTGAGCGTCGCGGTGCGGGCGGTGGTGTCGACGGGGGCGGTCAGGATGCCGCGACGCGGTTCGAGCCGCTGTTCGACGGTGGTGCCGTCGTCGAACGTCCACTTCACCTTCGTGACCTTGCGGTTCTGCGCGAACCGGTCGGAGCCGTCGGGATCGGTCTTGTCGTGACCCGGGTCGAGTCCGACGGTGGCCAACTGCACGGTGCAGGGGAAGCTGATCGCGAGGACCTGGCCCTGGGTGCCCTTGCAGCGCCATGCGGTGGTGACGTCGCCGTCCACCACGTTCGCCGCCTCGTAGGCGTGGGTGCGTCCGGTCGAGTCGACGGCGGGCGGCTGCGGCGTGCAGGTGGGCAGGACCGCGGTCGGCGTGACCGCGACGGTCTCGGTGTCCTCGCCGAAGTCGACACCGTTTCCATCGCCGAGGTCAACGCCGGACAGCCCGCCCTGCTCCTCCGGTGCCGCGCTGCCTGCGACGGTGCCGGTGTCGTCGGCGAGTGCCTGATTGAGCAGCCATCCGCCGCCGGCGAGCACAGCCAGCACCGCCGCGATCGCGGTGAGCACGACGAGCCAGCCGCGCACCGACAGTGGCGGTCCGCCGGATTCGGGTGGGCCGGGGGGTGGGGTAGGGGCGCTGGCGGTCATGTGCCCTCCGCTTTCGGCTCGGACCCGGTCGTGGTCGGCGCGGCCTGCGACGGGAGCGGGGTGGTCTCGGCCGCCTCGGACGGCACCTCCGTCCTGGCGAGCACGGCGGTCGGTGCGGCGTCCGCCGGAGGGGTCGGTTCCGGCGGCAGGAACGGCTCGTGGGCGGGTTCCGGTGTGCGGCGCGCCTGGGCGAGACCGACGTCGTAGGCGAGGGCGACGAATGCGACGACCGCCTGCGTTGCCGCGAGCGCGAGGACCGTGACGCCGGCCCATCCGAGTCCGATCACCACCGATTCGGTGCCGTCGGCCGCGCTGCCGATCAGATCCGCAGGAGTGGTGACGTTGCCGACGACGATCAGGAGGAAGACGGCGAGCAGGACGCCGGTTGTCGAGGCGGCGGTCGCGATCGCGTGCAGGACGGGTGTGGCTCCGCGGACGTGCGCGATGCGGGGCAGCGTCGACAGCCCCGCGACGAGACCGGCCAACAGCAGGGCCGCCACAACCGTCATACCCTGCGGCAGGGCGTATCCGCTGACGGTGACCACGCCCGCCGACGTGTGTGCGGTCAGGTAGGGGCCGAGACCGACGAGAAGCGCGGCCAGGCCGAGGAGCGCGACCACGGAGGCGAGGGCGACCGCACGACCGCGTTCGGGTGCGGGGGGACCGTCGGCGAAACTGGGGAACGGGGGAGTGCTCGGCTGGGTCGGTGACGGTGGCGAGGTCGACAACACCGTTGCCCCTTTCGAGTGGTCGAACCGGGCGCGTGGCCCGCGTCGACCGGAGTGTAGGCAGATGCCGGGCGGGCCCGTGGGCTATCGGGCCGTGGGCGCGTCGTGAGCCGGGTGGGTCGTGCCGGGGTGGCGATTCGCCCTACGGTCTGCACGTCTGGCAGAATGGACCGCTGTTCGCCCGTCTCCGGTTCCGTACCGCGCGGCGGTCACAACACCCCTATCAAACGCAAAACCGGGTGCGCACGCCTTGCGCATCGCTGAATTGCGCCGTGACCATTCGAAAGGTTCCATCGTGGCTGTCAAGATCAAGCTCACGCGGCTCGGCAAGATCCGCAACCCGCAGTACCGCATCATCGTCGCGGACTCTCGCACCCGCCGCAACGGCCGTGCGATCGAGACCATCGGCAAGTACCACCCGAAGGAAGAGCCGTCGCTGATCGAGATCGATTCGGAGCGCGCTCAGTACTGGCTCGGCGTCGGTGCCCAGCCCACCGAGCCGGTCGAGAACCTGCTCAAGATCACCGGTGACTGGCAGAAGTTCAAGGGCCTGCCGGGCGCCGAGGGCACCCTGAAGACCAAGGAGGCCAAGCCCTCCAAGCTCGAGCTGTTCCAGGCCGCGCTCGCGCAGGCCGACAACGAGCCGGTCGCCGAGGCGATCACCCCGAAGAAGAAGGCCGCCAAGAAGGACGCCGAGGAGGCCGCCGAGGCCCCCGCCGAGGCCGAGGCCGCCGCGGATTCCGAGGCTGCTGACAAGTGAGTGCCGTTGTCGCCGACGCCGTCGAACACCTCGTTCGCGGCATCGTCGCCAATCCCGACGACGTCCGGGTCGAGATGATCACCGGACGTCGCGGGCGCACCGTCGAGGTCCACGTCAATCCGGACGACCTCGGCAAGGTGATCGGCCGCGGTGGCCGTACCGCCACCGCGCTGCGGACCCTCGTCACCGGTATCGGTGGCAAGGGGATCCGTGTCGACGTGATCGACACCGATCAGTAGATCGGTGGAACTCGTCGTCGGCCGTGTCGCCAAGTCCCACGGCATCAGAGGCGAAATCGCCGTCGAGATCCGCACCGACGAGCCGGAGCTGCGCTTCGCCGTCGGTGCGGTCCTGCACGGCCGTAAGCCTCGTGATCGGAAACTGACCGATTACACGGTGGAAGCCGCCCGGGAGCACTCCGGGCGGCTTCTGCTGCGTCTGAAGGGTGTCGACGACCGCACCGCCGCCGACGCACTGCGCGGCATGCTGTTCGTCGTCGACACCGCCGACCTTCCCCCGTCGGACGATCCGGACGAGTTCTACGACCACGAACTCGAAGGCCTCGAGGTGCGGCTCGGCGACGGCACCGTCGTCGGCACCGTCGTGGAAGTGTTGCACTCGGCGGCAGGTGAACTGCTGTCCGTGCGTCCCGCCGGGACCGACACCGGCGAAGTCCTGATCCCGTTCGTGACCGCGATCGTCCCCGTGGTGTCCGTCGCCGGCGGCTACGTCGAGATCGACCCGCCCGAAGGGCTTCTGGACCCGGAGTGACCGTGCGCCTCGATGTCATCACGATTTTCCCCGAGTATCTCGAGCCGCTGCGAACCGCGTTGCTGGGCAAGGCGATCGACAAGGGGCTGGTGTCCGTCGGCGTGCACAACCTGCGCGACTGGACGCACGACGTGCACAAGGCCGTCGACGACTCCCCGTACGGCGGGGGCCCCGGCATGGTCATGAAACCGACCATCTGGGGTGACGCCCTGGACGCCGTGTGCCCCGACGAGGCGCTGCTCGTCGTCCCGACCCCGGCCGGCGTCCCGTTCACGCAGGCGACCGCGCAACGCTGGTCGCGGGAGAAGCACCTCGTGTTCGCCTGCGGCCGCTACGAGGGCATCGATCAGCGGGTCTTCGACGACGCCGCCCGCCGGGTGCGGGTCGAGGAGGTCAGCATCGGAGACTACGTGCTGATCGGCGGTGAGGCCGCGGTGCTCGTGATGGCCGAGGCCGTGGTCCGGCTGCTTCCCGGGGTGCTGGGCAATCAGCAGTCACACGAGGAGGATTCGTTCTCCGACGGTCTGCTCGAAGGGCCGAGCTACACCCGCCCGGTGAACTGGCGCGGACTGGACGTCCCCGAAGTGCTCCTCTCCGGCAACCATGCGAGGATAGAGAAGTGGCGCCGCGAGCAGTCGCTGCAGCGGACCTCCGAGCGTCGACCGGATCTGCTGCCCGACAACGACTCCTGAGTGCGCTTCAGCCGATCCGGTTCTCCGGGAACAGAACTCGGACGATCTCGGTCATCGTGGTGCGCGCATGCGCAGCGCTGGCGTCGTCCACCGCGGAGTCGACGGACGTGTCGGGCAGTACCAGGTACGGCTCGTCGCCGTGGTCCCGGTCCCACTCCCAGTTGTCGGGATCGTCGTCGTAGGCGACGATCTCTCGCGCCGCGACCACGAGCACGTACCGTTCGTCCGGACCGACGACCGCGGTGGACAGGTGAGCCCACCGGCCGTCGATGCAGCACATCCAGCCCTGCTTGACGGCGATCTGCCCGTTCGGCTGGTCGGCGAGAGCATCGGGTATGCCGAACCACTGGTCGTAGCCGTCGGCGGCGGTGTGGGACGCGGCCTTCAGATGGCCGACGATCGTGTCGACCGCGGTCTGGTCCAGGCCGCCGCGCCCGTCGAGAAGCCCCGTGTACCAGTCGACGAGGTCGTCCGCCGTCGTCTCGGTGTTCCACCAGTTGCCGTCCCAGGGCGCCCGGGTCGAGTCGAGACCGTACCTCTCGGCGACGTCCTCGACGATCGCGTTGTCGCCGAGGTCGGACCACAGGATGTTCGCGGCGTCGTCGTCGGACTGCTCGAGCATCCGGCGCAGCAGATCGTCCTCGTCCTCCGACCGGGGCGTGTCCCGGTGGAGCAGTGCATCGGCGATGAACAGTTTTGCGACGGAAGCGGTCTCGATCATCTCGGAGTCACCGGTCCCGAACCGTTCCCCCGTGGTCCGGTCGAGCAGGGCGATCGAGACGTTTGCGCCCCGGCCGGCGGCGACTTCCTGTGCGGCGCTCATCCGGGCCGCGATGTCGGAGGGGAGCGGTCCGGACGTGGTCGGCGTCGCCGGCTCGGTCGGCGTGTCGGAGATCGGGGGAGGGATGCGCAGTGACAGCGGCGGCTGCCGGTCCGCCCACGGCGACGAGGTCGGGACGGGCTCGTCCGCGTAGTCGGGAGGCGGCGACAGTGTGCAACCGGTGGCCGCCACCGCGACGACCGCTGCGACCGCCAGCGCTGCCCTGCGCATCGGAACTCCTTGTCCGTATCCGTACCGCCGACCCGGCGAGCGTCCTGTACCGCCGACCCGGCGAGCGTCCTGTACCGCCGACCCGGCGGGTGTCCGTCCCGCCGCTCCGGTGGGAGGGGCGGTAGGGTCGATCGCCGTGACCTCAGCTCTCAAACCTGTCAACCAGCGTATCGCCGAGGAACTCGACGTCCGGGAGGAGCAGGTCCGTGCGGCCGTCGACCTCCTCGACGGAGGCGCGACGGTCCCCTTCATCGCCCGGTACCGCAAGGAGGTCACCGGCACCCTCGACGACACCCAGCTGCGTCAGCTCGAGGAGCGGTTGCGTTACCTGCGTGAACTGGACGAACGACGCGCCACTGTGATCGAGTCGATCCGCTCCCAGGACAAGCTGACCGCCGAACTCGAGGGCCAACTGATGCTGGCCGAGACCAAGGCCCGGCTCGAGGACATCTACCTGCCGTTCAAGCCGAAGCGCCGCACCAAGGCCCAGATCGCCCGCGAGGCCGGGCACCAGCCGGTGGCCGACGCACTGCTGACCGATCCCGCCGCAGACCCCGCCGAGTACACCGCCGAGCAGCTCGAGGGTGCCCGGGCGATCCTCGTCGAGCAGTTCGCCGAGGACGCCGACCTGGTCGGGGAACTGCGCGAGACGATGTGGCGGCGTGGACAGGTGACGTCGGCGGTCCGCAAGGGCAAGGAAACCGAGGGCGCGAAGTTCGCCGACTACTTCGAGTTCTCCGAACCGTTCGAGAAGCTACCGTCCCACCGGATCCTGGCGCTGCTGCGCGGCGAGAAGGAGGAGGTGCTCTCCCTCTCCCTCGACCCGGACACCGAGGAGCCCGCTCCGGGCGAGCCGACCGTCTACGAGGGCCGGATCGCCGCCCGCTTCGGCGTCGCCGACCGCGGCCGTCCCGCCGACCGTTGGCTGCTCGACACCGTCCGATGGGCGTGGAAGACGAAACTGGCCGTCACCCTCGGGATCGACACCCGGATGCGGCTGCGGCAGTCCGCCGAGAGGGACGCCGTCGACGTCTTCGCGGCGAACCTGAAGGACCTGCTGCTCGCCGCACCGGCGGGCACCCGCACCACGATGGGCCTCGATCCCGGCTTCCGGACCGGAACCAAGGTCGCGGTCGTCGACGCCACCGGCAAGGTCCTCGACCACACGACGATCTACCCGCACCAGCCGGCGAACAAGTGGGACCAGTCCCTGGCCACCCTCGCCGGGCTCGCGGCCAAGCACCGTGTCGACCTGATCGCCATCGGCAACGGCACCGCGTCCCGGGAGACCGACGCCCTCGCCGCGGATCTGATCTCGAAGTTCCCCGAGGCGAACCTGACCAAGGTGATGGTCTCGGAGGCGGGTGCGTCGGTGTACTCGGCGTCCGCGTACGGCGCGCAGGAACTGCCCGACCTGGACGTGTCCATCCGCGGCGCCGTGTCCATCGCGCGCCGGCTGCAGGACCCCCTCGCCGAGCTGGTGAAGATCGACCCGAAGTCGATCGGCGTCGGGCAGTACCAACACGACGTGTCCGAGTCGCTGCTGGCGCGGTCACTGGACGCGGTCGTCGAGGACGCCGTGAACGCGGTCGGTGTCGACGTGAACACCGCGTCGGTGCCGCTGCTGTCGCGGGTGTCGGGCATCGCGGGGTCGCTGGCGGAGTCGATCGTCGCGCACCGGGACGCCAACGGACCGTTCCGCACCCGCAGGGCGCTCAAGGAGGTGCCGCGTCTCGGCCCGAAGGCGTTCGAACAGTGCGCGGGGTTCCTGAAGATCACCGGCGGCGACGACCCGCTCGACTCGTCGGCCGTGCACCCCGAGGCCTACCCGGTGGTGCGGCGGATCGTCGACGCCAGCGGCACCGGCGTCACCGAGATCATCGGCAACACCGCGCTGCTGAAGTCGTTGCGGCCGCAGGACTTCGCCGACGACCGGTTCGGCCTGCCGACCGTCACCGACATCATCGCAGAACTCGAGAAGCCGGGCCGCGACCCGCGGCCGGAGTTCAGGACCGCGACGTTCGCGTCCGGGGTCGAGAAGGTCGCGGACCTGAAACCGGGCATGGTGCTCGAGGGGGTCGTGACCAACGTCGCCGCGTTCGGGGCGTTCGTCGACGTGGGTGTCCACCAGGACGGGCTGGTGCACGTCTCGGCGATGTCGCGCAGTTTCGTCAAGGACCCGCGTGAGGTCGTCAAGTCGGGCGACGTCGTCAAGGTCAAGGTGATGGAGGTCGACGTGCCGCGGCAGCGGATCGGCCTGAGCCTGCGCCTCGACGACGAGCCCGGCGCGCCCAAGCAGTCCGGGCCGCGCCAGGGTGGCCAGCGTCAGGGGAATCGCGGCAACGGGAACGGTCAGCGCCAGGGCGGGCAGCAGCGCCAGGGCGGCGGCCGGTCGGAGCAGCGTCCCGCCAACGGCTCGATGGCCGACGCGCTGCGCAAGGCGGGCTTCCGCTGATGCGGCCGGAGCCGCAGTGGTGCACAAACGGACGGCCGGGCATCCGTAAGTGCACCACTGCGGCTCCGCCGCACCCGCCCGAGGTGCAATGCTCTACCTCATGGCGGTGGCAGCAGGGTCGGTGACAGGTCGCAAGAACATGGCGTGGATTCCGGGCGGGGTCTTCTGGATGGGGTCGGAGGACTTCTACCCGGAGGAACGTCCCGTCCACCAGGTGCGGGTCGACGGGTTCTGGATGGACACCCATCCGGTGACGGTGGCCGAATTCCGCCGGTTCGTGAAGGACACCGGGCACGTCACCGTCGCCGAGACGGCGCCCGACCCCGCGGACTATCCGGACGCGAACCCCGCCGACCTGGTGCCCGGGTCGCTGGTGTTCACGCCGCCGCCGGGTCCGGTTCCCCTCGACGACTTCCGCCGGTGGTGGTCGTGGGTGCCCGGCGCCGACTGGCGGCATCCGGACGGCCCCGGCAGCAGCGTCGGTGGGCGGGAACGGCATCCGGTCACCCACGTCGCGTACGCCGACGCGCTCGCCTACGCGCGGTGGGCGGGCAAGGACCTGCCCACGGAGTCCGAGTGGGAGTTCGCGGCCCGCGGCGGCCTCGATCGCGCGACGTACGCCTGGGGAGACGAGTTCGCGCCCGGCGGCAGGCAGCAGGCCAACACGTGGCAGGGCCAGTTCCCGTGGCAGAACCTGGCACTGGACGGTTTTGTCGGGACGTCACCGGTCGGGTCCTTCCGGCCCAACGGCTACGGGCTGTCCGACATGGCGGGCAACGTCTGGGAGTGGACCAGCGACTTCCACACCGCCGACCACAGCGTGTCCGGACGGAACGTCGCATCGGCGAGCTCGTGCTGCATCCCCAGCAATCCGCGGGTGGAGACGGCCGCACTGCACGACGGCGAGACGTATCCACGGCGGGTGATCAAGGGCGGCTCGCACCTGTGCGCACCGAACTACTGCCTGCGTTACCGGCCCTCGGCGAGGCAGGGGGAGTCGGAGGAGACGTCCACCTGCCACGTCGGGTTCCGCTGCATCGTCCGGGGGGAGGCACCGGGTCGATGAGCCGCTGGTTCCAGCACGAGATCGTCGAGCACGGCCGCCTGCCTCTGCTGTTCTTCCTGCTGGGATTCATCGGTGGCTTCGCGTTCATCCGGTTCAGCGTCCGGATGATCCGGGCGAACGTGCGGTGGTGGCCGGGCAACGTCACCCCGGGCGGTCAGCACGTCCATCACGTGGTGTTCGGTGTGGTCACGATGACGGTGTCGGGCATCGCACTGATCGCGGTGTACGAGGACGGGTCGCAGGCTGTCGGCGCGGTGCTCGCCGCGCTGTTCGGGGTCGGTGCGGCGCTGGTCCTCGACGAGTTCGCGCTGATCTTCTACCTCAAGGACGTGTACTGGGCCGAGCAGGGGCGCGCGTCCGTCGACGCCGTCTTCGTGGCTCTCGCGGTGACCGGTCTGCTGCTGCTCGGGGCGCGGCCGTCCGCCATCATCGACTTCGCCGACTTCCGGGACAACCCCGAGACGTGGGTGCGCGTGGCGCTCGCATTCTCCTCCCTCGTCAGTCTCTCGATCGCGGCGATCGTCATCGCGAAGGGCAAGATCTGGACGGGACTGCTCGGCATGTTCTTCTTCCCGCTCCTGCTGATCGGCGCCATCCGGATCAGCCGACCGGGTGCGCCGTGGGCGCGCTGGCGGTACGGCGACAAGCCGAAGAAGATGGCCCGGGCGGTGGTGCGGGAGAAGAGGTACCGACGCCCGGTGGTGCGCGCGAAGATCTACGTGCAGGACCTGATCGCCGGCAAACCCAGCGTCGCGCACGCGGTGACGGCGACGGAGGAGGAGCTCGAGCGGACGGTCCGGCCCGCCCCTCCCGCCCCCACACCTGACCGGTTGATTTCGCCGTCCATCTGCCCGTCTGGCACAATGGACGGGTTGCCTGTACCAGGCGCACCTACCCAATCGGAGTACGAACCAGCCGAGCACCGCGCAATCGGTGCCGCTCGGGTCCTCTGCTCGTGCGAAGAAACGCAAGGATGGATCAACCGATGAACACACTGGACTTCCTGGACGCCCAGTCACTCCGCAGCGACATTCCGGAGTTCCGTCCCGGCGACACCCTGAACGTGCACGTCAAGGTCATCGAGGGCTCGAAGGAGCGCGTGCAGGTCTTCAAGGGCGTCGTGATCCGGCGTCAGGGCGGCGGCATCCGCGAGACCTTCACCGTCCGCAAGGTGTCCTTCGGCGTCGGCGTCGAGCGCACCTTCCCGGTGCACAGCCCGAACATCGCCCAGATCGACGTCGTGACCCGCGGTGACGTGCGTCGCGCCAAGCTGTACTACCTGCGCGACCTCCGTGGCAAGGCCGCGAAGATCAAGGAAAAGCGCTGAGCTTCTCCGAACCGGGCACAGCCCGATTCGGTGTCGACCCGGCCCAGACTTTCTGGGCCGGGTCTTTTCCGTTTCGCCCACTTCTGCTTCCCCCCGTCTGCCTTCTCCCACTTCTGCCACGCCGACGTAAGCAACCACCGGAAGCCGGTAGCGCTAACCTGATCCGGTGGTAGATACCCCGCAGGAATCGACGGCGCCGGACAGCGGCGCCGAAGGCCCCGACACGACGTCGACGAAGGCCCGGAAGAAGCCCCGCTCGTTCTGGCGGGAACTGCCCATCCTCATCGTCGTCGCGTTGCTCCTGAGCTTCGTGCTGCAGACGTTCATCGCCAGGGTCTACCTGATTCCGTCCGAGTCGATGGAACCGACCCTGCACGGCTGCGCCGGCTGCACCGGCGACCGCATCCTGGTCGAGAAGATCAGCTACCGATTCGGCGACCCCGATCCCGGCGACGTCATCGTCTTCAAGGGACCCGACTCCTGGAACGGTGAGTTCGTCTCCACGAGGTCGTCGAACGTCGTCATTCGCGGCATCCAGGAACTCGGCTCGCTCGTCGGCCTGGTCCCGCCCGACGAGAACGACCTCGTCAAGCGCGTCATCGCGACGGGCGGCCAGACCGTCGAGTGCTGTGACGACCAGGGACGCGTCCTCGTCGACGGCAAACCCCTCGACGAGCCGTACGTCGTCAACGACTTCCCGTTCACCCCCGGCACGCAGACCTGCGACACCCCGATTCGCTCCGGTCGTTGCTTCGGTCCCTACACCGTTCCCGAGGGCAACCTATGGGTGATGGGCGACAACCGCAGCAATTCCGCGGACTCGCGCTACCACGTCGGTGACGAGTTGGGCGGAACCGTGCCCATCGACAACGTGATCGGCAAGGCGGTCGCGATCGTGCTGCCGCCGTCGCGGTGGGGCATGATCTCGTCCCCGAACCCCCAGACGAATTGACGCGAACGAACGTGAGCAAGTGGCCGCCCCGCACCGTCATCCGCAGAGCCTCGGGTCTGCGGACGATGGAGTCCGCGCTGATCCGGACCGGGCTCGGTCCCGTCGCCGGAGTCGACGAGGCGGGTCGTGGTGCGTGCGCCGGACCGCTGGTGGTCGCGGCGTGTGCGCTCGGTCCGAAGCCGCATCGGGCGCTGGAAGGCCTGGACGATTCGAAGAAGCTCACCGAACGGGCCCGGGACGAGCTCTTCCCGGTCATCCAGCGACTGGCCCTGGCGTGGTGCATCGTCGAAATTCCGGCCGCCGAGGTGGACGCGCTCGGTGTGCACGTCGCCAACATCGAGGGCATGCGCCGCGCGGTCGCCGGGCTGTCCGTGCCTCCGGGTTACGTCCTGACGGACGGCTTCCGGGTGCCCGGACTTCCCGCGCCGTCGCTGCCGGTGATCGGCGGTGACGCGTCCGCCGCGTGCATCGCGGCCGCGAGCGTCCTGGCGAAGGTGTCCCGCGACCGGACGATGATCGCGCTCGACGACCGGCTGCCGGGCTACGGGTTCGCCGCGCACAAGGGCTACAGCACACCCGTGCACAGCGCGGCGCTGACGGTCCTCGGACCGAGCCCGGAGCACCGGATGTCGTACGCGAACGTGCGTGCGGCCGCCGGCCTCACGGCGCGTCCGGAGGGTGAGATGTACACCGCGGCGGTCGGTGCGGGATGATGGAGCGTCAGGGCCGAACCCGGACCGGCGAGAGAACAGTAGGAGGACGACGAATCCGATGAGTGCCGAAGATCTCGAGAAGTACGAAACGGAGATGGAGCTCTCGCTCTACCGTGAGTACAAGGACATCGTCGGCCAGTTCGCCTACGTCGTCGAGACCGAACGGCGGTTCTACCTCGCGAACTCCGTC
Organism: Rhodococcus sp. NPDC003318; assembly: GCF_042879035.1. NCBI lineage: Bacteria > Bacillati > Actinomycetota > Actinomycetes > Mycobacteriales > Nocardiaceae > Rhodococcus > Rhodococcus sp. NPDC003318. The sequence goes on along the minus strand of NZ_JBIAOU010000001.1, from coordinate 848,110 downwards.
GAGTTGGTGCCGCACAACGCCGACGGTGAGATCTACTTCGAGGTGCGCATGGCCGACGCCTGGGTGTGGGACATGTACCGCCCCGCGCGGTTCGTCAAGCACGTTCGGGTGATCACCTACAAGGACGTCAACATCGAGGAACTCGAGAAGTCCGACCTGCGGCTGCCCGACAACGGCCCGTTCGGGTCCTGATCTACCCCACCCGCACACCGTTCTCGGCGAGGGTGGTGCGCAGCACGAACGCCGCCTCCCCGCCGATGATCTCGTCGACGAGAACGAGATAGCGCGCGACGAATTCGGGGCCGTGGGCGGCGGTGTCGGCTCCGTCCGGTTCGAGGTGGTGGGCCAGCTCGTGCAGCACTACCAGTTCCCGCAGCGCCCAGGCGGTGCCGCCCGTGTGCAGCGGGACGGCCAGCGTCGAGGTCGCCGGTTCGTAGTGGGCGGCGCCGCTGGCCGCCCGGGCACGGACCGTCACCGGGACCGCCGATCGGGGCCAGCGGGCCCGTACCCAGTTCAACGCCAGCACCCGGTCGGCGTAGGCCTGCACGGACTGCACCGACGCGAACCGCCGCTCGACGGGCAGCGTCAACCGCGACCCGAACAGTTCCAGCTGGCGGCCGGTGCCGCGGTCCGCACGGTCGAAGATCCCGCGTACCACGGACTCCGCCTCGTACACCCGGGAGCGCTGGGTGTCGCGGACGCTCACGCGAGCCGTTTCCGTGCGCCGGGCAGTTCGGCGTTCGCCCCCAGTCGGGCGTCGCGGCCGGCGCGGTCACCGGCGCGGCGGGCCTTGTCGGACCGCGCCATCCCGGTCTGCGCGCCGCGCCACGTCCCGCGCGCCTTCGACGTCTCGGAGTAGAAGTCGCGCAGCTCGATCTGCTTGTCCCGCAACACCAGTGCCGTGCCCGCGCCGTCGTCGGCGGCGTCGTGCACCGCCTGCGCCTCGACCTCCTGCTTGGTCTCGGCGAGGCGCTGCCCGATCCGCGCGGCGAACGCCAACTGGAAGTTCAGCCGCGCCGTCACCCCCGCGACGGGACGGTGCGCACCCGACCGGATGTAGGCGTCCGACGCGCGCACCATCTGCAGCAGCAGGCTCGAGTACAGCGCCTCGCAGGTGTCGATGTCGGATTCGAACCCGTACGCGAACACCTGCGTCGAGTTGTGTGCGACGTCGCACTGCACGTCGTTCGCGAGGGCGATCGCGACGAACAGGTGCACGTACGTGCGCAGCCCCTTGCGCCCCGGCTCGCCGATCCGGATGCCGCGCTGCACCGGCGTCGCGCGCCGCTCCCGGCCCGCGGTGTGCGCGCGGGCGACCGCGAGGTCGATGGCGGTGGCCGTCGCCAGCCGCTGCGCGGCCTCCATGAACGCCTGCGCCTCGTGCGGATTGTCCGTCGACTCGGCCTGCCGCAGCAGCCCCCCGATCCGGACCAGCATCTTCTCCGAACTCACCCGGTCGAGAATAGGCGCTGCCTTCTTTGTCCACAGGCCGGAATTCATCCACAGGCCCGCGGGAAAGCCAAGGTCGCTCCGGAGGCTCGGGTGAGGGTCGGGTGCAGTCTCGGCGTATGGCACGAAACGTGGAGTTGGGGGCGTTCGGCGAGGAACTGGCCGTCGGGCACCTGGTGGGGCGGGGCATGGTGGTGCTGGAGCGCAATTGGCGTTGCCGGTACGGCGAGCTGGACGTGATCGCGGAGGACGACGCGGGCGTGGTGTTCGTGGAGGTCAAGACCCGCACCGGTCACGGCTTCGGGATGCCGGCGGAAGCGGTGACGTACGAGAAGCGGACCCGGATCAGGAAACTCGCCGCACTTTGGTTGCGGGAGCAGCCGCGCGGCTGGGCGCGGGTGCGGTTCGACGTGGTCGCGGTGGTGCTGGCCCCCGGTCGCGAGCCGGAGCTGACGCATCTCGAGGGCGTGTTCTGATGGCCCTGGGGCGGGCGCATTCGGTCGCGGTGCGCGGAGTCGAGGGCGAACTCGTCGAGATCGAGGCCGACCTCGGTCGCGGGCTGCCGGGCACGCACCTCGTAGGGCTGCCCGACACCGCGCTGCAGGAGTCGAGGGACCGGGTGCGGGCGGCGGTGACGAATTCCGGGGAGAAGTGGCCGGATTCGCGGATCATCCTGGCACTGTCGCCGGCGACGCTGCCGAAGGGCGGCAGCGCCTACGATCTGGCGCTCGCATGTGCGGTGCTGGCCGCGGACGGGGCCGTCCCGGTGGCGGACCTCGAGAAGACCGTGCTGCTGGGGGAGTTGGCGCTCGACGGGCGACTGCGCACGGTGCGGGGGATCCTGCCCGCGGTGCTCGCCGCCAAGCACTCTGGGTGGTCGACGGTCGTCGTGCCCTACGTGGCGCTCGCCGAGGCCGGTCTGGTCGCTGGGATCGACGTGCTCGGGGCGCGGGATCTGCGGGAGGTCGTCGAGTGGTTGCGCGGCGAATTGCTGCTCGCCAAACCGGGCGCGGTGGAGCGGGAACCGGAACGGGTGGTCGCGGATCTCAGTGAGGTCGCCGGGCAGGAGGACGCCCGGATGGCGCTCGAGGTCGCGGCGGCCGGTGCCCATCACCTGATGTTCACCGGACCTCCGGGGATCGGGAAGACGATGCTGGCGCAACGACTTCCGGGGATCCTGCCGGCCCTCAGCGAGGAGGAGTCCCTCGAGGTGACCGCGATCCACTCGGTCGCGGGCCTGCTGACCGCGGACCGCCCGCTGATCACCGAGCCGCCGTTCGTTGCACCGCACCACACCTGCTCGATCAGTGCCCTCGTCGGCGGCGGGTCGGGGATGGCGCGTCCCGGCGCGGTGAGCCGGGCGCACCGCGGGGTGCTGTTCCTCGACGAGTGCGCCGAACTCGGGGTCAAGACCCTCGAGGCGCTGCGCACCCCGCTCGAGGACGGGGAGGTGCGGATCGCCCGCCGGGACGGCGTCGCCACGTACCCGGCCCGATTCCAGCTGATCCTCGCCGCGAACCCGTGCCCGTGTGCGCCACCGCGGCAGGAGGACTGCGTCTGCGCGCCCACCGCCCGCCGCCGTTACCTCGGCAAACTCTCCGGCCCGCTGATGGACCGTGTCGACCTTCGGGTGCAGATGTTCGCCGTGTCGGTCGGCGCACTCAACACCGCCGACGCGGCGGAGAGCACCGCCGCCGTGCGAGCCCGGGTGGAGCAGGCCCGCGCCGCCGCGGTCGAGCGGTGGAGCGACTTCGGCTGGCGGACCAACGCCGAGGTTCCCGGACCGGCCCTGCGGCAACGTTTCCGCCTCGGCCGCGACGCGCTCGCCGCGATGGAACGGTCGTTGCGGGCCGGGGAGATCACCGCTCGCGGCGCCGACCGCGCCCTGAGGGTCGCGTGGACGCTGGCCGATCTGGCCGGTCTGACGGTGCCCGGCGCCGACGAGGTCGGGTGCGCGCTCGGATTCCGGGACCGGTGGGCGGCATGAGCGACTCGCGGCTGTTGGCGTGGGCCTACCTGTCGCAGGTGTCGCTGGGGCCCTGCGCGCCGCTCGCGGAACTCGTCGCGGCGGTCGGGCCGGAGGACGCGGCCCACGCGGTCCGGGAGGCGGACCTGCCGGAAGTGCTGCGCACCCGCACCGCGGCCCGGCGGCACGTCGACACCGCCGCGCAGGATCTCGAGCGTCTGCACCGGCTCGGCGGCCGGCTGCTGACGCCCGACGACGAGGACTGGCCGGCGTGGAAACTGCTGGCGTTCGGCGGCATCGACACCCGCCGCGACCGTGAGGCGTCGGCGCCACTGGCGTTGTGGATAGTCGGCTCCGGGTCGCTGTCCGACCTCACCGAGCGCGCTGTCGGTGTCGTGGGGACCCGCGCCGCCAGCGGCTACGGCGAACACGTCACGACGCGCTTCGTCGAGGACCTGTCCGGCGTCGGCTGGACCACGGTGTCCGGCGCGGCGTACGGCATCGACGGCGTCGCACACCGGTCGGCGCTCGCCGCGGGGGCATCGACGGTCGCGGTACTCGCCTGCGGTGTCGACCGGGCGTACCCGGCGGGGCACGCCCGTCTGCTGCGGGAGATCGCCGAGCACGGCCTCGTGGTCAGCGAGTACCCCATGGGGACCACGCCCGCCCGGCACCGGTTCCTCGCGCGGAACCGTCTGGTCGCCGGGCTGTCGGACGCGGTGCTGGTCGTCGAGGCCGGGGTGCGCAGCGGCGCCCGGAACACCGCGGCGTGGGCGGCCCGGCTCGGTCGTCCGGTGCTGGCGGTGCCGGGACCGGTGACGTCCGCGGCGTCGGTGGGTTGTCACCGGATGATCCGTGACGGTGAGGCGCAGCTCGTCGCGCGGGCGGCGGACGTGATCGAAGCGGCCGGCCCGATCACGGTGGGGGAGCGTGAGTCCGGGCCTGCGCGCCGCCTGGACGCACTGTCGGTGATCGAGGCGCAGGTGTACGAGGCGCTGCCCGCGACCGGCGCGGTCGGGGTCCGCGAGTTGTCCGAATCGTCCGGGCAACCGCTCTCCGCGGTCCGCGGGGCGCTGCCGGCGCTGGAAATGGAAGGTCTTGTCGCGCAGGACGACACCGGATGGTTCCGGGTCGCATCACCGGGGAGGGACGAGGGCAATGGCCATCTCACGACATGACGTCGGGTGCTGGATCGTCAAGAGCAACCCGGCGGTGTTCGACTACCACGGCAGTGTCGCCGACGAGGCGGAGCCGGCGGTGCACCCGAGCAGGTGGAGCGTGAGCGCCGCGTCCCGGAGGCCCGCACTGATACGGCAGGGAGACCTGGTGGCACTGTGGCTCACCGGATCGAGGAATCCGGGCATCTACGAATTCGGCCGCGTCACCAGCGACGGCGCCCTCGACTGGCCGGACGGGTTCGACGCCGTCCCCGCCGTGGACGTCGAGCGAGCAGCTCAGCCGTGTCTCGGTGTGGAGTACGACGCGGTCCGGCTGACCCGCGCGACGTACCTGCCCCGCGAGGTGATCAAGCAGACGCCCGAACTGCAACTCTGCGAGCAGCTGCGGGCGCCCCGGATGTCGAATCCCAGCTACCTCACTCGGTCCGAGACGGCCGCGCTGGCCTGCCTGCTCGCTGACCGGGTGCCCGACGACCTGCTGTCCCGCGTGGGCTGGCACGCCTAGGAGGTGCTGGCGCGGACCACGAGCTCGGGCTGGAAGACGGGGTTCGACGGCGTCCGTCGCGGTGAGCGGTGATGCGCGGCGTCGACGAGGAGGTCGACCGCGGTCGCGCCGATCAGGGCGGTGGGCTGGCGGACCGACGACAGCGGCACCACCGTCGAGCGGGCGAAGTCGATGTCGTCGTAGCCGATCAGCGCGACGTCCTCGGGGATGCGGACGTCGCCGAGCATGGTCAGTGCCTGCATCACCCCGATGGCGAGGAGGTCGTTGGCGCAGAACACCGCGTCCGGACGGTCCGCGATCGGTCTGCGCTGCAGCGCTTCTCCGACGTCGCGTCCCGCCAGGATGCTCAGCGAGGGAGTGTCGATCACCTCGAGTGTCGCACCGGGGACGTCGGCGACCGCGAGTTCGGCGCCGCGCCTGCGGTCGCCGACCTGTCGCAGCGTCGCCGGACCGCCGACGTAGGCGATGCGCCGTCGCCCGGACTCCAGCAGGTGGTCGACCGCGAGCCGACCGCCGGCGATGTCGTCGACGGCAACCGAGTCGAACGGGGTGCCCGCGCCGTCGCGGTCGACCAGGACCACCGGTGTGCCGCGGTCGCGCAGGGCGTCGAGGCGCGTCAGGTCGTCGCCGACGGGGGAGACGAGCAGACCGAAGACGCGCTGCTCGTCGAAGGCGTCGACGTAGGCGCGCTCGCGGGACGGGACGTCGTCGGACGTGCCGAGCAGGACCGTCAGGTCGTGCTCACCCGCGCGGCGTTCGGCGGCGCGTGCGATGTCGGTGAAGAAGGGGTTGCCGATGTCGAGAACGACCAGCCCGACGCACCGCGACCGCCCGGCGCGCAGTTGACGAGCGGCGTCGTTGCGGACGAACCCGAGCTCGTCGATGGCGGCGTGGACCCGCGCGACCGTCGCGGGCGCCACCTTCTCCGGTGCGTTGAGCACGTTCGAGACGGTTCCGACCGACACTCCCGCCGACACTGCGACGTCCCGCATGCTCACACCCATGCCCCCATCTCAGCAGACGGTCACCCCACCGCCGTCCGCTGCCGGGGCTGCGAGTGCCCGCGAGCGCCGGGTCCGGGGGTGGTACTGCTGCGGGGGGAAGCGGTTCGCCACCAGTGCTCGCATCGACTGCAGGTCACCGTCCACCAGTCCGTGCGCGCGGGCGGCCAGCAGGACGTTGCCGAGCGCGGTTGCCTCGACCGGGCCGGCGAGGACCGGAAGACCCAGCCGATCGGCGGTGAGCTGGCACAGCAGCCGGTTCTGCGAACCGCCGCCGACGAGGTGCACCCGCTGCACCGGGACACCGGACAGCGCGGCCGCGCGGTGCACGCTGTCGGCGAACGCTGCGGCCAGGCTCTCCACGATGACGCGCACCGTCTCCGCGCGGGTGACCGGCACCTGGAGTCCGCGATCGGTGTACCAGGCGCGGATCCGGCCGGGCATGTCGCCGGGCGGCAGGAACGACGGGTCCTCGGTGTCGAACACGTCGAACGCGGTGGGCACCTCGGCGGCCTGGGCGAGCAACTCGGCCAGGTCCGCGCGATAACCCTCACGCTCGTACTGGCGCAGCGTCTCGCTCAGTAGCCACAGCCCCATCACGTTGTGCAGGAACCGGATTCGGCCGTCGACCCCGACCTCGTTGGTGAAGTTCGCCTGCCGACTCGCGGGGGAGACGTTCGGTGCCTCGAGCTCCACACCGACCAGACCCCAGGTGCCGCACGAGATGTACGCCGACGACCCGGGATCCATCGGGATCGCCGCCACGGCCGACGCGGTGTCGTGCGACGCCACGGACGTCACCGTGGTCGCGGCGGGCAGCCCGAGCCGGGCCGCGACGTCCGGGAGCACCGGTCCCAGCGCGGTCCCCGGTTCGACCAGGTCCGGGAACAGATCCGCCGGGAGGCCGAGCCGTTCGAGGAGCTCGCGGTCCCAGTGCCCGTCGGTGTGGAGCAGTCCGGTGGTCGACGCGTTGGTGCGTTCGGTGCCGCGCCGGCCGGTCAGCCAGTATCCGATCAGATCGGGGATCAGCAGCGCCGAATCGGCCGCGCCGAGGAGACCGTCCGACTGTTCGACGGCCAGCTGGTACACCGTGGTGAACGGCAGGAACTGCAGTCCGTTGCGGCGGTACAGCTCCGCCGGGTCGAGCCGGTCGTGCACCAACCGGACACCGGTGTCGGTGCGGTCGTCGCGGTAGTGGTGCGGCAGTCCGAGCATCCGCCCGTCACGCAGCAGCGCGTAGTCGACGGCCCAGGAGTCCACGCCGATGCCGACCAGGTTCTCGCACCGCCGCCCGGCCTCCGCCAGCCCCGCGCACGCGTCCCCGAACAGGCCCGGCAGATCCCAGTGCAGTGCGGTGCGGTGGCCGTTCCAGATGTGCACCGGATCGTTGGCGAACCGGGCGACCTGCTCGAGCTCGAGCCGGCCCGGCCCGATGTCGGCGACCATCACCCGGCCGCTGGTGGCGCCGAGGTCGATCGCCGCCACCTGGCCGGACCGTGTGCGGGTACTCATCGCAGGAAGGCCGCCGCCACACCGGCATCGACCGGGACGTGCAGACCGGTGGTGTGCGAGAAGTCCGCGCTGCACAGAGCGAACGCCGCGGCTGCGATGTTCTCCGGCAACACCTCCCGCTTGAGCAGGGTGCGCTGGGCGTAGAACTTGCCGAGGTCCTGCTCGTCGACGCCGTAGACCGCGGCCCGCTGCGCACCCCAGCCGTCGGCGAAGATGCCGGAACCGCGGACCACCCCGTCGGGGTTGATCCCGTTCACCTTCACGCCGTGCTCGCCGAGCTCGGCGGCCAGCAGCCGGACCTGGTGCGCCTGATCGGCCTTCGCCGCCGAGTACGCGACGTTGTTGGGGCCGGCGAACACCGAGTTCTTCGACGAGATGTAGAGGATGTCGCCGCCGAGCTTCTGGTCGATCAACGCGCGGGCTGCGGCCTTCGACACCAGGAACGAGCCGCGCGCCATCACGTCGTGCTGCAGGTCCCAGTCGGCGGCGGTGGTGTCCAGCAACGACTTCGACAGCGACAGCCCGGCGTTGTTGACGACGATGTCGATGCCGCCGAACGCGAGCACGGTGGCGTCGATCGCGGACTGCACGGCGGCCTCGTCGGTGACGTCGGCGGCGATCCCGACCGCGACGTCGGTGGTGCCGATCTCCTCGGCGGCGGCCCGGGCCTTGGCCTCGTCGAGGTCGGCGATGACGACGCACGCCCCCTCGGCGGCCAGTCGCGTGGCGATGGCCTTGCCGATGCCGGACGCGGCGCCGGTGACGAGTGCGATGCGGGTGGCGAGGGGCTTCGGCTTCGGCATCCGGGCGAGCTTGGCCTCCTCGAGCGCCCAGTACTCGATCCGGAACTTCTCGGACTCCTCGATCGGGGAGTACGTCGACACGGCCTCGGCGCCGCGCATCACGTTGATCGCGTTGAGGTAGAACTCGCCCGCGACCCGCGCGGTCTGCTTGTCCTTGCCGTAGCTGAACATTCCGACGCCGGGAATCAGCACGATCGCCGGGTCGGCGCCGCGGATCGCCGGGCTGTCCGGGGTCGCGTGGCGGTCGTAGTAGGCGCGGTACTCGGCGCGGTACGCCTCGTGCAGTTCCGTCAGCCGGGCCTTGCACTCCTCGACGGTCGCGGAGGCGGGCAGGTCGAGCACCATCGGCTTGACCTTGGTGCGCAGGAAGTGGTCGGGGCAGCTGGTGCCCAGGTCGGCGAGGCGGGAAAGCTCACTGCCGGCGAGGAATTCGAGGACCGGGTCCGCGTCGGTGAAGTGCCCGACCTGCGGCCGGTCCGTCGACGCGAGTCCGCGGACGAACGGAGCCAGGGCGGCCGCCCTGGCGCGGCGGTCCGCCTCGGGGAGGGCGCCGAACCCGGCGACGGGCGCACCGAACGGCTGCGGACTGCCGTTGGCCGCGATGTACTCCTCCGCGGCCGCGATGATCTCCAGCGAATGCGCCTGCGCCTGCCCCGACGTCTCACCCCACGCGGTGATGCCGTGCCCGCCGAGGATGCAGCCGATGGCCTGCGGGTTGTCCTTCTTGATCGCGGAGATGTCGAGACCGAGCTGGAAACCGGGGCGACGCCACGGCACCCACACCACCCGGTCGCCGAAGATCTTCGCGGTCAGTGCCTCACCGTCGGCGGCCGTGGCGATCGCGATGCCGGAGTCCGGGTGCAGGTGGTCGACGTGGGCGGCGTCCACCAGACCGTGCATGGCAGTGTCGATCGACGGTGCCGCGCCACCCTTGCCGTGCAGGCAGTAGTCGAACGCGGCGACCATCTCGTCCTCACGGTCGACGCCCGGGTACACGTCCACGAGGGCCCGCATCCGGTCCAACCGCAGCACGGCCAGCCCGCTCTCGGTGAGCGTGCCGAGGTCGCCACCGGAACCCTTGACCCACAGCAGGTCGACGTCCTCGCCCGTCACCGGGTCGGTGGCGGTGCCCTTCGCGGACGTGTTCCCGCCGGCGTAGTTGGTGTTCTTCGGGTTGGCGCCGAGGCGGTTCGAGCGGGCGATCAGCTCGGCGACCGTGGGGTGGGTGGTCATGGGTGGATCTCCTTGTGGTCGAGCAGGGGGAGTGTTCGAGCTGGGGGAGGGTCAGGCGCCCCAGGACGACTGGGTTCCGCCGACCCGTTCCGCGGCGACCTTCTCGGCGTAACCGGACGCGGCGAACGCGGCCATCGGGTCGGCGGGCAGGCCACGCTCGGACCGGCGCGCGGCGAGTGCGGGACGGACGTCGGTGTAGAACGCGTCCATGAAGATGCCGTTGGCGCCCAGCACATCTCCCGCCTCCTGGGCGGCTGTGAGGGCGTCGACGTCGACCAGCAGCGCCCGGGCCGTCATCTCCTGCACGTTGAGGACCGAGCGGATTTGACCCGGAATCTTGTCCTCGACGTTGTGGCACTGGTCGAGCATCAGCGCGACCGTCGAGTCCGCGTCCAGTCCGCCGCCGCGGATGACCTCGAACATGATCCGGAACAGCTGGAACGGGTCCGCGGCCCCGACGATCATGTCGTCGTCGGCGTAGAAGCGGGAGTTGAAGTCGAAGGAACCGAGTTTCCCGAGCCGCAGCAGCTGCGCGACGATGAATTCGATGTTGGTGCCCGGCGCGTGGTGGCCGGTGTCCAGGCAGACCACGGCGCGTTCACCCAGGGCGGTGACCTGCGCGTACGACGTGCCCCAGTCCGGAACGTCGGTCATGTAGGTCGCGGGCTCGAAGAACTTGTACTCGAGGACGAGCCGCTGGTCGTCGCCGATGTGCTGGTAGATCGTCGCGAGCGACTCGGCGAGACGGTCCTGCCGTCCGCGGATGTCGCCCTGGCCGGGGTAGTTGGTGCCGTCGGCGAGCCAGATCTTCAGATCACGCGACCCGGTCAGGTTCATGATCTCGATGCAGGCCAGGTGGTGGTCGATCGCCTTCTGCCGCACCGCCTTGTCGGTGTGCGTCAGGCTGCCGAACTTGTAGTCGTCGTCCTGGAAGGTGTTGGAGTTGATCGTGCCGAGGCGGACACCGAGGTCTGCGGCGAGCTCACCGAGCGCGGAGTAGTCGTCGACGCGATCCCACGGAATGTGCAGGGCGACGGTGGGAGCCAGGCCGGTCAACCGGTGCACGGTGGCGGCGTCGGCGATCTTCTCCTCGACGGTCCGGGGAGTGCCGGGTGTCCCGAAGACCTTGAATCGGGTGCCCGAGTTGCCGAACGCCCAGGAGGGGAGCTCGATGGCGAGGTTGTCCAGGAGGGGGTTGTCGAGGGAGGTCATGGAAGGTCCTTCGGTGACGCGGTGCAAGCCGGGTTCGGATGTCAGGCGGTGGTCGGCGCCGTGGCGCGGGCCTGGGTGGGGAGTTCGGTGACGGGTGCCGCGGGGCTGCCGGATGCGTCGACCGGTGCGCCGTAACGCTCGACCTCGATCTCCTGCAGCGTCTTTCCTCGGGTGTTCGGAGCCCAGATCGCGCCGATGACGAGGGCGACGGTGAGCAGCCCGATCAGCAGTGAACCGACGACCGGCAGGCCGGTGGCCGCCAGCAGGGTCGGGAAGAAGTAGCTGAGCAGACCGGTCGCGGTGCGCACCACGAAGAACATCACGCCCTGCGCGCTGGCCCGGTACGGAGTCGCGAATAGCTCGCTCGCCCACAGGCTGTAGAAGGCCTGGGCGCCGATACCGCTCGACACGCCCCAGAGGACCGCGAAGACCAGCATCGTGGTCACGCCGCCGTCGGTGAAGGCCACCAGCACGAACCAGCCGACGATGCCGAGCGCGGCGCCGACCACGTACAGCAGGCGCTGCGACATCCGGTCGGCGTACCGCATGAAGCCGAAGTACGTCGCCGCCACGGTGCAGCCCCACACCAGCACCTGCAGCAGATTCTGTTGCACCGCGCTGTGCAGTCCGGCGGTCTCGTAGACACGCGGCATGAAGATGCCCGCCTGACCCGCGACGGTGTTCCAGAACAGGTAGATGCCGCCGAGGAAGAGCAGGGCGGTGATGTTCACCCGGCGGGAGAAGAGCCCTCGCAGGCCCCGCGCACCGACGCTCGACGCGAGCTCACGCGATTCCCGTAGGCCCTCGTCCGTCCAGATCTTCGACTCCTGCAGTCCCTGCCGGATCCACCAGACGACGGCTGCCACGACGAACAGGTGCAGGAAGATGATGCGCGAGCCCAGCAGTTCGAGCGGTGCCAGCGCCGCGGCGAGGGCGAATCCGATCAGTGGTCCGATCGACCACGCGAGCTGCGCGGTGCCGACATGCTTGGCGCGTTCGTGGGTGGGGGCCTGTTCGGCGATGTAGGTCCACGACGCGGGCACGCCCGCACCGACGGCGATGCCCGTGACGACGAACGCGACGAGCAGCATCGTGAAGTTCACCGCGAACGCGGCGAGCAACACACCGGCCATGTACGCGAGGAGGTCGTAGGTGTAGATCGCCTTGCGGCCGAACCGGTCACACAGCGGGCCGCCGACGGCAGCGCCGATCGCGGCGCCGAAAGCGTTGGCGCTCAGGGCGGCCAGGAGTCCGACCGCGAAGTTGCTGATGCCGAACTCGTCCTGCCAGAAGGCGAGACTGGTGGCGATCGCGATGATCGAACCGGCTTCGATGTAGTTCGACATGGCGACCGAGATTGTCGCCTTCCACCCGGTCGTGGAGCGTGCTCCTACTTTCATGGCGTGGTCCTCGTGGCTCTCGGTTCTCAGGATAGAGGGAAGGGGATGCGCTCAGTCGAGGTGGAAGTACTCGGTGAGCTGGCTGCGGACGGTGTCGGGATTCGCGCCGGAGTCGCCGTCGGGCGACAGGAAGTACTCGGACATCCGGTCCTGCCACTGCGTGTTGATCGCGGTCTTCGACATCTCGGACGTCGCGCGCTCGAAGTCGTCGGTCTCCAGGTAGCCGACGACGAGGCCGTCCTCGGGGCGCAGGAACAGCGAGTAGTTGCGCCACCCGGTCGCGCGCAGCGCGTCGAGCATCTCGGGCCACACCACGGTGTGCGCGTCCAGGTAGTCGTCGACCCGGTCCGGCTTCAGCCGCATCAGGAAGCACACGCGCTCGGTGGTGGTCATCTGTGGCCCCTCAGCTGATTGAAACGTTTCAATGCGTGATTGCAGCCACAGTAAGGCAGGAGGGTGACTCGGTCAAGAGGCATGAATTCGGCCCCGGACGGAGGACCGTCCGGGGCCGTGGGGTGCGACGTGGTGGGACTACCCGAACTGCGGGCAGATGTGGTCGAGCGCGGCGGCGTACATCTGCCGGGCGTCGTCGTTGTCGTCGCCGCGAGTCATCATCGCCACGTACCCGGACCAGTCGGACCAGGCACCGGTCGCTTCCGCCGACGGCCGGAGCTGCTCGTAGGTGTCGCAGAAGGTGTGGCCGGCGGCGGCCAGGAACGCCCGCTGGGTGCGCACCTCGGGGAGGTTGATGCCGTCCGGTGTCGTCGCGGCGTCCCAGCGTGCGGCGCCGCACACGGCCTCCGCGAAGGCGGCGTCGCCGCCGTCCGGCACTGCCGCGAACACCCCACCGGCCTCCACCCGCGCGACCTGTGCGGCGCGCGACTCCTCGAACTGCGCGGCCAGCTTCCGGTACGCGTCGTCGGGCTCGCCTGCCGGCTGCGGTCGCAGCACGTCCACCAGTTCTTCGGCGGTGGCGTTCGGCAGGCCCGCGTCGACGCACCGCTCAGCGGAGGACTCGCCGGCCGCGGTCTCCGCGGCGGACGAGGACGAGCAGGCGGTCGCGGCGGCGACGGCGACGAGCAGAACGGCGGGGGCGAAACGGCGAGCGAGATTCATGATCCTCCGATGGAGCCGGGTGCGACCGAAGGAGTATGCCAGCCACTGCGGGGTGCCCGGAGCGGATCGTCGTCGACGGTCCCCGGCTGCCGGCGCGTATCGTTAGGTAAACCTAATAATTTGGAGGTTCACACATGGCGCGACAGACGCGACCGACCGCCGCGTTGACGGTGCAGCGCACCGAACGACTCACCCCGCACCTGGTCCGGGTGTACTTCGGAGGCTCCGGCTTCGACGACTTCGTGCCGAACGGGCACACCGACGCCTACGTCAAGCTCGAGTTCGGAACAGACGCAGAACCCGTGCTGCGGACCTACACGGTCCGCCGGATCGACGACGAGAACCGGGAGATCGCAATCGATTTCGTCGTCCACGGCGACGAGGGCGTCGCGGGGCGCTGGGCCGCCTCCGCGCAGGCGGGCGAACAGCTCCGGCTGCGGGGCCCCGGAGGCGCGTACGCGCCGCGTGCCGACGCGGACTGGCACCTGCTCGCCGGCGACGAGTCCGCCGTCCCCGCCATCGCCGCCGCGCTGGAGGCACTCCCGATGGGCGCGCGCGCCCAGGTCTTCATCGAGGTCGCAGGCCCCGAGGACGAGGTCGAGCTGCGCACCGACGCGGACGTCACCATCACCTGGATCCACCGCGGCGGCGGCGCGAACGAGGTCGGCGACGAGCTGGCCGGCGAGAACGCACTGCTCATCCCCGCAGTCAAGGCCGCGCAGTGGTGGGACGGACAGCCGCACGTCTTCATCCACGGTGAGGCGCAGACGGTGATGCACGGGTTGCGCCCCTACATCCGCAAGGAACGCGGCGTCACCGCCGAATGGGCGTCGATTTCCGGGTACTGGCGCCGAGGCCGCACCGAGGAGGGCTTCCGGGTGTGGAAGTCCGACCTCGCCGCCGCCGAACGCGGTTAGTCAGGGCACGTCTCCCGATTCCCTTGTCGGCGCTCCTGGTGCCCGATCGCCGCCCCGCTGCGTTGTCGTCGGCCGCCGCGGTGTCGGCTTCTCCTCCGCGCAGGAGCGGAGCCCGCGGCGCGACTCCTGGGGCTTGTCGGCCGACGATTGTGCTGCCAGGAGCATCCGAGAGGAATTGGGAGACAGCCCTCGGTCCGGAAGAACGGGCGTCGCCGACTGCGGGTGGTTCAACCCGATCCCCGGTCAGGCCTCCGCCGGCGCCGGCGCCTCGTCGGCGAAGGTCTCGGCGGAGGTGTCGGCGCGCCCCGGCCGCGTCAGGGTGAACAGAGCCAGCACCGCGATCGCCGCACACACCAGGATGCTGGTGGCCATCCCGGTGGCCGCGCCCCCGACCAGCGGCGAGACCACGGCCGCCAATCCGAACTGGCCGGCACCCATCAACGCCGATCCGGTGCCCGCGGCGTTCGGCACCTCCGACTGCCCGAGCGCGGTCGCATTGCCCATGATGAAGCCGATCGCGGTGGTCACGGCGAACAGCAGGGGCAGCACCACGGCGCGGTGCGTACCGCCGACCGTCACCTCCAGCGTCAGCGCGACACCCGCGACGAGCAGCAGCAGCACACCGAACGACAGCAGCTGCCGCGCGTGGAACCGTCCGATCAGGCGGGTGTTGACGATGCTGCCCAGCACGATGCCGATCGAGTTGACCCCGAACACGATCGAGAACTGGCCGGGCGTCAGGCCCAACACGTCCTGCACCACGAACGGGGACGCCGAGATGTACGAGAACAACGCGCCGAACCCGAACATGAACGTCAGGGCGTACCCGACGAAACGGCGGTTGCCGACGACGTACCGCACGTTGTGGGCGAGCGCGCCGAGGCCGCCGGTGTGCCTGCGCTCGGGTTCGAGCGTTTCGGGGATCAGTGCGAGAACACCGAGCACCATCACGACGCCCGCGCCCGCGAGCACCCAGAAGATGCCGCGCCACCCGATCGGACCGAGAAGTGCGCCACCGGCCAACGGAGCCAGGACCGGGGCGACACCACCGATGATCATCATGATCGAGAACAACTTCGCCGCGACGTCGCCCTTCGCGCGATCGGCGATCACCGCGCGCGCCAGCACGATCGCCGCGCCGCCGCTGAAGCCCTGCAGCAGCCGCGCCGCGATCAGGACGCCGGCGGACGGCGCGATCGCGCACAGCAGGCCGCTGATCGCGAACAGGACGGTGCCCCCGAGCAGCAAGGTGCGGCGACCCCACCCGTCGGACAACGGACCCACGATCAACTGCCCGACACCGAGACCCGCCATGAAAGTGGTCAGCGTCAACTGCACGGTCGAGGTCGACGTCGACAGGTCGTCGCCCAGAGCGGGCAACCCCGGCAGGTACATGTCGGTCGCCAGCGGGGCGATCGCGGACAGCAGTGCCAGGGTCAACAACATCGGAATCGGTATCGCTCGGGTCACATAGGAGACCCAGCGGCGCGTGTGCTTGCTTTATTCCCCGACCACGGCAATCTTGTGGTCCATGACCACCGGGGAACGGGGCCGCGAACCCGACGAGTTGCCCGCACGACTGGCCGAACTGCTGGACGTCTACGCCGACCACCTGCGACTCGAACGCGGCCGATCCGAGCACACCGTCCGCGCCTATCTCGGTGACGTGCGCTCCCTCCTGACCCACCTGGCGGCCACCGATTCCGATGCGCGTCTCGAGGACCTCGACCTGGCGATGCTGCGCGCCTGGCTGTCCGGGCAGGCGGCCGCCGGAGTCGCCCGGACCACCCTGGCCAGGCGGACCGCCGCGGCACGCACCTTCACCGGATGGCTGACCCGGACCAAGCGCATACCCCGCGACCCCGGAGTCCGGCTCGCGTCCCCGAAGACGCACCGCACGCTGCCCGCCGTGCTGCGGCAGGGGCAGGCCGAGGAGGCGATGCGCGCGGCGGAGTCGGGCGCCGCGCAACTCGACCCGGTCGCGGTCCGGGACCGGTTGATCGTGGAGTTGCTGTACGCCAGCGGAATCCGGGTCGGTGAGCTGTGTGGCCTCGACCTCGGCGACGTCGACCACGACCGTCGCGTCGTCCGCGTGGTCGGCAAGGGGGACAAGCAGCGGTCGGTGCCGTTCGGCGCTCCCGCCGCCGAAGCCCTCGACGGGTGGCTGCGTGTGGGACGCCCGGCGCTGGCCACCTCGCAGTCCGGGAACGCGCTGCTGCTCGGCAAACGCGGCCGCCGACTCGACCAACGGCAGGCCCGCACCGTCGTGCACGAGGTACTCGAGGCCGTACCCGGTGCACCCAGCCTCGGCCCGCACGGCCTGCGGCACTCCGCGGCCACCCACCTGCTCGAGGGCGGCGCCGATCTGCGCGTGGTCCAGGAACTGCTCGGTCACAACAGCCTCGCGACGACCCAGCTGTACACGCACGTCTCCGTGGCCCGCCTCCGCGCCGTCCACGACCAGGCGCACCCGCGCGCCTGACACCCCGCCTGGCGGCGTGGTGAGCGGGCCTGACACCTCTTCCTGTGCCTCGACCGAGCAACGGCTTCAGACGCATCGGGCCCGACCGGACCAGCGCCAGCGGGTCGAGGTACTCGTCGCGTCCGCGGCGCACGCCCCAGTGCAGGCACGCGGCCGCGCATCCGGCGTGGCCGGGTTCGAGCACGCCGAGTGCGGTCCCGCGGGCGACCCGCCGACCGGCCCGCACCAGTGCCCGCACCGGCTCGTACGTCGTGCGCAGCCCGCCCGGATGATCGACCGAGACGACGGGTTTGCCCGCGACCACACCGGCGAACACCACCACTCCGTCCCCGGCCGAGAGGACCGGCTGGCCAGCGGATCCGGCCAGGTCCACACCGCGGTGTCCGGGCAGCCAGTCCCGCTCCGGCGGATCGAACGCGGCGACCACGGCCGGTCGCGGCCGCAGCGGCCACCCGAAGTCGGCGGCCACGGCCACCGGCGGGTCGACGAGAAGCAGTAGGACACACAGTCCGAGCACGGCGCACAGTCGCATGCGTCCACGGTCGGTCCCGGCGAGCCGTCACGGAACCCCGTCGACCCCGTCTGGGGACAACTTCGGAAACGATCCCCAGGTCGGGCAGGCCGGTTAGGACCTGCGATCGCGACCCCGTACACTCGACACGCGGTCTGTGTTCGCGCAGTCCGACTTCGCGCGCCCGCGCACTGAAGAGCAGCCCTCGGCTGGTCCTGCATCCGTGCAGGTCCGAGGGCTGGTGGGCGCCAGGGCAGGGGTCACCCGATCGCCTGCGTCAACCGCTATGAAAGTAAGAGGTACACAGCCATGGCTGTCGTGACCATGAAGCAGATGCTCGACAGTGGTACCCACTTCGGGCATCAGACCCGTCGCTGGAACCCGAAGATGAAGCGGTTCATCCTCACGGACCGCAACGGCATCTACATCATCGACCTCCAGCAGACCCTCACGTACATCGACAAGGCGTACGAGTTCGTCAAGGAGACCGTTGCCCACGGCGGCACCATCCTGTTCGTCGGCACCAAGAAGCAGGCGCAGGAGTCCATCGCCGAAGAGGCGACCCGCGTCGGCATGCCCTACGTCAACCAGCGCTGGCTCGGCGGCATGCTCACCAACTTCACCACCGTTCACAAGCGTCTCCTGCGTCTGAAGGACCTCGAGGCGATGGAGCAGACCGGTGGCTTCGAGGGTCGCACCAAGAAGGAAATCCTCATGCTCACGCGTGAGATGACCAAGCTCGACCGCACCCTCGGCGGCATCCGGGACATGGCCAAGGTTCCGTCGGCCATCTGGGTCGTCGACACCAACAAGGAGCACCTCGCGGTCTCCGAGGCTCGCAAGCTGAACATCCCGGTCATCGCGATCCTGGACACCAACTGCGACCCCGACCTCGTCGACTACCCGATCCCGGGCAACGACGACGCCATCCGCTCCGCCGCGCTGCTGACCAAGGTCGTCGCCTCCGCCGTCGCCGAGGGCCTGCAGGCCCGCGCCGGCCGCAACGCCGCCGACGACAGCAAGCCCGAGGCAGGCGCCGAGCCGCTCGCCGAGTGGGAGCAGGAGCTGCTCTCGCAGGCCGCTCCGGCCGCCGACGCCGAGGCTGCCCCCGCCGAGGCCGCCCCAGAGGCCCCGCAGGCCTAGTCGATCCGGCCCCGACCTCGAAGGGTCGGGGCCGTTTCACTTCCGCACCCGAATCTCATCCAAGGAGGCTCGCCCCCGATGGCGAACTACACCGCCGCTGACGTCAAGCGGCTTCGTGAGCTCACCGGCTCCGGAATGATGGACTGCAAGAACGCGCTCGCCGAGACCGACGGTGACTTCGACAAGGCCGTCGAGCTGCTCCGCATCAAGGGCGCCAAGGACGTCGGCAAGCGCGCCGAGCGTTCCACCGCCGAGGGCCTGGTCGTCGCCAAGGACGGCGTCATGATCGAGCTCAACGCCGAGACCGACTTCGTCGCCAAGAACGCCGAGTTCCAGGGCCTGGCCGACAAGATCGTCACCGCCGCTGCCGCCGCGAAGCCCGCCGACCTCGAGGCCCTCAAGGCCCTCGACGTCGACGGCAAGACGGTCGACGCGCTGGTCCAGGAGCTGTCCGCCAAGATCGGCGAGAAGCTCGAGCTGCGCCGCGTCGTGTCCTTCGACGGCGCGGTCGCCACCTACCTGCACAAGCGTGCCTCGGACCTGCCGCCGGCCGTCGGCGTCCTGGTCGAGTACACCGGTGAGGGCGAC
Source organism: Rhodococcus sp. NPDC003318 (assembly GCF_042879035.1). Lineage (NCBI taxonomy): Bacteria > Bacillati > Actinomycetota > Actinomycetes > Mycobacteriales > Nocardiaceae > Rhodococcus > Rhodococcus sp. NPDC003318. The sequence continues at coordinate 829,094 of NZ_JBIAOU010000001.1, read as the reverse complement.
GCGGCGGCCGAGGCCGCTCGCAGTGCCGCCATGCAGGTCGCCGCGCTCAAGGCGAAGTACCTGACCCGCGACGAGGTCCCCACGGACATCGTCGAGAACGAGCGTCGCATCGCCGAGCAGACCGCGAAGGAGGAGGGCAAGCCGGAGGCCGCTCTCCCGAAGATCGTCGAAGGCCGCGTCAACGGTTACTTCAAGGACGTCGTGCTGACCGAGCAGTCCTCGGTCACCGACTCGAAGAAGACCGTCAAGGCCCTGCTCGACGAGGCCGGCGTGACCCTGGTCCGCTTCGCGCGGTTCGAGGTCGGCGCCAGCTAGTCGCAGGCGGTCGCAGTACGAGCGGCCCCGTCACCCTCGCGGTGACGGGGCCGTCGTCGTCCGCTCACAGGTCCGGCAAGCCGAAGTCGAGGTTGGGGGTCTGCAGACCACCGTCGACCTCGAGCACCTTGCCCGTCAGGTACGACCCGGCGGGAGAGCACAGGTACAGCACGGCCGCCGACGCGTCCTCCGGGTCGCCGATCCGGTGCAGGGGAGTCGCGTCCTCCATCGCCGACTTGATCGTCTCGTTCTGAGCCACCACGTCGAGTGCCGACGTCAGCACCGAGCCGAGCGAGACGCAGTTGACGCGGATCCGCGGCGACAGGTCGGCCGCGGCCAGCCGGGTGTAGTGGGCGACGGCCGCCTTCGCGGTGCCGTAGGCGGCGTATCCGCGACCGCCGACCCGGCCGACGACGGACGACACGTTCACGATCGCGCCACCGCCCGCCGTTCCGAGAATGTGCGGCACCGCCGCCCGCACGAGCGCGTGCGCCGTCGAGACGTTGAAGTGGAACGCCTCCTCGAGCTGCCGGGTGCCGGTCTGCAGCAGCGGGGTCGGCAACGCACCGCCGACGTTGTTGACGACGATGTCGAGCCGGCCGAACGCCTCCACCGCCGCGTCGGCGAGCGTGGCGACGGCGTCGAGGTCGGCGAGATCGGCGGCGACCACGTGCGCCCGCCGACCGACCCCGCGAACCCGTTCGGCGACCTCCTCGAGCTGTTCGGCCGTCCGCGCCGCGAGCAGCACGTCGGCGCCCGCCTCGGCGAGTGCGACGGCCGACGCCGCCCCCACACCGCGGCCCGCGCCCGTGACCACCGCCACCTGATCCGTCACCCGGAACCGGTCCAGAATCATTGGTTCTCCCTTCTCGCGCCGAAAACCTGGCCACGCCGGGCGCAGCCTACGGCCCCGGGCGTCGCGCGCGGGCCAGGATGAGGCAGGATGAAGAGGTCATCTGTGGCTGTACCGCCGTCGGTGGCCGATTCATGCTGGTCGCACCGCCCGACGCGACCCGAGACGAAGGAGAGCCATGACCGAATCCGCCACGATCGACAACTCGCCCCGACGCGACGGCTTCAAGCGCGTCCTGCTCAAACTCGGCGGCGAAATGTTCGGTGGCGGCGAGGTCGGGCTCGATCCGGATGTCGTGCAGACCGTCGCCCGTCAGATCAAGGCCGTCGCCGACTCCGGCGTCCAGGTCGCGGTCGTGATCGGTGGCGGCAACTTCTTCCGCGGCGCGGAGCTGCAGCAGCGCGGCATGGACCGCGCCCGGTCCGATTACATGGGCATGCTCGGCACCGTGATGAACTGCCTTGCGCTGCAGGACTTCCTGGAGAAGGAAGGCGTCGACACCCGCGTGCAGACCGCGATCACCATGGGTCAGGTCGCCGAGCCGTACCTGCCGCTGCGCGCCCGCCGCCACCTCGAGAAGGGGCGCGTCGTCATCTTCGGTGCGGGCATGGGCATGCCGTACTTCTCCACCGACACCACCGCTGCGCAGCGGGCACTCGAGATCGGCGCCGAGGTCGTGCTGATGGCCAAGGCCGTCGACGGCGTCTACACCGCCGATCCGCGGATCGACCCCACGGCCACCATGTACACCGAGATCAGCCACCGCGAGGTCATCGAGCAGGGTCTCAAGGTCGCCGACGCGACCGCGTTCAGTCTCTGTATGGACAACCAGATGCCGATCATGGTGTTCAACCTGCTCACCGAGGGCAACATCGCACGCGCGGTGTCCGGTGAGAAGATCGGAACCCTGGTGAGATCATGACCAGCGGCAACACGACCGGCGGCATCGTGATCGCCACGACAGCACTCAGTAGAGCAGCAATCCCCGCGAGCCTGGAGGAACACCGTGATCGATGAAGCGCTCTTCGACGCCGAAGAGAAGATGGAGAAGACCGTCGCCTCGGCGAAGGACGATCTCGGTGGCATCCGGACCGGCCGCGCCAACCCCGGCATGTTCAACCGGATCGCGATCGAGTACTACGGCGCGATGACGCCGATCTCCCAGGTCGCGTCGATCACCGTGCCCGAGGCGCGGCTCGTCGTGATCAAGCCGTACGAGGCATCCCAGCTCGGGCCGATCCAGAACGCGATCCGCAACTCGGATCTCGGCGTGAACCCGACCGACGACGGCACCCTGATCCGCGTCTCGGTCCCGCAGCTGACCGAGGAACGTCGCCGCGAGCTGGTCAAGCAGTCGAAGGCCAAGGGCGAGGACGCGAAGGTCGCGATCCGCAACGTGCGGCGCAAGGCGATGGACGAGCTGAACCGTATCCAGAAGGACGGCGAAGCCGGCGAGGACGAGGTCGCGCGTGCGGAGAAGGAGCTCGACAAGACGACGGCCAAGTACGTCGCCCACATCGACGAGCTGGTCAAGCACAAGGAAGCCGAATTGATGGAGGTCTAGTCGGTGACCACTGCAGGTCCCGCGGACGGTTCCCATCAGGACGGGGTGCCCACCGCCACCGGTACGAAGGCGGGCCGCAACCTTCCCGCCGCGATCGCGGTGGGGGTGGCCCTCGGTGCGCTGGTCATCGTCTCCCTGATCTTCGTACCGAAGGTCTGGTTCGGCATCGTCGGCGGCGCCATCGCCATCGCCACCTGGGAGGTGGTGCGGCGGCTGCGTGAGGCCGACATCCTCGTCCCGTGGATACCTCTGGTCCTCGGCGGCCAGGCGGTGATCTGGCTCGGCTGGCCGTTCGGGACCACCGGGGTTCTCGCCGGCTTCGCCGGCACGGCACTCGCCTGCATGATCTGGCGGCTGCTCGCCGACGGACTCGACGCAGCACCGCGGAACTATCTGCGGGACATGGCGATCACGGTGTTCGTGGCGGCCTGGCTGCCGCTGCTCGCGTCGTTCGCGACCCTGATGGTCACCGGAGACGACGCCGGCTGGGTGTTCGTGTTCATGATCGGTGTCGTGTGCTCGGACGTCGGCGGCTACACCGCGGGCGTGCTGTTCGGCAGGCACCCGATGGTGCCGGCCATCAGCCCGAAGAAGTCCTGGGAGGGGCTGGGCGGCTCGCTGGTCTTCGCGATCATCGGATCGTTGTTGACAGTCACGCTGATTCTCGACGCCAATCCGGCGATCGGCCTGCTGCTCGGTGTCGTCCTGGTGGCCACGGGCACCCTCGGCGACCTGATCGAGTCCCAGATCAAACGTGACCTCGGGATCAAGGACATGGGCACGATGCTGCCGGGACACGGCGGCATCATGGACCGGCTCGACTCGCTGCTGCCGTCGGCGTTCGTGACCTGGCTGGTCCTGACCGCGCTGCTGTGAGACCCGCGGAACCGGTCCCATGAGGCACCGACCCCCGCCGGGCCGGCCGATCCCCAGCCCGAACATCTGGAACTGGCCCCGGATCTACGAGGTGGAGAACCGGGCCCAGGATGTCGACGGCGTGATCTTCGCCGCGCTCCGGCGCGTGGCGGACTGGGCCGGTCGCGATGTCGTCGACGTCGGCTGCGGCACCGGATTCCACATTCCGGAGTTCGCCCGTGCCGCCCGGACCGTGACCGGGGTCGAGCCGCATCCACCGCTGGTTGCGCAGGCCCGGGAGCGGACCGCGGCGCTCGGCTCGGTGCGGGTGCTCGAGGGGACGGCGGAGGCGTTGCCGCTGCCGGACCGCAGTGTCGACGTCGTGCACGCCCGGACCGCGTACTTCTTCGGACCGGGATGCGGTCCCGGGATCACCGAGGCGATGCGCGTCCTGCGCCCCGGCGGAACGCTCGTCGTCGTCGATCTCGATGCAGCGGCGACTGCCTACGGAAGCTGGATGCGTGCCGATCTGCCGCACTACGACCCGGTGACGGTCGAGTCGTTCTTCGCGGCGCAGGGATTCGACCTGACCCGCGTCACCACCCGCTGGGAGTTCCCGGACCGGCGCGCGCTGCGCGCGGTGCTCGGCATCGAATTCGCCGAGAGGACCGCCGAGCGCGCATACACACAGGTGCCGGGCTTGTCCTTCGACGTCGGTTACCGCATCCACACCCGACGTGCTCCGACCGGCCTGCTCGCCGTGTGATCGCCGCGTCCCGGCGTCACGCCGCGTTGGCGGCGCGTTTGGCGAGGCGGCGGATCTGCACGATCCGGACCCCGCCCGCAAGAGCCATGATCAGCGCGCCGGCGATGGCGGCGAGAAGGAGACCGACGCCGAGCGGCACCGAGAACTCCCACCAGAACAGGTCGAGGGTGACGGTCTCGAGGTTCTGCAGGATGAACACCAGCAACGCGACCAGCACCAGCACGCCGATGACCAGCCCGGTCCAGGTGGCGGCGGCCTTGGTGTGGCCGAGGCTGGTGTGCCTGCGGACCGCGTCCACTTCGGGGTTGACGGGGGGCTCCGGGGGTGCCGGCGTCGGTTCCACCGGGGTGATCGGGTCGGTGTCGTCGCGGCGGGGTCCGTCGGTGGTGGACATGGTGTGATCATCACCCACCCACCGGGTGATTGCACACACCGATGTGATATTGGCGTGATTCCGGGAGGCGAATTCGCATGTCGCGACCTCCGGATGGGACACTGGGGGACATTATGGCCGTTCCCGTTCCCCTCGTGTTCAACGCTCCGCGTCGCGGCATGCCGCCGACGCACCTCGCCGACCTCGACGCCGAGGGCCGCAAGGCTGCGGTGAAGGAGCTGGGACTGCCCGGATTCCGCGCGGACCAGCTCGCCCGCCAGTACTACGGTCGGCTCGAAGCCGATCCGGAGAAGATGACCGACCTGCCCGCCGCGGTGCGGGAGAAGGTCGGCGAGGCGCTGTTCCCGACGCTGCTCACCCCGGTCAAGCACGTCGCCTGCGACGACGGCACCACCCGGAAGACGCTGTGGAAGGCGAACGACGGAACGCTGCTCGAGTCGGTCCTGATGCGCTACCCCGACCGCGCGACCCTGTGCATCTCCAGCCAGGCCGGCTGCGGCATGGCCTGCCCGTTCTGCGCGACCGGCCAGGCGGGGCTGACCAGGAACCTGTCGACGGCCGAGATCGTCGACCAGGTTCGGTCGGCGGCAGCCGCGATGCGGGACGGGGAGGTCGCGGGCGGGGAGGGCCGCCTGTCGAACGTGGTGTTCATGGGGATGGGCGAGCCGCTCGCCAACTACAAGCGTGTGGTCGCCGCGGTCCGCCGGATCACCTCACCCGCACCCGAAGGACTGGGCCTGTCCCAGCGGTCGGTGACGGTGTCGACGGTCGGGTTGGCGCCCGCGATCCGCAAACTCGCCGACGAGGGGTTGTCGGTGACGCTGGCGGTGTCGCTGCACACCCCGGACGACGAGCTGCGCGACACCCTGGTCCCGGTGAACAACCGCTGGTCGGTGGCGGAGGTCCTCGACGCCGCCCGCTACTACGCCGACAAGACCGGACGCCGCGTCTCCATCGAGTACGCGCTGATCAAGAACGTCAACGACCAGCCGTGGCGCGCGGACATGCTGGGCAAGAAGCTGCACAAGGCACTCGGGGCGCTGGTCCACGTGAACCTGATTCCGCTGAACCCGACGCCCGGCAGCGAGTGGGACGCGGCGCCGAAGGACGTCGAGCGCGAGTTCGTGCGCAGGGTCGTCGCGCAGGGCGTCTCGTGCACGGTCCGTGACACCCGTGGTCAGGAGATCGCCGCGGCCTGCGGCCAGCTCGCCGCCGAGAACTGAGCACACCGGAGCCCCCCGCATTCCGTGGCGGTTCCGCGTCGGATCCGACGTGGGACGCATCGAGTGTGAGCCCGGTCCGGTCCGTCAAACGCCGACGGCCGCGCTGCTCCGTCAGGAGCGGCGCGGCCGTCGAAGTCTGTGGCTACCGGGGCTTGCGGCGAACGATGATGTCACGCACCAGCATGACGACGATGAGGGCGGCGATACCGACGAGCCACAGGTCCTCGACCTTGCCCTCGTGGTTACCGTGCGTGAAGAAGAGCAGGACCAGGACGGAGAGCCAGCCCAGCGCGCGGAAGAAGCGGGGAGCCTCGCCGCTCCAACCCCATTCCGCAGAGGGCACCTCGGCGGTGTCGACGTTGGTGGTGACTTGGGGCTCGCTGGCGGCCACGGCCGATCCTCCTGCTCGTACGGTGTGCGTCTTCCCGCATATCGTGGCATACGACCCGGTGTCGTAGCGACCGGGGTGGGTCGCCCGGCCTGTCAGGCTGCTCTCAGGTCCCATCGGGGACAATGGACGGGTGCCAGAACCTACGCGCGTGCTCCTGCTCGGCAGCACCGGCTCCATCGGAACGCAGGCCCTCGACGTCGTCGCGGCGAATCCCGACAAGTTCACCGTCGTCGGTCTCGCGGCCGGTGGCGGGAACATCGAGCTGCTCGGCGAGCAGATCCGCGCGACCGGTGTGACGCGGGTCGCGGTCGCGGATCCGGCCGCGGCAGCCCGCCTGGGCCTCCCCGGGGTGCTGTCCGGACCGGGCGCGGTGACCGAGCTGGTCCGCAGCACCGAGGCCGATGTCGTCCTCAACGCGCTCGTCGGGTCCCTCGGGCTCGAACCGACCCTCGCGGCACTGGAATCGGGTGCCCGGCTCGCGCTCGCGAACAAGGAGTCGCTGGTGGCGGGCGGGCCGCTGGTCACCGCGGCCGCGGCGCCCGGTCAGATCGTGCCCGTCGACTCGGAGCATTCCGCACTCGCGCAATGCCTGCGCGGTGGTCGCGCCGAGGAGGTGGACCGCCTCGTCCTCACCGCGTCGGGTGGGCCGTTCCGCGGCTGGACGTCCGACGCGCTCGAGGCCGTCACCCCCGAACAGGCCGGCGCCCATCCGACCTGGTCGATGGGCCCGATGAACACCCTCAACTCGGCGACACTGGTGAACAAGGGTCTCGAGCTGATCGAGACGCACCTGCTGTTCGGCATCGACTACGACCGCATCGACGTCACCGTCCACCCGCAGTCGATCGTGCACTCGATGGTCACCTTCACCGACGGCTCGACACTGGCCCAGGCCAGCCCGCCCGACATGCGTCTGCCGATCGCGCTGGCCCTGGGCTGGCCGGACCGGGTCCCCGGCGCGGCCGCGGCCTGCGACTTCGCGACCGCGTCGACCTGGACGTTCGAGCCGCTCGACAACGCGGTGTTCCCGGCCGTCGACCTGGCCCGGGAGGCAGGCAGGGCCGGTGGCTGCATGACCGCCGTGTACAACGCCGCCAACGAGGTCGCCGCGCAGTACTTCCTCGACGGGCAGGCGACGTTCCCGTCGATCGTGCGGACGGTGGAGAAGGTTCTCGCAGGTGGCGGCCAGTGGTCGGCGGCACCCGCTACCGTGGACGACGTGCTCGCCGCGGACGGCTGGGCGCGGGCGCGGGCGCACGAACTCGTCGAGCGAAGGGGTTAGAACCGCATGTTGATCATCGGCATCGTGCTGTTCGCCCTCGGCATCACGATCTCGATCGCGCTGCACGAGGCCGGCCACATGTGGACCGCGCGAGCCCTCGGCATGAAGGTCCGTCGCTACTACATCGGATTCGGTCCGAGGATCTTCTCGTTCCGCCGCGGCGAGATCGAGTACGGACTCAAGGCCATCCCCGCCGGCGGCTTCTGCGACATCGCGGGTATGACGATGCACGACGACCTCGCGCCGGACGAGGTGGACCGCGCGATGTACAAGCAGAAGACGTGGAAGCGCCTCGTCGTCATGTCCGGTGGCATCGCGATGAACTTCGTGTTGGGCCTGGCTCTCGTCGTCGTGCTGGCGGTGGGCTGGGGTCTGCCGAACCTGAACCAACCGCCGGAGACCCAGATCGGCGCGATGAGTTGCACCTCGGACCAGATCGACCAGCAGACCCTGGCGACGTGCTCCGGCCCCGGTCCCGCCGAGTCGGCAGGCCTGCGCGAGGGCGACGTGGTCACCGCGATCGGCGGGGTGCCGGTGGAGACCTGGAGCGAGTTCCAGAGGGAGACCAGGAAGCAGGCCGGCCCGGTGGACTTCACCGTCGAGCGCGACGGCGAGACGGTGACGGTGACCGTGGTTCCCGACCAGGTCGAGCGACTGGTCACGAACCCCGACGGGACGGAGACCACCACGACCGTCGCCGCGATCGGTGTCTCCCCGGACTACTACGGACCGACGCAGTACAACGTGCTGGCCGCGATTCCCGCGTCGGTCGCGTTCACCGGCGACCTGATGGTCGAGTCGGTCCACGGGCTCGCGCAGATGCCGAGCAAGGTCGCCGACCTGTGGACGGCCGTCACCGGCGGCGAACGTGAACTCGACACCCCGGTCAGTGTCGTCGGGGCGTCGGTGATCGGCGGACAGGCGGTCGAGAACGACAGCTGGCAGACCTTCCTTCTACTGCTGATCAGCCTCAACTTCTTCCTCGGCATCTTCAACCTGTTGCCGCTGCTGCCGCTCGACGGTGGCCACATGGCCGTGACGATCTACGAGAAGATCCGCAACAGCCTGCGGATCCGGCGCGGGCTGCCCGCGGGCGGGCCGGTCGACTACATGAAGCTGATGCCGCTCACCTATGTGGTGATCGCCATCGGCGGCGCGTTCATGCTGCTCACGCTCACCGCGGACATCGTCAATCCGATCAAGATCTTCTAGCGCCGCTAGACTCGTCGACACAGCTACGAAAGAAGGCAGACCGTGACCAGCCCCGTCGGTTTGGGCATGCCCGAGGTTCCCGCCGTCCTCGCACCCCGTCGCCGGACCCGACAGTTCATGGTCGGGAACGTCGGTGTCGGCAGCGAGCACCCGGTGTCGGTGCAGTCGATGTGCACCACCAAGACGCACGACGTCAACGCGACCCTGCAGCAGATCGCCGAGTTGACGGCGTCCGGCTGCGACATCGTCCGCGTCGCGTGCCCGCGACAGGAGGACGCCGACGCCCTCGCCGCGATCGCGAAGAAGAGCCAGATCCCGGTCATCGCGGACATCCACTTCCAGCCCCGGTACATCTTCGCCGCGATCGACGCCGGCTGCGCCGCGGTCCGCGTCAACCCCGGCAACATCAAGGAGTTCGACGGCCGGGTCAAGGAGGTCGCGAAGGCGGCCGGGGACGCGGGCATCCCGATCCGGATCGGCGTCAACGCCGGCTCGCTGGATCCGCGCCTGATGAAGAAGTACGGCAAGGCCACCCCGGAAGCGCTGGTCGAGTCGGCGCTGTGGGAAGCGGGCCTGTTCGAGGAACACGGCTTCGGCGACATCAAGATCTCCGTCAAGCACAACGACCCGGTCGTGATGGTCGAGGCGTACCGGCAGCTCGCCGCGCAGTGCGACTACCCGCTGCACCTCGGCGTCACGGAGGCGGGGCCGGCATTCCAGGGGACGATCAAGTCCGCGGTCGCGTTCGGTGCGTTGCTGTCCGAAGGCATCGGCGACACGATCCGGGTGTCCCTGTCGGCGCCGCCCGCCGAGGAGATCAAGGTCGGCACGCAGATCCTGCAGTCGCTCAACCTGCGTCCCCGCAAGCTCGAGATCGTCTCCTGCCCGTCGTGTGGTCGCGCGCAGGTCGACGTCTACACCCTCGCCAACGAGGTCACCGCCGGTCTCGAGGGCATGGAGGTTCCGCTGCGGGTCGCCGTCATGGGCTGCGTCGTCAACGGTCCCGGTGAGGCCCGTGAAGCGGATCTCGGTGTGGCGTCCGGCAACGGCAAGGGTCAGATCTTCGTCAAGGGCCAGGTCATCAAGACCGTGCCGGAGGCGCAGATCGTGGAGACACTGATCGAGGAGGCGATGCGCATCGCAGAGGAGATGGGCAACGATTCCGACTCGGGATCGCCCGTGGTCACCGTCGGCTGACCGCGCATCGTATTCTGTCGGCACACCCACCCCTGCGGGGGTGATGTCCGCAAGTCCCGACGAGACCGGGGGTGACCGGGTGCTCAAACTGCTCGGCGCCAGACAACTGGGCGCACGGGACCGGGCCGACGTGCTGCGCGTACTCGACGCCGACCCGATCGCCACATGCATGGTGGCTGGGCGCGTCCAGGACCTCGGTGTCGAACCGCGGTCGATCAACGGCGAACTGTGGAGCCGCGGCGGACCGGACGAGTCACTGTGCTTCTCGGGGGCGAACCTCGTTCCGCTGCGCGGTGGTGTCGGCGACCTGCGTGCGTTCGCCGACCGGGCGACCCGCTTCCCGCGGATGTGTTCGTCGCTCGTCGGTCGCGCCGAGCTGACCATGCCGTTGTGGGAGATGCTCGAATCCGACTGGGGCCCGGCCCGCGAGGTCCGGGCCGATCAGCCGCTGCTCGCGCTGGCGACCCGCCCCGCGATCGAGCCCGACCCGCAGGTGCGGCTCGTCCGCATGGACGAACTCGACACCTACCTCGTTGCGGCGATCGAGATGTTCATCGAAGAGGTCGGTATCGACCCGCGTGCCGGCGACGGTGGGCGCGGCTACCGGCGTCGTGTGGCGGGCCTGATCGCGGCCGGTCGAGCCTTCGCCCGGTTCGAGGACGACGAGGTGATCTACAAGGCCGAGATCGGGTCGGCGTCCCGGCAGGTCGGCCAGATCCAGGGGGTGTGGGTCCATCCCGAACACCGCTGCCGCGGACTCGGCGCCGCCGGGACGGCTGCGGTCGCGGCAGCGGTCGTCGACGGGGGCCGCACCGCGAGCCTGTACGTCAACAGCTTCAATCTGCCCGCGCGGCGCGCGTACGCCCGGATCGGGTTCTCCCAGGCCGCCACATTCTCGACGATCCTGCTGGACTGAGCGGGCGCCGGTCGCGTCCGCCGATGGAGTGAAATTCACGCACGTGCAGACGCCCGGGGTCGGCCGGTCGCGGTGCGCACGCACTTACTATGGGCGGCGATGAATCCTCGTGTCGCCCGCCGTGTCCGGGCCTGTGTCGTGCTCGCCGTGACGGGCGCCGTCACCGTCGGGCTCTCCGCCTGCACACCGAAGCCCGACGGACCGGACGCCGCGGCGCAGCAATTCCTCACCGCGCTCGCCGAGCGGGACACCGGGGCGGCGGCGGCCCTGTCGGACCGCCCCGACGTCGCGAAGGCGGCGTTGGACTCGGCGTGGGACGACCTGCAGGGGCAGTCGCTGACCGCGACGATCGGGGAGGTGCGCGTCAACGACGACACTGCCACCGTCGGCTACACGTACGAATGGCACCTGCCGAAGGACCGGGTGTGGACGTACTCGGGCGACCTGCAGATGGGCCGGCGCGACGGCGAATGGACGGTGCGGTGGACGTCGACCGATCTGCACCCGAAACTCGGTGACACCCAGACGATGTCGCTGCGCTCGACTCCGGCGCCGCGCGCCCGCGTCAACGAGCGGTCCGGCACCGACGTCCTCGTGCCCGGCAGCGTCGAGCGGATCACCCTGAACGCCCGCGAGGCGGGCAGCCTCGGCGCGGTCGCAGCGACGCTCGCCCGGATCCTGGCACCGTTCGATCCGTCGCTGACCGCGCAGTCGATCGCCGAGTCGGCGTCGAGTGTGCAGGGCGACTACCTCGTCGCCACCCTCCGGCAGGAGGACTACGAGCCGATCGCCGCGTCGCTCATCGAGCTGCCCGGCGTCTCCACCCAGGAGGAAGCGGACCTCGTCTCCACGGACCGCGACTTCGCCCCCGACCTGATCAGCCAGGTCAAGAAGCGGGTCATCGACGAGGTGGACGGCAAGGCCGGCTGGAGCGTCGTCACGGTGAACCAGAACGGTGTCGACACCGACGTGCTGACGAACACGAAACCGGAACCGGCGCCGTCATTCTCGATCAGCTTGGACCGCAACATCCAGGTGGCCGCGCAGAACGCGGTCGACGCCCGCCCCGATCAGACGATGATGGTGGTTCTGCAGCCGTCGACGGGCGCGATCCTCGCAGTGGCGCAGAACAAGGCCGCCGACCGGGACGGACCGGTCGCCTCGACGGGCCTGTACCCGCCGGGGTCGACGTTCAAGATCGTCACCGCCGGAGCCGCGATCGAGAACGGGCTCGCGCAGCCCGAGACGATGGTGGGCTGCCCCGGGCGCGTCGTGATCGGGGAGCGGTCCGTGCCGAACTACAACGAATTCGCTCTCGGAACCGTGTCGATGAGCACCGCGTTCGCGAGGTCGTGCAACACCACCTTCGCCAAGCTCGCCAGCGAGATGGACGCGGACGCGTTGACCGTCGCGGCCGCACAGTTCGGTATCGGTCCCACCTACGACGTGCCCGGGCTGCCGACGCAGTCGGGGTCCGTCCCGCCCGCGGACGATCTCGTGCAGCGCACCGAGGACGGGTTCGGGCAGGGCAAGGTGGTGGTCAGCCCGTTCGGGATGGCCCTCGCGGCGGCGACCGTCGCGAACGGCTCGACGCCGGTGCCGCACCTGATCCTCGGTGACGAGACCACCGTCGAGGGCGACCGTACGGCGGTCACCGCGCAGATGGTCGACGGCCTGCGCGGCATGATGCGCGAGGTCGTCACGTCCGGCACCGCGACGCGCATCGCGGGACAGGGCGCGGTGTACGGCAAGACGGGGGAGGCCGAGGTCGACGGCGGCTCGCACGCCTGGTTCGTCGGCTACCGCGGCGATCTCGCGTTCGCGACCCTCGTCGTCCGTGGCGGCAGCTCCGACAACGCCGTCGCCGTCACCACCGACATGTTCGCCGCCCTGCCCGACGACTACTGACGGCTGAAGATCACCTTCGTGCGGTTGGTGCGAACGAAGGGCGCCTTCGGCCGGAGGGTGGTGGCTGCGGGCTGTTGTCGGCTGAAGGTGACCTTCGTGCGGTTGGTGCGAACGAAGGGCGCCTTCGGCCGGAGGGGACGGGGGACAGGGGCGGGGAGACGCGGGTCAGGAGTAGACGACGGCGCGCACGACGTCGAGGGTGCGGCGGTCGAGGTAGCAGCACAGCAGCGCGGGGGAGCCGTCGACGGTGCACGACGCAGTGACGGCGTCGCCCGCGGCGATGACCTTCGTCAGGTCGGTGACGGTGCGGCCACCGAGGACGCGCAGTGCGGCGGCGTCGCCGCGCCGGGCCGATTCGACGAGGTGACGTACCGTCCTCTTGCCCGGTTCGCCGACGCTGCGGACCGCGGCGCCGAACGCGAGCGACCCGCCGAGGCCCTGGTTGCGCAGCATCCGTCCGGCCATCGCCGCCCCGACCCGGATCTTCGCCGGGGCGATGCCGGCGACCTGCGCGAACATCGGCGCGACCTCCCAATGCGCGGCGATGCGCCGGATCCGGGGTTCGCCGTCGCCGAGGGCCGCTTCGTACAGCAGGTGCATCGGTGCGCGGGCCACGACACCGCCGCCGAGTCGGGTTTCGATGGTCACGTCGCGGACGACGGTCAGTCCGTCGACGATGTCGGCGCGTTCGACATGGAAGCGAATGTCGTTGGGCGCGATGAACGTCTCCCAGAACCGGGCGAGGGGTTCGCCGCCGCGTCGTCGACTGCGCGGGTCGTACAGTCCGCCGAGGACGGGGCGCCCGCCGACCGGGTCCTCGACGACGTGGTGCCGCGCGAACAGCGCCAGCCAGGCGGACTTGTCGTGGTCCGCGACCGCGGCGGGTGAGGCGTGCGCGAGGGAGAGCAGGGTGTGTGGGTCGGCGAGCATGGCACACCTCGGGTCGGCGGCGGGTCGGTCACCGCGGAGTATGCCAGACTTTCTGTAACGCGTTCCAGAAATCAGTTGGTGGGGCCGTGGTGGTCGGCGGGGTCCTCCTCCAGGTACTCGGGGTGCAGTTCCGCCTTCACGCCGAGCTTCTTGTTGACGAGGAAGTTCACGAACCACAGCACGACGCCGATCGCCAGCAGTACCCCGGCGATCGCGTACTGGTCGGGGTTGCGGTCGGTCAGTGGCGTCGCCAGGAACGCGCAGCTGAGTGCGCCGACGACGGGGAGTGCGATGGGGGCTCGGAAGTGTTTGTGCTCCACAGGGTTCCGGCGAAGAACGAGCACGGCGACGTTGACGATGGTGAACACGCACAGCAACAGCAGCGCGGTGGTGCCGCCGAGTTGCGGGACCTCGCCGACGAACGTGATCAGCCCCAACGCCAACAGCGTGGTGAACGCGATCGCGATGTAGGGGGTGCGTCGGGACCGGTGCACGCGGCCGAGCTGCGGCGGCAGTACGTGTTGACGGCTCATCCCGTACAGCAGCCGGCTGGCCATCAGCATGTTGATCAGGGCGGTGTTGGCGACGGCGAACATGGTGATGAACGCGAAGATGCCGATGGGGAATCCGGGCGCCCCGGCCTGGACGACCTTCAGCAGCGGGGTGTCACCCTCACCGAGCTCGTCGGCGGGCACCAGCGCGATGGCGGTCACCGACACCAGGACGTAGATCAGTCCGGTGAACAGCAGCCCGATCAGCAGCACCCGCGGGAAGATCCGGCTCGGCTCCTTGCATTCCTCGGCCATGTTCACCGAGTCCTCGAACCCGACCATCGCGTAGAACGCGAGGGTGGTCGCGGCGATGACGCCGCCGAGCGCGCTGCGGTCGCCGGTGTCGAAGACCGTGGCACGGGAGAAGTCGCCTTCGCCGATGCCGAGTGCCCACATGCCGATGAAGACGATGATCAGCAGGCCGGACAGCTCGATACAGGTCAGGACGACGTTGATCTTCACCGACTCGCCGACGCCCCGGAAGTTCACTGCGGCGACGATCAGCATGAATGCGACGCCGAGGAGGGTGATCCCGATACCGGTGCGCAGGTCCAGGTCGAACGCTTCGGCGAAGTTGGCGGCGAACGCGCGTGACGCCGTCGCCGCGGAGGTGATGCCCGAACACATCACCGCGAAGGTGACCATGAAGGTGAGGAACTGGATGCCGAACGCCTTGTGGGTGTACAGCGCCGCGCCCGCCGCCTGCGGGTACTTGGTGACCAGTTCGAGGTAGCTGAACGCGGTGATCAACGCGACGGCGAACGCCACCAGGAACGGCAGCCACACCACCCCGCCGACGTCGTTCGCCACCTGCCCGGTGAGGGCGTAGATGCCGGTGCCGAGGATGTCGCCCACGATGAACAACAGCAGGAGCCACGGCCCCATCACCCTTTTCAGGGTGGGCTCGGGTGTGGTGGCCGACGGTGCGGTCATGACGCCTCCTCCCGCGGGGGTCCTGCCTGGGTCTAGGGAAGCAAACCGAGCCTGCGCGCGCTGACGACCGCCTCGTGACGGGAGTGGGCGTCGAGCTTGCCCATCGCGCTGCGCAGGTAACTCTTGACCGTCTCGGGGCCGAGCGAGAGCCGATGCGCGACTTCGTTGTTGGTGCAGCCCAGCGCGATGTGGGCGAGCACGTCGAGTTCGCGGGGCGAGAGGGTGACGGCGCTCGGTCCGACGACGTCGGTGAGCAGTCCGGCGAGCTTGTCGGCGACCGCGCGGAGCCGCCCCTGCAGTGCACCGTCGGACACGGTCTGCGCGAGCACCCGCAGTTCCGCGTGCGCGTCGCGGATGCCCTCCGACACCGCGGCGTCCACCGAACCGCTCGTGGATTCCCGCGTGCCGAGCAGGCGCAGTCGGCGGTCCACCTCGTCACGGATCGCGATCTCGGCGGCCAGCCGCCGACCCGACAGGGTCAGCACCTCGGCGGTGCGGTCGCCGATCGGGGTGGTTTCGCGGACCGCGGCGTAGAGCACGGCGCGGGAGACGCCGTCGACGACCACCGGCACCGCCAGCACCGACCGCAGACCCTCCCCGAGGACCGGTGCGTCGAACTGGTGGGTGATGTTCACCGCGCTGCGATAGTCCGGGACCGACGCCGGTCTGCGCTGGTCCGCGACGCGGCCTCCCAGACCCGTGCTGGCCGGCACGGTCAACCCCTTGAGCCCGTTCGTCCGGGTGCCGATGAACTCGCTGAGCAGCAGATCCCCGCCGTGCACCTCGCCGCCGAAGAAGACCGGCACGTCGGTGATCCCGGCGGCGAGTCGCAGTTCGGCCCGCAGTGCGTCGCCGTCGCGGGGGCGAAGCAGGGGGCTCGACGAGCGGGGAGTCGTCGGCATTTCGTGGCTACCCCTTTCCGGGGGTGGTGCGGAGGTCTTGTGAGCTAGATCATAAGTCCAGTGAATGTCCGGCAGGATGCCGGAGCGATGTGGGAGGAACCCGATGGCAGACAGCGCCACCCGAACAGACAGCGCCACCGCGCCAGAGAACGCCGCGCGGAGCAGCGCAGACAGCACCGCCCGCGTGGGCGAGTTGCTCAGTCGGTACGGCACCGCCGACGCCTGCGCCGCGGAGCTGCTGTGCGACCGCCACCCCGCCGACGCCGTCGCGTTCACGGTGATCGAAGCCGATCTGTCGTCGCGCGATCTCACCTTCGGTGAGCTGCGTGCCGAATCGACGAAGTTCGCCGCTGCGCTCGCCGATCTCGGGGTCGAGCCGGGCGACTGCGTCGCGACCCTGATGGGCAAGTCGGCCGAACTGGTGATCGCGCTGCTCGGCATCTGGCGTCGCGGCGCGGTGCACGTACCGCTGTTCACCGCGTTCGCGCCGCCCGCGATCGCATTCCGGCTCACCTCGTCGGGGGCGAAGGTGGTGGTGGCCGATCGCAATCAGCTCGACAAGCTCGCCCCGGGCGAGGACATCCCCGCCGACGCGCCGTGGTCGGTTGTCGTCGCCGCCGGCGAACCCGTGAGCGAGGGCCAGCGCTGCCTGACCGACCTGCTCGACGCGCACGCCGCGGACGATCCGAAGGGCGCCGCCGTCGCGGTCGGCGCACACGGTCCGATCGTGCAGCTGTTCACGTCCGGCACCACCGGCACGCCGAAGGGCGTCCCGGTGCCGGTGCGGGCGTTGGCGTCGTTCCACGGATACCTGGAATTCGGGTTGGACGTCCGGCCCGACGACGTGTTCTGGAATGCGGCGGATCCGGGCTGGGCGTACGGGCTGTACTACGCGCTGCTCGGTCCGCTGGCGACCGGAACCCGCAGCCTGCTGCTGCACGCCGGTTTCTCGGCCGCGCTGACCTGGCAGGTGATCGAGAAGTTCGGCGTCACCAACTTCGCCGCCGCACCGACCGTCTACCGCAGCCTGCGTGCCGACACCGGTCCGGTGCCCGACGGTCTGACGCTGCGCCGCGCGTCGTCCGCCGGCGAGCCGCTGACCCCCGATGTCGTGGCGTGGTCGAAGTCCACCCTCGGCTGCGAGGTCCGCGACCACTACGGGCAGACCGAGCACGGCATGTTCATCGTCAACGCGTGGGCCGACGGGCTCCGGGAGGACGTGCCGGCCGGATCGATGGGACGAGCGCTGCCGGGCTGGTCGTGCGCGGTGCTGCTCGACGACAGCGACGACATCGCGCCGCCCGGGACGGCGGGTCGGGTCGCGATCGACACCCACGCCAGCCCGCTGATGTGGTTCACGGGTTACGTCGACGCCCCCGAGAAGACGAAGCAGCGGTTCACCGAGGACGGCCGCTGGTACGTCACCGGTGACGCCGGCAGCGCGGACGAGGACGGTCACTTCTTCTTCAGCTCCCGGGACGACGACGTGATCATCATGGCCGGCTACCGGATCGGCCCGTTCGACGTCGAGTCGGTGCTGGTGATGCACGAGCACGTCATCGAGGCGGCCGTCGTCGGCATGCCGGACCAGTTGCGTGGCGAGGTGCTCGAGGCATTCGTGGTGCTCCGCGACGGGGTCGAGGGGACCGCCGAACTCGAGGTGGAGTTGCAGACGCTGGTCAAGAGGAAGTTCGCCGCGCACGCCTACCCGCGGACCGTGCACTTCGTGCCGTCGCTGCCGAAGACGCCGAGCGGCAAGGTGCAGCGGTTCATCCTCCGGCAGGGCTGACGCCCCGTGAGTCCTTTCGGCCCACCGGCGGGCCGAAAGGACTCACGGATCGGAGAAAGTGCGCGCGTTGCGGTTTCGCGTCGGCGCCCTCGGACGGACAATGGGGGAACGTGTTCATCGCCGACGAAGGGGTACCGGAATGAATCGGTTCGAGCTCCCGCACACGTTGCGTCGATCCTCCAAGGAGGTGCAGGAGGCGTTCGCGACAGCCCACGAGACGGCCGTCAAGCGGTACGGCGAGGGGGAGGAAGCCCAGCGTGCGGCCTACGGCGAGCTCAAGCAGCATTACGAGCTCGAGAGTGACCACTGGATTCCGAAGCAGGGCTGAACGACAGCGGCGGGTGCGCGAGAAAGCGGTGAAGCCGGGATCACTCGGCGAGTAGTCCGGCACCCAGCGCCGCACAGATCAACATCAGCGTCATCAGTGCCCAGCCGGCTCCGTGCCAGGCCGGCCAGGTGCCGCCGCGCCGCCACACGGTGTACGTGTGGGCGAAGGCACCGAGGCCGCCGATCATCAGCACGGCGGCCGGTCCGATGGCGAGCACGTACCGGTCGACGGGTGCGCAGATCGAGTTCGCGGCGCCCGCGCAGTCGCTGCGTCCCGAGTAGGCCCACGCGGCGGCGAGCGCGAGGACGGTGAGCGCGATACCGAGGACGACAGCGGCGTAGCGGGTGGCGCGCCGGATCTCCGGTGGATCGTTCCAGCGCTTCTCGACGTCGTCCGACATCACGACCTCCCTCGGCGTGCGTCGAGGGGATTCCCGATCCGGCGGCTCCTCAACCGCCGCGGTTCGGGGAGCCCGGGGTCAGGGGGCGTCGGAGGAGGTGGCCGCGTCGACGGGGCGCGGCCAGGGGTTGCCGGTGCGGCGCTCGATGTCGATGTTGAACCGCTCGAGCAGCGAGGCGAAAGCCGCGCGGTCGTCCTCGCTCCACTCGTCGAGCACCATGTCGAGTCCCGCGATCATCCCCGCGCGCTCCTTGTCGAGCCGGCGCCGTCCCTCGTCGGTGATCAGGAGCTTGCGCGCCATCCCGCCTTGGGGATCCGGAATCCGTTGGACGAGACCGGAATTGACCATCGCCGTGGTCTGCCTGCTCACGGTCGACGTGTCCAGGAGAAAGGCCTCGCTGAGTTCGCCGACCGACATCGGCCCCTGCATGCTGATGCGGCTGAGCAGCAGGTAGGCGCTCGACTCCAGATCGCCCTCGCCGCGCCGCGGGCGCGCGAGGTGCCTGGTGAGCAACATGGTCTCGAACTCGATCCGGGCCGCGGCCGTGATCATGTGCATCCCTTCTGTCGACCGAGGGTGATTTGTACCATACATCCGCTTTGCAGTCTCCAATTTGATTGTATCGTGCAATCTATGTGTACGATGCAAACATTGTGCATTGGGCACACGATTGGTTTCACGTCATGAAGTCATGTGTGAAGTAGTGAGGAGATTGCTCGTGGTTGGTCAAAGACCTGCCGTGAACCCGAAGGTATTGGTTGCTGTTCTGGCCTTCGCAGGTATCGTCGCGGCGCTCATGCAGAGCCTGGTCGTCCCGTTGCTCGCCGACCTGCCGAGCCTCCTGGACACCACGGCGTCCAACGCCTCGTGGGCCGTCACCGGGACGCTGGTTGCGGCCGGTGTGTGCGTCCCGATCACCGGCCGCCTCGGCGACATGTACGGCAAGCGACGCATGCTGCTCGTCTGCACGGTGCCGCTGATTCTCGGCTCGGTGGCGTGCGCGCTCGCGACATCCGTGGGGCCGATGATCGCCGGCCGCGCACTGCAGGGCATCGGCATGGGCATGGTCCCGATCGGTATCAGCGCCATGCGTGACCTGATTCCGGCGGAGAAGCTGAACTCGTCGATCGCGCTGATGAGCGCCTCCATGGGTATCGGCGGCGCACTCGGCCTGCCGATCGCCGCCGCCGTCGCGGAGGGCACGAGCTGGCGCATGCTGTTCTGGGGCTCCGCGGCCCTCAGCCTCGTTGTCGGCCTTCTGCTCTGGAAGTTCGTGCCCGCCACCCCGGTGGAGGGCGAACCGGGCAAGTTCGATCCCGTCGGTGCGATCGGCCTCACAGTCGGACTGGTGAGCCTGCTGATCGCCGTCACGAAGGGCGCCACCTGGGGTTGGTCCAGCGCCACCATTCTCGCTCTGTTCGCCGTCGCCGTCGTCGTGCTGCTCGCCTGGGGTTGGTGGGAACTGCGGACGCATGATCCGCTCATCGACCTCCGGACCACGGCTCGCCCACAGGTCCTGTTGACCAACATCGCCGGTCTGGTCGTCGGATTCGCAATGTACGCCCAGTCCCTGATCCTGCCGCAGCTGCTCCAGCTGCCGGAATCCACCGGCTATGGACTCGGGCAGTCGATGCTGCAGATGGGTCTGTGGATGGCACCCTGCGGATTCGTGATGATGGCGGTCTCGCCGCTCGGGGCCAAGCTCAGCTCGGCCCGGGGGCCGAAGGTCACGCTGATGGTCGGCGCACTGATCATCGCGGCCGCCTACGCCCTGTCGATGGTCCTCATGGGTTCCGCGTCGGGTCTGATGATCGTCGGCGCCGTCTGCGGTGCGGGCACCGGCTTCACCTACGGCGCGATGCCGACCCTGATCATGGGTGCGGTTCCGCGCTCGGAGACGGCCGCCGCCAACGCCCTCAACACGCTGATGCGTTCCCTCGGCACCTCGTTCGCCGCGGCGGTCGTCGGCGTGGTCCTCGCGCAGATGAGCGTGCAGGTCGGCGACTACACGATCCCGACCGAGGCCGGCTTCCGGACCGGTTTGCTGATCGGGTGCGGCGTGGCGCTCGTCGCCGCGGCGGTCGCCGCGATGATCCCGGCTTCTCGCCCGGCCTCGACGCCTGCACCCGAAGCCGAACTGGTCGGTGCCCGGCACTGACACCGGCGCGGACCGAGCCCGACACGAGCCCGGCGCACTCCCCGTCCGGGGAGCGCGCCGGGCTCGTCCCGTTGATCCGACCGGCGGCGCGTAGCCTGGTCCGCATGTCTGTGCGCGCAGCCCTGGTACCCGGAACCGTCTCGCCGACCCTGGCGGTGCCCGCGAAGATCGAGCGTCCCGAATACGCGTGGAAGCCCACCGTCAAGGAGGGCAACGAGCCGTGGGTGCAGACCCCCGAGACGATCGAGAAGATGCGCCTCGCCTGCCGGATCGCCGCCCAGGCGTTGCAGGAGGCGGGCAAGGCGGTGGCGCCGGGCGTCACCACCGACGAACTCGACCGGATCGCGCACGAGTACATGATCGACAACGGCGCCTACCCGTCCACGCTGGGCTACAAGGACTTCCCGAAGTCGTGCTGCACCTCGCTGAACGAGGTGATCTGCCACGGCATCCCGGACTCGACGGTCGTCCAGGACGGTGACATCGTCAACATCGACGTCACCGCCTACATCGACGGTGTCCACGGCGACACCAACGCGACCTTCCTCGCCGGCGACGTCTCGGAGGAGAACCGGCTGCTCGTCGAGCGCACCCGGGAGGCCACCGCGCGGGCGATCAAGGCCGTCAAACCCGGACGCGAACTCAACGTGATCGGCCGCGTCATCGAGTCCTACGCCAACCGCTTCGGGTACGGCGTCGTGCGCGACTTCACCGGGCACGGCATCGGTGAGACCTTCCACAACGGCCTGGTGATCCTGCACTACGACCAGCCGAACGTGGACACGATCATCGAGCCCGGCATGGTGTTCACGATCGAGCCGATGATCAACCTCGGCACCGTCGACTACGAGATCTGGGACGACAAGTGGACCGTCGTCACCAAGGACCGCAAGTGGACCGCGCAGTTCGAGCACACCATCGTCGTCACCGAGACCGGCGCCGAGATTCTCACGCTTCCGTGACGGCGCGGGTCGCCGCGGACCTGCGGGGCGCGCTGCTCGTCGCCGGGACCACCTCGGACGCGGGCAAGAGCGTCCTCGTCGCCGGACTGTGTCGGTTGCTGGCACGCCGCGGGGTCGCGGTGGCGCCGTTCAAGGCGCAGAACATGTCCAACAACTCCGTCGTCACCCTCGACGGCGGCGAGATCGGGCGCGCGCAGGCCCTGCAGGCGCGGGCCTGCGGCCTGCAGCCCAGCGTGCGGTTCAACCCCGTCCTGCTCAAGCCGGGCAGCGACCGGACGTCGCAGCTGGTGGTCCGGGGCAAGGCGGTCACGTCGGTCGGTGCGCGCGACTACATCACGCACCGCGAGTGGCTGCGCGGCGTCGTCGCCGACGAGCTCGCGTCGCTGCGCGCCGACTTCGACGTGGTGATCTGCGAGGGTGCCGGATCGCCGGCCGAGATCAATCTGCGGGCAACCGATCTCGCGAACATGGGCCTCGCGCGGGCGGCCGGTCTCCCGGTGCTCGTCGTCGGCGACATCGACCGCGGGGGAGTGCTCGCCCACCTGTTCGGCACCGTCGCCGTCCTCGAACCCGAGGATCAGGCACTGATCGCGGGGTTCGTGGTCAACAAGTTCCGGGGCGACGTCGCCCTGCTCGAACCGGGACTGACCCAACTCGAACAGCTCACCGGGCGTCCGACACTCGGGGTGGTGCCGTTCGAGGACGGCCTGTGGATCGACGCGGAGGACTCGCTGTCCACGGTCGCCGACGCCCCGGTGGGCAGGCCCGCCCCGCCGCGCGGCCGGGACTGGTTGCGGGTGGCCGCGATCCGGTTGCCTCGGGTGTCCAACGCCACCGACGTCGAGGCGCTGGCGTGTGAGCCGGGGGTGTCGGTGAGGTGGGTCGCCGAGCCGTCCCGGCTGGCGGACGCGGACCTCGTCGTGGTCCCCGGCAGCAAGGCCACGGTCTCGGACCTGGCGTGGCTGAGGTCGACGGGGATCGCGGACGTGCTGACCGCGCGGGCGCGCTCCGGTGGTCCGATCCTCGGTGTCTGCGGTGGCTACCAGATGCTCGGCCGGCGCATCGTCGACGACGTCGAGTCCGGCTTGGGCACCGTGGACGGACTCGGGTTGTTCGACCTCGACATCGAGTTCGCCGCCGACAAGGTGCTGCGCCAGGCGTCCGGGGTGGCGGACGGGCTGCCGGTGTCCGGCTACGAGATCCATCACGGCCGGGTCACCCGCACCGGGGACGCACCGCTGCTCCACCACGACGACGGAGCGCCGGAGGGCAGCGTCCGCGGATCGGTGTTCGGCACGCACTGGCACGGTCTGCTCGAGTCGGACGGGTACCGGCGCCGGTTGCTCGGTCGGATCGCCGCCGCCACCGGTCGCGAGTTCACCGTCGCCCCGGGCACCTCCGTCGCCGCCGAACGGGACGCTCAACTCGACCTGCTCGCCGACCTCGTCGAGCAGAACCTCGACGTGGACGCACTGCTGGACCTGATCGAACGCGGCGCACCCGGGAATCTTCCGGTGCTCGCCAGCCGCCTCGGCGGCGTCCCGGGGTGACCGGTCAGGGCGTGGGCGCGCTGCAGCGCGGCCCAGCCGCCGGTCAGCGTCAGTACCGCCAGCGCGAGCGGGAGGACGACGGTCGGCACCGCCCGTGGGGTGTCGACGAACCAGGATCCGATTTCGGGCCACCACTGTGCCCAGGTGATCAGGATGGCCGCGAGGCCCAGCCCGCCGAGGACCGTGACCCCGGCCGCGAGGAGGCCGGTGGTCCGCCACCGCTGGTAGATCGCACCCGCGAGAATGGCGGTACCCGTGGTCAGAGGCAGGATCGCGAACAGTGCCGTCAGCCGCACGACGGGATTGTCCGTGGCGTAGCGCATGATTCCGAACATCCGGCATGTGCACACCCCATCCGCTCGTGGCGGCCTCGATCCAGGACAGCACCTGCACTGCCACCGCGAAGATCGCAGACTGGCCGAGTGCCATCAGGACAGTCGCGACGTAGAACTCGCGGCGGTCACACTCAGTCCCAGCGCGAACGGGAAACTCTGGGCCATCGCCTGGACGTAGAACGCGATGACGAAGCCGAGCAGGGCGCTCACGGCACCGGTGAAACCCTCGCCCTCCTCGGCGCCGACCAGGAAGTAGATCGTCCAGCTGATCGCGAAGGAGACCGTGACGATGCCGACCGGCCACGCGACGAGGAGCGGCCAGGCGACGGTGTGCAGCCGCAGCACCGCGGTGACGCGGGACATCTCGCTCCGGCCCTGCCCGACGGTGGGGGCCGAGGTGGTCAGTGTGGTCATGAGGTCGACTCCTGGGTGGTGGTTCGGATGACGATCTCCTGCAGGGAGGCGGATTCCACCGTGCCGCCCGCGTCGATCAGGAGGGCGCGGTCGCCCTCGTCGGCGGCGATCCGGACCGTCGCCCGGGTGTGTGCGCCGAGCGATTCGCGGTGCAGGACGGTGCTTTTCGCCGCGAACGCGGCGACGGCCGCGGTGGGACCGGTCGCGACCACGGCCCAGCGGCGGAGCGAGTCCGCGTCGTCGCCCATGATGATGCGGCCCCGATCGACGACGATGACGTGTTCGAGCAGGTTCGCGACCTCGTCGATCAGGTGGGTGGACAGCAGTACGGTCCGTGGGTGTTCGGCGTAGTCGGACAGACGGTCGTAGAACAGTTGGCGGGCAACGGCATCGAGGCCGAGGTACGGCTCGTCGAACAGGGTCAGCGCGGGGCGCGCGACGCCAGCCCGATCGTCACGACGGTGGTCTTGCCTGCGCCGTTGCGTCCGAGCAGGCCGTAGATCTTGTCCTGCTCGATGTCGAACGTGATGCCTGCGAGCGCATCGACATCGCCGTAGCGCTTGCCGATCTCGCGCATCGACGCGACGGCGGGGACGTCGGTGTCGCCGGTGGCGTGCACTGTCGTCAGGCCGCGGGTCATCGGGCCACCTCCGTCACGTCGAGCATGGACTCGAGTTCGTCGATCGGAATGCCGAGTCGGCGCGCCTCCGCGACGAGGGGTTCGATGTACTGGTGTGCGAACGCTTCTCGGCGCCGGGAGCGGAGAGTCTCGCGTGCGCCTGCGGTGACGAACATTCCAATTCCCCGTTTCTTGTAGAGAATGCCCTCGGCGACCAGTTGATTGAGGCCCTTGGCCGCGGTTGCCGGATTGATCCGATGGAACGCGGCGAGTTCGTTGGTCGAGGGCACCTGGGTCTCCTCGGTCAACGAGCCGTCGATGATCGCCGCCTCGATCTGCTCGGCGATCTGCTGGAACAGCGGCCGGCCGCCGTCGATCACCGGATTGCCCCCGCCTCGGCTCACTGGTTCATTACTCATGTAACTAACCGTAGTACTGGACGGATCGTCTCGCAACCGAGTGGTTCTCGTCCGCCCCGGTTCTCCGTGTACCGTCCGATGCCATGGAGTTGACGGAAGTGCCGGTCGGACAGGTCGTCTACACCGTCCGGGTCGACGGTCCCGAAAGTGCCCACGTGGTCGTGCTGCTGCCCGCAGCGGGGGAGGACGCATCGGTCTACGACGCCGTGTGCGAACGGCTCCACGACTCCGACCTGCGCACGGTGGTGCCCGACACGATCGACGGCCTCGACGTCGCCGCGCTGCTCACCCTTCTCGACGGGCTCGGGCTCACCTACGTGAACCTCGCGGGTGACCGCGAGGGTGCGGCGCTCGCCTGGGAGGCCGCCGCCCGCACGTTCGGGCGGTTCAAGAGCCTGGTCGTGGCGGACAGTCCGCACCCCGCGGTCGTCGGTGGCGACTGCCCGGCGGTGGAGATCCCGTCCACCGTGCTCGTCGCCGGACCGGACGGCCGCTCCGATGCCGACGCCAGCGGCCGGCGTTGCTACTCCGACTTCCGAGTGGTCGAACTCGCCGGCGTCGGATCGGTCCCTCGCGACGCGGCCGCGGCGATGGCCACGGAGATCTCCCTGCGCACCAGCATGTGGTGAGGCGCCGCGCGACTCGGGCGAGTGTGCACCTGCCGGTGCGCACGCCGCGTGCGCGCGACAGCAAATGCACACTCGGCGGTCGACGGGCGGTCGTGGACGAGCACTAGACTCTGCCGGTGCACGACACCGTCCCCACACCATCCGACGTCACCTCGGTCCGCGGCGCACTGCGATCCCCGCGGCGCCTGACCACCGAGGTTCTCGCGGGTCTGGTGACCTCGCTCGCGCTGATCCCCGAGGTGATCTCGTTCGCCGTCATCGCCGGCGTCGATCCGCGCGTCGCCCTGTACACCTCGTGCGTCATGGCGATGACGATCGCGTTCGTCGGTGGCCGGCCCGCGATGGTGTCGGCGGCCGCGGGGGCCACGGCCCTGGTGATCGCGCCGCTCGTCGCCTCGCACGGCATCGACTACCTGATCGCCGCGGTGTGGCTGGCCGGTGCGTTGCAGATCGTGCTCGCTCTCGTCGGTGTGGCGCGGCTGGTCCGGTTCATCCCGCGGTCGGTGATGATCGGGTTCGTCAACGCACTTGCGATCCTCATCTTCTCCGCCCAGCTCCGGCACCTGATCGACGTGCCGTGGCTGGTGTATCCGCTGACCGCGGCGGGGATCGTGATGGTCGTGGTCGTGCCGAAGCTGACGACCGCCGTCCCCGCGCCGCTGATCGCGATCGTCGTGCTCACCGCTGCCGTGGTGGTGCTGAACCTCGACGTGCCCGACGTCGCGGACCAGGGCGAGCTGCCGTCGGGTCTGCCGACGTGGATGATTCCCGACGTACCGCTGACGTGGGACACGCTGACGGTCGTCGCGCCGTTCGCCCTCGGCCTCGCGCTGGTCGGCCTGCTCGAGTCGCTGCTCACGGCCAAGCTGGTCGACGACATCACCGACACCCCGTCGGACAAGACCCGCGAGGCGTGGGGGCAGGGCGTGGCCAACATGGCCGGTGCGCTGTTCGGCGGGATGGGCGGCTGCGCGATGATCGGCCAGACGATGATCAACGTCAAGGAGGGTCGCGCCCGGACCCGGATCTCGACGTTCCTCGCCGGCGCGTTCCTGCTCGTGCTGTGCGTGACCGTCGGTGACGTGGTCGGGATGATTCCGATGGCCGCACTGGTCGCGGTGATGGTGGTGATCGCGGCGACCACGTTCGACTGGCACAGCGTCGCGCCGCGGACCCTGCGGCTGATGCCGCGCAGCGAGACCCTGGTGATGGTGGTGACGGTCGTCGGCACCCTCGCCACCGAGAACCTCGCAGTGGGTGTGATTCTCGGGGTCCTGACCGCGATGGTCGCGTTCGCGAGGCGGGTCGCGCACCTGGCGGACGTGACGGTCCTCGACGGCGAGGGCGAGCGGGTGTACCGGGTCACCGGCCAGCTGTTCTGGGCGTCGAGCAACGACCTGGTCCACCGGTTCGACTACGCGAGCGATCCCGACGCCGTGGTTCTGGACCTCACCGACGCCGAGGTGTGGGACGCGTCGACCGTCGCCACCCTCGACACCGTCGCGCACAAGTACGCCGCGCACGGGAAGTCCGTGCGGATCGTCGGTCTGGACGGGGCGAGCCTCGATCGCCTCGAACGGTTGTCGGGCAAGCTCGGCTGAGACGCGGGCGTAGCCTCGACGGTGACGCACGAAAGGAATTCGGCCTCGGTGTCCGCTCACTCGCTCCCGGTCGTCGACCTCGAGAACCTCGACCTCGACGCTCTCCGCACCGTCACCCACGAGATCGGCTTCTTCCACCTCGCCGGCCACGGCATCGATCAACGCCTGACCGACGACCTGATCGCCGCCGCACGCGCCTTCTTCGCGCTGCCCGAGGCCGAGAAGCTGGAGATCGAGAACGTCCACTCGCCGCAGTTCCGCGGCTACACCCGCGTCGGCGGTGAACGCACGCAGGGATACGTCGACTGGCGTGAGCAACTCGACATCGGCCCCGAACGCGCCGCCGTGTACCCGGTCGATCCCGCTCGGCCGTGGGACGTCCTCCACGGTCCGAACCTGTGGCCGGCCCGGGTCCCACAGCTGCGAGACCTGGCGCTCGAGTGGATGGCCCGGGCCCAGGACGTCGGCCTGCGGTTGATCCGCGGCTGGGCGTCCTCGCTCGGCGCGCCGGCCGACTTCTTCGACGCGGCGTTCGACGACCCGGACCCGCTGCTGAAGATCGCGCGCTATCCCGGGCACGACGGGTCGGTGACCGGTCAGGGCGTCGGCAGCCACAAGGACGTCGGCGCCCTGACCCTGCTGTACCCCGAGCCGACGAGCACCGGCTTCCAGGTCGAGACCGGCACCCGGGACGGAGGGACCGCCTGGCTGGGCGTCGACCCGATCCCTGGGCACTTCCTCGTCAACATCGGCGAACTGCTCGAGGTCGCGACCGGCGGCTACCTCCGCGCCACGGTGCACCGGGTGCTGCCGCCCGCCGCGGGCACCGACCGGGTCTCGCTGCCGTTCTTCCTCAATCCGGGCTACGACCAGTCCCTGCCGACGGTGCTGCTGCTGCCCGAACTGGCGGCCGCAGCCAGGGGCGTCGGGTCGGACGAGCACGGCGGCACGCTCCATGCCCGCTACGGGCTCAACGCCCTCAAGTCGCGGCTGCGGGCGCACCCGAACGTCACCGAGCGCTACCACCGCGACCTGCTCGACCTGCCCGCCCTGCGTACCTGATCGTCGCCTCCGTCAGGCCCGGCTCGGGATCCGTCCCGTGGTCGCGGTCGCGAGTACCGATCGGAATCCCGCCGTGGTCTCGTCGGCGATCGCCTCGTCCTCGCCGGCCTCGAGCGCGTCGAGGATCCGGGCGACGACGACGGCGGGGTCCGACTTCGGTACGTCGAGGTGCGCGATCATCGGGGTGTCCGTGTACGCGAGGTGTGCCCCGAGGACCTGAGTCCCCTGCCCGGCCAGTTCCAGTCGCACCGCGTTCGTCACGCCCCAGAACGCGGCCTTCGACGGACTGTAGGCGCCGGGCGTGGCGAGCCAGCTGAGCACCGAGTGCACGTCGACGACGGCGCCGCCGCCATCCCGCGCCAGGATCGGCGCGAACGCCCGGATCAGCTCCAGCGGCCCGAAGACGTTCGTCTCGAACGTGTGCCGGATCTCGTCCATCGGGGATTCGAGAAGTGAAGCTGCGCCGGTGGTTCCGGCGTTGTTGACGAGCACCTCCACGTCCCCGGCCGCCGCTGCGGCGGCTCGCACCGAGGCGAGGTCGGTGACGTCCAGATGCAGCGGGATGATCCGATCGTCGTCCCAGTCGTGGTCCCGTCGCGCGGCGGCGTACACCGTGCGGGCGCCCCGGGCCAGGGATTGGCGGACGAATTCGCGACCGAGGCCGCCGGTGGCGCCGGTGACGAGAACGGTGCGTCCGTGGAGATTCATGGGTGTCCTTCTGTCGTTGGGGAGGGGTGTGGGGTGGGGGAGGGGTGTGGGGTGGGGGAGGGCGGTCGTTGGGGAAGGGCTCGTCGGCTCGCGGTCACAGTCGTTCGATGACGGTGGCGTTCGCCAATCCGCCTGCCTCGCACATGGTCTGGAGACCGAAACGGCCGCCGCGGTCGTGCAGGGCGTGGGTCAGGGTGGTCATCAGACGGGCTCCGCTGGCGCCGAGCGGGTGGCCGAGCGCGATGGCGCCGCCGTTGACGTTGACCCTGCTCAGGTCGGCGCCGGTCTCCTGCGCCCAGGCGAGTACGACGGACGCGAACGCCTCGTTCACCTCGAACAGGTCGATGTCGGCGAGGGTGAGGCCCGCGCGTTCGAGGACCTTGCGGGTCGCGGGGATGACCGCGGTCAGCATGTACAGCGGGTCGTCGCCTGCAACGGCGACGCTGTGGATCCGGGCCAGGGGCCGCAGTCCCAGCTGTTCGGCCCGCTCGCTGGTGGTGATCAGCATCGCGGCGCTGCCGTCGGTCACCTGACTGGCGTTGCCCGCGGTGACGTTCCAGCCGATCTGGGGGAATCGGCGGGCCATTGCCTCGTCGAAGTAGGCCGGGCGCAACCCCGCCATCGTCTCCAGTGTGCTGCCGACCCTGATTCCCTCGTCGGTGCGCACCTCGCCGACCGGGCTGATCTCGGCGTCGAACAGCCCGTTCTTCGTGGCGTCCGCGGCTTTCGCGTGACTGGCGAGCGAGAACTCGTCCATCCGGGTTCGGGAGATGCCCCAGCGGGCGGCGATCAGTTCGGCGCTGATGCCCTGCGGCACGAGGCCGTCGGGGTACCGCTCGGTGAACGCGACGCCGTTCGGATCTGTGGTGCCGAGCAGGCTCGAGCCCATCGGGACGCGGCTCATCGACTCGACTCCGGTCGCTACGACGATGTCGTAGGCGCCCGCGATCACACCCTGTGCCGCGAAATGCACTGCCTGCTGGCTGCTTCCGCACTGCCGGTCGACCGTCGTGGCAGGCACGGACTCGGGGTAACCGGCGGCGAGCACCGCGCGGCGGGTGACGTTCGCCCCCTGCTCGCCGACCGTGCTGACCACACCGCCGATGACGTCGTCGATCAGGGCGGGGTCGACGCCACTGCGGTCGACGACCTGCCGGAGGCTGTGCGCCATCAGGTCCACCGGATGCACGTCGTGCAGCGCACCTGGCGCCTTTCCTCTGCCCAGGGGAGTGCGGACGGCTTCGACGATCACTGCGTCTCTCATCGTGTGTCCTTCTCGATCGTGAGGATCCGACGGTTCCTCTGACTGTGTGAACCATCTAGCTATGGAAAACCATACCCAGATTCCGGACATCTGGCTACACCTTCTCGAAGTCAGTACTCTGAACGCATGCCGATGAAGTTGCAGGGTCCGCTCGCGGACCGGTCGTCGTGGGATGCCGACGAGCGCTGCTCGATCAGCCGCGCGATGGGCATCGTGGGCACCCGATCGGCGATGCTGCTGCTGCGCGAGGCCTACTACGGCACGACGCGGTTCGACGACTTCGCCCACCGGGTGGGGATCACCGACGCCGTCGCCTCGGCGCGGCTGAAGGAACTCGTCGAGGCCGGACTGCTCGCCAAGTCGCCGTACCGCGAACCCGGTCAGCGCACGCGGTACGAGTACGTCCTCACCGAGATGGGCCGGGACCTGCTGCCCGCGGTCATCGCCCTGATGCAGTGGGGCGACAAGTACCTGCAACGCGACGGGGCACCGCTGCAGGTCGTGGACGACACCACCGGCGCGCCCGTGCGCGTGCGCGTGAGCACCGACGCGGGCGACGACGTCGCACTCGACGGCCTGCGGCTGCGGGTGAACGCCACCGCTGCGCCCACGGCCCCCGGAGCCCCCGCCGGCTGAAGGCGCCCTTCGTGCGGTTGATGCGCGTGAAGGTCGCCTTCAGCCGGGGCTGTCGGTGTCGCCGGTCCGGCTGAAGGCGCCCTTCGTCTCGTTGATGCGAACGAAGGCCGCCTTCAGCCAGGGGTGGTTTCTGTTCAGTCCAGGCCGAGGAGCGCGTTCTCGACGACCTCGGTCAGGGCCGGGTGGATCCAGTACTGGCCGAGAGCCATCTCGCGGGCGGGCAGGCCGAAGCTCATCGCCTGGATCAGGGGCTGGATCACCGTCGACGCCTGCGCGCCGATGACGTGGGCGCCGACGAGCAGGCCGGTGTCGCGGTCGGCGATCACCTTGCACAGCCCCTCGTCGTCCTCCATCGCCCATCCGTAGGCGACGTCGGCGTACCGCTGCACCTTCACGGAGACGTTCAGGCCCTGCTCGTGGGCCTGCGCCTCGGTCAGTCCGACCGACGCGATCTGCGGGTCGGTGAAGACCGCGGCCGGCACGAACCGGTGGTTCGTCCGCGCCAGGTCGGCGCCGGCGCTCCACGCGTCCCGGAGCAGGTTCTCCTGGACGACCCGCGCCTCGTGGTTGGCGACGTGCTTGAGCTGGTGCGGCGAGGACACGTCACCGAGCGCGAACACGCCCTTGGCGGTGGTGCGCTGGAACTCGTCGACGACGACGCGGCCCCGGTCGTCGACCTCGACGCCCGCACTGGCTGCGTCGAGTCGGTCGCCGTTCGGTGTGCGCCCCGTGGCGACCAGCAGCGTGTCGCCGGAGACGACGGTGCCGTCGGCGAGGCGCACCTCGACGGCTCCCGGGTCGCCGGTCACCTCGGTCACCGGATTACCAAGGTGCACATCCCATTTGGCGCGCGCGAGGTCGGTGAACCGCTGCGAGACGTCCGTGTCGAGATCCCGTAGGAGCCGGTCGCCGCGACCGATGATCGAGACCTTCGTGCCGAACGCCGAGAACACGTGTGCGAACTCGGAGGCGATGAAGCCGCTTCCGACGATCACGAGGTGGTCGGGCAGCGTCGGCAGCCGCATGATGTCGTCGTTGGTGTGATACCGGACGCCGGACCGCTCGATCTCGTCCGGGACGATCGGCCGCGAGCCGGCCGCGATGACCACCTGGTCGGCGGTGATCTCCTCCCCGGTGCCGGTGCGGATCCGGCGCGGCCCCGTGAACGTCGCGTAGCCGGAGTACAGCGTCGTGTTCGGGTTCCCGTCGCGGCGGTAGCGTTCGCCGCCCGCCGAGATCGGGTCGATCCGATCGAAGACGCGGTCGACGATGTCGGACCAGCGCACCTTCTCGATCCGGGCGTCGACGCCGTAGCGGGCGGATTCGCGTACCGTCCGGGCCACCTCGGCGGCGTAGACGAACATCTTCGTCGGGATGCACCCCACGTTCAGGCAGGTGCCGCCGAAGGTGCCGCCCTCGCAGATCGCGACCTTCATGCCCGCGAACCGGTCGTCGAGAATGGTGTTGCCGGAACCGGATCCGATGATCGCCAGATCGAAGTGCGTCATGCGCCCTGCCCCTCACTCACGGCCTGACCCTGCAGCCAGTCGAGCCACTGGTCGACCTCCTCGAACGCCTGCTTGCGGGGCACCTCCCGGGAGAGGAACACGTCGTGCCGCGCGCCCTCGATCGGCACGATGGTGGTGCGGTCGCCGAGACATCCGGCCCATCGGGCGATCTGCCGGACGTCGAGGACGAGGTCCGCGACCTCCGACTTCTCGGTGTAGCGCATCGAGTAGTGCGTCGACTTGGACCGCAGGATCAGCGACGGCACCCCGACGTCGAGTCCGCGGTGCAGCACCGCCTGCGCCCGTCGGACGGCGCGCAGCCAGCCGAAGGTGACGCCGAAGCCGCGCAACGGTTTCCACTCGAGGTCGTAGTCCCACTCGCCGCCGTGGTCGCGGTGCAGGGTGCGCCCGTACACGTCGATCGGCGGCTGCCGAAGCTGGAGCCTGTCCTTGACGCGTCCGACGGTGCGGATGGCGACCGTGCCGACGTTGCGGACGTACGACGGACCCTGCAGGTCGAACCACGGGCTGTTGAGGATCAGTCCCGAGACCCCGGCGCCGGTCGTGCCGCCGGGTCGGCGATTCACGCGGTCCAGCCAGGTCGGCAGGATCAGGCCGCCGGTCGAGTGGCCGGTCAGCAGCACCGAGCCGCCGTCGACCTGCTCGCGGACCGTCTCGAGAGCCCAGTCCAGCTCGTCGTCGTACAGGGCGAGGTCGGTCACGAAGTGCGGTGTCTGACCCGGGCGCCGGGAGCGGCCGCACTTGCGCAGGTCGATGGCGAAGAAGTCGTAGCCCCGGTCGTGGAAGTGCTCCGCGACGTGGGTCTGGAAGAAGTAGTCGGTGAATCCGTGCAGGTAGATCACGGCCTGGCGCCGCGCGGTGGCACCCGCCGGGCGGTAGCGGACGAGGGTCGCGACGACCTCACCCTCCCCGTCGGGATCCTCACCGAGCTGGAGTGTGGTCTGCTCGTAGCCGTCGCCGAGGATGTCCGGTACCCAGGTAGTCACAAATCACAATCCTAGTGGTCAAACCCGGCCCCCAGGTGGCGCACAATTGAGGGGAGGTAAACCTCGCGGGTACGCGCGGGTAACCTATCCGGTTGGCAGTCGGCGAGACTGCCTACTGCCAATGGACAAGGAAGTCGATTTTCCAGTGTCAGACAACACCGCGGTACAGAAGACCGATGTAGTTCTCGTCGGAGCGGGCATCATGAGTGCCACGCTCGGAGCCATCCTCCGACAGCTCCAGCCGGACTGGTCGATCAGCGTGTTCGAGCGGCTCGACGCCGCCGCCGCCGAGAGCAGTGATCCGTGGAACAACGCGGGCACCGGTCACTCGGCTCTCTGCGAGCTCAACTACACGCCGGAGAACAAGGATGGCTCGGTCGACGTCACCAAGGCGGTCAACGTCAACGAGCAGTTCCAGGTCTCGCGGCAGTTCTGGTCCTACGGGATCGAGAACGGCATCCTGACCGAGCCCAAGGAGTTCATCAACCCGATCCCGCACGTGAGCTTCGTGCACGGGGCCGAGAACGTGAAGTACCTGCGGGCCCGCTACGACGCCCTCGCCGGCCACCCGCTGTTCGCGGGCATGGAGTACACCGAGCGTCCCGACGAGTTCGCCAAGCGCCTGCCGCTCATGGCCGACGGTCGTGACTTCTCCGACCCGGTCGCCCTGAACTGGACCGACGGAGGCACCGACGTCGACTTCGGTGCCCTGACCAAGCAGCTCCTCGGCCACATCGGAGCCTCCGGCGGCAGCGTGTACTTCGGCCACGACGTGCGGAACGTGTCCAAGCAGTCCGACGGCAGCTGGACGCTCAAGGTGGTCAACCGGCGCACCGGCGACAAGAAGACCGTCAACGCGAAGTTCGTGTTCGTCGGCGCCGGCGGCGGTGCGCTGCACCTGCTGCAGAAGTCCGGCATCTCGGAGGCGAAGGGCTTCGGTGGCTTCCCGGTCAGCGGCCAGTTCCTCCGCTGTACCAACCCGGAGCTCATCGCGCAGCACCGGGCCAAGGTCTACGGCAAGGCCGCGGTCGGCGCACCCCCGATGTCGGTTCCGCACCTCGACACCCGGGTGATCAACGGTGAGCAGGGTCTGCTGTTCGGCCCGTACGCCGGCTGGTCGCCGAAGTTCCTCAAGGAGGGCAAGGTCACCGACCTGCCCGGTTCCGTCAAGCCCAACAACCTGATGTCGATGCTCGGCGTCGGTGTCACCGAGTTGGGTCTGACCAAGTACCTCATCGGCGAGCTCCTGCAGTCGTCCACCGACCGGATCGAGACCCTGCGCGAGTTCGTGCCCCGCGCCACCGGCGGCGACTGGGAGCTGATCACCGCGGGCCAGCGCGTCCAGGTGATCCGCAAGAAGGGCAACGGCGGTGTCCTCGAGTTCGGCACGGCGGTCATCAGCGCCGCCGACGGCACCATCGCCGGCCTGCTCGGAGCCTCTCCCGGTGCGTCCACCGCGGTGCCCGCGATGCTGGACGTCCTGCAGCGCTGCTTCGGCGACCGCTGGACGTCGTGGAAGCCGCGGCTCGAGCAGATGGTGCCCTCGCTCGGCGTCAAGCTCTCCGACAACGAGTCCCTCTTCCGCGAGGTGTGGGACTGGAGCAACCGGGCGCTGGAGCTGGCCGCTCCTGCCGAGGTCGCATCGGCAGCCTCTGCCTGATCCGCTTCGCGACGGCCGCGACCGGGACCTTCGCGGTCCGGTGGCGGCCGCCGCCGTATCCGGGGCACTGTGCGGGGACCGCGACGGCGTGGCCTAGAGTCGGTGCGAACCATCGAAGTTCCTCGCTGCGGGGAAGCCCTGTGCAACTCAGGCACGGTCCCGCCACTGTGACGGCCGACGGCGCCCGCCGCGACCGGAAGTCAGATCACCGCGGCGACGGGATCGACCACCGACCTCTGGCGTGGAGACCGGGGAGTGAAGGGGAATAACGCTGTGGCGCAACAGGATTCGGCTGCCGAACCGGGTTTCCCGTTCAGCGCGATCGTCGGTCAGGACCAACTGCGGCTCGCCCTGACCCTGTGCGCGGTCCATCCCGGCATCGGTGGGGTCCTCGTCCGCGGGGAGAAGGGCACGGCCAAGTCCACCGTCGTCCGCGCTCTCGCCGCACTGCTGCCCCCGACGTCGAGCGGTGCTCCCGCCCGGCTGGTGGAGCTGCCGGTGGGCGCGACCGAGGACCGGGTGGTCGGGTCGCTGGACCTGGAGAAGGTGTTGCGCGACGGCGAGCGGGCGTTCCAGCCCGGACTGCTGGCCGCCGCCCACGACGGCGTGCTGTACGTCGACGAGGTGAACCTGCTGCACGACCACCTGGTCGACGTGCTCCTCGACGCCGCGGCGATGGGCCGCGTCCACGTCGAACGAGACGGGGTCTCCCACTCCCACCCGGCCCGTTTCGTCCTGGTCGGCACGATGAACCCCGAGGAGGGGGAGTTGCGGCCGCAGCTCCTCGACCGGTTCGGGCTCGCGGTGGACGTCGCCGCGTCCCGGGACGTCGATGTGCGCATGCAGGTGGTCCGCCGTCGCCTGGACTTCGAGGCGGACCCCGCCGGGTTCGCGGCCCGCTACGCCGACGCCGACGCCGCCACCGCCACCCGGATCGCGGCGGCCCGCGCCGCCCTCGCCGACGTGGCCCTGCCCGACCGCGAGCTGCGACGGATCGCCGCCCTGTGCGCGTCCTTCGACGTCGACGGAATGCGCGCCGACCTGGTGCTCGCCCGCACTGCCACCGCGCATGCCGCGTGGCGCGGCGCCACCGAGGTCGCCGAGCAGGACGTGCGGGTGGCAGCCGAGTTGACGCTGCCGCACCGCCGCCGCCGCGACCCGTTCGACGAGCCGGGCCTCGACCCCCAGCAACTCGACGATGCGATGCGTGACGCCGACGAGCACGCCAGCGAGCACGAGCCCGACCCGGAACCCGATCCCGACGGCCCGGGTGGCGGCGCTCCCCGGCCGGACTCGGACGGAGGGGATCCGCCGCCGCCCTCCGAGGTGCCGCAGGCCGACTCTCCTCCCGCACCGGCGCCGAAGGACCGCCAGGTCGGTGCGCCGTCGGCGCAGTTCCGCACCCGGCTGCTCACCGTCCCCGGCGTCGGGGAGGGGGCCCCGGGACGCCGGTCCCGGTCGCGGTCCGCGCAGGGCCGCACCGTGCGCGCCACCACCACCGACGCGGGCCGGGGCCTGCACCTGGTCGGAACCCTGTTCGCCGCCGCCGAGCACCAGGTGGCGCGGGGTCGCCGTGAGGGGCGGATGCTGTTGGCGCCCAGCGACATCCGCGGCGCCCACCGGGAAGGTCGCGAGGGTAACCTGATCGTGTTCGTCGTCGACGCGTCCGGCTCGATGGCCGGACGCGACCGGCTCTCCGCCGTGACCGGTGCGGTCGTGTCGCTGCTGCGCGACGCCTACCAGCGCCGCGACAAGGTCGCGGTGATCACCGTCCGCGGCGCGGGCGCCGAACTGGTGCTGCCGCCGACCTCGTCCGTGGACGTGGCGGTGCGCCGCCTGCGGTCACTGCGCACCGGCGGGAGAACCCCACTCGCGCAAGGGTTCCTGAAGGCGCGCGAGGTGGTGCTGCGGGAGCGGGTGCGCGACCCGCGTCGGCGCGCGATGGTCGTCGCCCTCACCGACGGGCGCGCCACCGGAGGGCCCGACCCGGTGCAGCGAGCGAGGATCGCGGCCGGGCTCCTCGCCGACACCTCGGCCGCCGCCGTCGTCGTCGACTGCGAATCCGGGATGGTGCGGCTCGGACTGGCGGCCGAGCTCGCGACGGCGTTGCGGGGAGCCTGCATTCGGCTCGCCGAACTGTCCGCCGAACACGTCGCCGGCGTGGTCCGGGCCGCCGCGTAGTACATCCGCCTGCGAGTAGAGGAGTTCAGCCATGCCCAAGGGAGTCCCGGTCAGCGTCCCCGACGACGGACTGACCACCCGGCAACGCCGCAACGCCCCCGTCCTCGCGGTCCACACCGGGCCGGGCAAGGGCAAGTCGACCGCGGCCTTCGGGATGGCGCTGCGCGCCTGGAACCAGGGCTTCGACATCGGGGTGTTCCAGTTCGTCAAGTCCGCCAAGTGGAAGGTCGGCGAGGAGGCCGCGTTCCGGGCGCTCGGTGAGCTGCACGAGAGCAGCGGTGTCGGCGGCCCGGTGCAGTGGCACAAGATGGGCGACGGCTGGTCGTGGACCCGCAAGAAGGGCGACGACGAGGACCACGCCCGGGTCGCGCTCGACGGCTGGCACGAGGTGGCGCGGCGAATCGCGAACGAGGAGCACACCTTCTACGTGCTCGACGAGTTCACCTATCCGCTCAAGTGGGGATGGATCGACGTCGACGAGGTCGTGGACACCCTGGTGTACCGTCCCGGAACCCAGCACGTGGTGATCACCGGCCGCGACGCCCCGCAGGCGCTGATCGACGCCGCCGACCTGGTCACCGAGATGACCAAGGTCAAGCACCCGATGGACGCGGGCCGCAAGGGCCAGCGGGGCATCGAGTGGTGACGGTGCCCGCCGCTCCCGCGGTCGTCATCGCCGCACCCGCATCGGGCAGTGGAAAGACCACCGTGGCAACGGGTCTGATCGGTGCGCTGCGCGCGGCGGGGGACCGGGTGGCGGCCTTCAAGGTCGGACCGGACTACATCGACCCCGGGTATCACGGCCTCGCCGCCGGCCGTCTCGGCCGCAACCTCGATCCGGTGCTCGTCGGCGCCGACCGGATCGGCCCCCTGTACCGGCACGGCAGCGCCGACAGCGACATCGCCGTCGTCGAGGGCGTCATGGGCCTGTTCGACGGCAAGATCGCGGACCCGGCACCGGAAGGGTCCGCCGAGGGATCCACCGCACAGGTCGCCGGTCTGCTCGGCGCCCCGGTCGTGCTCGTCGTCGACGCCCGCGGGCACAGCCAGTCGCTGGCCGCGGTGTTGCACGGGTTCGCCACCTTCGACCGGAACGTGCGGATCGGCGGGGTGATCCTCAACCGGGTCGGCAGTGCCCGCCACGAACAGGTCCTGCGACAGGCGTGCGACCGGGTCGGCATCCCGGTGCTCGGTGTGGTGCCACGGCTCGCGGAACTCGCCGTGCCGTCCCGTCACCTCGGACTCGTCACCGCGGTCGAGCACGGCGGCGCCGCGACCGCGGCCGTCGCCGCGATGACCGAGCTGATCGCCCGGCACGTCGACCTGGACGCGGTCCGGGCCCTGGCGTCGTCGTCGGTGACCGCGCCGCCCTGGGATCCGGTCGTCGAGGTCGGCGGCCCCGTGGCGGGCGCGCCGCTGGTCGCCGTCGCGGGCGGTCGGGCGTTCACGTTCGGGTACGCCGAGCATCGGGAGCTGCTCGAGGCTGCCGGTGCCCGTGTGCACGTCTTCGACCCCGCGACCGACGAGTTGCCCGACGGAGTCGCGGGCCTCGTCCTGCCGGGCGGGTTCCCGGAGGAGCACGCCGCGGCGCTGGCGGACAACAAGGCCCTGCTCACCTCGGTCCGGCAACTGGCCCGGCGCGGCATGCCGATCCATGCCGAGTGCGCGGGCCTGCTGTACCTGGCGCGAGCGCTGGACGGGCACCCGATGACGCGGGTGATCGACACGGCGGCGACGTTCGGATCGACCCTGACGCTCGGATACCGGGACGCGGTCGCGCTGGAGTCGTCGGTGCTGTTCGAGGCGGGGGAGCGGGTGGTCGGGCACGAGTTCCACCGGACCTCGCTGACCGCTCAGACCGTGGACGGCTGGTCGTCGGCGTGGGGCTGGCGCGTGTCGGGTGCGGCCACCCGGGAGGGTTTCGTCGGTGGCGGTGTGCACGCGTCGTACCTGCACACCCATCCCGCCGGACAACCCCGCGCCATTCGTCGATTCGTTTCCGCGGCACGGGAATTCGAGGTGAAGTATGGGTGACCTGGTGGTCGGGGTCGGGCTGCGCGACGGCGTCGCGGCGGAGGCGGTGCTGGAGGCGATCGGTGACATCGTCGACGACCCGGCCGACCTGCGCGCGCTGGCCACGCTCGACCGCAAGGCCACCGAGTCGGCGGTGGCCACCGCGGCCGCCGAACTCGGGGTCGCGGTGCTCGGATTCACCGCCGACGAACTGGCCGCCGTCCCGGTGCCGAACCCGTCCGGGCGGGTCGCCGCGGAGGTTGGGACGCCCAGCGTCGCCGAGGCCGCCGCGGTGCTCGGATCCGGTGGCGGGGACCTGCTCGTCCGCAAGCGTGCCCGCGATGGCGTCACTGTCGCGCTCGCCCGTACTGTTTGATGACCCGCCCCTGTGAGTCCTTCAGGTCCCCACTCGGGCCGAAAGGACTCACAGGCGCGAAGCGCACAAAGGAGATGTGAAGTGGCAGCAGACGACACGAACTACCTCGTCGGCCTGAATCTGACCGGTCGTCGGGTGGTCGTGGTCGGTGGCGGCACCGTGGCCCAGCGCCGCCTCGGACTGCTCGTCGCCTCGGGTGCCCGGGTGCACGTGATCGCCCGCACCGTCACCCCGGCGGTCGAGGGGATGATCACCGGCGGACAGATCACCGCTGACCTGCGCGACTACACCGACGGCGACCTCGACGGCGCCTGGTACGCCAT
Source organism: Rhodococcus sp. NPDC003318 (assembly GCF_042879035.1). NCBI lineage: Bacteria > Bacillati > Actinomycetota > Actinomycetes > Mycobacteriales > Nocardiaceae > Rhodococcus > Rhodococcus sp. NPDC003318. The sequence goes on along the minus strand of NZ_JBIAOU010000001.1, from coordinate 788,960 downwards.
CGCCTGCACCGACGAACACGACACCAACGCCGCGATCGTGGCCGAGGCCGAACGCAACCGCATCTTCTGCGTCCGCGCCGACAGCGCCAGGCAGGGTACGGCGGTCACGCCGGCCAGTGCCTCGTTCGACGGGCTCGAGATCGGCGTGCTGGCCGGCGGTGCGCATCGGCGCTCGGCCGCGGTCCGCACGGCCATCGTCGAGGCGCTGCAGGCCGGATCGCTCACCGACGAGGAGCCTCACGCTGCCGGCGTCGCGCTCGTCGGCGGCGGCCCCGGCGACCCCGACCTGATCAGCGTTCGCGGTCGTCGCCTCCTCGCCCGCGCCGACGTCGTCGTCGCGGACCGGCTGGCGCCGCCGGAACTGCTCGCCGAGCTCGGTCCGCAGGTGGAGGTCATCGACGCCGCGAAGATCCCGTACGGCCGCGCGATGGCACAGGAGGCGATCAACAGCGCCCTGATCGACAACGCGAAGGCGGGCAAGTTCGTCGTCCGGCTCAAGGGTGGCGACCCGTACGTGTTCGGTCGCGGCTTCGAGGAACTGGAGGCGTGTGCGGCGGCCGGCGTCCCGGTCACCGTCGTTCCGGGCATCACCAGCGCGATCGCCGTCCCGTCCGCCGCCGGAATCCCCGTCACGCACCGCGGCGTCACCCACGAGTTCGTGGTCGTCAGTGGTCACGTCGCTCCCGACCACCCGGACTCGCTGACCGACTGGCCTGCACTGGCCCGGCTGCGCGGCACCCTGGTGATCCTGATGGGGGTCGAGCGGATCGAGAAGTTCGCCGAGGCTCTCGTCGAGGGCGGGCGGCCCGCCGACACGCCGGTCACCGTGATCCAGGAGGGCACGACGCGGGCGCAACGCGAACTCCGCGCCGATCTGGGGACGGTGGCCGCCCGCGTCCGGGAGGAGAACATCCGGCCGCCGGCGATCATCGTCGTCGGTCCGGTGGCCGGATTCTCGGTGAACGATCGGTAACGTGGAATCCCGTGTCTGACTCCACCGCCGTGCAGTACCCGGTGACGACCCGGGCCTTCGGCCTGGCCATCGTCGTTCTCAGCGGTATGCAGCTGATGATGGTGCTCGACGGCACCGTGGCCTCGCTCGCCCTCGCCCGGATCCAGGAGGATCTCGGGCTCAGCGACGCCGGCCGCAACTGGGTGATCACGTCGTACGCGCTCACGTTCGGCGGACTGATGCTGCTCGGCGGGCGCCTCGGCGACGCGTTCGGACGCAAGCGGGTCTTCATCGCCGGAGTGGCGATCTTCACGCTCACCTCCCTGCTGTGCGGCCTCGCGGTCAACGAGGCCACCCTCGTCGCGGCCCGTGCCCTGCAGGGCGTGGGCGCCGCCATCGCGTCGCCGACGGCCCTCGCCCTGGTCGCGACGACGTTCGCGCCCGGGCCGGTGCGCAATCAGGCCATCGCGATCTTCGCGGCGATGACCGGCGTCGGATCGGTGACCGGCCTGATCGTCGGCGGCGCGCTGACCGAGGTGTCGTGGCGCTGGATCTTCCTGATCAACGTCCCGATCGGGCTGGTGATCCTGTTGCTGGCGTTCCGGTCCCTCGCGGAGACGAACGCCGAGCGCCTCCAACTCGACGTGCCGGGCGCGATCCTGGCGACCCTCGGGTGCGCCGCCGTCGTGTTCGGTTTCACGGAGGGTCCCGAGATGGGCTGGGCGCGGCCCCCGGTGCTCGTCGGCCTGATCGGCGGTGTGGTGCTGCTCGTGGCGTTCCTGCTGGTCGAGCGGCGCGCCGAGAATCCGTTGCTGCCGTTCTCCCTGTTCCGCAACCGCGATCGGGTCGCGACGTTCATCGCGATCGCCCTCGTCGGCATGGTGATGTTCTCGCTCGCGCCGTTCGTCGCGCTGTTCGTGCAGGACATCCTGGGATACACGCCGCTGCGGGCCGGCCTGGCGTTCGTGCCGTTCGCGTTCGGGCTCGGTTCGGCGGCGTTCGTCGCGTCCAAGCTCGCGGCCCGGGTGCAGCCGCGCTGGCTGGTCGTCACCGGCACCCTCGTCACCTTCGTCGGGCTGCTCTACGGTTCCACGCTGGACGCGTCCGCCACCTACGTCGGGCACCTGTTCGTGCTCGTGGTGGGGGTCGGGTTCGGAGTGGGCCTCGCGGTGGTGCCCCTGCCGCTGTGCGCGATCGCCGGGGTCGGACCCCACGAGATCGGGCCGCTGGCCGCGATCGCGCAGGTCGCGCAGACGCTGTTCGGCCCGGTCGGCCTGGCCGTCGTCGGCGCGATGGCGACGTCGAAGACACTCTCGCTCGGCGGCGTGTCGGGGGTCGCGGCCGTCATGACGCCGCAGCAACTGTCCGCGCTCGGCGAGGGCTACACCTTCGCCCTCCTCGGTTGCGCCATCCTCGCGCTGCTCGCGGCGGTCGTGTCGCTGTTCATCCGGTTCACCCCCGAGCAGGTCGCGCAGGCGCAGGCGGCCGAGAAGGCCGCGCAGGAGTCGTAGGAGCCAGGCGTCCGGGCTCAGGCCGTCGGGTCGTCGTCCGTCGGGTGCAGGTGGGCGCGTTTGCCGTCGTGGTCGAAGATCGTGAGGATCTCGACGGGTCCGCCGTGCGCGGAGATCGCGTGCGGCACCATCGTCGAGAACTCGGCGGCCTGACCGGCCTCGACGAGGATGGTTCGTTCACCCAGACGCAGGTTCGCCGTTCCGGACAGTACGGTGAACCACTCCTTGCCGGGATGGACACCGAGGTGACCCGGCGGGGTCTGCCGCTCGGGGGTGATGCGCATCTTCGCGACCGTGACGCCCTGCAGTGTGCTCTCCCGGGACAGCAGCCAGGTCGTCACCCCGCGCTGGCGGGCGGGCTGCGGCCGGATCACCACGTCCTCGTCGTCGGGGGACTCGACGAGTTGGTCGAGGGTGGTGTCGAGGGCGCGTGCGATCGGCACCAGCTGGTCGAGGGCGATCCGGCGGTGGCCGGTCTCGATCCGGCTGAGCGTGGACGGGCTCAGGTGACAGCGGGCCGCGAGCGCGTCCAGCGACCATCCGCGCGCCAGCCGAAGACTGCGGATGCGCTGCCGGATCACCTCCTCGAGGCCCACCTCGTCTTGCTTCATGGGCAAGATCATATGCCTGCAGCGCACCACAGGTGGTGTGTCTACTTGCGGCGGCGCAGGACGAAGGCTCCAGCCGCGACGGCCGCGATCACCACTGCGATCGCTCCGACCACGACGGGTGCGATCGAGTCGTCCCAACCCCCGTCGCCGTCGTAGTCGCTGCCGGTGTCGTCGGCGCTGTCGGCCAGGGTGCGCACCTCGGGGTCCGCACCCGGGGTCGGCGCCGCGGAGGCCGCGACCGCCGCCTCTCCGAAGCTCACCGGCGTGCGGGTGTCCTGGCTGCGGTCGGCCGAGCCGTGCGCGGCGACGGTGTAGATCGAGCAGGCGCTGCGCGTGCAGTCCGAATCGCCGTGCACCGCAGCCAGTTCCAGCTCCGTCGACCAGTGGCCGTCGACGATCCTGTCCGGTGTCAGGTACGCGGTCGCCATCCACGCGGACGCGTCGGTGGCCGAGAACCGGTCGTCCTGGACGAGGCCGACGTAGATCCCGGCGCCCGCTCCGGAGAACCCGGTGCCCGTGACCGTGACCTTCTCGCCCGCCGCATCGAGGCCGTCGATCTTCGACGCCGACACCGCGACGGTCCCGGCCCGCGCCGGTGTCGCGGTGGTGGTCGGCGTCGCGGTCCCGACGAAGCTGATCGGCGTCACGGTGTCCTGACTGCGGTCGGCCGAGCCGTGCGCGGCGAACGTGTAGATCGCACAGGCGTTTCGGGTGCAGTCGCTGTCGCCGAACGCGCCCGCGACCGCGAGTGTCGTCGACCACGCCCCGCCGGGCATGTCGGTGGGGCGGATGAACTTGGTGTCCTGGAACGCCGAGGCGTCCGTCGTCGAGAACCGGTCCGTCCGTGCGACGCCGACGTAGATGCCGGGCCCCGCCGTGGAGAAGCCGGTGCCCGACACGGCGATGGTGTCGCCCGCCGCGTCGAGGCCGGACGTCTTCGACGCGGAGACGGCCGGGGTGCCCGACGTCGTGGATGCCGCCACGGGAGTGGTCGTCGCGGGTGCGGCGCCGGCAGGGTCGAAGGTCACCGGGGTGACGGTGTCCTGGCTGCGGTCGGGGGAGCCGTGGGCGGCGAGGGTGTAGATCGCGCAGGGCCGGGCCAGGCAGTCGGTGGTGCCGACCTGCGCCTGCACCGGAAGGCCCACACTCCATGCGCCGCCGGTGATGTCGGCGCTACGCACGTACACGGTGCCCGCGAACGAGTCGGCGTTCATCGGGTTGTACTTCCCGGTCTCGGCGAGCCCGACGTAGATGCCCGCGCCCGCCGCGGAGAAGCCGGTACCGGACACTCGGACCGTCTCACCCGCCGCGCTGATGCCCGACGTCTTGCCGACGGTGGTGACCGGGCCTGCGGAACCCGGTGCCGCACCGGATCCCTCGGCCGCGACCTCGGCGTCGGTGGCGAACGACACCGGCGCCCAGACGTCCTGGCTGCGGTCGGTGAAGATGGACGGGAACGCCGCGAAGGTGGCGACGTAGCAGTCGGTCGTCAGGCAGTCGACGCCCTTGAAGGTGCGGGCGACCTCGATGTCGGCGGTGAACGAGCCCGCCGCGTCGGTGGTCAGCTTCGACTCCTGGCCGTAGGTGCTGGGAAATCCGACCGCCGGTTTCGCCACGGTCTGCGCGAGGTAGAGCGCGGTGTCCGGCTTGAAGCCGGTGCCGGTCACGGTGACGGTGTCGCCGGTGTCCAGGCCGGTGGTCTGCGAGAGGGTGAGCGCGCCGGTGCCGGCGCCGAAGTCGACGTCGATCGGGCCGATCGAGACCCCGTCGGACGAGCCGACGGGAACATCCTGGGCGTGGGCGATGCCGAACGACAGTGCCGCCGACATCACGACGACCGCAGCCGCGGCCGCCACCCGACTGAACGCGCGCATTCTCCAACTCCCTGCTTCGGGTCGCCACGGCGACAGCACGAGAAGAACTTGGTGAGGCTAACCTACGTGCCTGGACGGTCGTTCAGGCGGCTGCGTCACCCGTGCGTGAGTTCGGTGGTCAGAGCTACCGGACTCGCGCACAGGCGCGGAGGGCCTAGGTGAGGATGACGAGTTCGGTGGGCGAGGCGATCTCGACGGTCAGGCCGGCTTTCGCGGCGACCCTGGCGACGCCCTTGACGTCGGACGGTTCGGCGCGGGTGAGGACCAGCGCCCGGGCCAGCAATCCCTTGTGGTGCTTGTTGAAATGGCTGACGACCGAGCGGCTGCCGTCCGGCTTCTCGGTCAGGACGGTGGCGGTGACCGCGCCGGCGACCGGGCCGAGTTGCTGATACGTGCCCGACCTCAGGTCCACCACCAGCCCCGCGTCCTCCGCCTCCAGCGCCGGGGTCAGCTCCGGTTTCCACAGCGACTGCAGGGTGCCCGTCCCGGGCAGCTTGGACCCGCCGGAGAGCCGGTACGCGGGGATGGGGTCGTCCGCCCGGACGACGCCGAACAGTGCCGAGCCGATCGCCAGCCGCGCGTACGCCTTGGACTTCTGGGTGCGGGTGAACGACTTCGCGTCGAGTGCGTCGAACAGGACCCCGGTGTAGCGCTCGAGCGCGGGCCGGGTGGGGGAGGTCCACAGCGCGGCGTTGCGCTCGACCTCGTCGGCCTGACCGGCGCTCAGACCGAGCGCGACGCTCGACGCCTCGACGTCCGCGGCCAGGGCCACGAGCGCCTCGACGAGCATCTCGCGGGTGGCGGTCAGTGTGGGCAGCGACAGTTCGCCGAGGTCGAGGGGGACGCCCCTGCCGCCGTCGGACTTGGTCTCGGAGGGAGGCAGCAGTACCAGCACGAGCGGTAACGGTACCGGGCCGCAGCCACGCGCTCGTGGCCCGACTATCCTGATACCCCGTGATCACCCGCCTGTCTCAGCTGTTCCTGCGCACGCTCCGTGACGACCCGGCCGACGCCGAGGTCCCCAGTCACAAGTTGCTCGTCCGTGCCGGCTACGTCCGCCGCATCGCGCCGGGCGTCTACTCGTGGCTGCCGCTGGGCCTGCGGGTGCTGCGCGAGGTCGAACGCGTGGTCCGCGAGGAGATGGACGCGATGGGCGCGCAGGAGATCCTGCTGCCCGCGCTGCTGCCGCGCGACCCCTACGAGGCGTCGAACCGCTGGACCGAGTACGGCGCCGGCCTGTTCCGTCTGCAGGACCGCAAGGGCAACGACTACCTGCTCGGCCCCACCCACGAGGAGCTCTTCGCGCTCACCGTCAAGGGTGAGTACAACTCGTACAAGGACTTCCCGGTCACCCTCTACCAGGTGCAGACGAAGTACCGCGACGAGGAGCGTCCGCGCGCGGGCATTCTCCGCGGCCGCGAGTTCGTGATGAAGGACTCGTACTCCTTCGATCTCACCGACGAGGGCCTGACTGCGTCCTACCGGGCGCACCGCGACGCCTACGAGCGGATCCTGGGCCGGCTCGGCGTCAAGTACGTCATCGTGTCCGCGACGTCCGGTGCCATGGGTGGCAGCGCGTCGGAGGAGTTCCTCGCCGAGTCCGAGATCGGTGAGGACACCTACGTCCGCTGCCTCGAGTCCGGTTACGCCGCCAACGTCGAGGCCGTCAAGACCCTTGCGCCCGAACCGATCCCGTTCGACGGACTGCCCGCGGCGCAGGTCCACGACACCCCCGACACCCCGACCATCGACACCCTCGTCGACTGGGCCAACGGTGCCGGGCTCGGCCGCACCGTGACCGCAGCCGACACGCTGAAGAACATCCTCGTCAAGACCCGCGTTCCAGGCGGCGAGTGGGAACTGCTCGGCATCGGCATCCCCGGCGACCGCGAGGTCGACGGCAAGCGCCTCGAGGCGTCGCTCGAGCCCGCCGAGTACGTGCTGCTCAGCGAGGCCGACTTCGCCGACAACCCGTTCCTGGTCAAGGGCTACATCGGGCCGAAGGCACTGCAGGAGAACGGGGTCCGCTACCTCGTCGATCCGCGGGTCGTCGACGGCACCAGCTGGATCACCGGCGCGGACGAGCAGGGTAAGCATGTCGTCGGCCTGGTCGCCGGCCGGGACTTCACGCCGGACGGCACCATCGAGGCCGCCGAGGTCCGCGACGGCGACCCGTCGCCGGACGGGGCGGGCGCGCTGGTCGCGGCCCGCGGCATCGAGGTCGGACACGTCTTCCAGCTCGGCCGCAAGTACACCGACGTGTTCGAGGTGGACGTCCTCGGGGAGAACGGTAAGCCGGTCCGCCCGACGATGGGGTCCTACGGTATCGGCGTCTCGCGCCTGGTCGCCGTGATCGCGGAGCAGCAGCACGACGAAAAAGGTCTGCGCTGGCCGGCCGAGGTGTCCCCGGCGAACGTGCACCTGGTGATCGCCAACAAGGACGACGCCGCCCGCGAGGGTGCCGAGGCGCTGGCCGCGCAGCTGGACAAGGCGGGCCTGTCGGTGATCCTCGACGACCGCAAGGCGTCTCCCGGCGTGAAGTTCAAGGACTCCGAACTGATCGGCGTTCCGTTGATCGTCGTCGTCGGTCGCGGATTCGCCGACGGCAAGGTCGAACTGCGCGACCGCTTCACCGGCGAATCCCGGGAGGTCCCTGCCGACACGGCGCTCGACGAGGTGCTCGCGGTGGTGCGCAGCTGAGCGCGCCACCGCGACACGTGGTGCCCCGGCCGGCGAGCGCCAGGCCGGGTCACCGGGACGGGACGGTCGCCCCCCTTCGGCGGCCGTCCCCCCGATTCCCGGCACCAGCGGTGACGGGAGTACCTCAGCTGTCCACCGGGCTCCCCGCGATTCGCTGCTCGTAGGCGGCGCGCTCGGCGCCGACGTCGAGGAAGACGCGGTCGAGTCCCATCGAGCGCCGCAGCACCCGCGCCACCGGCCGCGGAAACAGTTGCCACAGCGCGCTTCCGCCGGACAGGCGGGCCGGAACCACGGCCTGCCTGCGACCCCGCCGCAGGACGGTCACCACGGCCGCCGCGACCTGCTGCGGCGGAATCGGCCGCGTCAGCGGTCCCGGCGTGGTGCCGGATATCAGGTCGGTGTTCGTGAACGAGGGCAGCAGCGTCGAGACCCGCACACCGTGGTCCTCGAGTTCCGCGTCCAGTGCGTCACCGAATCCGACGACGGCGAACTTCGTTCCGCTGTAGACCGCCATGCCGGGCGCGGGCATGCGGCCGGCGATCGAGGCGACGTTGACGATGCGGCCGCCACCACCGCGGGCGACCATCCGGCGGGCCGCGGCGCGGGCACCGTTCATCACCCCGCGCACGTTGATGTCGATCGCGCGCCCGACGAGGGCGTCGTCCTGGTCGAGGACCGATCCGATCGGCATGATGCCCGCGTTGTTGACCCAGACGGTGACCGGGCCGAGTACCGATTCGACCTCGTCGAGGAACGACTCCACCGATGCCGGATCGGTGACGTCCAGCAGCGCGCCGTACACACCGAGTTCGTCGCACGTGCGGGCTGTCGCCGAGGCGTCGATGTCCCCGATGGCGACGCTGGTTCCGTTGTCCCGCAATGCCGTTGCGATCGCGCGGCCGATGCCGCGCGCACCTCCCGTCACGACCGCGACCCGGCCGCCGAGCTCGATGCCCTTCATGCTTCGCTCTCCTTCAGTTCGTCGAGGGTCCGTCGCAGCACCTTGCCGGAGGAACCCCGGGACAGGGTGTCGACGAACACGATGTCGCGCGGCATCCGCGACCGCGGCAGGTGCGCGGTGACATGGGCACGGACGGAGTCCTCGTCGACGGATCCGGTGCCGCGCACGACGTAGGCGCGCAGTCGCTGACCGAACTCCGCGTCCTCGACCGGGGTCACGGCGGCGTCCGCGATGTCGGGATGCGTGAGCAGGACGAGTTCGACCTCCTCGGGGTACACGTTCTCGCCACCGGAGACGATCATCGAGTCCGAGCGCCCGGACACGTGCAGTCGTCCTCGCATGTCGAGGTGCCCGCGGTCGCCGGTGTCGAGGAAACCGTCGGTGTCGCTGCGACGGGTGCCGTCGGTGTAGGCGTGGATCTGCGCCGGAGTGCGCACCAGGATGCGGCCCACCGTCTCGGCGGTTTCCGTGCGGCCGCGGTCGTCGACGATGCGCACGACCGTCCCGAGGGTGGGGCGTCCGGCACAGTCGGGTGCGTCGGCGAGGTCCTGCGGTGTCGCGATGCTGACGTAGGCGGCCTCCGTCGACCCGTAGAGGTTGTGCAGCACCGGCCCGAACGCGTCGGCAACCTGCCTGACGAGTGCGCGTTCGAGGCGGGCGCCACCGCTGGCGATGATCCGCAGGCTCGACAGGTCGGCGCGCCGGACCTCGTCGCCGAGGTCGAGGACGCGGCGGAGCATCGTCGGCACCGCGACGAACGTGGTGCACCGCTGCCGCGCGAGGTCGGCCAGCGCGCGGGAGGCGTCGAAACGGCGGTGCAGGACGAGGGTGGATCCGAGCATCAGCGTCAGCACCGCGACGAGCAGTCCCCAGCCGTGGAACACGGGCGCGGACAGCAGCACCCGCTCGCCGCCGCGCAGCGGAATCCGTTCGAGCAGGCCCGCGGTCAGCATCAGGGTGCGCGGCTCGGCCCGGGGCGCCCCCTTGGGCACGCCACTGGACCCGCTGGTGAGGATCACCAGCGACGCCGCGTGCTCGGGGCGCGGCGGGGGAGTCGCGGACCCGTGCTCCGTCAGCAGTGCGAGCGCGTCCGCCGGCATGTCCCCGTCGAACCACGCACACCACCGGTGTCCGTCGAAATCGGCGACGGCGGGACCGAACTCCTGGTCGTAGATGATCGCGTCGAGACGTTCCCGGGCCGCGACGACCTCCACCTGGGCCGGCCCGAAGTCCGAGCCGAGCAGGACCACACGCGCACCGGCCGCGGCCGCGGCACACAGGGACACCAGTGCCTCGGCGTGGTTGCGGCACAGGATCCCGATGCTCGGCTGGGACCGCGCGACCGGCAGCGTGGCACGCAGCGCGTTCGCGAGACGATGTGTGCGGGAGTCGAACTCGTCGAACGTCAGCGCGCCGCGGTCGTCGACGATCGCGATCGCGCCGGAGTGCACGGCCGCGCAGTAGGCGGGCAGGCCGCCGAACGGTCCGAGTCGGGCGACCGCCCTCACTCCCGTGGCGAGCGCCCGGGGACCGGTGGGAACCATGCCGGCCTGCCACAGGACCCGGGCGGCGACGGCCTCGTTCCGGAGCCGGGTTCTCAGGGTGCGAGTGTTCATCGACGTCCTCGGAATGGTTGGGGCCGGGAAGTTCTCGTCGGCACGGCCAGTCTCGCCCGGGTGGCGAGGTTGAGTGCGGTCAGCAGGCCGGCGCGGAACCGGTCCGGGTAGGGGGTGGGAAACCGCTGGGTGGTCACGGTCTGCGGCTCGGTGTACCGGACGATGCCCTCCCGGCCGTGCCTGCGCCCGACGCCGCTCGCGCGCATGCCGCCCATCGGGGCACCGAGCGCGGCGATCGCGGACAGGTAACCGTCGTTGACGTTGACGGAGCCCGCGACGATCCGTTGCGCCAGTCCCCGGCCCCGGGACAGGTCCTTCGTCCAGACGCTCGCGCTCAGACCGTACTCGCCCTCGTTGGCGAGCCGAACGGCCTCGTCCTCGGAGCTCACGCGGTACACCGACACCACCGGACCGAACGTCTCCTCGGCGTACACGCTCATCTCGGCGGTGACGTCGGCGAGCACGGTCGGCTCGTGGAACAGCGGACCGATGTCCGGTCGGGGGCGTCCGCCGGTCAGCACGGTGGCTCCCTTCACGACGGCGTCCTCGACGTGCCGGACGGTCGCGTCCAGCTGGCGCCGCGAGGTCAGTGACCCCATGTCGACGGCGTACGTGTAGCCGCTGCCGAGCCGCAGTCTGCGGGTGCGTTCGACGAGGGCGTCCACGAACTGCGGGTAGACCCGGTCGTCGACGTAGATGCGTTCGATGCCGATGCACATCTGACCCGCGTTCGAGAAGCAGGCCTGGATCGCACCGGTCGCGGCGGCGGCGATGTCGGCGTCGGCGCACACGATCATCGGGTTCTTGCCGCCCAGTTCGAGCGACGCCCCGATCAGCCGGTCGGCGCACTGTCGCGCGATCGTGCGGCCGGTGGCGGTGGAACCGGTGAAGCACAGGTGGTCGACCGCGTCGATCACCGCCGCTCCGAGCTCGGCGCCCGGCCCCGCGACGACCTGCCACACCCGGGGAGGCAGACCGGCCTCGACGGCGAGCTTGCGCGCCAGCAGCAGGGTCAGCGGCGCCTGGGAGTCCGCCTTGCTCAGCACCGCGTTCCCGGCGACCAGGGCCGGGATCACGTCCCCCACAGCGAGGAAGAGGGGATAGTTCCACGGTGCGATGACGCCGACGAGGCCCTTGGGCCGGTACTCGACGCGGGCGGCCACGACCCCGGGAGCGGCGGTGCTCGCGCGCGTCGGGCGCAGATGGCGGGCGGCGGTGCGGCCGTAGTAGGCGGCCACGGAGATCACGCCCTGCGCCTCGACGGCGGCGTGTACGCGGGCCTTGCCGGTCTCCCACTGCATCAGGTCGCAGAGCAGGTCGTGGTGGTCGATCAGGGTGCGCGCGAAGCGCCGCACGACACGTTCCCGATCGCGGACCGGCAGGCGTGCCCATCCGGTCTGGGCGGACCGCGCCGAGCGGGCGAGCGCCGCCACCGTCGCCGGATCTGCTTGGGGCACAGCGGGAAGCGGGAGGCCCGTGAAGGGTGCGCTCGCGCGGCGCCAGGTGCGCGACGGTGGCAGCTGCGCGCGCAGGGAGTCGATCAGGGCCGGGTCGACCGCGCGCGGATGATCGGCCGCGGGTGGATCACCGACCTCGGGTACACGAACTGAGGTCACGGGATGTCTCCTCGGCGGAGGTGCGTGTGGGTGTCAGCGGTGGCGGCCGCGCCGGTCACCGCGACAGGCGTCGGCCGCCGCGTCACCAGATCAGACGGACCAGATACCGCTCTGCGTACGTGCGAACCGCCTCGAGGTCGGAAATGTCCAGCTGCCCTTGGGGGTTGAGCATCACCGAGACGGCGATGCGGACGAGGATCTCCGACACGGCGCCCAGGTCCTCGTCCGACATCGTGGCGCCGCTGCGGCGCAGCGTGCGCGCGACCTGCGTCGCGGCCTGCGTGATCGGCGCGCCGTCCGTCCGGTTGGTCAGCCCGAGGATCAGCTCCGGCTCGCTGTCGAGGATGCGCGCGACGAGCGGCATCTCCTGCGTGAGCCGGACGCCGCGGGTGAAGCACTCCACCACCGCGCTGCGCGGGTCGCGGTTCGCCGCCACCCGGTCGAGTTCCGCGAAGAACGCCGCGGTGTCGTGCATCACGAGCATCTCCACCAGCGCGTCCTTGTTCGGGAAGCGCCGGTACAGGGTGCTGCGGGAGATGCCTGCCCGCCGGGCGATGTCGTCCATGTTGGTGCGCCGGATCCCGTACTGCTCGAACTCCCTCCGCGCAGCGTCGAGCATCACCGTCTCGGGTGACACGCGCGTCGCGGTGCGTTCGGCTGGTGTGGGCATCAGAGGGAGCATACCGGTCGTCGGCCTTCATGTCGGGTACCCGCCTACAGTGCGCGCAGGCGCACCGGCAGGCGGTCCTTCGGTACCGGAAGTGTGGAGTTGTCGAGTTCCCACCGGTAGTCCTCGGGCACCGACCACTCGTACCGGAGCAGCAGGTTGTGCATGATCGTCTTGATCTCCATCTGTGCGAAGTAGAGGCCGATGCACTTGTGCACGCCGCCTCCGAACGGCATCCAGGCGTAGCGGTGCACCTTGTCCTCGGCGCGTTCCGTGGTGAACCGGTCCGGATCGAAACGCTCGGGATCGGCCCACAGCGCCGGATTGTGGTGGTTGACCATCCCGATCGCGGCGACGTAGGTGCCCTTGGGGATGTGGTGGCCACAGATCTCGGTGTCCTCCTTGGCCTGTCGGGGGAGCCCGGGCACGGGGGAGTTCAGCCGCAGCGACTCCTTCATGATCCGGTCGAGGATCGTGAACTCGTCGAGGGTGTCGTACGAGATCTCGGGCGGCAGGTTGCGCGACTGCTCACGTGCCCTCTCCTGCCACTGCGGGTACCGGGCCATGTAGTACGCCATCGTCGTCAGGGTGATGGTGGAGGTGTCGTGCGCGGCCATCAGCACGAAGATCATGTGGTTGACCACGTCCTCGTCGGTGAACGTGTGCCCCTCCTCGTCCTGGGCGTGGCACAGCACCGAGAACAGGTCGGGAGTCGCGGTGGCGCGCTTGGCGCGCAGGTGCTCGTGGAAGAAGTCCTCGAGCACCGTGCGTCCGGTGAGCCCGCGCGCCCACCGGGTGCCCGGAATGTTCTTGCGGATGATCGACAGTCCCGCGTTCACGCAGTCGATGAACGCCTTGTTGATCCGGTCCGCCTCGGCGCGCGGCAGGTCCAGTCCGAGGAAGATCTCGAGTGCCAGGTCGAGGGTGATCTGCTTGAACTCGTCGAGCATGCGCACGTCGTCGCCGACGGGAAGGTGCGCGACCCGCTCCGCCAGCATCGGCTGCATGTCCTGCAGGTAGCCCTTGAGATGGGTGTTCCCGAAGGCCTGCTGCATGATTCGACGGTGGTGCAGGTGTTCCTCGAAGTCCATCAGCATGATGCCGCGGCGGAAGAAGGGGCCGATGAGGAATCCCCACGCGGGTTCGTTGGCGAACGCCTTCTGCCGGTTCATCGCGATGGCCTCGCAGCCGTCCGCGTTCAGGGGGATCACGAACTTGAGGCCGAACGAGTTGATGTAGGTGATGTCGCCGTACTGCGCGCGACGCCTGGCGACGGTGTTGATCGGATCGCGGAAGAACCGGAGCACCTCGATCACACCCGGGTCGCCGGTCCCGTGAATCGGTTTGAGGCCACTACCCGCCGGGACGGTGGCCAGTTGCTTGCGACGCATGGAGACTCCTCCGAGATGGTGACGCGGGGTCAGGCGGGGGTGTTGTGCAGTGGACGGGGGTCGACGCCGACGCGGCGCCACGCGTCGCGGGCCCAGGGCAGGTACAGGGCACCGATCGGGAGTCGGTTGAACAGCGGGTTCAGCGCTCGCATTCCGCGCGCGAAACGTTGAAAACGCTTCTCCTTCTTGTCGTCCCATTCCAGTCGGCAGACCTCGCGCATCTGCGGTGGCACCGTGCCGACGACGACCGTGCGGACGAAGGCGTTCAGTGGTGCGGACAGGACCTTCCAGACCGGTGCCGGGATCCGGTGGGGGCCGGGTACTCCCTTGCGGATGTATCCGGTTGCGTACACGATCGTTCTCGTCGGCACGAACCGGTCGAGCATCGCGTCCCAGTACTCGACGAACTCGTCGTAGGTCTGCGGCTGGCTGCGGTCACTGACCCCGTACAGCCGGTACCACGCCTTGCTCTCTTCGAAGATCTGCGCCTTCTCGGCATGGGAGAGACGTCGGATGAAGGTGTCGGTGACGTAGAGCACCTGGTCGACGAAAGTCGCGTGTGCCCAGTAGAACAACTCGGGGTTGAGCGCGTGGTAGCGCGAGCCGTCCGCAACGGTGCCCTTGATCGGCTTGTGGAAATCCCGGACCGTACGCCCCCACCTGTGCGGATCGTCGCTGTAGACGGTCTTCATGATCGGCGGTCCGCTGCGCTTGGCCCGGCCGATCGTGTCCGCGAAGATCACCGAGTGGTCCTCGACCGCCTTGCCCAGTTGTTCGATGCAGTTCTCGGTACCGGCGAGGCGCTGGAAGCCGAGCAGGCCGCGCACGTCGCCGTAGAACTTCCACACCAGCGAGTCCGGGCCCAGCGGCACCGCCGGGTTTGCGGTGTCGTCGTCGACCGGCATCGGCAGTGCCTCGCGGATGCCCTCGTCGAATGCCGGCCGGATCGGCTCGCCGATCGGAGCGTCGCCGACGGACTCGTGGGTGGACCGCATGCGGACTCCTGTCGCCTGGGGGTCGGGACGATGGAACAAAAGTGTTCCTGTGTGTCACAACGTAGCAACGTGGCTCCCCTCACACAAGGCCCGACCGGCGTTCGTCCGGCCGGGCGCGTCGAGGATCGGTTGCGCGGTGCTTCTCGACAGAGGTCACGCGTGGTGTTGCGCCACCACCCAGGCCGCGATCTGGGCGCGATTGGTGAATCCGAGCTTGGTCAGGATGTGCTCGACGTGTCCCTGTGCGGTGCGGATCGAGATCACCAGGCGCTGAGCGATCGCCTTGTTCGTCAGGCCCTCCGCGACCAGCGCGGCGACCTCCCGCTCGCGCGTGGTCAGGTCGGTGCCCGTGCGGGAGCGGGTTGCGGTGTGCTGCTTGCGGGGTCCGGCGCCCGGCTGTTCGCCGAGTGCGTAGTCGACGCCGGTGTCGAGGTCGAGGGCCTCGCCCCGACGGGTGGCCGTGGCGAAGGCGTCCGCGCCGAGCGCCGTCCTGGTCACGTGGATGCAGTCGTCGTGGTGTGCCGCCAGTGTCGGGAAGAGGCCCGGCGCGCTGCCGACGTCGCGGGATAGGCGCTGCGCGGTGCCCATCAGGATCGCGGCGCGCTCGGCGCTGCCCTCGGCACTGACGATCCACGCGAGCGTCTCGATGCCGCTCGCCGCGAGCAGGGGGTCACGACGACTGCGCGCGAGCTGCAGGCATTCCGCGAGCAGGCCCAATGCGCGATCGCGTTCGCCCAGGTGCCACCGGGCGAGCGCCGACCCCCACAGTGCGTGCGACCGGTAGGACGACTCGTCGTACTGCTCGCAGATGGCGAGGACCTCCTCATGGCACTGCAGCGCCCCCCGGTCGTCTCCGGACAGCTCGTTCGCCCAGCCGAGTGAGAGGAGGGCGACGACACGCTCGTACACGTCGCCCGCCGTGTGGAATCCCGAGAGTGCTTCTCCGAAGAACTCGCGTGCGGATGCGAGTTCGCCGCGGAACATCGCGTGCAGGCCCTCGGCGAACCGCAGTCGCGCGAGGGTGAGCACGTCGGTGGTGTCGACCGCGAGTCGCCGGGCCTCGTCCGCGTACAGGTCGCCGGCTTCGGTGGCGGACACGACGTCGTTCATCGAGCAGCCGCGGTACAGGGCCTTGGCCAGCAGTGCCCTGTCCGTCTCCGGCCCGGCGGCGCGGGAGAGCGCTCGATCGAGCCAGAGCGTGCTCTCGGTGATCCGGCCGTGGGCGAACCAGAAGGGTTGCAGTGCCGAGACGAACTCCAGGGCGGCGCCGGAGCGGGGGCCGTCGTCGTCGAGGCACCAGGCGAGCGCTTCGCGCAGGTTCGGCTGTTCCAGGTCGAGCCGGGTGATCCACTCGGGTTGCGTCGGTCCGATCCACGCGGCCTCTGCCTCGAGTGCGAGACGCAGGTACCAATCGCGGTGCCGCCGGCGCAGTTCGGTGGTGTCGCCACTGGCGTCGAGTTTGTCGTTGCCGTATTCGCGCACCGTCTCGAGCATCCGGAAGCGCACCGATCCGCCGGCCTCCTCACGGATCACGACGGACTTGTCGACGAGGGCGGTCAGCAGGTCCAGCAGATCGTCGGGGTGGCCCGGCGCCTGCTGTCCTGGGTCCGCCCCGAGCGGGCTGCCGCACACGTACTCGGCGGCGTCGAGGTCGGCACTGCCCGCGAACACCGACGTCCGAGCCCACATCGCCTGCTCGTCGGCGGTGCACAGGTCGTAGCTCCAGTCGATGCACCACCGGAGCGTCTGTTGGCGGCTCGGGGCACTGCGGTTGCCCTGGGTGAGCAGGGCGTAGCGGTCACGCAGTCGCTCCAGGATCTGGTGCGGCGACATCACCCGTAGTCGCGCGGCCGCCAACTCGATCGGCAGTGGAAGCCCGTCGAGTCGCCGGCAGATTCCCGTCACGTCCGCCGCGTTGTCGGCGGTCAGGGCGAATCCCGGGAGCGCGGCCGCCGCACGTTCGACGAACAGCGCGATCGCGTCGAAGCCGGCCGCGCCCTCGGGCGGCGGAGCACTGTCCGGTCCGGGGACGGCCAGTGGCGGCACGACCAGCACCGCCTCTCCGGAGACGCCGAGGGCCTCACGGCTGGTGGCGAGTACCCGCAGGTCCGGGCTGCTGCGCAGCAACGCCGCGGTCAGTTCGGCGACCGCGAGGACGATGTGCTCGCAGTTGTCCAGCACGAGAAGCGATTTCCGTGACGACAGGTAATCGACGAGGCAGTCGGTGGCCGGCATGCCGCCCTGGCGGCTGAGGCCGAGGGTGTCGGCGACCAGGTCGGCGACGAGCGCGTCGGAGTGCAGATCGGCGAGCTCGATCATCCAGATCCCGTCCGGGAAATCCGTTCTCGCAGCCGTGGCGGTGCGAATCGCCAATCGGGTCTTGCCGACCCCGCCGACTCCGGACAGCGTCACCAGACGCGAGGTCGACAGCGCCGTACGGGCCTCGGAGAGTTCGGCGCGGCGACCGACGAAGCTGCTCAGTTCCTGGGGTATCCGGCCGGTCGGTGCCACGTGTCGCGGTTCCGGCCGGGCCGCGGGCGACCGCCCGGTGGTGAGCGGAACGGGTGATGCGGGCTGGTCGAGCAGGGATGCCGTGCGCAGGGCCATCTCGTCGGTCGGGAGACCGCGGTGGCTCTGGATGCGCCGCAGTTCGTCGGCCAGATCGGTCACCGACGGCCGGTCGGACGGGTCCCGCGCCATGGCGCGCCCGATCAGGCCCGACAGGTCGTCGTCGATGCCCTCCTCGGCCAGATCCGGCGGCGACGACCGGCTGATCCGCAGGAACTGGGCGACGACCTGCTCTCCGCTGCGGCGTTGGAACGCCGCGTGCCCGGTCAGGGCGCAGAAGAGCGTCGCCCCCATGCCGTAGACGTCCGACGCCCGGCCGGGCCGCTCGCCCGCGAGGACCTCCGGCGCGGTGAAGGCCGGAGATCCGACGATCGTACCGGTCGCCGTCATGAAACCGCTTGCGACCCGGGCGATCCCGAAGTCGGTCAGGGCGGGTTCGCCGTAGTCGGTGAGCAGGATGTTCGCCGGCTTGACGTCGAGATGGAGAATGCCGAGCCGGTGGGCGGATTCGATGGCGCCGGCGATCTTGACGCCGAGCCGGAGCGTCTCCTCGGTGGTGAGCGGTCCGTGCCGGTGGATACGGTCCTGGAGCGAGCCCTGCTCGTGGTACGGCATGACCAGGTAGGGGCGTTCGGACTCCGTGGTGCCGACGCGCAGCACCGGCACGATGTTGGGATGCCCGGTCAGTCGGCCCATCGCCCGCTGCTCCCGGACGAAGCGGGCCCGGTTGTCGTCGTCGAGGTCGGAGGTGAGCACCTTCACGGCGACGGTCCGGTCGAGGTCGGTCTCGGTGCAGCGGTAGACGATCCCGAATCCGCCCTCGCCGATCACGCGGGCATCGACGTAGCCTGCCTCCGCCAGCTCGGTGGTGATCCGAGGAGTCGTGTCGCGCTGGGTCTCGAGAGGATCGTGTCCACCCATTCCTCAGGCCTCGTCGGACGTCGTCGTCGGTGTCAGTGACCGGTGTCACTTCCCATCGTCAGTATTGCGGGGTGACGGTGTGCGCCGCAACAGGGTGCGTCGGCCTTCCCGGTGCTCGGTGCGGAACGGGGCGGGGCGGGGTGCGGTGCCGCGCAGCCGGCGCAAAACCGCTGTTCACGGATTTTCTGGACACCTTGATAAACAGGTGTCCAGCCAACTAGGGTCGAGGCGATCGGACCGCAGGCCGGTTGGGCCGCAAGGAGGCATCGGTGGAGTTTGGAATCACGCTGTTCACGAGCGACCGCGGCATCACCCCCGCGGCCGCGGCGCGCGCGGTGGAACGCTACGGCTTCGACGCGTTCTACGTTCCGGAACACACGCACATCCCCGTGCGGCGGGACGCCGCCCATCCGCAGACCGGGGACGAGACCCTGCCCGACGACCGGTACATGCGCACACTCGATCCGTGGGTGGCGCTCGGGACCGCCGCGTCGGTGACGGAGCGGATCCGGCTCGGCACGGCGGTGGCACTGCCGGTCGAGCACGACCCGATCACCCTCGCGAAGACGATCGCATCGCTCGATCACCTGTCCGGGGGACGCGTCACGCTCGGTGTCGGCTACGGGTGGAACCTCGACGAACTCGCCGACCACGGGGTGCCGGCCGGTAAGCGGCGGACGATGCTGCGCGAGTACCTCGAGGGCATGCAGGCGCTCTGGTCGCAGGAGGAGGCGTCCTACGAGGGCGAGTTCCTCAGCTTCGGTCCGAGCTGGGCGTGGCCGAAACCGATCCAGCAGCCCCGTGTTCCGGTCATCGTCGGCGCCGCGGGCAACGAGAAGAACTTCACGTGGATCGCCCGGTCCGCGGACGGGTGGATGACCACCCCGATCGAGCGGGACATCGACGACAACGTGGTGCTGCTGCGCAAGACGTGGGAGGCCGCCGGCCGGGAGGGCTCGCCGCGGATCGTGGTCCTCGACCGCAAGCCGGTGCCCGAAACGCTCTCACGCTGGGAGGATCTCGGTGTCGACGAGGTCGTCTACGGCCTGCCGGACGCCGACGAGGACACCGCGACGGCGTACCTGGAGCGGCTCGCGGGCAAGCTCGACCGCGCGGCGCACTGACGGGTTGGAGCACCCCCGCCGAGAGTGAGGGCCCGTGACGTACTTCGTGACCCGCTACGACTTCCGTGCTCCCGGCTACGCCGCGGACGCGCGGGGTCGGTTGTTCGCGCTGGCGCTCGACCAGGCCGCGTACGTGGACCGGCACGGTCACGCGGCACTGACGTTGTCCGAGCATCACGGTTCCGACGACGGCTACCTGCCGAGTCCGCTGCTGGCGGCGTCCGCGTTCGCGGCCCGGACCACGCGGATACCGATTTCCGTTGCGGCACTGGTGGTGAACCTGTACGAACCGCTGCGGCTCGCCGAGGACATCGCCGTCCTCGACCACCTCAGCGGTGGGCGGGTGACGTACACCGTGGGTCTGGGCTACCGGCCCCAGGAGTACGCGCTGTTCGGGCGGCCCTGGAAGTCGCGTGCCCGGGACCTCGAGGTCGCGATGACGCGGATCTTCGACGCCTGGGGCAGCGGCACGGTGACACCCGCGCCCCTCACCGCGCCGCACCCGGTGATGTTCTACGG
This sequence comes from Rhodococcus sp. NPDC003318, assembly GCF_042879035.1. Classification (NCBI taxonomy): domain Bacteria; kingdom Bacillati; phylum Actinomycetota; class Actinomycetes; order Mycobacteriales; family Nocardiaceae; genus Rhodococcus; species Rhodococcus sp. NPDC003318. The sequence goes on along the minus strand of NZ_JBIAOU010000001.1, from coordinate 768,934 downwards.
CGGCGGTGTCCCCGCGTCCGCAGTCCGGGCGGCTCGACTGGGACTGCACTTCCAGCCCGAGGTCGCGGACCGTGCGTTGAAGCGTCTCTACGTCGACGAGTGCCGGGCACGCGGCCGCGAGCCCGGACTCGTGATGTTGCCGCCGCCCGGACCGGCGACGGTGTTCTGCGCCGACGACCCCGATGCGTTCTGGGCGAAGTACGGCCACCACCTGCTCGCCGATGCCCTCGCGTACCGGGCGTGGATCGGTGACCGCGATTCGCACGTGAAGGACGGCTCGACCACCGTCGACGAACTGCGGTCGGCGGGCGTCTACCAGGTGCACACGCCCGACGAGCTGATCGCCCTGTGTCGATCCGGCGAGATCACCGTCGTCACCAGCCATCCGCTGTGCGGCGGGATGCCGGAGGAGCCGTCGTGGGAGAGCCTGCGGCTGATCAGCGAGACGGTCCTGCCCTCGTGTCGGGAAGGATCTGCCCCGCGAACCGGGGCCGATCCTTCCCGACACTGTCAGCCCTTCGCTGCGGAGATGCCGGCGCGGCGGCCGTAGAAGCTGCCGTCGCCGAGTGAGGTGCCGGACGCGTAGCCGCCGGCGCAGACGCCCGCGGTGCAGCGGCCCGCGGCGAAGAGGCCGGGGATGGGTTCGCCGGAGACGTGCAGGACCTCGGAGTGGATCGTGGTGCGCAGACCGCCCAGGGTGAAGCCGGCGGTGCAGTTGCGCAGGTCCAGCGCGGCGACGGGGGAGCCGATCGGCTTGACCCATTCGGGCTTCTTGCCGAGGACCGGATCCTCACCGTTCGCGGCATGCCGGTTGTACACCTCGACCGTCGCCTGCAGTGTCCCGGTGGGCAGGCCCATGTCGATTTCGAGTTCCTCGACCGTCTCGGCCACCCACTTGGGCTGGAACCGGAAGAACGGTGTCGAACTCGTCGCCGCGCACCCTTCCTCGTAGGCGGCCTCGTCGATGATCAGGTATGCCTGGTTCTCGTTGCGCAGCAAGGTTTCCTGGCCGATCCGACCGGGGTAGGTGTCCTCGTTGACGTACCGCTGGCCGCGGCCGTTGACGAGGATGCCGCGCACCATCAGCTGCGGGTCGCCGAAGAACGCGACCTCGGTGGCGTCCATGTGCGCCAGGTCCGCGCCGAGTGCCTGCGCCATCCGGATGGCCCGGCCGTCGTGTTCCTCGATCGCGGCGCCGGGCCTGCCGATCAGCCGCGGCGCGTACGACTGCACCATCTCCTTGTTGTAGGCGAAGCTGCCCGTCGCGAGCACCACACCGCGACGCGCGCGGATGGCGAGTTCCTTGCCGTACTGCTTGGCGGTGATGCCGACGACGCGGCCGGAGGCGTCCGTCACCAGCCGTTGGACCCGCATGTCGTACTCGGCTCGGACGCCGAGCTGTTCGGCGGTCTCGACGAGCGGCTTCATCAGCATGTAGCCGCCGCCCTTCTCGCCGGTCCGCTTACCGGTCATCTGCGGGATGTGGCCGCGCGGGGCGGGGGTGGCGATCTCCGTGAACGGCGAGGCGTTCTCGCCGCCGGAGTACATCAACCCGTCGTCGAACGGCGTCTCCCAGCCGGGCTGCCCGTAGAAGCTCTCCTTGAACGGAACCCCGTTCTCGACGAGCCAGTTGTAGTGGTCGACGCTGCCGTTGCAGTAGTCGGTGATCTTCTCCTCGTCGGCACCGGGACCGAGGGCGGCCATCATGAAGGCCTTCATGTTCTCGGGGGTGTCGTCGAATCCGAGTGCCTTCTGCAGCGGCGTGCCGCCGCCGAGGTAGATGAACCCGCCGGCCAGGGCCGCCGCGCCACCCCAGCCGCTGGTCCGTTCGAGCACCAGCACCTCGGCGCCGGCTCGGGCGGCTTCGATCGCCGCGCTGACACCGGCGATGCCGTAACCGGCGATCACCACGTCGACCTCGCGGTGCCAGGTCGTGACGGTCTCGGCGGGCTGGGGACGGATGGGGGTGGCCTCGGCCATGGATGATCGGGTCCTTCTCGTCGGTGGATGCCTGCTGTGCGGGTGCCCACAGTGCAGTATTTCGGCTGACCGCCGGCTGCGCGGCGAAATTGCGTTACGGAGTGGAACCGTTTTCGGTCGCGGCCGCCTTCGCGGCCGCACGGGCGGCCTTGGCACGGTCCGCGACGACCGCGATGCGGGAGCTGTTCACCCCGCTCGCGAGGGGCCAGCCGACGTAGTGCGCGAGGAGGATGACGATCTCCTCCAGCTGTTCCTCGGTCAGTTCCTCGTTCTGCAGCGCCGCATTGATCTGCACCTTCGCCAGGTCGGACTGGCCCTGCGCGGTCAGCGCCCCGAGCACCAGCAGCCGGCGATCGCGGATCGTCAGACCCGGCCGGTTCCAGATGTCGCCGAAGAGGTGCTCGACGGTCTGACTGTAGAAGTCGCCGAGGTCGCCCGACGGCATGTCCCAGCCGTACACCGTCTTCATCGTCTTCAGCCCGCGGGCCCGGATCTCACTGATCCCGTTGGTGCCGATCTCACTGATCCCGTTGGTGCCGGTCTCGCCGATCCCGGTGGTGGCGGTGTCGCTGATCGCGTCCTCGCCGATCCGGTTCTGTTCGGTCATGCGTTCTCCTGTACGAATGTCGTGGCGATCTCGCCCGGTCCGACGCCGAGCCCGGAGCCGAGTCCGGCGATGGCGCGGACGGCGAGCGGGAGGTCGATGCCCAGGCGGTCGCCGAGGTCGAGCGCGAGCGACAGGTCCTTCTCACCGAGGTTGCGGGTGTGCGCCAGGATCGGGAACCACGGATCGGACTGCGCGAGCGCATCGGTGCTCTCGCGCAGCATGATTGCGCCGGCGCCGCCGGTGATCGCGTCGGTGTGCCGGACCACCTTGCCCAGTGTCCGGATGTCGAGGCCGGCTGCCTCGGCGAGCCGCTGCGCCTCGGTCGCGGCGGTGAAGGAGATGAAGTGCAGCAGGTTGCGGGCCAGCTTCATGCGTGTGCCGGCGCCGACGCCGCCGGCGTGCACCACCAGTTCGGCGAACCGGCCGAACGGTTCGCGTACCGCCTCGAACGCCTCGTCGCTGCCCCCGACCATGACGGCGAGTCTGCCCTGCTGGGCGCCCATGGCTCCGCCGCTGACGGGGGCGTCGACCAGGTGCACGCCCGCGCCCTCGCAGGTCTTCGCCAGGTCGACGGCGGTGGTGTCGGAGATGGTCGAGTGCACCGCGACCACGGTCCCCGGGCGGGCGGTGGACAGGATGCCGTCCGGCCCGGCGACCACGTCGCGGACCTGGGCGTCGTCGACGACGGTCACCGAGATCACCGACGCCTCGGCGGCGACGGCGGCCGGGGTGGCGGCGGCACGGGCACCGCCGGAGACGAACGGCTCGACCGCCTCGGGTCGGGTGTCGCACACCACCAGGCCACCGGGCCGGTCGAGGAGCCTCGTGGCCATCGGCGCGCCCATGTTCCCGAGCCCGATGTAGCCGACGGTCGGGTGCTGCGAGTCGGGTGCGGTCACGAGCGGTACACCTGCCCGCCGTCGACGTTGAAGATCTGACCGGTGATCCAGCTCGCCTCGTCGGAGAGCAGGAACAGGCACAGGCCGGTGAGGTCCTCGGGGGTTCCCATGCGCTGCAGGGGAATCCGCGCAACCATGTCCTTGACGATGTTGCCGGGGGTGACGGTGCGGGTGGCGTCGGTGTCGATCGGTCCCGGTGCGATCGCGTTGATCCGGATCTTCGACCAGCCCAGTTCGGTGGCGAGCTGTTGCGTGAGGCTGTTGATCCCGGCCTTCGCCAGGCCGTAGTAGTTCGAGTACAGCCATGCCGCGGTGGACGACTGGTTGACGATGGATCCGCCCTTGGCCCGCATGTGGGGAACCACGGCCCGGCACACCTGCAGCGCGCCGTCCATGTTGACGCTCATGAACGTGCGGTAGTAGTCCCAGTCCACGGTCAGCAGCGAGTCGATCTTCATGCCCCCGTAGATCGCGGCGTTGTTCACCAGGTGTTCGATGCTGCCGAACCTGTCGATGGTCGTGTCGGCCAGTTCGTGTGCCGACGCACCGTCCGACACGTCGACCCGCTGGAAGACCGCCGAACCGCCGTCCGCGACGATCTGTTTGGCGACGTGCTCACCGAGTTCGGCGTTGAGATCGGCGACCACCACGTTGGCGCCCTCGGCAGCGAGTGCTCTCGCGTAGCTCTCGCCGATACCCTGCGCCGCACCGGTGACGATGGCGGTGCGTCCGTCGAAACGTCCCATTCCGCTGTCCTGCTTTCTGTGTGCTCGTAGGGGATTCAGGAGGTGGCCGGACCGGCGACGAGCTTGGTCTCGAGGTACTCCTCGAAGCCCGCGACGCCCATCTCGCGGCCGATGCCGGACTGCTTGTAGCCGCCGAACGGTGCGTCGGCGGAGTACCAGAGGCCGCCGTTGACGCCGAGCGTCCCGGTGCGGACCCCCGCGACGACGTGCTCGATGCGGTCGGGGTCGGTGCCCCACACGGCCCCGGACAGCCCGTAGGTCGAATCGTTGGCGATCCTGATCGCGTCCTCGTCACCGTCGTGGGGCAGGACCACCAGGACCGGGCCGAAGATCTCCTCCTGCGCCACCCGCGACGAGTTGTCCAGTCCCGCAATCAGAGTCGGCTCGACGAAGAAGCCGCGATCCCGGTCTCGGGGGCGGCCGCCGCCGGTGACGACGGTGCCGCCCTCCTCGGTCGCCAGTCTCAGGTAGCTCTCGACCCGGTCCCGCTGCTTCGCCGAGATCAGTGGTCCGCACACGGTGCCGGGGTCGGTGGGGTCGCCGACCCGGACGCCGGCCATCGCCTGTGCGGCGGCCGCGACGGCCTCGTCGTACTTCTCGCGCGGCACCAGCAGCCTCGTGCACAGTGCGCAGCCCTGCCCGGCGTGGACCGTCACGGAGAACGCCGCGTAGGAACTGGCGCCGGCCACGTCGGCGTCGTCGAGGACGATGAAGGCGGATTTGCCTCCGAGTTCGAGGAAGACCTTCTTCAGTGACTCCGACGCCGCGGCCATCACGGCGCGTCCGGTGACCGTCGACCCGGTGAAGGTGATCAGGTCCACGCGCGGGTCGCTGCACAACTGGGCGCCGAGGGCGTGATCGGTGGAGGTGACCACGTTGACGACACCGGCCGGGATCTCGGTCTCCTCGGCGATCACCGCGGCGACCAACGCGGCGCACCACGGTGTGTCGGGGGCCGGTTTGAGCACCACCGTGTTGCCCGCGGCGAGCGCGGGACCGAGCTTGGCGAAGTTGATCTGGTGGGGGAAGTTCCACGGCGTGATCGCGCCGACGACTCCGACCGCCTCCCGGAGCAGGCGGCGGTGGGTGGGAACTCCCATCGGGGTGGCGTTTCCGAGATCCTGCTCCCACGAATAGTTTTCGGCGAGATCTGCCCAGTAGCCCAGGTCCTCGATCGGGCCGGCGAGCTGAGGTCCGTGGGTGAGCACGGCCGGTGCGCCGACCTCGGCGATCGTGATCTCGCGCAGTTCCTCGAGGTGTGACTGCAGCGCGTCGCGCAGCTGGCGCAGGCACCGGGCGCGGAAGGCGTGGTCGCGGGACCAGTCGGTGGTGTCGAATGCCCGTCGAGCCGCCGCGATCGCCGCGTCCATGTCCGCTGCGGTGCCGTCCGCGGCGCGGCCGACGATCTCCTCGGTGGCCGGGTTCACGATGTCGAAGGTGCCGCCGGACCCGGGGATCAGTTTTCCGTCGACGAGAAGTGCCGAACTGTCGGCCGGTCGAAGCGTCATGGCGCAAAACCTCTCTGCTGGACAGGTGTCTGGACTATAGTTCGAACAAATGTCAGGCGCAACGGGTTCCGGCCGGTGTCCTCGCCGTGTTCGCCCGTTCGACCGAGCGAAGGGGGTCGTCGTGACACGAGACCGTGCCGTGGTGCCGCGAGAGGGAATCTGTAGTAATGTCTGGACACGTGTCTAGCAGTGTGAGCAGCAGCTTCGAGTCCACCCGTCGGCGCCTGACCCCCAAACAGGCGGAGACCGTCGACCGCCTCTGCGCGGCAGCGGTCGAGGTTCTCCGGCAGGAGGACTTCGCCGGTCTGACCGTCCGGACGGTCGCGGCCCGCGCGGGAGTCGGACCGGCGACGGCGTACACCTACTTCTCGTCGAAGGAGCACCTCGTCGCCGAGGTGTTCTGGCGTCGGCTCTCGCAGTCGCCGCGACCGGAACAGGACGGTCTCGACCGGACGGCTCGGGTGGTGACGGTGCTGCGGGACATCGCGCTGCTGCTCGCCGGCGAGCCGGGACTCTCCGCCGCGGTGACCAATGCGCTGCTCGGAAGCGATCCCGACGTCGAACACCTCAGGGTGCGGATCGGGCTCGAGATCCGGGAACGACTCGAGAACGCACTCGGCGTCGGCCACGACCCGAACGTGCTCGAGACTCTCGAACTTCTGTACGCCGGGGCCTTGCTCCGGGCCGGCATGGGCTACGGCTCCTACGAGAACCTGGCCGATCAACTGGAGCGTTCCGCCACAATAATTCTGGAGTAGTACATGACAGATCCGACTGGTGCGACCGGCGCCGGCGCCCTGATCCATCCGGTGGTCTTCAACCCGTACGACTACGACTTCCACGACGACCCGTACCCGACGTACCGGCGACTGCGTGAGGAATCGCCGCTGTACCACAACCCGGACATCGGGTTCTGGGCACTGTCCCGGCATGCGGACGTACTGGAGGCGTTCAAGGACAACCGCCGGCTGTCGAGTGCCAACGGGGTCTCGCTGGATCCGGCGGCGTACGGGCCGCACGCCCACCTGGTGATGTCGTTCCTCGCGATGGACGACCCGCGGCACATGCGGTTGCGGCAGTTGGTCTCTCGTGGCTTCACCCCCCGCCGGGTCGCCGCCCTCGACGGCCGCATCCTCGAACTGACCAGGCGCTACCTGGATCCCGCCCTCGAGTCGGGGGAGTTCGACTGGATCGACGAGGTCGCGGGCAAGCTGCCGATGGATGTGATCTCGGAGCTGATGGGCGTCCCCGAGCCCGATCGCGCCGAACTGCGCCGGCTGGCGGATCTCGTCGTCCACCGCGAGGACGGGGTCCTGGACGTGCCGCAGGCGTCGGTCGAGGCCTCCATCAGCCTGATGACCTACTACCGGGAGATGATCGACCAGCGGCGCAGGTCCCGGACCGAGGACCTGACCTCCGCCCTGCTCGACGCCGAGATCGACGGGGACGAGCTCTCCGACCAGGAGGTTCTCGCCTTCATGTTCCTGATGGTGGTCGCCGGGAACGAGACCACCACCAAACTGCTCGGCAACGCCCTCTACTGGGGTGGGCACTGTCCGGATCAGGTGGCGCAGGTGCTCGGCAGCCCGGATCGCGTCTCCGAGTGGGTCGAGGAGACGCTGCGCTTCGACACCTCGAGTCAGATCGTCGCCCGCACCACCACGGTCGACCTCGAGTATCACGGGCGGACCGTGCCCGCGGGGGAGAAGATGCTGCTCCTGATCGGCTCGGCGAACCGGGACGAGGAGGTGTTCGAGGACGCCGACGAGTACCGGATCGGCCGCGACTCCACCAACAAGCTCGCGAGTTTCGGTGGCGGCGTGCACTTCTGCCTCGGCGCCCACCTCGCCCGGCTCGAGGCCAGGATCGCCCTCGCGGAATTCGCCCGCCGGGTCCGCGACTACGAGGTCGACGAGGCCGGAATCGAACGGGTCCATTCGACGAACGTGCGGGGCTTCGCGGCCCTGCCGGTGAAGGTGCAGGTGCGCTGATGCCCAGATTCGAACCCCATCCCGCCCGCCGGCCCGCCCTGATCAGCGGTGCGTCCTCCGGGATCGGCGAGGCGACCGCCTACGCCCTCGCCGAACTCGGCCACCCGGTGGCGCTCGGCGCGCGTCGCATCGAACAGACCGAGGCGATCGCGGAGAAGATCCGCAGCAACGGCGGTGAGGCGTTCGCGCACTTCCTCGACGTCACCGACGGCGACTCGGTCGACGCGTTCGTCACCGCAGCCGAGGCGGCGCTCGGGCCGATCGAGATCGCCGTGTCCGGTGCCGGCGACCTCGAATTCGGCATGGCCGACGAGATGGACCCGGTGCGCTTCGCGAAGCAGATCGACGTGCACCTGGTCGGTGCCCAGCGTGTCGCCCATCGCGTCCTGCCCGGTATGCGGGAACGTCGCCGCGGCGACTTCGTCCTGATCGGCTCGGACTGCGCGGACCGTCCGCGGCCCGGGATGGGCGCCTACGACGCCGCGAAGGCCGGCCTGGAGGCGATGGGACGCCAGATGCGAATGGAACTGGAGGGAACCGGGATTCGCGCATCCATCGTCCGACCCGGACCCACCTTCACCGGCATGGGGATGGACTCGACGCCCGAAATCCTCGCCCCCGTCGCCGAACAGTGGGCCACGTGGGGATTCGCCCGGCACGGTTTCATGCTGCGCGGATCCGACCTCGCGAACGCGATCGTCGCGGTGGTGAGCGCGCCTCGTGGAGCACACCTGGTCCTCGTCGAAGTGCAGCCGGAGGCGCCGCTCGCACCCCTTCCGAAGAGCGAGGAGGCCACCCGATGACGCTCCCCAACCCGCCCCGGGTGTCCGGCGGCGAACACGAACACGGCCATCTCGAGGAACTGCGCACCGATCCGATCGCGCTGATGCGCCGGGTCCGCGCGGAGTGCGGCGACGTCGGCGTCTTCCGGCTCGTCGACCGGGACGTGGTGCTGCTCTCCGGTGCCGAGGCCAACGAGTTCTTCTTCCGCTCCGACGACGAGGACCTCGACCAGCAGGCCGCCTACCCGTTCATGAAGCCGATCTTCGGTGAGGGCGTGGTGTTCGACGCCAGCCCGGAACGGCGCAAGGAGATGCTCCACAACTCCGCGCTGCGCGGTGAACAGATGAAGGGCCACGCGACGACGATCGGTGTCGAGGTCGAGAACATGCTCGCCGGCTGGGGAGACGAGGGCGTGATCGACCTGCTCGAGTTCTTCGCCGAACTGACCATCTACACGTCCTCGGCCTGCCTGATCGGCAAGAAGTTCCGCGACGAGCTCGACGACCGGTTCGCCAGGCTCTACCACGAGCTCGAACAGGGGACCGACGCGATCGCCTTCGTCGACCCCTACGCGCCGATCGAGAGCTTCCGCCGCCGGGACGCGGCCCGTCTCGCGCTCGTCGAGCTCGTGCAGGCGATCATGAACGACCGGATCGCGAATCCTCCTCGGGGCAGGGAGGACAGGGACATGCTCGACGTCCTCGTGTCGATCCCCGGCGAGGACGGCACCCTGCGGTTCTCCGCCGACGAGATCACCGGCATCTTCATCTCGATGATGTTCGCGGGCCACCACACCACCTCCGGCACCGCGGCGTGGTCGCTGATCGAACTGCTGCGACATCCCGACACGATGAAGCAGGTCACCACCGAACTCGACGAGCTGTACTCGGACGGCGCGGACATCAGCTTCCACGCCCTGCGTCGGATCCCGGTGCTCGAGGCCGTGATCAAGGAGACGCTGCGCCTGCACCCGCCGCTGATCATCCTGCTGCGCGTGGCTCGTGGCGACTTCGAGGTCGGTGGGTTCGCGATCGAGGAGGGCAACCTCGTGGCGGCCACTCCCGCGATCTCCAACCGGATTCCCGAGGACTTCCCGAATCCGGACACGTTCGACCCGGGCCGCTACATCGACCCGAACCAGGAGGACATCGTCAACCGGTGGACCTGGATTCCGTTCGGTGCGGGCAGGCACCGCTGCGTCGGCGCCTCGTTCGCGCAGATGCAGCTGAAGGCGATCTTCTCGATTCTGCTGCGGGACTTCGAATTCGAGATGGCGCAGCCGCCCGACAGCTATCGTAACGACCACAGCAAGATGGTCGTGCAGCTGCAGCAGCCGTGCAAGGTCCGGTACCGCAGGCGAACCGTGCGCGCCCGGACGGCAGGCACGGCCGCCGCGGCACCGGCCGGATGCCCGGTCGCACACACGAGCGAGGTGTGACCATGCGTATCGAGGTGGACCTGGATCTGTGTCAGGGCCATGCCGCGTGCGAGATGGAGGCGCCCGACGTGTTCTCGGTGCCCAAGCGCGGCAAGGTCGAGATCCTCGACCCGACACCGCCCGAGTCGCTGCGCGCCGAGGTGGAGAACGCCGTCCGCTACTGCCCGACCCAGGCCCTCCGGATCGCCGAGGACTGATCCCCTGCCCGGCAGATGTTCCGGCCCGACAGAGACTTTCGAGGAGAAGCAACGATGAACGGATTCGACCGCAGCGAACTCGACGAGATGGTGGAGCGCTGGGTGGAGGCGAACAGGAAGGCCGAGGCGGCCGGTGACTGGAAGCCGTTGGCCGACTTCTACACCGAGGACGCCACGTACGGGTGGAACTACGGTCCGAAGCAGGACTTCATGGCCGTCGGTCGCGAGGAGATCCGGGAGGTTGCGCTGGGCCTCGAGATGGACGGCCTCGACGGCTGGGAGTACCCCTACCAGGAGTTCGTCGTCGACGAGCGCAGCGGGAACGTGATCGGGCTGTGGAAACAGGTCTCCGAGGCCACTCGCACCGACGGCAGCAACTACGCGGTGTACGGCATCGGGGGCAGCTGGTTCCGCTACGGCGGCAACTTCCAGTGGTCCTGGCAGCGCGACTTCTTCGACTTCGGCAACGTGTCCGCGCTGTTCGTGGAGATGATCCGGAACAACGCGTTGTCGAAGGGCATGCAGGCGCGGATCCAGCGGTCCGTGTCCGGTGAGCAGCTCCCCGGCTGGTACCCGGCCGGTCAGGCCCCGGTCCCGCTGTGGTGAGCACGCAGGCGCATCCGTCGCGGTCCTTCGCCGACCTGTCCCGCGCGGGCCTCGCCACCCTCGTTCCGGAACTGCTCCTGTGCGGTCAGCTCATCGACCGTTCCGGGATGGCGCACCTGATCGTCGAATTCGGGCGCGACGGCATGGCGCAGGTCGCGATCGAGGAGTGGCAGGCGTCGAGCCCCTGGTACACCAGGCGCATGCAGAAGGCCCTGCGGTACGAGGGCGACGACGTGATCACCATCTTCAAGGGCCTGCAGCTCGACATCGGGGCACCGCCGCAGTTCATGGACTTCCGGTACCGCGTCGACGATCCCCGGCACGGGGAGTTCCGGCTCGACCACTGCGGTGCGCTGATGGACGTCGAACCGCTGGGCGACGAGTACGTGACCGCGATGTGCCACGACATCGAGGACCCGACGTTCGACGCCACCGCACTCGCCACCAACCCGCACGCGCAGGTGAGACCGATCCATCGGCCCCCGCGCCGACCCGCGGACCGCCACCCGCACTGCGCGTGGACGGTCGTCATCGACGACTTCCACGTGCCGCCGGTGACGCCGCCGCACACCGAGCGGATCGGCCGGACCGCCGCCTACGCCGTGGAGCTGAGCCCGATCGACCCGGCCGACGAGGGCAGCGGAGACTACGCAGGTCCGCTGCTGGCGGACGTGCGGTTCGGCGACTTCTCACAGTCGGCGCTGGTCCGCATCGCGGAGGAGGTGTGCCTGCAACACCATCTGCTCGCGCTGGGCTTCCTCCTCGCCGTCCGCAAGCGCGTCGACGAGGACACGGCGCGCGAGATCGCCCGCAAGCAGGTGACCGGCATCGCCGGCGTGACGGCGCAGCGGATCCGCGACGCCCTCGGGTTGCCCGCCGACCTCCACGGTCTGGCGACGGTGCTGTCGCTGCATCCGCTGCTGAATCCGAAACAGTACGTGGACAGGGAGATCCGTTTCGACGGCACCGCGCTGCACCTGTGGCTCGGGCGCGACGGACTGGTCGACACCGACGGGGGGTGGCCGGCCCTGCTCGACGGCGCACATCTCGAGGCGGTGCAGGCGCTCGTGCGCGGCGTCGACCCGCATTTCACCGTCCGCGTGCTGAGCGAGGACCCCGCGGGCATGCTGCTGACCGTCGACACCACCGACCAGCCGGCTGCCGAATGCGGCGAGGTCGCGATCACCAAGGTCAGCACCGGCGCCGCATTCGTTTTCGAGGACCGAGGAATTCCGTTGCCGCTCTATGTGATCTGACGCCCGCGTAGTCGGAGCGGCCGACCCTTCGAAGGACATTCGCATGGCCTACACGTTCGCCGACCTGTTCGAACACTCGGTTGACGCAATGCCCGACCGCCTCGCCCTGATCGTCTCCGGCGAGGAGGTCACCTATCGCGAGCTCGACGAGCGCGCCAACCGCCTCGCCCACCACCTGTACGGTGCCGGTTACGGTCCGGGATCCCACATCGGCATCCACATGCACAACGCGATCGAGACGATGGTCGCGATCATCGCGGCGTTCAAGCTGCGTGCCGTCCCGCTGACGGTGAACTACCGGTACACGTGCGACGAATTGCAGTACCTGTACGACAACGCCGACCTCGAGGCACTGGTGTTCCACCGCGGGTACGCGGACCGGATCGCCGAGGTGCTGCCCGCGACTCCCCGGATCCGGCACCTGATCTCGGTCCCCGACGAGCTGGCGACCGGTGAGGAGGCTCCGCTGCACGGCGAGGTGCCGTACGAGGACGTGCTCGCCGGCGGAAACCCGGAGCGGGGCTTCGGCGAGCGCAGCCCCGACGACCACTACATCTTCTACACCGGCGGCACCACCGGCAGGCCGAAGGGTGTCGTCTGGCGTCACGAGGACATCTGGCGAGTGCTCGCGGGCGGCCTCGACTTCTACACCGGGGAACCGGTCTGCGACGAGTACCAGCAATCCCGCACCGGCGCGCAGGGGGAGCCGATGCGCTGGGTGATGCTGCCGCCGCTGATCCACACGTCCGCCTTCATGCCGACGTTCAACGCGTTCTTCTCCGGCAACACCGTCGTCATGGTGCCGAAGTTCGACGCCGCCCACGTGTGGGACGTAGTGGCGCGGTACCGGCCGCAGGTCATGGTGATCACCGGCGACGCGATGGGTCGGCCGCTGATCGAGGCGTACCGCGAGCGGGACCGGGACGCGTCGAGCCTGGTCGTGGTCGCATCGGGCGCGGCGCTGTTCTCCGGCGCGGTCAAGGACGCCTTCTTCGAGGCGCTGCCCGACCTGATGATCTCGGACTCGGTCGGATCGTCCGAAACCGGTTTCGGTGGAATCGGTTTCGCGACGAAGGGTGCCGAACAACGCGGCGGCCCCAAGGTGGGTGCCAACAGGTACTCGGTGGTCGTCGACGACGACAACCGGATCCTGCCACCGGGGTCCGGGGGCGAGGGATGGCTCGCCAAACTGGGGAACGTCCCCGTCGGCTACCACAACGACCCGGTCAGGACCGCCGAGATCTTCCGCGAGGTGGACGGAGGGCGGGCGGTCGTCACCGGCGACCGCGCCCGGATCGAGGACGACGGGTCCATCACCCTGCTCGGTCGCGGCAACATGGTCGTCAACACCGGCGGCGAGAAGGTGTTCGCCGAAGAGGTGGAGGCAGTCGTCAAGGCGCACCCCGACATCTACGACGCGATCGTGATCGGGGTGCCCGACGAGCGGTGGGGCAGCCGCGTCGCCACCGTGCTGTGCCTGCGAGGGGGCGTCGACCCGGACTTCGAGTCCGTGGAGAAACACACCCGCAGTCACCTGGCCGGCTACAAGATCCCGCGGTCGTTCTGGATCGTCGACGAGGTGATCCGAACACCGAGCGGCAAACCCGACTACGGATGGGCGAAGAACCATGCGGCGACACACGGTCCCGATCACCGCATCGACTAGACGTCCGCGCTCGACGCGGAGCAACCACACATGCCCGCGCGCGGCGCGGGCAACCACACACGCCCGACGCGCGGCGCGGGCCGGCGAGGAGTCAACTGCCATGGCCGACAGCACCGACCAGCTCGACCTGCCCGACGGATTCGACTTCACCGACCCCCGGCTGCACGGCGAGCGGATACCGTTCGAGGAGTACGCGCAACTGCGCAAACACGCGCCGGTGTGGTGGAACGCGAAGGCACCCGGCATCGACGGCTTCCAGGACGAGGGGTACTGGGTCGTCTCCCGGCACGCCGACATCCGCGACGTCTCGCTGCGCTCGGACGAGTTCTCGTCCAACCTCAACGGCGCCATTCCCCGGCACGAGCCGAGCATCACGCCGGACGAGCTCGAGGTCACCAAACACGTCCTGATCAACAAGGACGCCCCCGAGCACACCCAGCTGCGCAAGCTGGTCTCGCGGCTGTTCACGCCCCGCTCGGTGGAGTCGATGCGGGGCGAACTCGAGGAGCGGGCCGCGCGGATCACGACGGGAGCCGTCGCCTGCGGCAGTGGCGACTTCGTGCACCAGGTGGCCAGCGAACTCCCGATGCAGGCGATCTCGGAACTCCTGGGAGTTCCGGCGGAGGCCCGGCAGCAGCTGTTCGAGTGGTCGAACCAGATGACCGGCTACGACGACGAGACCCTCGCGGGCGCCTCGCGCATGGCGTCGGCGCAGATCCTCGGGTACGCCTACGAACTGGCGGAGGCCCGGCGCGCCGAGCCGCTCGAGGACATCATCTCGACGCTCGTGCAGGCCGACGTCGACGGCGAGTCCCTGACGCCGGAGCAGTTCGGGTTCTTCGTGGTGATGCTGACCGTCGCGGGAAACGAAACGACGCGCAACGCGACAACTCTCGGCCTGATGGCCTTCCTCGAGCACCCCGACCAGTGGGAGTTGTTCACACGGGAGCGGCCGAAGACGGCGGCCGACGAGATCATCCGCTGGGCGTCGCCGCTGATCTCGCAGCAGCGGACCGCGCTGGTGGACACCGAGATCGCGGGCACCCGGATCGCGCGGGGGCAGCGCGTGGTGCTGCTCTACGGATCCGCGAACTTCGACGACGAGGTGTTCGAGAACCCGACCAGCTTCGACATCCTGCGCGACCCCAACCCGCACCTCGCCTTCGGCGGGACCGGTCCGCATTACTGCATCGGCGCCAATCTGGCCCGGATGGAGATCGACCTGATCTTCGGCGCCATCGCCGACCACATGCCCGACATCACGGTGCTCGGTGACCCGCGGCGACTGCAGTCCGGGTGGATCAACGGCATCAAGGAGTTGCCGGTCGACTACGGTTGCCCGGCTTCGGCCTCGGCATCGGCGCCGGCCGGTTCGGTGGCCGACGAGTGTCCGGTGGTGCACTGACCGTGCCGGCGCTCCCAGGACCCGGACCGACCGTGCCGACCGGCGCGGTGCGGGCCCCGCTGCGGGCACTCGGCGAGTTCTACACGATGGCCGCCGACGTGGCGGTCGGGTTGGTGCGCACGCGCTTCCAGGTCCGGGAGTTCCTGGAGCAGAGCTGGATGATCGCCCGGGTCTCGATCGTCCCGACCGTGCTGGTGGCGGTCCCGTTCACGGTGCTGGTCAGCTTCACACTCAACATCCTGTTGCGCGAGATCGGTGCCGCCGACCTGTCCGGTGCGGGCGCGGCTCTCGGTGCCGTCACCCAGGTCGGACCGGTGGTGACGGTCCTCATCGTCGCCGGAGCCGGCGCCACCGCCATCTGCGCCGACCTCGGCTCGCGCACGATCCGGGAGGAGATCGACGCGATGGAGGTGCTCGGCATAGATCCGATCACCCGCCTGGTCGTCCCACGGGTGGTGGCGTCGACGGTGGTCGCGCTGCTGCTCAACGGTCTCGTGTGTGTGATCGGCATCGCCGGTGGGTTCGCGTTCTCGGTGTTCCTGCAGGGAGTCAATCCCGGCGCGTTCGCGGACGGCGTCACACTGCTCACAGGTCTGCCCGAGGTCGCGATCTCCATGGTCAAGGCCGCGCTGTTCGGTCTGCTCGCCGGTCTCGTCGCCTGCTACCGCGGCCTGACGGTGCGCGGCGGACCGAAGGGGGTGGGGGAGGCGGTGAACGAGACGGTCGTCTACGCGTTCATGGCGCTGTTCGTGGTGAACACGATCGTCACCGCGATCGGGATCCGGTTGACGGCGGGGTGAGGGACGGTGGCGCTGACACACACCGGGAAGTTCGGGCCGACCCGGGCCCGCGTCGCTCGCGCGTCGAGGTCGATGGACGACCTGGGACGCCAGGCGGTGTTCTTCGGTCGCGCGATCGGGTACGTCCCGTGGGCACTGCGCAGGCACCCGAAGGAGGTGCTGCGACTGATCGCCGAGATCAGCATGGGCACCGGGGCGTTGGCCCTGATCGGCGGCACCGTGGCCGTGGTCGGGTTCCTGACGCTCGCCTCCGGTGGCACCATCGCGATCCAGGGGTTCAGTTCGCTCGGCAACATCGGCGTCGAGGCGCTGACCGGATTCTTCTCGGCGTTCATCAACGTGCGGATCGCGGCACCGGTGATCGCCGGAATCGGGCTCTCGGCGACGATCGGCGCCGGCTCGACGGCCCAACTGGGCGCAATGCGGATCGCCGAGGAGATCGACGCGCTCGAGTCGATGGCGATCAGTTCCGTGCCGTACGTGGTGAGCACCCGCGTCCTGGCGGGCATGCTGTCGATCCTGCCGCTGTACTCGCTCGCGCTGGTGGCGTCGTTTCTGGCCGGACGGTTCACCACCGTGATCGTCTTCGGGCAGTCACCCGGCCTGTACGACCACTACTTCACCACGTTCCTCAACCCCGTCGACGTAGCGTGGTCGTTCGTCCAGGTGCTGGTGATGGCGATGCTGGTGATGCTGATCCACACCTACTACGGCTACAACGCCACCGGCGGGCCGTCCGGCGTGGGGACCGCGGTCGGCCGTGGCGTCCGGCTCTCGTTGATCTGCGTGGTGGCGGTGACACTGCTCGTCTCGCTCGCGATCCACGGCGGCTCCGGCAACTTCAACCTGTCCGGCTAGGGGGGATCTTCGTGCGCAGGTACGGATACAAACTGGCGGCGCTGGGGCTGATCGCCGGGGTTGGGGCGGTTGTCGCACTGTCCGTGGCGCTGTTCGACCAGGCGTTCACCGCGCAGATTCCGGTGACGGTGATCGCGCAGCGCGCGGGCCTGGTGATGGATCCCGGTGCCCGCGTGAAGATGGCGGGCGTGACGATCGGCACGGTCGACGCAGTCACCCCCGCGGCCGGTGACGCGGCGACCCTGTCGCTGCTCCTCGATCCCGCGGCGCTGGAGGCGATCCCGGCGAACGTCGAGGTGGAGGTGACGTCCACCACCGCATTCGGTGCCAAGTTCGTGAACATGACCGCGCCGGAGCAGCCGTCGGCCGAGCGGCTCGCACCTGGAGCCACCATCGACGCCTCCCACGTCACCGTCGAGTTGAACACCGTGTTCGAGAAGTTGACACAGGTACTGCGGACCGTGCAGCCGGAGAAGCTCGACGCGACCCTCGGTGCCCTCGCCACCGCGCTGCAGGGGCGCGGCGACACCCTCGGCCAGGCCCTCGAGCAGGCGGATTCGTCGCTGGCCGAATTCTCCGGTGCGCGACCGGAGTTGCAGCAGGTGCTCACGGACCTGCCTGCCGTGACCGACACGTACGCGGTGGTCGCCCCCGACCTGATGCGGACGCTGGGATCGCTGACCACCACCGGCGGTACCGTCGTCGACCAGCAGCAGAACCTGGACCTGTTGCTGATCGACGTCACCGGGCTCGCCGCGACGGGCACCGACGTGCTCGGCTCGAACGCCGACGCGGCGGCCGCAGTGCTGTCCCTGATGCGGCCGACGACATCACTGCTCGAGGAGTACTCGCCGGTGATTCCGTGCATGTTCCGTGGCATCGAGGAGAGCAAGGTCATCGGCGACGCCGCCTACAACGCGCAGCCCGGACTGAAGATGTCGCTCAGCCTGGTACCCGGCAGTGAGCCGTACCGGTACCCGGACGACCTGCCCGAGGTCGCGGCGAGCGGTGGACCGCACTGCATGGGGCTGCCGCTGCGCGACCCGAACGTGCCCGCCCCGTTCCTCGTCACCGACATCGGCGTGAACCCGTTCGCGCCCGACCGGCAGCCGAACGACGGGCAACCGACCACCACGGCGGACCTGATGAGCTACCTGTTCAGGACGGTGGGGCGATGAGCGAGCAGATCGGGCGGCGACGCGCACCCGGCTACGCCGTCAAGTTCGGCGTCTTCGTCGCGGTCATGCTGCTGGTCAACGCCGGACTCGTGCTGGTGTTCGGGCAGATTCGCGGCGGTGGCTCGACCACCTACGGAGCGGAGTTCACCAGCGCGTCCGGGCTCGCGCCCGGCGACAAGGTCCGGATCGCGGGTGTTCCCGTGGGGTCGGTGGCGTCCGTCGAGCTCGGTGACGACCGTCGCGCGCACGTGGTGTTCGACGTCTCCGACGGCAACACCCCGACCGTCGCCACTCGCGCGGCAGTCCGGTACCAGGACCTCGTCGGCAACCGCTATCTCGACCTGCTCGACAGCCCGGGCACGTCCGCGCCGCTCGACGCCGGGGACGTCATCCCGGTGGAGCGGACGGCACCGGCCCTCGACCTCGACGCGCTGCTCGGCAGCTTCAGGCCCCTGTTCCAGGCGCTCGATCCCGAGCAGGTCAACCAGCTGTCGATGTCGCTGCTCGAGGTGTTCCAGGGGCAGTCGGGCACTGTCGCTTCGGTTCTCGCGCACACCGGGTCGATCACGAACACCCTCGCCGACCGCGACGAGCTCATCGGACGCGTCGTCGACAACCTCGACGGCGTGCTGGCGGAACTACGCGGCAGGGGTGGCCAGTTCGGCGACACGCTCGACCATCTCCAGCAACTGGTCAGCGGTCTTGCCGCCGACCGTGACCTGATCGGCGACGCGGTGGACAGCGTGAACACCGCCACCGGGACCTTCGCCGACCTGCTCGCGGACACCCGCCCGGACATCGCGGGGACACTGACCGAACTGGGTGCGAGCCTCGACCCCGTCGTCGAGCAGCAGGACGAGCTGAACCGGATCGTGTCGTCGATGCCGTCGAACTACCGGCAGCTGGTCCGGATCGGGGCCTACGGCTCCTTCTTCAATTTCTACCTGTGCGGCATCGCGATGAAGGTCGACGGCGCGGACGGGACACCGATGACGGTCGACCTGATCGACCAGAAGACCGGGAGGTGCGCGCCCCGATGAGGACGATGGTCGAGAGCCGGGCGGTGCGCGTCGGCGTCGTGGGCCTGAGCGTGACGGCGGCGGTCGTGCTGGCCGCACTCCAGTACCAGAACCTGCCCTTCGTGAAGTCGGGCGTGCCCTACAGTGCCGTGTTCGCCGACGCCAGCGGCGTCGCGTCCGGGGACGAGGTGAACGCGGCCGGAGTGAAGATCGGCAGTGTGTCGTCGATCGACGTCGAGAACGGTTACGCACGAGTGGAATTCGTGCTCGACGAGAACGTCGCGCTGGGCGGCTCGACGTCGGCGTCGATCACCACCATGTCGCTGCTGGGCAAGCGGGCGGTGACCCTCGATCTGCAGGGGGAGGGGCGCGCGGCGGCGGGTGAGCAGATTCCCCTCGGGCGCACCCGGTCGGCGTACTCGCTGCCCGAGGTTCTCGGCGACCTCACCACCACGGTGCAGGACATCGACCTGGACCGGCTGTCGGCGTCGCTCGACGAGATCGGCACGGTGATGGCGGACAGCGCCCCGAACCTGCGACCGGCGCTCGACGGTGTCGCCCGCATCTCCGACAGCCTCAACCGGCGCGACGAGATGCTGCGTGACCTGCTCTCCGACGCGAACAGCGTGGCCGGCATCCTCGCCGATCGGGGACCGGAGGTCGATGCGCTGCTCGTGGACGGCAACGCCCTGCTCGGCGAACTGGGACGCAGGCAGGCCGCGCTCGGCGAGGTCGTCACGAACGTCTCCGCGATGTCGCGGCAGCTGAGCGGGCTCGTCCACGACAACGAGGCACAACTGGCTCCGGTGCTCGCGAAGCTGGACACGGTTCTCGGTGTCCTGCAACGCAACAGGGACAACCTCGCGCAGGGCATCGACGGCCTCGGCACCTACGTGGGAACCCTGGGCGACACCGTCGCCAGCGGCCCGTTCTACTACTCCTACATCCAGAACCTGGTGCCCGGCCAGTACACCCAGCCCCTGGTCAACGCCGTGCTCGGCCTACCGCCCGCACCGCTGCCGATCCCGGAGGTCCGCTGATGACCGC
The DNA here is from genome assembly GCF_042879035.1 of Rhodococcus sp. NPDC003318. Classification (NCBI taxonomy): domain Bacteria; kingdom Bacillati; phylum Actinomycetota; class Actinomycetes; order Mycobacteriales; family Nocardiaceae; genus Rhodococcus; species Rhodococcus sp. NPDC003318. The sequence goes on along the minus strand of NZ_JBIAOU010000001.1, from coordinate 748,950 downwards.
TCGCAGGATCACCCTCGGTGCGCTGGCGGCACTGGCTGCGATCGCCGCCCTGACCGCCGGCTGGTTCACCGTGGCGCAGCTGCGCTACCAGGAGATCACCGCCTACTTCACCTCGACGACCGGGCTCTACGTCGGCGACGACGTCCGGGTCGTCGGGGTCGACGTCGGCAGGGTCACCGGCATCGAGCCGGACGGAGACCGGATGCGGGTGCGGATGACGCTGCGGCGAACCGTGCCGGTGGCCGCGGACGCGAAGGCCGTGATCGTCGGGCAGTCGCTGGTGTCGGCGCGGTTCGTGCAGCTCACGCCCGCGGTCACCGACGACGCGACACCCGCCCTCGCGGACGGCGCCGTCATCGGGATCGACCGCACCGCGGTGCCCGTCGAGTGGGACCAGGTCAAGGCCGAACTCGGTCGCGCCGCGGACGCGCTGGGCCCGAAGGACGGGGATCCCGGCCCCGCGGCGAACCTGCTGAGCGGAGCGGGAACCGCGCTGCAGGGCAACGGAACCGCTCTCGGCGAATCGGTCACCGAACTGTCCCGGGCGATGACGTTGCTCTCGGACAGCGGCGACGACCTGTTCGGGACGATCCGCGGCCTGCAGACCTTCACCACCGCCCTCGCGGCCAGCAACGAGCAGATCGTGCAGTTCCAGGGCCGCCTCGCGACCGTCTCGCACGTGCTGACGGACAACCGGACCCAGCTCGCCCCCGCCCTCGCCGATCTCGACGTCGCGGTCACCGACGTGCAGCGATTCGTCGCGCAGAACCGGGACGGACTCACCGAGGACGTCCGCAAGCTCGCCGACGTCTCCCAGGTGCTGGTCGACCGGAAGGACGGCCTGGAGCGGATCCTGCACCTCGGCCCGACGGCACTGGGGAACTACTACAACATCTACCGACCGGCGCAGGGGTCGATGATCGGTGTTCCCGCGTTCCAGAACACCGGGAACCCGATCAACTTCATCTGCGGCGGCATCGCGGGTCTCGCGAACGCGACCTCGGAGAGGGGTGCCGAACTGTGCGCTCAGTACCTCGGTCCGCTGCTGAACACGATCAGGGCGAACTATCCGGACCTGACGATCAACCCCAGCCGAGCGCTCGGCGCGGCACCGGACCAGTTGGTGTACAGCGAACCGGGGCTCGAACCGGCGGTGCCGCAACCGGATGCGGCCGCGACGACCGTCGCCGCGGCGACCCTGCCGCCCCTGACCATGCCGACCGTGCCCGTCCCCGACCTCGGCGGCCTTCTCGCGCCGTCGGCGGGGCAGCGATGAGGGCGCGAGCCCGGTTCGCCGGGACCGCCGTCGCCGTCGCCCTGCTCGCGTCCGGGTGCGGCTGGAGCGGGCTCAACTCGGTGTCGTTGCCGGGAACCGCCGGGCGCGGCGAGAACAGCTTTTCGGTGGTGATCGAGATGCCGGACGCGGCGACGATCAGCACCAACTCACCGGTGCTGGTCTCCGACGTCACGGTCGGCAGCATCACCGCGATCGAGACGGACAACTGGCACGCGAAGGTCACGGTGTCCGTGGACGATTCGGTAGACCTGCCGGCGAACGCCACGGCCGCGATCGGTCAGACCAGCCTGCTCGGGTCCAAGCACATCGCGCTCGGCGCGCCCGTCGGCGTGCCGCCGCAGGGTCGGCTCGTCGACGGATCGGTGATCCCGCTGGCGAACGCGACGGTGTACCCGACGACGGAGGAGGCGTTGACCGCTCTGTCGGTGGTCCTGGGCGGCGGCGGGCTGGCGCAGGTGCAGACGATCACGACGGAGTTGAACACGGCGCTGACCGGGCGGCAGGACGCGGTGCGTGACCTGCTCTCGCAGTTGGACTCCCTGACCGCGACCCTGGACGAGCAGCGGACGGCGATGGTGACGACGATGGCGAACCTGGACGGCGTCACCGGCGAGATCCTCGCCGAGCGCGACGTCCTCGGCCGCGCCCTCGGCACCCTCGACCCCGCAATGGCGGTACTCGCCGAGCAACGCGCGGACCTGACCGCCGCACTCGATGCCGTCGGCAGGTTCGGCGACGTGGGAACGGATCTGGTCAACCGCAGCCGCGACGACCTGAAGGCGAACCTCGAGGCTCTCGAGCCGACCCTCGAACAGGTGGTGGCCGCCGGTCCGACGATCATCGACAACCTCGGCAACCTCAGTACCTTCCCGTTTCCACAGGTCACCATCGATCAGGGCATGCGGGGCGACTACGCGAACCTGTGGATCGTCGTCGACCTCACCGCGGAGCGCCTGCAGCAGAGCCTGTTCTTCGGTACCCCGCTCGGGCCGCCCATTCCCACGTCGAACGGTGCCGTGGCGAATCCGCTGACGGCACCGCTCGACGTCACCCGGCAGGCAGTCGCCCCGCAGGCAACGGAAGGTGGTGGGCGATGATCCTCACCAGACTCGTCCGCATCCAGTTGACGATCTTCGCGGTCGTCGCGGTGATCGGGATGACGGCGGCCGCGGTGTCGTACCTGCGGGTGCCCGCGGCGCTGGGGGTCGGTCGGATCGCGGTGACGGTGGAGATGCCGAATGCCGGTGGGCTCTACCGGAATGCGAACGTCACCTACCGCGGTGACACGATCGGCCGGGTGTCCGCGATCCGCCTCGACCCCGACGCGGTGCGGGCGGAACTGTCGCTCGAGTCGTCGGTTCCGGTGGCGACGGACGGTCTCGTGGTCGCAGTGCGCAGCGTGTCGGCGATCGGGGAGCAGTACGTCGACCTGCAGCCGACGACGACCGAGGGACCGTATCTCGCCGACGGCGACGTGATCCCAGCCGAGCAGGTGACGGTGCCGCAGGAGATCGGGCCCGTCCTCGACCGGGCGCAGGCCGTGCTCGACGCGGTGCCGCAGGACGCGCTGCGGGCCGTGATCGACGAAGCGGCCGCCGCGTTCGCGGGCCGGGGACCGGACCTGGCGCGGCTGCTGGATTCGACGGCGTCGTTCGTCGACCAGGCCGCGGACGCGACGACTCCCGCGACGACACTCGTCCGGCAGTTGGCTCCGCTGCTCGACACCCAGGTCGTCACCGGCGACGAGATCCGCCGATGGACGGCGAACGTCGCCGCGCTGAGCGGCCAACTCGCCGTCGCGGACGGTTCGGTGCGCGGACTCCTCGACAGGGGACCGGCATTCGCCGCGGAGGCGGACTCCCTGTTCCAGGAACTGCGGCCGACGCTGCCGCTGATGCTGGCGAACTTCACGAGCACCGCGCAGGTGGCGGTCACCTACAACCCCTCGATCGAACAGGTACTGGTGATCCTGCCGCCGCTGGTCGCGGCGCAGGAAACCGTGGTGCAGAACGGCAATGCGGACGGCGCGGCGTACGTGAACTTCCATCTCCAGGCGCAGGATCCGGCGGCGTGCTCGACCGGGTACCTTCCCGCCGACCAGCGGCGCGATCCCACCGACGACACCGTCCCCGACACCCCGCCCGGGTTGATGTGCAGTGTTCCGCACGACTCGACGTTCGCGGTGCGCGGCTCACGCAACATCCCGTGCATGGAGGTGCCGGGTGTGCGGGCGCCGACACCGGCCGCCTGCCGCGGCGACGAGCCGTTCGTGCCGGCCGGCACCAACGCGCCGGACGAGTTGTACACCGGACCGGACGGTGCGCAGTACGGACACACCGAGATCGCACCGGCGGGTGGTGACACCGGATGGCAACAGTTGCTGGGCCCGACACCGTGACGGCGGCCGACGAGACCGCGGCGGCGCGGCGCCGGTGGCCGCGAATCACGGTGTCGATCACCGCAATCGCCGCGGTGGTCGCGCTGGCCGTCGCGGCGGCGCAGGTGGCCGTCACCCACGCACAGGACCGCGCCCGCGAGGCGCACCGGGCGGACCTCGTGGACGCGGCGCGGACGGGGGTGCTGGCCCTGATCGACGTCCACGTCGACACCGCCGACGCCACCCTCGCCCGGTTGCGGGATCTGAGCACCGGCCAGTTCGCGGACGAGTTGTCGGACAACGAGTCCGGCCTCGCCGCCGCGATCCGGGATGCGAAGGTCGACTCGTCCGGACGCATCGATTCGGCGGCGCTCGCCGAGGAGGGCGGCACGTCCGGTGTGGTGCTGGTCGCCGCGTCGGGCGAGGTCGCGAACGCCGGCAGCCCCGACGCCACCGCGCGTACCTACCGCCTGCGGGTCACCCTCGACGAGGTCGACGGCAGCCTGCTGATGTCGAAGGTCGAGTTCGTCCCGTGAGCGCCAGGAAGGCCGGCGCTGCCGCGAAGACCAGGCTCCTGCTGGGGGCGTCCCTGGTGGCGCTGCTGGTCGCGGTCTTCGCGACACTGACCGGGATCACCCGCACCGAGGCGGCGAGCGAGTCGGCGCGCGCCTCGGCGTTGAGCGAGAGTCCGGCCCTGCTCGAGAAGGTCCTCGGTTACAACGCGCCGACCGTCGACGAGGACCTGGCGGCAGCCGCCGCCGTCACCACCGGGTCCTTCCGCGACAGCTTCACCGACTACACGACGAAAACCGTTGCACCACAATCCAAGAAACTCGGAGTCAGCACGCGAGCCAGAGTGATGGAGATCGGATTCCTCTCCGGCGCAGACGATCACGTGCGGCTGCTGGCATTCGTCGACCAGATCACCACGTCGACGGCGCAACCGGCTCCGGTCGCCACGTCCAGTCGCGTCGAGGTGACGGTGGACCTCGTGGACGGACAGTGGCGGATCGCCGAACTGACTCCCGTCTAGATTCCCGTGTCCCGAGGGGTGTGGAGAGTCGCCACCTTGGGTGCCTGTCGGGGGAGGCCTCGGTGGCGGAGTGTTGATGGCACAGAGCAGGACCGACCCGCTCACCATCACCTCGAGGGAGAAACACCATGGCGCACAGCATCAAGCGAGTTCTGGCCACCGCGGCGATCGCCGCCTTCGCAATCGCCGGTGGCGCCGGTATCGCGGCCGCCGACGCGAACGGGGGCACGGCGAACGGCGGTCCGGCGACCACGGGCCCGGGTGGTGCCGGCGGCGCGGGTGGCGCGGGAGGCAACAACGGCGGTGTGGTCATCGGCGGGGTGAACATCGGTGACGGCAACAACAGCGGTCAGAACGTCGGCAACGGTGGTGCGGGCGGTGCCGGTGGCAACAGCGGCAACGCGAACTCCAACGGCGGCAGCGCCAACGGTGGCACCGACAACTCCACCAACAACAGCGGAAACAACAGCGGTAACACCACCACGACAACCGAGGAGAACTGCGGAATCGTCTGGTTCTTCTGCTGAGAACCCCTGGACGACGGCCCCGTGTCCGGCACTTCGAGTGCCGGGCACGGGGCCGTCCTCGTCGGCAGGGTGCCGCGCGGGGTGGGTGTGAGTCGCCACCTTGGGTGCCTATCGACGCAGAGCGTTCGAGCGGAGTCTTGTAGTTACCGAGCACGACCAACCCATCAGAAGAAATCAGGAGAAACACCATGGCGCACAGCATCAAGCGAGTTCTGGCCACCGCGGCGATCGCCGCCTTCGCAATCGCCGGTGGCGCCGGTATCGCGGCCGCCGACGCGAACGGGGGCACGGCGAACGGCGGTCCGGCGACCACGGGCCCGGGTGGTGCCGGCGGCGCGGGTGGCGCGGGAGGCAACAACGGCGGTGTGGTCATCGGCGGGGTGAACATCGGTGACGGCAACAACAGCGGTCAGAACGTCGGCAACGGTGGTGCGGGCGGTGCCGGTGGCAACAGCGGTGACGCGAACTCCAACGGCGGCAGCGCCAACGGTGGCACCGACAACTCCACCAACGACAGCAACAACGGCAGCGGCAACACCACGACCACCGAGGTCAAGGACTGCCCCGCCTACTGGCCCTTCTGCTGACCCCCCGCCCCCCGCCCCGCGACCCCCGACCCCTGAACCCCGACCCAGAGGACAGACCATGATCATCTCCACCATTCGCGGCACGCTCACCGCAGTCGCTGCGACCGCCTTCGTGCTGACGTCCGTCGCGGCAGCCGCGTCGGCGACCGAGCCCGCAGCCGAGCAACCCGCGCCGGGTGCCGCCGCCGTGGCCCCGGGGGCATTGCCCTCGCCACAGGGCGGTGGGGGTGGCGTCGTCCTCGGCGGGGTCAACGTCGGCCCGATCGGGGCCGGGGGTGTCTCGGCCGGCCCGGGCGGTGTGAACCTCGGGGGCATCGACCTCGGCACCGCCGTCCCGCTGCCGGCGCGCTGAGGAAGCCACCGTGGTGAGGAAACGACCGTGGTGAGGAAGCGCCTGTAAGGAACGCTCCTCTGGAGGCGATACATCCAGTGCCCGTACTCGTGGACCGGCGGAGGGAGCAACGACATGTCGAACACCGTTGCAGGACACGTCCGACGCACCACCGTCGTCGCCGACGACGGCGTGCCGATCGCGGTCTGCGAGTACGGGCCCGCCGATGCCGCGGTCACCGCGGTCTTCCTCCACGGTCACTGCATGCGGTCCGAGTCCTGGGACCTGCTGCGCGACCAGTTGGAGGCGGCGTGGAACACCCGGGTGCGCATGGTGTTCTACGACCATCGCGGTCACGGTGACTCCGGTCGGGCGCCGGCGAGCTCCTACACGATCGACCAACTGGGCCGAGATCTCGCCACCGTGGTGGCGGCCGTCGTGCCGGTGGGGCCGGTGGTGGTCGTCGGACACTCGATGGGAGGGATGGCGGCGTTGGCCTGGGTTCGGCAGCAGCCGGAGCTCGTCCGCACCCGGCTCGCGGGCATCGCGTTGATCGCGACCGCCGCGAACGGACTGGCCGATGCCGGGCTCGGGCGCCTGCTGCGCAGCCCGGCGGTGTCCGTGTTCCACACCGCGGCCCGTTGGGCGCCGCGGGCCACGGCAGGTTCCAAGCGGGTCGGATGCGCGGTCGGGGCCGCGGCGGTCCGGGTCGCGGGGACCCGAGGCCGCAGTGTCGACCCGAGGGTCGTGGCGATCACGGCCGCGATGGCGGGACAGACGTCGATCGTGACCGTGTCGAGCTTCCTGAAGTCCTTCGTCGACTTCGACGAGTCGGCGACGGTCTCCGCACTGGCCGGAATTCCCGCGGTCGTGGTGTGCGGGACTGCGGACGTGCTGACACCCCTCGCGCATTCCGAGGCGCTCGCGGCCCGGTTGCCCGGCGCGGAACTCGTGCGTATCCGTGGCGCCGGCCATTCGGTGATCCTCGAACGTGCGCCGGAGGTCGCCGCGGCGATCGACGGTCTCGTCGCCCGGGTGCGGTCCGGCGGTGTCCTCGCGCCGGCCGTGTGACCGGTCAGAGGTCGTGGCCCGTGACGAGTCCGCTGTGCAGGGCGCGTTCGGCGAGCGCGACGCGCTTCTGGTTCTGCGGCAGTTCCTCGACGCCGAACTTGCCGAACAGGGTTCGCAGGTGGGCCTTCACGGTGTCGACGGTGAGGAACAGTTCCGCCGCGATCTGCTGATTGGACGCGGGATTGGCGAACGCAACGCCGTGCTTGTACGGCCGGCACAGCGCGATCAGCACCGACCGCTGGGTGTCGGTGAGAGCCCGGACGTTCGGTGTCGATCCGGCGACCATCGTCGCGTCCTCCGGGCCGCCGCCGAACTCCTGGAACACCAGCGCGGTGCCACCGACCCGGACGCTGTCGCCGGGACGGAGTCGCCGACGGCCGGTGAGCCGGTCGCCGTTGACGAAGGTCCCGTTGCGTGACAGTCCGTCGTCGACGATCGTCCAGTGCCCGCCGACGTACTCGAGGACGGCGTGCAGCCGGGACACCTCGTCGTCGTCGGGGAGGGAGAGTTCCGATTCGGTGGACCGGCCGACGGTGACGCGCGGATGCTCGGGGCGCAACTCCCACCGCCGCTGACCGCCCCGGCCGTCCGAAGACGTCAGCCGCGCAGGAAGGGCGTCGTCCGTCGTCATCGGTTCATCGTCCCCCGTCGACAGCGACCGCGCTAGGGACCGAAGACCGCGCCACCGCCGAACGCGGCCCGGTGCGACACCGGCTGACCGCCGTCGACGTCGACGACCCCGTACTCGAGCGCGGTCTCGGCGGTGATCACGGTGCGTCCGCTGCGCTCGCCGACACCCGGGTCGGTCGCCAGCGCCACGATCACTCGGCCGATGAACTCCGGGGTCTCGGCCTCGGCGAGGGAGAACCCTTCGAAGCTCTTCATGCCGCTGGCGATCATGCGTTCGTTGCGGACGAGTCCCGGCCACAAGCTCAGTGCGGTCACACCGGTGCCCTTCAGTTCGACCGCCATGTCGGCGGCCATCTTGTCGAGGCCGGCCTTCGACATGCCGTACAGGACCGAGTGCAGGTAACCGCGGGTGCCGAAGGAGGAGATGTTGGCGATGATCCCGGAGCCGCGGGGGACCATCAGGCGAGCCGCTTCGACGCTCGCGACGTAGTGTGCCCGCAGCCCGAGTCCGATCAGGGCGTCCCAGTCGCTGACGGGTCGCTTCCAGAACGGCTGCGAGAAACCGGCGTATCCGTCGGACGGACCGGCCCACACGTTGTTGACGAGCAGGTCCAGCCTGCCGTCCCGGTCGTCGGCGATGCGGGCGAACAGCTTCTCGATCTGCGTGTCGTCGCTGTGGTCGCACTGCACGGCGATGCCCTCGCCGCCCCGCTCGGTCACCTCCGCGGCGGTGCGGTCCAGGGGGCCGTCGGTACCGACCTCGCCGCGCGCGGTCACGTACACGGTCCAGCCGTCCGACCCGAGCGCGAGGGCGATGCCCTTGCCGACGCTGCGGCTCGCGCCGGTGACCAGTGCGATGCGCCGGTCCGCGCTCATCGTGTCACCCCCACGAATGCGCCGGAGGTGACGGTGGTGCCCTCCGGCAGGGGACGGATCATCGCCCACGTCTCGGTGAAGTGGCACTTCGACATCCTCCACGCGCCGTCTTCGAGCACGTACTCGTCGTCGTACTCGCCGGTCATCAGCTTCTCGGTGTTGTCGAGGAGGTTGACCTGGCGGAACCGCAACGTCCAGCGGCCGGTTGCGGTGCCGGGACCGGTCACGGTGATCTCCGGGTGCATGCCGTGGTGCATGTCGTAGACGACGTGCCTGCCGTCGACCGTGTGGAGGGCGACGCGGGTGAAGATCTCGGCCATCGGATCGGCGTCCTCGAAGGCCCCGAGCCGGCCGTAGTCGATGCTGGCGCCGCGCCGAACGAAGCAGGCACGGAACGTCGTCGGGTCCTTGGCGTCGCAGGCCCGCCAGTAGCGGTGCTTGAGCGCCTTGATCGCCTCGATCTGCTCGAGCGTCTCGATCCGTGTCGCGAGATCGGTGTCCCTGGTGTCCGTCACGACCTCGACCCTAGAGTGTCGGCCGTCACACGGGAGTGGTTCTCCCGCTCAGCGGTCCGGGTCCGTGCTCGCGGCCGCTCAGCGCTGGTCGGTGACGCCGAGGGCCGCGTGCAGCGCCTCGCCGAGGGTGCACTCGCACAGTTCCGCCAGCGCGGGCTCCTCGGTGACGTGTACGGGCGCGCGCATCGCGAGCAGGACGTTGAGCAGCATGCCGCTGGCGATGAATTCGCGGGCCTTCTCGGGGGTGCAGCCGGTGCGGGTGCGGATCAGCGTGTAGATCTGCGCCATCGCGGCGCGGGCCTGGGCGCCGATCTCCGGCGTGCCGCCTGCGGTGAAGCCGTGCATCATCACCAGCAGCATGTCGCCGTCGGAGACGAGCTCGCCGTAGGCGCCGCCGAGCCGCGCCCAGTACTCCTCGCTGTCCGGTGAGGGGGGATCGGTTTCCGCCTCGATCCTGTCCAGTTCGGCCTCGAATGCGTCCACGATCCGGGCCAGGGCCCGGGCGAACACCTCGCGGAACAGTTCGGCCTTCGTCCCGAACATGCGCACCACGTACGGCTGGGACACCCCGGCCTCGCGGGCGACTGCGTCGGTGCTGGTCCCGCTCCAGCCGCCGCGTGCGAACGCCGTCGCGGCCGCCTCGAGGACCAGCTCGCGTCGGTCCGCGGCGCTCATTCTGGTGGCACGGGGGGAATCGGTCGTCGCAGACATGTTGACAGGTTATCACTCGATAACTTAGCGTTGCCGGCAGCTAAGTAATCATTTGATGCTTACAAATTCTCAGTCCACTGGAAACTCCGTTCGAGGAGAGAAGTGATGACCACGACCACCGATCTGCACGTGCCCTCCGGAGCGTCACCCGGCAGCGCCGCGGCGCGACGCGTCCCGCTGTGGCTGGCGATCTTCGCCGCGTCACTGCCGATGTTCATGGCGACACTCGACAACCTGGTGATGACCAGCGCGCTGCCTGTCGTGCAGGCCGACCTCGGCGCCTCCGTCGGCCAGCTCCAATGGTTCCTCAACGCCTACACGCTCTCCTTCGCCACCCTGATGCTCGCCGCGGCCGGTCTCGGCGACCTACTCGGGCGACGCCGCGTGTTCGTCTGGGGGACAGCACTTTTCGCGGCAGCCTCGATCGCGTCCGCGCTGTCGACCACGGCGGGCGTGCTCATCGCGTCGCGGGCCGTGCAGGGCGTCGGCGCCGCCGCCGTCATGCCGCTGTCCCTGACCCTGCTCGCCGGCGCGGTTCCCGCCTCCAAGCGGGCCCTCGCGATCGGCATCTGGGGTGGCGTGTCGGGCATCGGTGTGGCCCTCGGTCCGGTGATCGGCGGTGCCGTGGTCGACGGGTTCTCCTGGCAGGCGATCTTCTGGATCAACGTCCCGGTGGCGGTGATCGCGATTCCGCTGGCGCTGTACGCCCTCGCCGAGTCCCGCGGCCGCAGGCAACCCCTCGACCTCCTCGGGGTCGCGCTCGCCGGCGCCGGCGTCTTCCTCGGGGTGTGGGGCATCGTCCACGGCAACGACGACGGCTGGACCTCGGTTCAGGTGCTCGGAGCGCTGATCGTCGGTGCTGTCCTGTTGGCGGCGTTCGTGATTCGCGAACTGCGTATACCGAGCCCGGTGATGCCGATGCGGATGTTCCGGTCGCGCAGCTTCGCCGTCGCCAACGTGATCGGTCTGGCGTTCACCCTCGGCATGATGGGCTCGGTGTTCCTGCTCTCGCAGTACCTGCAGATCGTGATGGGGTACTCGCCGCTGCAGGCCGGGCTGCGCACCCTGCCGTGGACCGCGGCGCCGATGATCGTGGCGCCCATCGCGGGACTGCTCGCGCCGAGGGTCGGTCTCCGGGCGTTGCTCGTGTCCGGACTCGCGATGCAGGCGGCGTCGCTGATCTGGATGTCCACCCTGTTCGAGGTCGGGACGGCCTACCCGGCGATGGTGCCCGCACTCGCCCTCGCCGGAATCGGCATGGGCCTGACGTTCGCCCCCAACGCCACCGCCGTGCTCGCCGACATGCCCGAGGTGGACCACGCCACCGCCAGCTCGGTGAACTCCACGATCCGCGAGATCGGTGTCGCGCTCGGAGTCGCGATCCTCACTGCGGTGTTCATCGCCGCCGGCGGCGCCCTCACCCCGACCGGCTACGCCGACGCGCTGCAGCCGGCCCTGCTCGTCGGCGCCGCGTCCGTGGGTGTCGCGCTCGTCGCGGCCCTCCTGATGCCGGGCCGCAGTCGCGCGTAGAGCAGGACGTGCGTCCCGAAAAAAGGGGGTGCGGGGTGCACCTCGACCGTGCCAAGGTCGAGGTGCACCCCGCCGAGCGGGTGCGTCCCCCGAATCGAAGGAGAATGCCGCCATGCCCCCGACCACGGTGGGCCCCGCACTGCTGAGCTGGGCGTCCCAGCTCGAGGAGTCCACTGCCGCGCAGGCGCGGCAGACCGCCGCGATGCCGTTCATCCACCCGCACGTCGCACTGATGCCGGATGCCCACAGCGGCAAGGGAAGTGCCGTCGGCACCGTCATCCCCACCCGCGGAGCCGTCATGCCCGCCGCCGTCGGTGTCGACATCGGCTGCGGCATGATCGCCGTCCGCACCGAATTCACCCGGGACGACGTCGACCGCCGGATCACGGCCACCGGCCACCGGCTCGCGACACTGCGCGTCCGCATCGAGAACGTGATCCCGCTGTCGCCCGGCAACTACAACCGCGGCACCGCCGGCTGGACGTTCACCGCGCCGCGGATCGCCGAGCTCGAGGCGCTCGCCGCCACCGGCGACGTGGACCTGACGCACTCCCCGAAGTGGCGCCGTCAGCTCGGATCCCTCGGCGGCGGAAACCATTTCATCGAACTGTGCCTCGACGAGACCGACCGGGTGTGGCTGTTCCTGCACAGCGGGAGCCGGGGAGTGGGCAACCGGATCGCCCAGCACCACATCCGGATCGCGCAGCAGGCGTGCGCACAGCGTCACGTCGCGCTGCCGAACCGCGACCTCGCCTACCTGACCGAGGGCACCACCGAGTTCGACCGCTACCTCACCGACCTGCACTGGGCTCAGCGCTTCGCCTACCTGAACCGGGCGGAGATGATGGACCGGTTCGGTGCGGTGTTCGCGCGCTGGATGGGCACCCCCGACCATCGGGAGACCGACCGGATCAATTGCCACCACAACTACACCCAGCAGGAGGTCCACGGCGGTGAACGGGTGTGGCTGACCCGCAAGGGTGCGGTCGACGCCCACGCCGGGGTCCGGGCCGTGATCCCCGGATCGATGGGCACCCACTCCTACGTCGTCGAGGGCCTCGGCAACACCGACGGACTCTGCTCCGCCCCGCACGGCGCGGGTCGCCGTTTCTCCCGCACCGAGGCCAAGCGGCGGTACACCCAGGCCGACCTGCGGGCCCGTATGGTCGGCATCGAGTACCGCGACAGCGCCGAGTTCATCGACGAGATCCCCGACGCGTACAAGCCGATCGACGTCGTGATGGACGACGCCCGCGACCTGGTGCGCGTCGTCCACGAACTCCGGCAGATCCTCAACGTCAAGGGCACCTGACCACGAACCCCGGTCGGCGCGGGTTGGGCGACGCGAGAAGTACGGACCGCCGACGCTCGGGTCAGAGTCGGATCGGGATGCGCGGCACCCAGCCCGCGGGCATCGGGCGCGCGGCCCGGTAAACCACCTCGAGGTGTCTCGGTGAGATGGCGCGGAATCGCAGCGCCTCCTCCACCAGGCGTGCCGACTCCCGGTCGGTGACGATCCATTGGACGACATGGCCCCTACGCTGACCGACGATCGTCTGCTGGACGGCCTGCACGATCTTGCTTTCCATCATCTCCGGGCCGGAGACTCCGCGGAGCGAGCGCAGAACCGCGCCCCACGGCTTCCAGTTCTTCACGTCGATCAGTTTGCCGTCGACGAGATTCTCGAATTGAACGCCGTCGACGCTGTACTGCCAGCCCGGCGGAGTCCCGGCGAGGTCGAGCTGCGCCCACGCGTCCTCGGCGTTCATCCCCCGGCCCGCCCCGAACTCGGGCTCCCACGACCCTGGCCCGCCCTTCGCCGGCTGGATTCCACGCCACTTCCACGGCGGCCGACGAAGCATCGCGGCGCCGACCGTGCTGTCGACCTGCGGCCGTCCCTTGGGGCCGAACCACTTTCCTGCGGCGGCATTGGCGAGGGGACCGGCGAATCCGTAGATCATCCAGGCGGTCGAGATGGTTTCGTACGCGTCCTTCGTCTGCTCGATGATCGAGATCAGGTTCTGCCAGGCCAGGTGTTCGAGCGCCTCCTGCTTCGCCTTGTGCATCCGCGGCGTGGTGGTGTGCGACAGCCACCGCGGGTAGCGCAACCCCATCTGGCCGTAGGCGGGTGGAACCGGATCCGGCGGGGTCGGGCCGAGGATGTCGTCGGCGTAGACCACGATGCTGCGGACAGGGTCCTCCTTGTCGTAGGTGAAGCACAGCTGCAGGGTTGACAGCGGTGGCAGCCTCGCGGGATCCGGAACAACGCTTTCGGGAGCGATCAGATACGACGAGTACGCGTCGACGTAGGTGTCGGCGAACGCGTGAGCGAAGCTTTCGGCTGCGCGCAGCACACGGTTGTAGAGCTCGATGTCGTCCTGGTCCTGCAGCACGGTGAGCGCACTGTGCAGCAGAGCGTGCAGGATCACCTGGCCTGCCCAGTGGCGCGTCCACAATTCGTCGAGGGTGTCGTAGAGCGCGATGTCGCTCAGCTCGAGCAGCTGTTGCCATATCGAGGGCTGATTGTTCTCACTCCAGGCCTGCTCGATCCGGGCGGCATTGGCCGTGACGGAGTCACCGCCGTCGGGCAGGTTGGCGCCCGGATGCACGACGAGCCGCAGCGGGCTTTCGTATTCCAGGTCGAACGGGTCGGGGCCCTCGATGTCGACGACGAACCGGAGACCGGGTTTCACCCCCGGACCGGCGATGTTCCACCGGCGCTGACGCTGGTCGACCGTCAGGGTGTGGACACCGGCGGGTAGATCGGTGTCCAGATAGCCGCGCAGCGGCGGACCGTGTCGCGAGAGAAGCGCAACGCGGCTCTCGTACAGGTCGACATCGAGCTGATAGATGCCGACCTTGCCGGCGCTGGCAAGGTTGGACGACTTGAGACGCTTGTGTGCGATCGACTGCGACGTCGGTTCGAACAGTTCGGTGGGCGCCACGGGCGGTCAGGCGTCGCCACCGGGTGCCGGCGGATGTGTGGTGACCGCGATGTCGGTGCCGGAGTTGGGTGTGTATTCGTTCCATTCGGCGATGAGCGCGCCCTTCTCACCTTGTTGCAGTACGGGAAAGGGTGCCGTCGCGCCGTTGTGCGCGAAGCTGAGCTTCGCGACCGTGAGGTGTGTCCTGTCCGGGATCGCCACGACAGGTACGGCCTCCTGGATGCCGCGTTCGTCGTGGACATCGATGACGACAGGCAAGCCGATCACGAATCCGTCGCTGTCCTCCACGTCGATCTGGACCGGTTCCGCGCTGGGTGACGCATCGGTGTGTGAGGTCGTGTAGACGGAGTCCTGCAGACGCGCGGCGTGTTTGGCGGGATTCGCGGGAGGGATGCCGGGATAGTTGCGGTCGTCGTAGGCGGCGATCTCCTTGGCGATGGACAGGTACGGGGGATCCGGCGTTGTCGGGTCGATCACGCCTTCTCTGGCGAAACGCATCCAGCGCGCCTCCCACCCCTTTCGCACGGTGAGTACCACGCGCGCGGCGCCGGCCCGCAGAAAGGCTTGCCGTGTCGCGTCCGGGTGTCGGAGGTCACGGATGAACGGCCAGCTGGGTGGCACATCCCAGAAGTACGAGTACAGGAAGCTGACGACGTTCTCCCATTCGATGGCCTGGTTGACGAAGCGGATCTTGTCCTCGTGTTGGCGTACCGCAGTCCACTGTTCGGCACTGAGGCCGTGGGAATTGCTGTCGAAGGCAATGCCGTGCTCGAGGTCACCCGCGGCCGCCGCCTTCAGGGCGTCGAGCACTGCGGCGGGCATGTACTCGAAATCCCGGCCGAGAGCGAATCTCAGGACGCACTTCATGATCTCGTCGTTCTCTTCGCGGCGCAGGGTGAGCGTGTCGACGGTGAACAGTCGTTCGGTGAGTGCCGAGATCTCGTCGCTGATCTGTTGTTGCCGGGCGAAGTACTCCGTCTGCGCGGCGCCGTAGATCGCATTCCAGACGTCGGCACGCCAGGTCTCCTCCACGCCTGGCGCGTGAGCGAGGATTGCCTTCACGCGGACAAAGGGCGCAGCGGAATTGTCCAAGAGGAACGTCACCTTCTGCTGACCGGTGTGGTTCAGAAGGAAATTCGAGCCGTCCGGCGCCAGTGCAAGTCTGTCGACGAAGTGTATGGAGCCTCCGGGTTCGCTCGGGATGACGACGTCGGTCCCTATCAAGTTGAGGTGAATGTTCTCGTCGTTGGGGTGCCGGCCGATGTTGGCGGTGACTCGAAGTTCGGCGATCCGAGTTCCCTGCGGCACGGTGAACTCGAGCGCTATGTACAGCCAGGATTCGTTACCGGCGCCGTTCATCTCCGCTGTGACGGGTGCCGGTTGCGCGGGGTACGGGGGGACAGTGACCTTGTACTTGTCCGCGAGCCACAGATATCGGGGTGTGCCGTTCGGGTCGGGTGCTCCGTCGGCGTTGACCTTTTCCGTGCTGATGTCGGACGGCGAGTGAGGGAAGACGAACGGGCCCTGCTGGCTGCGCAGCAGGTCCAGACGGGCGTAGGCCCGTCGCATGGCGGCGGCAGGCTCGGGAACCACGACGTCGTACGTCATCCGAAGGCCGTACCGGTACAAGCGCACCCGCCATTTCCGCATGAGGCTGAAGTAGTCGATACGGATCGCATTGGGACCCGGATTGGACAGGGTTCGCGTCGATGTCTGCTCCGAGCCGGTTTCGGTTCGCGTCGCGATCGTGACCTTGTGCTCCTGCCGAGACCGCGACGAGGCCTTCTGTGTGAGTGACTTGGCGTGTTTGCGGCTCACGGTCGCCGAATCCGATTCGGAGCCTTGGGCATTGAAGGCGGTCGTGCTCGAGCCCGAGATGATCGGGATTCCGCCTTGCACGGTTCCGGTGATGTTGAACTGGTTGGAGTGTTGCGTCTGCGAGGAGGTGGATTGGGACAGGTCGGTGTTGTCGGTGACGCCGGTCTCGCTGACCTCGTCGAGTTCGTCGGTGACGATCTTGGTGAATTCTCTCGAGGTGACCGACCACTCCTTGTAGGTCACCGCGGTGTGCTCTCCGGGTGCGAGGGGAATGGTGGCGACCAACTCGCCTCGTTCGATGCCCGCGGGAGCCATCTCGATACGTTCGAGGTTCAACATGCCGAGCGGTGCGGCCTTGTCGGCTCGGGCAAGGGTGTGCGCCGCCACCAGCGCGGAGTTGAGTTGGATCGCCGCGCGCCCGACCTGGTCTGCACCTTCGTTCCGGCGCAGGTGCGTTTCGAGTTGCCCGCCGCGCAGGCGTGCCAATCCCTCGGCAAAGGCCGTGAGTTCACTCGCGGGGATCGTGGCGACCTCCGATGCCGCCGGCTCGAGCAGCGGAACCGGTGGCTCCTCGAATGCGCTCAGCGTGGCCAGCGTTCGAGCACTGATTCGGGGGCGGTCGTCTTCGGCGACGTCACCGGCAGTGGCTTCGAGGTGACTCCGTACTGCATCGACTTCGCCCGGTGTCAGTCCCAATGTGCGAATCGACACGGCTTTGGCGAGGACATCCGGTCCGCCGCCGTGCGGTGCGTCAACTGCGTCGAGGGGTACCAGTGTGGCCTTGTACAGTTCACGCGCCGAGTGCTCCAGCACGATGTCCGGAGTTCCCGGCCCTGACGGCCCTGACGGCCCTGACGGCCCTGACGGCCCTGACGGCTCTGACGGCTCTGACGGCCCTGATGGCGCAGGAGACGGTTGCCCCCCATGATCCAGTGGCCTCAACAACGAATCGAAGTCGGTGTTCTGCTCTCCGTGACGGTTGTTGAAACCTTCGATCACCGCGGCTTCCAGGACCGTGAAGTCGACATCTTCGAGCCGACGCGGAGACGGATTTCCCTGCGAGTGCTCATAGTTGAACACGATCACGTCAATGAACACCGGCAGCCGCAGAGCCCTGCCATTGAGCAACCTCAGCAGGGCAGCCGCCAGAGCGGGAAACGGGGTGAAGTCCGGGTCGCCCAGCCAATCGACGAGGTCTGCTCTGGGAACGCTGAAATCCACCCCCACCTCGCCGAGTGCCCGAATCACAGCATCAGGATCAGTAGCCATGGAATTCCCTTCCCACTTCCGGGACTCGGTGCAGGCTCCTCGGTCTGTTCTGTGCCGATTGTGGCACCACGGGCACGCCGTGGTATGGGATTCCTGAAGGGCCGGGACGGTCGGCGCACCCTGCCGACAAGGCGCGGACCCGACCGTGTGAGGCCGCCGGATGGTTGACGACGTCCGCCATGCGGCGGCCACGTCGGTAGCCCGACTCCGGCAAGCTGGACTGACGATCCGGTTCTCATATGTGGAGGTCTTCGTGACAGTGCAACCGTCCACCGCTCCCGCGGTAGCCGTCGTGGGGCCGCCCCCGCCCTTCGATGCGGAATGTGCAGCTGTGCTTGCCGCGATGGAGGGGCAGGTGCCGGTGGCTGTGACTCTGGATCAGCTTCACGTCTTGAGGAGCAGGGGTGAGCGTCTCGCCATGAAGCTCTCGGACGACGATTTGCGCAGGGACGGTGCCTTCGACGTCGAGGAACGTGTCGTGCCCGGCCCGACCGGTGCACCCGATCTGTCCCTGTTGATCTGCACTCCCGCCGGGCTTGCCGGGCCTGCGCCGGGATTCTTCCTGATTCACGGCGGAGGGATGGTCAGCGGCAACAACCGTCAGGGAATGCTCGAAATGCTTGACTGGGCCGAGGAATTCGGCTTGGTCGTCGTATCGGTGGAGTACCGGTTGGCGCCGGAAACTCCCCACCCCGGTCCTGTCGAGGATTGCTACGCAGGACTGGTCTGGACCGCGGAGCATGCGGCTGAGCTGAACATCGACCCGGCACGCATCATCGTGGCCGGCCACAGCGCAGGTGGCGGACTCGCCGCCGCCCTCGCGCTGCTGTCGCGTGATCGTCACGGTCCCGCGTTGGCGGGTCAGATGCTCATGTGCCCGATGCTCGACGATCGCAACAACACCGTTTCGGCACAGCAGATCGACGGGATCGGGATATGGGATCGCACCTGCAACGAGACCGGATGGACGGCGCTTCTGGGTGACCAGCGCGGCAGCGGGGACGTCTCTCCGTATGCCGCACCGATTCGAGCCACGGATCTGTCCGGACTGCCACCTGCATTCATCGACGTCGGATCTGCGGAGACCTTCCGTGACGAGGACGTCGCGTACGCCAGTGCGATCTGGGCCGCGGGCGGGGTCGCGGAGCTTCATGTCTGGCCCGGTGGTTATCACGGGTACTACGGATTTGCGCCCCATGCCCAGATCTCACGGGAAACCCGAGCTGCCCGGTTGCAGTGGCTTCGTCGACGGTTGGAGTCCTGAGTCCACACTCGCTTCGCTGTTGCATCGGCACGCCACAGCCGGAAGATGGTGACGTGGAAGTACTTGCTCTCAAGGTCGCGGCGCTCGATCCGGAAGCCGGAGCAGCGGTTGCGGTGATTCGCCATTTCGACTCGCTGCTCGAGTCCGGAGCCGGTCTGCACTCGATCGTCCGAACGGCCGCTGCACTCGCCGAGTGTCCCGTCAGGCTCGTCGATTCTCCTCGGGGGATGGTCGTGCGAGCCCTGTCCAGCGGGCTCGCGGAATCGCCTGCCGAAGAACCCCAGCCGACATGGCCGTCGGCGGAGGTCACCGCGGAGGGTGCCCGAATGTGGCTCGAGCATCCGGGGCCGCCCGGCACCGTCCATGCCGTCATCCTCGAACGCGCCGCCGGCGCTGCTCGTGGTGTCCTCGCCCGGACGCGCGGGACAACCGGCCGGTGCGACCCTGCCTCGATCGAGCTTCTGCTCGATGCCGCGGCGCCGGAAGCGGACCGGGTCCGCATCGCCCGTCGGATCGGGCTTTCCGGACGAGCCTGCGTCGTACTGGCGGCGGGCGCACCCGCGCAGGTACTGCCGGAAGGGGCCACGATCGACCCCGGTATCCGTGCCGGCATCGGAACGATGGTCGACGCCAGGGACCTGCCTGCCTCGGTGGAAGCAGCCCGACTCGCCCTGCGGATCACGGCGGAGGGTACCTCGGCCGATCCCGGCCCCAGAATCGTCCGTGCCGACGATCTCGGGGCGCTGACGATCCTGATCCGCGCGGCGGACGCGGAGAAGGAGAGGATTCCCGACGTCCGGACCCTCGATCAGGCTGCGACGGCCGCGCCGTGGATGCTGGCCACGCTCGACGCCGTCGCGTCCGCCGACAGCCTCAGGGAGGCGGCGCGATCGCTGCACGTGCACCATTCGACGATGCAGACTCGGCTCACTCACGCCGAGTCGCTCGTCGGCTGGGGGTCACTGCGGAGCCAACCGGGTCGGACGAGGCTCCAGCTCGCACTCGTTCTGCGGAGGCTGGGGCGTCCCTGACGAATGCGAGTGTGCGGAAGTGCATGATCGCCGGGCCCGAGGCCTGGCGAGGCGGGCGCGGGCGCGTCAGGGCTGTCCCGGGAATGCGACGGTCGGGGGAGTGACCCCGAGGACGGCCCGCCAGTTGGCGGCGCGGATGGCGGATTCGGTGAGTGCGTCGACGGCGCTCGCGCGGACCGGTTCGGACCGGGCGCGTTCGATCACCGACCGCCACGCGGTCGCGGTGTCGGATTCGACCGCGACCGCCAACTGGATCGCGGTCGTCGGATCGGTCACCGGGAACGGCAGGGTGTAGCCGGCTTCGGCGCCCGGGGCCACGACGTCCGCCGCGCCGAGTGCGTCGATCGTCGCGTCGCGGCGGGCCCGGTGCGCGGCGGTGTCGGCGCTGATCTGCGCGGAGCGGGTCGGATTCGAGAACGCCGCCACGATGCCGTACGCGAACACCGCGGCGTGCTCGGCGCGCAGGGCGTCGACCAGCGCCTGCTGTTCGGGGCCGAGGGTCGATGTCGTCGTCGGGGACGTCACAGCAGCATCACCGCCTGCTCGGCGGCGACGGCCGCGCTGATCGAGCCGAGCAGCCCGGCCCGGTGGCCGTCCACCCTGCGCGCGAGGTCCGCTGCGCCACGCTGGGATCGGGCAAGCATGGTCCGCAGTTCGTCGATCGTCGGCGGAGTGACGGGCGCGGTGGTCGTGGCGGCCGCGGTCGTGGAGGTGGTCGACGGATCCTGCCCGGCGGCCCGGGCGATCTCGGCGGACAGGGCGTCGGCGTGCGCGGTCCGTTCCACGGCGATCACCGACAGGGCCGCGGCGCGCTCCGGCGCCAGCGCGGATGCGGCTGCGGCGGCCGCGGCGTCCCGCTGCGCGGCGTCGAGTGCGGTCCGCAACGGATCCGGCTCCGCGGGCTGGTCGTCGTCGGTGCCGGCGCATCCCGTCGCGGTGGCGGCGGTCGCGACCCCGAGAGCCGCGGCGCCCCATTTGAGCGCGGTGCGCCGGGACAGCGGAGAGCGTGCGGACGGTGGTCGGACGGCGCCGGGCGGTGGCGAGAGGATGGGAGCTGCGGGCACGGCGCCCATCTTGTCAGGTGCCGGTCGACGGACGTGGCAAGAGGGTGCGCGTCCCCGCCCGGTGATCGAGGTGGTCACCGAGGCGTCGAATGCGCGTTATTCTATGTCTTCGCGTCCCGCGCCGAGCGAGAGCTCTGTCGTCGTGGCCGACCCGCTTGTGATCCGACCACAACTGAACGAGGAGTTCCACTGATGCCGGTTCCGTCGAGGGAGAGGGTGGTCGAGCTCCTCTCCGATCTCATCCAGAGCCAGGGATACGACCTGGAGGATGTGACGGTCTCGCAGGCGGGCAGCCGGAGCGTGGTCCGGATCGTGGTCGACAGCGACTCCGGACTCGGGCTGGACGCGGTCGCCGAGCTGAGCCGGCTGATCTCCGAGGTGCTGGACGCCGCGACCGAGTTCGGGGAAACCCCGTACACCCTCGAGGTGACCTCGCCCGGTGTCGATCGTCCCCTCACCGAACCGCGGCACTGGCGTCGTTCGCGCGGCCGCAAGGTGCGCGTCGACCTCCCGGGCGAGCAGGTGTTCGGCCGGGTCGGGGAGCTCGGCGACGGTGTCGTGGCGCTCGTCGTCCCGGCCAAGGGTGGGCCGGTGCTGCGCGAGATCGTGCTCGATGAGGTCGTGAAGGCCGTCGTGCAGGTGGAGTTCTCGCCACCCAATGCGCGGGAGCTCGAGTTGGCGGGTGGGGTCGCCGAGGGACGAGTCGTGCCCGGCGAACCCGTCGAGACGGATCTCGGCGAAACAGGCCTCGACGAAACAGATTCCGAAATTCAGGCGGAGGGATAGACAAGTGCATATCGAAATGTCGGCGCTGCGGGCGATCGAGGACGACAAGGGCATCTCGGTCGAGACGATCATCGACACCATCCGCACCGCGCTCCTGACCGCGTACCGCCACACCGAGGGCCATCAGCAGCACGCGCGGATCGACGTCGACACCAAGAGCGGTCTCGTGCGGGTGATGGCGCACGAGGTCGACGTCGACGGCAACATCGTCGGCGAGGAGTGGGACGACACCCCCGAGGGCTTCGGGCGGATCGCCGCGACGACCGCACGTCAGGTCATCCTGCAGCGCCTGCGTGACGCCGAGCACGAGAAGAGCTTCGGCGAGTTCTCCACCCACGAGGGCGAGATCGTCGGCGGCGTCATCCAGCGCGACACCCGGGCCAACGCCCGCGGCGTGGTCGTGGTGCGGATCGGCAGCGAGGCGACCGGGGCCGAGGGCATCCTTCCCGCCGCGGAGCAGGTGCCCGGCGAGGTGTACGAGCACGGCGAGCGGATCAAGTGCTACGTCGTCGGCGTCACCCGCGGGCAGCGGGGGCCGCAGATCACGTTGTCGCGGACCCATCCGAACCTGGTCCGGAAGCTGTTCGCGCTCGAGGTGCCGGAGATCGCCGACGGCGCCGTCGAGATCGTCGCCGTCGCCCGGGAAGCCGGCCACCGGTCCAAGATCGCCGTGGCGTCGCGTGTGCAGGGCCTGAACGCGAAGGGTGCGTGCATCGGCCCGATGGGCCAGCGCGTGCGCAACGTGATGAGCGAACTCGCCGGGGAGAAGATCGACATCATCGACTTCGACGAGAACCCGGCCAAGTTCGTCGGCAACGCCCTGTCGCCGTCGAAGGTGGTCTCTGTCACAGTCGTCGACGCGGAGGCGCGTGCCGCGCGCGTGGTCGTGCCCGATTTCCAGTTGTCGCTGGCCATCGGCAAGGAGGGGCAAAATGCCCGGTTGGCTGCCCGGCTGACGGGGTGGCGGATCGACATCCGCAGTGACGCCGCTCCCGACTCCGGAGCGCCTGCGGGGCCGTCCTCGACGCGCGTTCAGTGACGGCATGCGCGGTTCGGTGGACAACAGCGGTAGAGTGGTCAATGGCTCGGCATGAGTTCCCGGCAGACGCACGCCTTCGCCCCGGTCACCCGGTGCGGACGTGTATCGGTTGTCGGAAACCTGCGCCGGCCGCCGATCTGCTGAGGGTCGTGGCACGACAGACCCAGCCGGAGGGCTGGGTGGTGGTTCCCGATCCCGGACGCAGGCTCTCGGGGCGTGGTGCGTGGTTGCATCCCGACCGGGGATGTCTGGGTCAGGCGGAGAAGCGTCGAGCGTTCGGCAGAGCGCTGCGAGTGTCCGGAAGCCTGGACACGGCGGCACTGGATCGCGTGATCGATTCCGATCTCACGATCCGACCGCATCCACAACAGAGCAGTACCTCGTGAACCCGGTACTCGAACAGGGCACTACCCGACAGGCAGTATCCGGGAACACAGGCAATCTCTCGAGAAGAGTCAGGCAAACACACTCATGAGCACACCGTGAAGCACCAACGATGATCGTCCATCGGAGTTAACCCGAGGTCGTGCGGGCACGTCAGCCGCTCGACCTCTCAGTAGAGGAGAGCAGTGGCAGGCAAGGCCCGCGTGCACGAGTTGGCCAAGGAACTCGGTGTCACCAGTAAGGAACTTCTCGCTCGGCTCAAGGAGCAGGGCGAATTCGTGAAGTCGGCGTCCTCCACCGTGGAGGCGCCGGTCGCACGACGGCTGCGGGAATCCTTCCCGTCGGCCAAGGGCGAGTCGGCATCGGCCGGCCGTTCGGAGGCCGTGAAGCCGGCCTCCACCGCCAAGCCCGGCGGTCCCCGTCCCGGCCCGAGGCCGGCCGCACCCGCTCCGGCCCCGGCGGCTCCGGCCGCTCCGGCGGCCCCGGCCGCGGCGGCCCCCGCGGCTCCGGCACCCGCACCGCGACCGGCCGCCCCGAAGCCGGCCACCCCCGGACCCAAGCCGGCGGCGCCGGCTCCGGCGGCCCCCGCAGCCAGTGCCGCCCCCGCGGCTCCGGCACCGCGTCCCGCAGCGCCCGGACCCAAGCCCGGCCCGAAGGCGCCGCGTGTCGGCAACAACCCGTACTCGTCCGCTCCGGCCGAGCGCCCGGCACCGCGTCCCGCGCCCGGCGCGCCGCGCCCCGGTGGTCCGGGTCCCGGCCAGGCCGGTCCGCGTCCGGTTCCGGGTGCTCCGCGTCCCGCGGCAGGCCCCGGCGGTCCGCGTCCCGCTCCCGGGCAGGGCGGACCCCGTCCGAGCCCCGGCTCGATGCCTCCTCGCCCGAACCCGGGTGCCATGCCCGCACGCTCGTCCCGCCCGGCTCCCGGCGCGGGTCGTCCCGGCGGCGGTCGTCCCGGCGGCCCGGGTGGTCGTCCCGGTGGTGGCGGCGGTGGATACCGCGGTGGCGGCGGCGCTCCCGGTGCCGGCGGCGCAGGTGCTCCCGGTGGAGCTCCCGCGGGCGGATTCCGTGGTCGTCCCGGTGGCGGCGGTGGCCGTCCCGGCCAGCGCGGTGCCGCGGCAGGTGCGTTCGGCCGTCCCGGTGGCGCCCCGCGTCGTGGCCGCAAGTCGAAGCGGCAGAAGCGGCAAGAGTACGACTCCATGCAGGCGCCCGCCGTCGGCGGCGTGCGGCTGCCCCGCGGCAACGGTGAGACCATCCGTCTCGCCCGCGGTGCCTCCCTGTCCGACTTCGCGGAGAAGATCGACGCGAACCCGTCGGCCCTGGTCCAGGCGCTGTTCAACCTCGGCGAGATGGTCACGGCCACCCAGTCGGTGAACGACGAGACCCTCGAGCTGCTCGGCGGCGAGATGAACTACGTCGTCCAGGTCGTCAGCCCGGAGGACGAGGACCGCGAGCTGCTGGAGTCGTTCGACCTCACCTACGGCGAGGACGAAGGTGGCGAGGAAGACCTCGAACAGCGTCCGCCGGTGGTCACCGTCATGGGTCACGTCGACCACGGCAAGACCCGCCTGCTCGACACGATTCGCAAGGCCAACGTCCGCGAGGGCGAGGCCGGCGGCATCACCCAGCACATCGGTGCCTACCAGGTGCTGACCGAGCTGGACGGCGTCGAGCGTCTGGTGACGTTCATCGACACCCCGGGTCACGAGGCGTTCACCGCCATGCGTGCCCGCGGTGCGAAGGCCACCGACATCGCGATCCTCGTGGTCGCGGCCGACGACGGTGTCATGCCGCAGACGGTGGAGGCGATCAACCACGCCCAGGCGGCCGACGTGCCGATCGTGGTCGCGGTGAACAAGATCGACAAGGAAGGTGCCGACCCGGCGAAGATCCGCGGTCAGCTCACCGAGTACGGTCTCGTCGCCGAGGAGTACGGCGGCGACACCATGTTCGTCGACATCTCCGCGAAGCAGGGCACCAACATCGACCAGCTGCTCGAGGCCGTGCTGCTCACCGCGGACGCGTCCCTCGACCTGCGGGCCAACCCGGACATGGACGCCCAGGGTGTCGCCATCGAGGCGCACCTCGACCGCGGCCGCGGCCCGGTGGCGACCGTGCTCATCCAGCGCGGCACCCTGCGGGTCGGCGACTCGATCGTGGCGGGCGACGCGTACGGCCGCGTCCGGCGGATGGTCGACGAGCACGGCGAGGACGTGCTCGAGGCGCTGCCGTCGCGTCCGGTGCAGGTCATCGGCTTCACGTCGGTGCCCGGCGCAGGCGACAACCTGCTCGTCGTCGACGAGGACCGGATCGCCCGGCAGATCGCGGACCGGCGCAACGCCCGCAAGCGCAACGCGCTCGCGGCCCGCAGCCGCAAGCGCATCAGCCTCGAGGACCTCGATGCCGCGCTCAAGGAGCACAACGAGCTCAACCTCATCCTCAAGGGTGACAACTCCGGAACCGTGGAGGCCCTGGAAGAGGCGCTGCTCGGAATCGAGATCGACGACGAGGTGCAGCTGCGGGTCATCGACCGCGGTGTCGGTGGTATCACCGAGACCAACGTCAACCTGGCGTCGGCGTCGAACGCGATCATCATCGGCTTCAACGTCCGCGCGGAGGGCAAGGCGACCGAGCTCGCCAACCGCGAGGGCGTCGACATCCGGTACTACTCGGTGATCTACCAGGCGATCGACGAGATCGAGAAGGCCCTCAAGGGCATGCTCAAGCCGATCTACGAAGAGGTCGCGCTCGGCAAGGCGGAGATCCGGGCGATGTTCCGCTCGTCCAAGGTCGGCAACATCGCGGGTTGCCTCGTCACGTCCGGCATCATCCGTCGCAACGCGAAGGCACGCCTGCTGCGTGACAACGTCGTCGTGGCGGAGACGATCACCATCTCCTCGCTCAAGCGGGAGAAGGACGACGCCACCGAGGTGCGCGAGGGCTACGAGTGCGGTCTGACCGTCACGTACAGCGACATCAAGGTCGGTGACGTGATCGAGGCGTACGAGCTGCGCGAGAAGCCGCGCGACTAGTAGTCAGTTGCATCGGGTGTCCCGTGGGCCGGCCCGGCTCGCGGGACACCCGATGTGTCGACAAGGGAGGTTGGTTGTACCTCGGTGCCCTCGAGCTGGACATCCTGCTGGGCGACGTGAGGTCGCTCAAGGAGAAGCGTTCGGTGATCCGGCCGGTCATCGCCGCCCTGGCCCGGTACGGGGTCTCGGTCGCCGAGACGGGCGATCACGACGTGTACCGCCGCACCGAGATCGGGGTCGCGGTCGCGAGCAGCGACGTGAACCATGTGAACGAGATACTCGACACCTGCGAGCGCGCGGTCGCGGCCCGTCCCGAGTTGCAGTTGCTGGCCGCACGCCGAAGGATGTTCGGACCCGAGGACTGACCACCCGCCCCGCCGGGGTTCGGTGTACAACGATTGGATGACGACGCGACGACGATCTCGTCGCGTGATGTGACGGCCCCGGCCGTCGTGTGAGAAGGGACTTCGGTCATGGCAGACCCGGCGCGGGCGCGCAAGCTCGCCAAGCGCATCGCGACCATCGTGGCGTCGGCGATCGACCACGAGATCAAGGATCCGCGACTCGACTACGTCACGATCACCGACGCGAAGGTGACCGCCGACCTGCACGACGCGACGGTCTACTACACCGTGCGCGGCGTGGACCTCGGCAGTGAACCCGACCACGAGGGTGCCGCCGCCGGACTGGCGAAGGCCACCGGCGTGCTGCGGTCGAAGGTCGGTGCGGGAACCGGTGTCCGGTTCACCCCGACGTTGACGTTCGTCGCGGACACCGTCCCCGACGCCGCCCGGCACATGGAGGAACTCCTCGCCCGGGCACGGGCCGCCGACGACGAGGTCGCCAAGGCCCGCGAGGGTGCCAGGCACGCCGGCGAGGAGGACCCGTACCGGGAGCCGAGAGCGGACGACGCGGCCGGTACGGGCGAGGACGACTAGGGCTCGGCGATGACCGTGACCGCCCAGACCACGGCCCAGGGGCCCGGACGCGACATCGACCTGGCGACCGCAGTGTCGTTGCTGTCCGAGGCCACGTCGGTGACGGTGCTGTGTCATGTCCAACCGGATGCCGACACCCTCGGCAGCGGGCTGGCCCTGGCCCTCGCGCTGGATCGGCGGGGGGTCCCGGTCCAGGTGTCGTTCGCGCAACCCGAGACGCTGCCGCAGTCGATGCGCACGTTGCCGGGCGTCGACCTGCTCGTCCCGGCACACCGGGTGGCCGACGAAGTGGATCTGGTGGTGACGGTCGACTGCGGCAGCCGCGGCAGGCTGGGCGGCCTCGGTGACCGTCTCGACCGTGCGCGGGAGACGCTGGTCATCGACCACCACCGTTCGAACACCCGGTACGGCAGGCACAATCTGATCGACGAGTCCGCCGAGGCGACCGCGGCCGTGCTGACCCGCCTGTTCGACCTGTGGGGCGTGGACATCGACCGGGACCTCGCACACTGCCTGTTCGCCGGACTGGTCACCGACACCGGGTCGTTCCGGTGGGTGCAGCCGGGCACGCATGCGCTCGCCGAACGACTCATCGACACCGGCATCGACTCCGCGGGCATCACCCGCCGCCTGCTCGACACCCACCCGTTCGGATGGCTGCCGATGCTCTCGTCGGTACTCGGGTCGGCGCAGTTGGTGCCCGCCGCAGTCGGTGGGCTCGGCCTCGTGTACGCGCTGGTCCGGTACGAGGACACCGCCGGGATGGGTGCCGAGGAGATCGAGTCGGTCATCGACATCGTGCGCACGACCGCGCAGGCCGAGGTCGCGTCCGTGTTCAAGGAGAACGAACCGGGAATCTGGTCCGTCTCGTTGCGGTCGAAATCGGCGGTCGACGTGTCCGCGATCGCCGGCCGGCTCGGCGGCGGGGGACACCGGTTCGCATCGGGATACACCGCCACCGGCGCGGCGGACGCCGTGGTCGCCGAGCTGCTCGCGGCCGTTGGCTGAGGTGCTGGGCGGGGCCGCCGCGGCGCTCGACTCCCGTCCGTCGACCCGCCGCATCCTGGGACTGGCCGTCCCGGCGCTCGGCGTCCTGGCTGCGGAACCGCTGTACCTGCTGTTCGACATCGCCGTCGTCGGTCACCTGAACGCGCTTGCTCTCGCCGGCCTCGCGGTCGGTGGTCTGATTCTCGCCCAGGTCAGTACCCAGCTGACGTTCCTGTCGTACGGCACGACCGCCCGCGCATCCCGGTTGCACGGGTCGGGGGACGAGCGCGGTGCGGTCGAGGAGGGTGTGCAGGCCACGTTCCTCGCGGCCGCGATCGGAATCGTGCTCGTCGCCGCGGTCCAGGTGCTGGCGCGTCCGGTGACGTCGGTGATCGCCGGAGGTCACGACATCGCGCGTGAGGCCGAGTCGTGGCTTCGGATCGCGGTGTTCGGTGCACCGCTGATTCTGATCGCGATGGCGGGCAACGGCTGGATGCGCGGTGTGCAGAACACGTTGCGGCCGCTGCGGTTCGTGCTGGCCGGACTCGGGCTGTCGGCGCTGCTGTGTCCGGTGCTGGTGCACGGACTGCTCGGGGCGCCGCGACTGGAGCTGGCCGGGTCGGCGGTCGCGAACGTCGCGGGGCAGGTGGTGACGGCCACGTGCTTCGTGGCGGCGCTGGTGCGGTCCGGGGTGCCGATGCGGCCGCGGGCCGCGGTGATGCGGGCCCAGGTGGTGCTGGGCCGCGACCTGATTCTGCGCAGCCTCGCGTTCCAGGCGTGCTTCCTGTCGGCGGCGGCGGTCGCGTCCCGCTTCGGGGCCGCGGCGGTCGCCGCTCACCAGGTGGTGCTGCAACTGTGGAACCTGGTCGCGCTGACGTTGGATTCGCTGGCGATCGCGGCGCAGACCCTGGTCGGAGCGGCTCTCGGGGCCGGCAACGCCCCGGCCGCGAAGGACCTGGCCCGGCGCCTGACAGGGTGGTCGACCGTGTTCGCGGCGGCGCTCGGCGCGGTGTTCGCGCTCGGGTACGGCGTGATTCCGACGCTGTTCACCGCGGACACCGAGGTGCAGGACCAGACGCGGGTGATCTGGTGGTTCTTCGTGGCGATCATGCCGGTCGCGGGGGTCGTGTTCGCCCTCGACGGGGTGCTGCTCGGAGCCGGGGACGCGGCGTTCCTGCGCAATGCGACCCTCGGCTGCGCGATCGTCGGGTTCCTGCCCCTGATCTGGCTGTCCCTGGCGTACGACTGGGGCCTGGCCGGGATCTGGTCGGGGCTGACCGTCTTCATGGTGCTGAGAATGCTCACCGTCGTGTGGCGGACGAGCTCGGGTCGGTGGGCCGTGACGGGCGCCGACATCCAGGTGGGAAGGTAGTGAGCGTGACACGCAAACTGTGGGCGGTGAGCGACACCCATGTCGGGCATCGCGGGAACCGGCCGATCACCGAGGAGTTGTACCCGGAGTCGCCCGAGGACTGGTTGATCCTCGCCGGTGACGTCTCGGAGAAGACCGACGACATCGCGTGGGCGCTGAAGCTGATGTGTGAGCGTTTCGCGAAGGTCATCTGGGTGCCCGGCAACCACGAACTGTGGACCACGGCGAAGGACCCGGTGCAGATGCACGGCGTCGCCCGGTACGACTACCTGGTCACGATGTGCCGGGAGCTCGGGGTGATCACACCGGAGGACCCGTATCCGGTGTGGGACGGTGAGGGCGGCCCGGCGACCCTGGTCCCGATGTTCCTGCTGTACGACTACACGTTCCGCCCCGAGGGCACGACGACGAAGCAGGAGGCGCTCGACTTCGCGCGCGACAAGAACGTCGTCGCGACCGACGAGTTCCTGCTGTCGTCGGAGCCGTACGCGACCCGTGATGCGTGGTGCCGGGCCAGGCTCGAGTCCACCCGCGCGCGGCTCGACGCACTCGACCTGTCGATCCCGACGGTGCTGATCAACCACTTCCCGCTGGTGCGCGAACCCACGCGGGTGCTGTTCTATCCGGAGTTCTCGCTGTGGTGCGGCACCGAGGAGACCGCCGACTGGCACACCCGCTACAACGCGATCTGCAGTGTCTACGGGCACCTGCACATCCCGCGCACCACCTGGTACGACGGTGTCCGGTTCGAGGAGGTCTCGCTCGGCTACCCGCGCGAGTGGCAGCGCCGCGGCCTGCCGGAGCGGCTGCTGCGGCAGATTCTCCCCGTGCCCGACTACGCGCCGGGCACGCTCAACAAGTGGGGCGGTCACTTCACGGTCACCGCCGAGCAGGAAGCCGAGATGGAACGGATGAGGGCGGCCCGCGCGTGATCGAGAAGATTCTCCCGACCGGTGTCGAGTACGCGGAACTGTTCACCGACCCGCCGGAACTGACCCCGCACCCCAGCGAGGCGCCGCTGATCGCACGAGCCGTCGACAAGCGGCGCCGTGAATTCGTCAGCGCGCGGCACTGCGCGCGGCAGGCGATGGCGAAACTCGGCGTCGACCCGGCACCGATCCTCAAGGGCGAGAAGGGGGATCCGCTGTTCCCTCGCGGTGTCGTGGGCAGCCTGACGCACTGCGACGGCTACCGCGGGGCGGTGCTGGGCCACACGTTGGCGGTGCGGTCGGTGGGCATCGACGCCGAGCCGCACGGCCCGCTGCCCGACGGCGTGCTCGACGCCGTCAGCCTGCCCGCCGAACGCGACTGGCTGGCCGGGGCCGGCAACCGGATCCACTGGGACCGCCTGCTGTTCTGCGCGAAGGAGGCCACCTACAAGGCGTGGTTCCCGCTGACGCAGCGGTGGCTGGGCTTCGAGGACGCGCACATCACGTTCGCGCTCGACCGGGCGGGGAGTGACGGCGTCACCGGCACCTTCCACTCGCAGCTCCTGGTGTCGGGGGAGACGGTCGACGGCCCGCCGCTGGCGTCGTTCGACGGGCGCTGGCTCGTCGACGGTGGTCTGGTCATCGCCGCGATCACCGTCCGGTGAGTCACGTCGAGTAGGCTCGAAAACCGTGTCTGCTCACCGCCCCCCGTCCTCCGGCCTGCACGGCGCCGGGTTGTTGATCGTCGACAAGGACGCAGGCATGACCAGTCACGACGTCGTCGCCCGATGCCGCAAGATCCTGCACACCCGCAAGGTCGGGCATGCCGGAACTCTCGACCCGATGGCCACCGGCGTGCTCGTCCTCGGTGTGGAACGGGCCACGAAACTGCTCGGCCTGCTGTCGCTGACCACGAAGGCGTACGCGGCGACCATCCGGCTCGGTCAGGCGACGACCACCGACGACGCGGAGGGCGACGTGCTCACCACGACCGATGCGTCCGCGGTCACCGATGACGAGATCGCGGCGGTGATCACCACCCTCACCGGAAACATCGCCCAGGTCCCGACCCGGGTCAGTGCCATCAAGGTGGACGGACAGCGCGCCCACAAGCTGGTCCGCGCGGGGGAGGAGTTCGAGCTCGAGGCCCGGCCGGTGACCGTGGACCGGTTCGACGTCACGACCACCCGCCGCACGGACACCTTCGTCGACCTCGACGTCGAGGTCGAGTGCTCCTCGGGGACCTACGTCCGGGCGCTGGCCCGCGATCTCGGCGCCACCCTCGGCGTCGGCGGACACCTCACCGCGCTGCGCCGGACCCGGGTGGGGCCGTTCGGTCTCGACCACGCGCGGACGCTCGAGCAGCTCGCCGACGATCCGGCGGTGAGCCTCGACATCGACCAGGCCTGCCAGACGGCGTTCGCGCACCGGCAGATCTCCGCGGACGAGGCGGAGTCGATCAGCCAGGGCCGGTGGCTCGACCCGATCGGCATCCCGGGGACGTACGCCGCGATCGACCCGACCGGTCACACGATCGCCCTGCTGCAGGAGCGCGGCCGCCGGGCCGGTTCGGTGATGGTGGTGCGGCCCGCGACCCTGCGCGGCCTGTAGGCCCGCCACCGCTACCGCGCGGTCTGCGGCAGTCAGCCCTCGACGAGCCAGATCGCCTGGGCGGCAGGGTTTCCGAGCTCGACGACGGTGTCGTCGCCGAGGCGGACGGACACGGTCCCCGCGAAGTCGCGGCGTTCGAGC
Organism: Rhodococcus sp. NPDC003318; assembly: GCF_042879035.1. NCBI lineage: Bacteria > Bacillati > Actinomycetota > Actinomycetes > Mycobacteriales > Nocardiaceae > Rhodococcus > Rhodococcus sp. NPDC003318. The sequence continues at coordinate 716,861 of NZ_JBIAOU010000001.1, read as the reverse complement.
ACCGTGATCGTCAGGTCCAGGCGGATGCCGACGGAGTCGAAGTACCGCAGCATCGCCGGATCCGAGTCGGAGATCCGGGCGACCACGCCGGACTCACCGTCGGTGAAGTCGCTGAGCTGGCGTGCCGGTGGCGTCGGAATCGTGCCGTCCGGAGCGGGAATCGGATCGCCGTGCGGATCACGCTCGGGGTGACCCAGTTTGGCGTCGATCCGTTCGATCATCAGGTCCGAGACCGCGTGCTCGAGCACTTCGGCCTCGTCGTGCACCTCGTCCCAGCCGTAGCCGAGTTCGCCGACGAGGAAGGTCTCGATCAGCCGGTGTCGGCGCACCATCGCGACCGCCGCGGACCGGCCGCGGTCGGTCAGTGAGATCGACCCGTACCGGGCGTGGTCGACCAGTCCCTGATCGGAGAGTTTCCGGATCGCCTCGGACACCGTCGACGCCGACACCCCGATGCGCTCGGCGAGCATCTTGGTCGACACCTGCTCGCCGGACCACTCGCCGGCCGTCCAGATCACCTTGAGGTAGTCCTGCGCGACCGTCGTCAGGCCGACCTCACCGGTCGTTCCGTCCCGTCCGTTCCTGCGCTCAGTCACGGTACCGAGCTTAGGCAATCCACACGAGGTGTGGCACGTCGACACCGCGGTGCGACAGCCGAACGTGACGCTTGCGGTGGCGAGCCGTAGGCTGCGAGGCGTGCAGAGATGGCGAGGGCTCGACGATGTTCCTGCCGACTGGGGCCGTTGCGTACTCACGATCGGTGTCTTCGACGGCGTGCATCGTGGGCACGCGCAGCTGATCAGTCGTGCGGTCAAGGCAGCAAGTGAGCGCGGAATCCCCAGCGTGCTCATGACTTTCGATCCGCACCCGATGGAGGTTGTGCGGCCGGGCAGTCACCCGGCGCAGTTGACGACGCTGACCCGGCGGGCGGAACTGGCGGAGGCGCTGGGTATCGACGTGTTCTGTGTCGTCCCGTTCACGCCGGAGTTCATGAAGCTCAGCCCGGAGCAGTACGCGCACGAGATCCTGGTCGAGCGGCTGCACGTCGCCGAGGTCGTGGTGGGCGAGAACTTCACGTTCGGGCGCAAGGCCGCGGGCACCGTCCCGATGCTGCGCGGCATCGGTACCCGGTTCGGCTTCGCGGTCGACGGGGTGAACCTGCTCGCCGAGCACACCGTGACCTTCTCGTCGACCTACATCCGGTCGTGTGTGGACGCCGGTGACGTCGTCGCCGCCACCGAAGCGCTCGGCCGGCCGCATCGGGTCGAGGGGGTCGTCGTGCACGGGGAGCGGCGCGGGCGCGACCTCGGCTTCCCGACGGCGAACATCGCGCCGCACGAGCACGCGGCGATCCCCGCCGACGGCGTCTACGCAGCGTGGTTCACGGTGCTGGCCCAGGACCCGGTCGCCGGGTCGTTGCCGCCGGGGGTGGCGTACATGGCCGCGGTGTCCGTGGGCACCAATCCGACGTTCTCGGGACGGGTCCGAACGGTGGAGGCGTACGTCCTCGACGCCTCGGCCGACCTGTACGGGCAGCACGTCGCGGTCGATTTCGTGCGGCGGCTGCGCGGTATGGAGAAGTTCGACTCGGTCGAGGCGCTGATCGCGCAGATGGGCCGCGACGTGGACGAGTCCCGGGACGTGCTGGGCCGCGCCGACGTGCGGGGCTGATGCTCGTCCGGGCCGACGTGCGCGGCTGCGCTCTTCCGGTCCCTGGTAGGATGTTTCCTCGGTGTGTGCTGCGGTCCGCGGCGGCTGCACCATCTCGGGTCCGTCCCGGGTTCTCGTCGCGCGGACATCAGTATCAGGAGACACCACAGTGGCATTGACCACCGAAGAGAAGAAGGCCGTCCTCTCCGAGTACGGACTGCACGAGACCGACACCGGTTCCCCGGAGGCGCAGGTTGCACTGCTGACCAAGCGGATCGTCGGACTCACCGAGCACCTCAAGACGCACAAGCACGACCACCACTCCCGCCGCGGCCTGCTGCTGCTGGTCGGACGTCGTCGTCGCCTGCTCAAGTACGTCCAGAAGGTCGACATCGCGCGTTACCGTTCGCTCATCGAGCGTCTGGGTCTGCGTCGATAAGAAGTGTGAAGCGTTCCCACCGCCCGCGACACGTCGGTTCGGTGAGGATGTGAACATCCCGGTAGCCAACGAGGTGAGTGCATAGACTGGCCTCGTTGGCTACCGGTGTTTGTCGGGTGGTGTCGCCACCCGGCGGACGCGGTTCCATCGTGAACCATCGGATCCACGACGGATCCCGCCGTACGTGCCTGAAGTCGTGGCAGTCGGTCTTCGGTAGTGGCCACTCGAACGATCGTTGCGACACACGATCTGCGATTGGCTTCGATCGACGGCCGCCTCCGCGCAACGGGTCAGGGCCCGCCTTCCCACCGGGGGCGCGGCACCCGATCAGGTGCGCGTCACCGCCAGGAGGGCGGCGACGGCCACGCGGATACGGCGAAGACGAGAGGGAAGAGAAGAGAAGACATGACCGCAAACACTGCAGTTGAGGTCGACGAGGGCGTGTTCGAGTCCACCGCCGTCATCGACAACGGGGCCTTCGGGACCCGCACCGTTCGTTTCGAGACCGGCCGCCTCGCGCAGCAGGCCGCCGGATCGGTCGTCGCCTACCTGGACGACGAGACCATGCTGCTGTCGGCCACCACGGCCAGCAAGCAGCCCAAGGAGCACTTCGACTTCTTCCCCCTGACGGTGGACGTCGAGGAGCGTATGTACGCCGCGGGTCGCATCCCGGGATCGTTCTTCCGCCGCGAGGGTCGTCCCTCCACCGACGCGATCCTGACCTGCCGCCTGATCGACCGGCCGCTGCGCCCGTCCTTCGTCGACGGCCTGCGCAACGAGATCCAGGTCGTGGTGACCGTCCTGAGCCTCGACCCGAAGGACCTCTACGACGTCGTCGCGATCAACGCCGCGTCCGCGTCCACCCAGATCGCGGGTCTGCCGTTCTCCGGTCCGGTCGGTGGTGTGCGTGTCGCGCTGATCACCTCGGACGAGAACAAGGCCGGTCAGTGGGTCGCGTTCCCGACGGTCGAGCAGCTCGAGAACGCCGTGTTCGACATGGTCGTCGCCGGCCGCATCGTCTCCGGCTCCGGGGACAGCGCGGACGTCGCGATCATGATGGTCGAGGCCGAGGCCACCGAGAACGTCATCGAGCTGATCGACGGCGGCGCGCAGGCGCCGACCGAGGCGATCGTCGCGCAGGGTCTCGAGGCGGCCAAGCCGTTCATCGCCCGCCTGTGCGAGGCGCAGCAGGCCCTGGCCGCCGCGTCGTCGAAGCCCACGGGTGACTACCCGGTCTTCCCGGCCTACCAGGACGACGTGTACGCCGCCGTCGAGGTCGCCGCCACCGACAAGCTGTCGGCCGCGCTGACCATCGCGGGCAAGCAGGAACGCGACGACAAGACCGACGAGGTCAAGGTCGACGTTCTCGAGCAGGTCGCCCCGAAGTTCGAGGGCCGCGAGAAGGAGATCGGCGCGGCGTTCCGCTCGCTGACCAAGAAGCTGGTCCGGCAGCGGATCCTCAAGGACCACTTCCGGATCGACGGCCGCGGCATCACCGACATCCGGTCGCTCTCGGCGGAGGTCGCCGTGATCCCGCGGGCGCACGGCAGCGCGCTGTTCGAGCGTGGCGAGACCCAGATCATGGGCGTCACCACCCTCGACATGGTCAAGATGGCGCAGCAGGTCGACTCGCTGGGCCCCGAGACCAGCAAGCGCTACATGCACCACTACAACTTCCCGCCGTACTCGACCGGTGAGACCGGCCGGGTCGGTTCCCCGAAGCGTCGCGAGATCGGCCACGGCGCGCTCGCCGAGCGCGCCCTGGTGCCGGTGCTGCCGAGCGTCGAGGAGTTCCCGTACGCGATCCGTCAGGTCTCGGAGGCGTTGGGCTCCAACGGTTCCACCTCGATGGGCTCGGTGTGCGCGTCGACGCTGTCGCTGCTCAACGCCGGTGTGCCGATCAAGGCTCCGGTCGCGGGCATCGCGATGGGTCTGGTCTCCGACGAGGTCGACGGCGAGACCCGCTACGTCGCGCTGACCGACATCCTCGGCGCCGAGGACGCGTTCGGCGACATGGACTTCAAGGTCGCGGGCACCAAGGATTTCGTCACGGCTCTGCAGCTCGACACCAAGCTGGACGGCATCCCGTCGCAGGTCCTGGCCGGCGCGCTGTCGCAGGCGCACGACGCCCGCACCACGATCCTCGAGGTCATGGCCGAGGCGATCGACACCCCGGACGAGATGAGTGCGTACGCGCCGCGGATCACCACCATCAAGGTGCCCGTGGACAAGATCGGTGAGGTCATCGGCCCCAAGGGCAAGATGATCAACTCGATCACCGAGCAGACCGGTGCCAACATCTCCATCGAGGACGACGGCACCGTCTTCGTGGGTGCGGCGGACGGCCCGTCCGCGCAGGCCGCGATCGACATGATCAACGCCATCGCCAACCCGCAGCTGCCCAAGGTGGGCGAACGCTTCCTCGGCACGGTCGTCAAGACCACCGCCTTCGGCGCATTCGTCTCGCTGCTCCCGGGCCGTGACGGGCTGGTGCACATCTCGAAGCTGGGCAACGGCAAGCGGATCAACAAGGTCGAGGACGTCGTCAGCGTCGGCAGCAAGCTGCGCGTGGAGATCGCGGACATCGACAACCGCGGCAAGATCTCCCTCGTCCCCGTCGAGGACGAGGCCGCCGCCGAGGCTCCGGCCGAGACGGAGAACGACGCGTAAGCGTCGACACCGGCAGATTCGGCGAGTGCCCCCGACCTCACGGTCGGGGGCACTCGTCGTTTCCGGCCTCGTGACCGGAAAGTTGCCGCTCGGATAGGTGTTTCGCACTGCGGATCACTTCGGGTGGTGTTTTCCTGGACCGGTGAACACAGGAACTCCTGTTTTCGACAAGTCCGCCCAGGCTCGGAATCTGGTTCTCGCCACCTGGACGTCGACCATCTGTTTCTGGGCCTGGAACATGGTGGGACCGATGTCCACCACCTACGCGGAACGGCTGGACCTGAGCAGCTCACAGGCCTCGATGCTGGTCGCGACACCGATCCTGGTCGGGTCGCTGGGCCGGATCGTGACGGGACCGCTCACCGACCGGTACGGCGGCCGGGCGCTGTTCATCTTCGTGGCGGTCGCCTCGATCGTCCCGGTGCTCGCGGTCGGGTTGTCCGCGTCGGCCGACTCGTACGTCGGACTGCTCGCGTCGGGATTCGTCCTCGGCATCGCGGGCACCGTGTTCGCGATCGGTATCCCGTTCGCGAAGTCGTGGTACGAGCCGAGCCGACACGGTTTCGCGACGGGCGTCTTCGGGGCGGGAATGGTGGGCACCGCCCTGTCGGCGTTCTTCACGCCGCGTTTCGTCGGGTGGTTCGGCCTGATCACGACGCACGTGATCATCGCGGTGGCGCTCGCGGTCACCGCGGTGCTGTGCGTGGTGCTGATGAAGGACTCCCCGGAGTTCACCCCGAACCCGGAACCCGTCGTACCGAAACTCGTCGCGGCGTCGAAACTCCGTGTGACCTGGGAGATGTCGTTCCTCTACGCCATCGTGTTCGGTGGGTTCGTCGCGTTCAGCAACTACCTGCCGACGTACATCAAGACGATCTACGACTTCTCCGCGGTGGATGCGGGCACGCGCACCGCGGCGTTCGCGCTCGCCGCGGTGATCGCGCGTCCGATCGGTGGCGCGCTGTCGGACCGGATTCCGCCGAAGTGGGTGGTGCTCGCGTCCCTCGGCGGGACGGCCGTGCTCGCGGTCGTCGAGACGCTGCAGCCGCCGCCGGACATCTGGTCCGGCCTGACGTTCACCCTGCTCGCGGTGTTCCTCGGCATCGGCACCGGCGGCGTGTTCGCCTGGGTGGCACGGCGTTCGCCCGCCCGGAACGTCGGCAGCGTCACCGGCATCGTCGCCGCGGCCGGGGGGCTCGGTGGCTACTTCCCACCGCTGGTGATGGGCGCGACGTACAACGAGGAGAACAACGACTACACCGTCGGCCTGCTGCTGCTGGCGGTGACAGCGGCGGTCGCGTTCGCGTACACCGCGCTGAAGCTGCATGCCACGGAACCCGAGAAGGACAGCGCGACAACGTAACAGCAGACCGAGTGCCGCGCGGCGTGGAGGAGGGGACGTGACGTCCAACCGTTGGACAGCGGGAGGTGCCGTCGAGGATGCGCTGGTGCGCAGCGGACGGTTCTTCACTCCCGGCCAGATCTCGGCGGATCGCAGGACGGTGACCCGGGAGGGCGGGCGCGACGGCGACATCTTCTATCGGGACCGCTGGAGCCACGACAAGGTGGTGCGGTCCACCCACGGGGTGAACTGCACGGGCTCGTGTTCCTGGAAGATCTACGTCAAGGACGGGATCATCACCTGGGAGACCCAGGAGACCGATTATCCGTCCGTCGGGCCGGACCGGCCGGAGTACGAGCCGCGCGGCTGCCCGCGCGGCGCGGCCTTCTCCTGGTACACGTACTCGCCCACCCGGGTGCGTTATCCGTACGCCCGCGGTCTTCTCGTCGAGATGTACCGCGAGGCGAAGGCGCGGCTGAAGGACCCGGTCCTGGCCTGGGCCGACATCCAGAACGACCCGGAGCGTCGCCGCCGCTACCAACAGGCCCGCGGCAAGGGCGGTCTGGTGCGGGTGAGCTGGGACGAGGCGACCGAGATGATCGCCGCGGCGCACGTGCACACGATCAAGGAGTACGGTCCCGACCGGATCGCCGGGTTCTCGCCGATCCCCGCGATGTCGATGGTGTCGTTCGCGGCCGGGTCCCGGTTCGTCGAGCTGCTCGGCGGGGTGATGACATCCTTCTACGACTGGTACGCCGACCTGCCGGTGGCGTCGCCGCAGGTGTTCGGCGACCAGACCGACGTCCCAGAGTCGGGGGACTGGTGGGACGCGAGCTACCTGCTGATGTGGGGGTCGAACGTCCCCGTCACCCGGACCCCGGACGCGCACTGGATGGCGGAGGTCCGCTACCGCGGGACCAAGGTCGTCACCGTGAGCCCCGACTATGCCGACAACACCAAGTTCGCCGACGAGTGGATGCCCTGCGCGGCGGGCACCGACGGCGCGATGGCAATGGCGATGGGGCACGTGATCCTGTCGGAATACTTCGTGAAGACGCGGGAGCCGTTCTTCGTCGACTACGTCCGCCGCTACACGGATCTGCCGTTCCTGATCAAACTCGAGGAGCGTGACGGCCGCCTGGTCGCCGGAAAGACCCTCACCGCAGCCGATCTGGGGGAGGATGTCGAGAACGCGGCCTTCAAGCCGGTGATCCTCGACGGTGCCACGAATGCACCGGCCGTGCCGCACGGATCGCTCGGATTCCGGTTCGGCGACGACGGCGTCGGAAAGTGGAACCTCGACCTCGGCGACCTGGCACCGGCCCTGACGGTCGCGAACCCCGAGTCGAACGACGTTGCGACTGTGACGTTCCCGCGCTTCGACACCGTCGACGGCCGCGGCGAGACCATCGACCGGGGCGTCCCGGTCCGGACCGTCGCGGGCCACCGGGTCTGCACGGTCTTCGACCTGATGCTCGCGCACTACGGGGTGGCGCGACCGGGGCTGCCGGGCCAGTGGGCGGCCGGCTACGACGACCCGACGTCGCCGTACACCCCGGCCTGGCAGGAACCGATCACCGGGGTGTCGGCGGCGCAGGTGATCCGGATCGCGAAGGAGTTCGCGGTCAACGCGACCGAGTCCGGTGGCCGCTCGATGATCATCATGGGTGCGGGCATCTGCCAGTGGTTCCACGGCGACGCCACCTACCGGGCGATCCTGGGCCTGCTGCTGCTCACCGGGTCGATGGGCCGCAACGGCGGCGGCTGGGCGCACTACGTCGGGCAGGAGAAGTGCAGGCCGGTGACCGGGTGGGCGACCGTGGCGATGGGAACGGACTGGAGCCGCCCGCCGCGTCAGATGGCCGGAACGTCCTACTGGTACGCGCACACCGACCAGTGGCGCTACGACGGATACCGCGCCGACGCCCTGGCCAGCCCGACGGGACGGGGCCGGTTCGCGGACCGGCACACGATGGACGTGATGGCGTCGGCGGTCGCGATGGGGTGGACGCCCTTCTACCCGCAGTTCGACCGCTCCAGCCTGGACCTGGCGGACGAGGCGGCCGCCGAAGGCAAGGACGTCGTCGCCCACGTCACCGAACGGTTGGCGTCCGGCGACCTGCGGCTGGCCGTCACGGACCCCGACAACCCACGTAACTGGCCCCGGGTGCTGAGCATCTGGCGTGCGAACCTGCTCGGCTCGTCGAGCAAGGGCAACGAGTACTTCCTGAAGCATCTGCTCGGCACCACGTCCAACCTGCAGGCCGACCCGACCGCACCGGACCTGCGGCCCGTCGAGGCCGACTGGCGGGACGGCGAGGACCTGCCCGAGGGCAAGCTGGACCTGGTGATGTCGATCGACTTCCGGATGACGTCGACGACGTTGCTGTCGGACGTCGTGCTGCCCGCGGCCACCTGGTACGAGAAACCGGACCTGTCGAGCACCGACATGCACCCGTACCTGCACGCGTTCACCGCGGCGATCGATCCGCCGTGGGAGACGAGGTCGGACTTCGACGCCTTCGCCGCGATCGCCGAGGCCTTCTCGGAGCAGGCCCGGACCCACCTGGGCACCCGCACCGACGTGGTGATGGGCACCCTGCAGCACGACACTCCCGGTGCGATGGCGTACCCCGGTGGCAGCGAATCGGATTGGCGCGCCACCGGTGAGGTGCCGGTGCCCGGAAGGACGATGGGGCCGCTGGTCGTCGTCGAACGTGACTACGCGGCGATCGCGGAGAAGTGGTCGGCGCTCGGACCGCTCGTGGAGAAGGCAGGCCTGGTTACCAAGGGGGTGACGTTCCATCCCGACCGGGAGGTCGCCGAACTCGCCGAGCGGCACGGCGTGATGAGTTCCGGTGCGGCAGCGGGGCGTCCGGCCCTCGACACCGCGGAGAAGATGTGCGAGGCGGTGCTCCGACTGTCGGGCACCTCCAACGGCAGGCTTGCGGTCGAGGGGTTCCGGCAGCTCGAGCGACGCACCGGACGACCGCTCGCGCACCTGGCCGAGGGCAGCGAGGAACGCCGGATCACGTTCGCGGACACCCAGGCGCGTCCGGTGCCGGTGATCACCAGTCCGGAGTGGTCGGGCAGCGAGACCGGCGGCCGACGGTATGCGCCGTTCACCGTGAACATCGAACAGCTCAAGCCGTTCCACACCCTGACCGGGCGGATGCACTTCTTCCTCGACCACGACTGGATCGAGGAACTCGGCGAGCAACTCCCGATCTACCGCCCGCCTCTGGACATGGCGCGGTTGTTCTCCGAGCCGCACCTCGGCGAGGTGCGGGAGGGGATCGGGCTGACCGTGCGTTACCTGACCCCGCACAGCAAGTGGTCCATCCACTCCGAGTACCAGGACAACCTGTTCATGCTGTCGCTGTCCCGGGGCGGGCCGACCATGTGGATGAGCCCGGCGGACGCGGCGAAGATCGCGGTGCGCGACAACGACTGGGTCGAGGCCGTCAACCGCAACGGCGTGGTGGTGTGCCGGGCGATCGTCTCGCACCGCATGCCGGAGGGCGTCGTGTACGTGTACCACGCGCAGGAAAGGACGATCGACGTGCCGCGCACGGAGACCACCGGCAACCGGGGCGGCATCCACAACTCGCTGACCCGGTTGCTGATCAAACCGACCCACCTGGCGGGCGGGTACGCGCAGACGTCGTGGGCGTTCAACTATCTCGGTCCGACCGGGAACCAGCGCGACGAGGTGACGGTGGTCCGCCGCCGCAGCCAGGAGGTGACGTACCGATGAAGGTCATGGCGCAGCTCGCGATGGTGATGAATCTCGACAAGTGCATCGGCTGCCACACCTGCTCGGTGACCTGCAAACAGGCCTGGACCAACCGCTCGGGCACCGAGTACGTGTGGTTCAACAACGTGGAAACCCGTCCGGGACAGGGCTATCCGCGCACCTACGAGGACCAGGAGCGGTGGCGCGGCGGATGGGTCCGGGACTCGAAGGGACGCCTGAAGCTGCGCGACGGCGGCAAGCTGAAGAAGCTCTCGCGGATCTTCTCGAACCCGAAGATGCCGACGATCGCGGACTACTACGAGCCCTGGACCTACGACTACGAGAACCTCACCAACGCGCCGCTCGGTGACCAGATGCCGGTCGCGGAGCCGCGCAGCCTGATCACCGGCGACCCGATGAAGGTGGAATGGTCGGCGAACTGGGACGACAACCTCGGCGGGTCGCCGGAGATCCTCGCCGACGACCCGGTGCTGAAGAAGGTGAGCGAGCAGGTCAAGCTCGAGCTCGAGCAGACCTTCATGTTCTACCTGCCGCGGATCTGCGAACACTGCCTGAATCCCGCCTGCGTCGCGTCCTGCCCGTCGGGGGCGATGTACAAGCGGACCGAGGACGGCATCGTGCTCGTCGACCAGGACAAGTGCCGCGGCTGGCGGATGTGTGTGTCCGGGTGCCCGTACAAGAAGGTGTACTTCAACCACAAGACCGGCAAGGCCGAGAAGTGCACCTTCTGCTACCCCCGCGTCGAGGTGGGCCTGCCTACGGTGTGCGCGGAGACCTGCGTCGGACGCCTGCGCTACATCGGGCTGATCCTCTACGACGCCGACCGAGTCCTCGAGGCCGCGTCCGCGCCGGACGATCGCGACCTGTACCAGGCGCAGCTCGACACCCTGCTGGACCCGAACGATCCGCATGTGGTGGCGGCCGCACACTCCTCGGGCATCCCGGACACCTGGATCGAGGCCGCGCAACGCTCGCCGATCCACGCTCTGATCAAGGACTTCCGGGTGGCGCTGCCGCTGCATCCGGAGTTCCGGACGATGCCGATGGTCTGGTACGTGCCGCCGCTGTCGCCGGTCGTGGACGCCGTCAGCCGCGACGGGCACGACGGCGAGGATCTCGGAAACCTGTTCGGCGCACTGGAATCGCTGCGCATCCCGATCGAGTACCTGGCGGAGCTGTTCGCCGCGGGGGACACCGAGGTGGTCGCCGGGGTCCTGCGGCGCCTGGCCGCGATGCGGTCGTACATGCGCGACATCAACCTCGGACGCCCACCGCAGGAACACATTCCGGCGGCGGTCGGGATGACCGAGGAGCAGGTGTACGAGATGTACCGCCTGCTGGCGCTCGCGAAATACGAAGAGCGCTACGTCATTCCGTCCGCCTATGCGGAGCAGGCACACGGTCTCGAGGAGACGGTCACCGACTGCCCGCTCGACTTCGAGGGCGGACCCGGGCTGTACGAGCAGGGTTCCGGACCGTTCGGGGAGGCGAGCGGAGGGCCGGTGCCGGTGGCGGTGGAGACCTTCCACGCGCTGCGCCGGCGTCAGACCAGCGAGGCGATGGGCGCGAACGCGAGCAGTCCGTCGCGGGTCAACCTCCTGAACTGGGACGGCAAGGGCGCACCCGACGGGATGTTCCCCGGAGGCCGGTCGTGAGACTGCTGCGCAGGCCGGCTCGGAGCGGCCGCGACGAGCTGATCCGGCAGCACCGCGTCGTGTGGCAGGCGGCGTCGCTGCTGCTGGCCTACCCGGACGCCGATCACCACCGCCGGCTCGACACCGTCGACGAGCTCCTCGCACATCTCCCGGAGGAGGCGGCGCAGCCGCTCGCGACGGCGGTGCGCGACCTGCGTCGACCGTCCACGCTCGCAGCGGCGACCACCTATGTCGACACCTTCGACATGCGCAACCGGACGACCCTGCTGCTCACGTACTGGACCGACGGCGACACCCGCAACCGGGGCGCGGCGATCCTGGTGTTCGTCCGGGTCTACCGGGCGGCGGGCGTCGAGCCTCCGGCCGGTGAGTCCGCCGACCACCTCGCGGTCGTCCTCGAATTCGCGGCCACCGTCGATCCCGACACCGGCGGACGGCTGCTCGCCGCTCATCGCACGGCCGTGGACCTGCTCCACGAAAGGCTGAGGGACGCCGGCTCGCCCTACGCCGACGTTCTCGGAGCGGTCGCCGCGACACTGCCGCCGGCGACCGAGGTGGACCGGCAGCGGGCCCGCGAACTGGCGCAGGCGGGACCGCCCGCGGAATCGGTCGGCCTGCAGCCGTTCACCCTGACGGTGCCGCCCAGGCGAGATCGACCGCGGCAGGAAGGACTGCACTGACATGTCGGCCGGGGAGATCTACTGGGACGTCGTTCCGTACGTGACGCTCGCGATCCTGGTGATCGGGACGTGGTGGCGGTACCGGTACGACAAGTTCGGCTGGACCACCCGGTCGTCGCAGCTGTACGAGAACCGGCTGCTGCGGATCGCGAGCCCGCTGTTCCACTTCGGCATCCTGGTGGTGATCCTCGGTCACGTCATCGGCCTGGTGATCCCGGAGTCGTGGACCGACGCGGTCGGCATCAGCGAGCGCATGTACCACTGGGGCGCGGCGGTCCCCGGCGTCGTCGCCGGCGTGGCAACCCTCGTCGGGGTGGGTCTGCTCGTCTACCGGCGTCGCACGACCGGCCCGGTGTTCACCGCGACCACCCTCAACGACAAGGTCATGTACGTGGTGCTCGTCGCCGCCATCGTCGCCGGACTCGCGACCACGACGATCGGTGCCTTCGAGGGCAACGAGGCGCACAACTACCGCGAGACCGTGTCACCGTGGTTCCGGTCGATCTGGATCCTGCAGCCCCGCGGCGATCTGATGGTGCAGGCTCCGGCCTCGTTCCAGGTCCACGTCACGATCGCGCTGGTGCTGTTCGCGCTGTGGCCGTTCACCCGCCTCGTGCACGCGTTCAGCGCCCCGTTCGCGTACCTGTTCCGGCCGTACATCGTCTACCGCAGCCGCGACGTCTCGGGCCGTGGCGGACCGGTCGGCTCCCAGCCGCACCGCCGGGGCTGGTGACGCGTGACCGACCTGTAGTCTTTGGTCCTCTACGTCCGACCGCAGACGAGGACCGCTGAACCACTACATGGCCACCACAGACCGCCGCCGCACCGCCACCTCCACACCGAAGCGACGGACCCGAACGCCGAGATCGACCGTGCGACGTACCGTCCTGCCCGGCGGCCTCCGCGTCGTCACCGAGCACATGCCGGGCGTCCGGTCGGCGTCCGTCGGCATCTGGGTCGGCGTGGGTTCGCGTGACGAGCAGACGTCGGTCGCCGGGGCGGCCCACTTCCTCGAACACCTGCTGTTCAAGTCGACCCCGACCCGCACGGCCCTGGACATCGCGCAGGTCGTCGACGGAATCGGCGGCGAACTCAACGCCTTCACCTCCCGCGAGCACACCTGCTTCTACGCGCACGTCCTCGACGAGGACCTGCCGCTGGCGATCGACATCGTCAGCGACGTCGTGCTGCGGGGACGGTGCCGCTCCGCGGACGTCGACGTCGAGCGGCAGGTGGTGCTCGAGGAGATCGCGATGCGCGACGACGACCCCGAGGACCTGCTCGGTGACGAGTTCCTGACCGCCCTGTTCGGTGACCACCCGGTGGGCCGGCCGGTGATCGGGTCGACGGAGTCGATCGAGGCGATGACCCGCACCCAGCTGCACTCGTTCCACGTCCGGCGCTACACACCCGAGCGGATGGTGGTCGCGGTCGCGGGCAACGTCGATCACGACGAGACCGTCGAGCTGGTGCGGCGGGCGTTCAGCGGTCACCTCTCCGACGGTGCCGACCCCGCCCCGCGGCGGGAGGGCAGGTTGCGGGCGCGGACGGCGCCCGCGCTCAGCGTGCTCGAGCGGGACAGCGAGCAGGCGCACCTGTCCGTCGGGGTCCGCGGTCTCGGCCGTCACGAGGGGCACCGGTGGGCGCTGTCGGTGCTCAACACCGCGGTCGGTGGTGGGCTCAGTTCCCGTCTGTTCCAGGAGATCCGCGAGGAGCGCGGGCTCGCGTACTCGGTGTACTCGAGCGTCGACACCTTCGCCGACACCGGGGCGTTCTCCGTCTACGCCGGCTGCCAGCCGGAGAACCTCGCCGACGTCACCACCCTGATCCGGGAGGTGCTCGCCCAGGTCGCCACCAACGGCATCACCGACGCCGAATGTGCCCGCGCGAAGGGCTCGATCCGCGGCGGAATGGTTCTGGGACTGGAGGATTCGGGGTCGCGGATGCACCGGATCGGGCGTCAGGAACTGAACTACGGCAGCCACCGCACCATCACCGAGACGCTGCAGCGCATCGACGCCGTCACCACAGACGAGGTGCGGGAGGTGGCGGCGATGCTGCTGAACCGGCCGTTCGCGGCGTCGGTGGTGGGGCCGTACAAGCGGGCGCGTGACCTGCCCGCCGTGGTGCGCGGAATCGTCTGATGCCCACGGCGCTGCGAACCCCGCGGACGGTCCCGTTCCTCGTCGTTCTCGCAGTCACCCTGGTGATGCTGTTCTCGCCGGGATCGACGGTGCCGAGCGGGCCACCGAACAGCGACAAGGTCACGCACCTGCTGATGTTCCTTGCCCTCGCGGTCGCCGCGCGGTACGCGGGCTTCCGGACCGGGTGGATCCTGCTCGGCGGCGCGGTGTACGCGGCGGTGTCCGAGGTCCTACAGGCAGTGCTGCCGATCCAGCGCACCGGCTCCGTGTGGGACTGGACGGCGGACATGATCGGTGTGGTCCTCGGACTCGGACTGGTGTGGGCGTGGCAAGCTGGGCGGAGACGGTCCGAGACGCCCGGGAGGTAGTTCGATGCGGATACGCGGCGCGGTACTCGAGGAGATCGGGCGCGCCCGCCCCTTCGCGGACTCGCGTCCCATCGTGATCTCCGACCTCGACCTCGACGGGCCCGGTCCCGGGGAGCTGCTGGTGCGGATCGAGGCGGCGGGCCTGTGCCATTCGGACCTGTCGGTGGTCGACGGCAACCGGGTGCGGCCCGTTCCGATGCTGCTCGGGCACGAGGCGGCGGGCCGGGTGGAGGAGATCGGTTCCGCCGTCACCGACGTCGCGGTCGGGGACCGTGTCGTGATGACCTTCCTACCGCGGTGCGGGCAGTGCGCGGGCTGCGCCACCGACGGCCGGATGCCGTGCAGCGAGGGCGGCATCGCGAACAACGAGGGCGTGCTGCTCGCCGGTGGACGCCGGCTGCACCGCAGCGGCACCGACATCCATCACCACCTCGGGGTCTCCGGTTTCGCGACGCATGCCGTGGTGGACCGGCGTTCCGTGGTCCCGGTCGGGGACGACGTGCCACCCGAGATCGCGGCGGTCCTCGGGTGTGCCGTTCTCACCGGTGGGGGCGCGGTGCTCAACGCCGCGCACACCGTGCCCGGCGACTCGATCATGGTCGTCGGGCTCGGAGGAGTGGGGATGGCGGCGATCCTGGCCGCGGTGTCACTCGGTCACGGCGAGGTGATCGGAGTGGACGCGATACCCGAGAAGCTCGACGTGGCACGGGGGCTCGGCGCGACCGCGGTGTACACGCCGACCGAACTGGTCGAGAACGGCATCCGCGCGAACCTCGTCGTCGAGGCCGCCGGCAATGCCCGCGCCTTCGAGACGGCGGTCGCCGCGACATCCCCGGGCGGTACCACCGTCACCGTCGGCTTACCGAATCCGGAAGCGCGGTCGTCGATCTCGCCGCTGAGCCTGGTCGCGGAGGCCCGCACCATCGTCGGCAGCTACCTCGGCTCCGCGGTGCCGTCGCGCGACATCCCCCGCTACGCCCAGATGTGGCGGGAGGGCAGGCTGCCCGTGGAAAGGCTCATCTCCTCGCACATCACCCTCGACGAGATCAACCGCGGCATGGACGAACTCGCCGACGGTCACGCGATCCGTCAGGTGATCGTCTTCGACTGAATCGGGCCGCCGCGCCGAGTCGGGGCGTCACATTCCGTGGCCGGGCATCATCGGCATCGGCAGCCCCATCTGGTGCAGCCACATCATGAACTGATGGCACCAGGCCATCATCTCGGGAGGCATGGTGGTTCACTTCCTCGCATCGCTTCCGTCCGTCCATTGTCCCCCTCGCAGAGCGATCCCGAGGCGCCCTCGAACGTACCGGTTTCGGCCACGCGTCCACGACCTCGTCGGCCCGAACAGTAGGGATCGGGAGGTCGATCTCATTCCGGCAGGGTGAGGTCCGGACGTCGCGCGATCGGCAGGATGGGCGGCGCGAGTGCTCGTCGGGAGTGCTCGGTGGACGGGGAGTCGGATGCTGCTCATACCGGACGACCAGCGACGTACGTTGGACGAGCTCGACGATCGTCTCGACCTGGAGACGGGGGATCGTGGTGCCAAACGCTCCGCATTCTGGGTGATGCTGACCTTGTCCGCGGTCATCGCCGTGGCCGGTGTCGCGGGTGACTCGACCGCCACCGTGATCGGCGCGATGATCGTCGCTCCGCTGTCCACGCCGATCCTCGGGATCGGGCTCGGAATCACCACGGCGCGTGGCCGTCTGGTGCGCAGCAGCCTGCTTTATGTCGCGGCGGGTGTCGTGCTGGTCGTGGTGATCGGCGCCGTCGTCGCGCAGTTGCTGCCGAACCCGACGGACGTGTTGTCGAACTCTCAGGTGACCGGCCGGACGTCGCCCACGCTGATGGACCTCCTCGCCGCGATCGCGACCGGATTTGCCGGCGCCATCGCGGTCGCCCGCCGCGACGTCGGCGACGTCCTACCCGGCGTCGCGATCGCGATCTCCCTGGTGCCGCCGCTCGGTGTGGTCGGTGTGTGCCTGGGTTCGGGGGCACCGGCGCTCGCGGCGGGCGCCTTCGTCCTGTTCGCGTCGAACGTCGTCGCCCTGGTCATCACCGCGATGGTCGTGCTGTTCGCCGCCGGATACGGCCGGGAAGCCGCAGCGGAGCAGGGTGGCAGCCGAGCGCGGGCCTACGTCCTGCTCACGCTCGCCGCCTGCGTGGTCACCATCCCGATGGTGCTCAACTCGCTGTCGTCGGTGTGGGCACAACACATCGCGGACGCCGCGCAGGACTGGCTCGCCGACAGTCCGGGAGCGCAGGTCACCGGTGTCACGTGGCAGGGTCGCACCGCGACGATCGCCGTCCTCGGACCGGCCGCGCTGCCGCCGATCGAGGAACTGGAGCAGGCCGTGGACGACCTGCTGCCGTGGGATCCCACACTGCACGTGGTGCACACCGTCGGCGAACGGGTCGACGCGGGAGGATGACGAGGTGTGGACATGCCGGCGATCGGACGGACATGAGGTCGATTCCTCGAAGCCGACAGGCCACCGCGGGTTGTGGGGTTCGATCACGACGGGCGTCGACGGTGGCAGGTGATCTCCGGCGGACACACCGGGAATCCCTGTCTGTCGGTGGTCAGTGGAGCCAGTCGAGGGACTGCCCGTGGGCTCCGGTGAGTGCGCGGGGTCGGCCGTCCAGGGAAACGACGAACCGTCCGCCGATCGGGACGTCGATGGCCGCGATCCGATCGGTGATGTGCGGGAGGACCGACGGTCCTTCGTCGGAGATCCAGCGGCAGGGCAGGGCTCGGACGGTGCGCTCGACGGTGGTGCTGCAGCGCAACAGGACCGGGGACGGACCGTCCGTCGGATCGAGGCGGTGTCGCCCGTCGTAGAGATAGCTGTACCGGTCCGGGTACAGGCACAGTCCGGCTGACGCTCCGACCTCGATGAGAGACAGTGGGCCGTCGATCGGTCCGAGAAGGGGCAGCAGTACCGCGGTCCGGCCGGCTTCGTTCGTCTGCGTCGAGCGGGCCGGTGCGGTCTCCTTCACGTTCGGCCAGTTGTTCGGAATCCGTGCGTGGAAAGGCGAGTACCTGTCGGTGGGGGCGCCGAGGTGGCGGGACGCACCCGGGCATTGCCGGTTCCCGGGTTGCCATCGTCCGGCGACGCAGAGCCAGCTCGATCACATCGTGAGTACCTGGCGTGGAACGCGGTGGTCGGCGGGTGGGCGATCGTGTCGAATCTGTAGTGCCTGTGCGCGTTCCACCATCAGCTCGAGACGATGGGGTTGTGGCGGGTGGTCCCACTCGGAAACGAGGTGCTGGTCCCGCGGCCGTGCCGGACGGCACCGACCCACCGCCGTTCCGACGACGGCCGCAGTGCGGGGTCGGGCGTCCGGTCACCTCTGCAAGTCGGTGACGCGGTCGAGACGGTCCAGCTTCTCGGGATTGCGGATCGCGTAGATGCGGGTGATGCGGCCGTCCGCGACCGCCACGCTGACCGCGGTCACACCGCCGTCGAGGTCCAGCCGGAATCCCGGCATCCCGTTGATGTCGGCCGGCGCCGTCGTGAGGTCGGGGAACCGTGCCGCACGGGCCAGGAACCTCGCCACCAGATCGCTCCCCACGAGCGGTGTGCGCGCGGCCGCGACCCGGCCGCCGCCGTCCGCGATCACCACGACATCGGGAGCCAGCACGTCCATCAGCTCCTGCACGTCGCCGGTGGACACCGCAGCCATGAACTTCGCGACCACCACCTGCTGCTCGTCCCGATCGACCTGCATTCGAGGCCGACGAGCCGCGACATGCTCGCGGGCGCGGCGGGCGATCTGCCGCGTCGCCGCCGACGACTTGCCGACGACGTCGGCGATCTCGTCGAACGGCGTGTCGAACACCTCGCGGAGCACGAAGACGGCCCGCTCCACCGGTCCGAGAGTTTCGAGCACGGTGAGCATCGCAATCGAGACGTTCTCGGCCATCTCGACATCCGCGACCGCGTCGGGGCTGGTGAGCAGCGGCTCGGGCAACCATTCGCCGACGTACTCCTCGCGACGTCGCGCGAGGGACCGCAGGCGGTTCAGAGCCTGCCGGGTCGCGATCCGGACCAGATATGCGCGCGGGTCGCGGACACCGGCCCGGTCGACGTCGGCCCACCGCAGCCATGTCTCCTGCACGACGTCCTCCGCGTCGGCCGCCGACCCGAGCATCTCGTAGGCGACGGTGAAGAGCAGGCTGCGATGGGTGACGAACGGGTCGTCGGTCATGTCGTCGACCGTACGGCGAGCGGCGGCAGGGCGCAGGCGGCGGCGAACTCCTGCGACTCCACCCCGAGTGCGGTGTTGGTACGGGTCATCAGGTTCGCCAACGCGATGAACGCCGTCAGCTCCACGAGCGCGGCCGGGCCCAGCGCGGCGAGCAACGCCGCGGACACTTCGTCGGTGACCGTTGGCGGGGTCTGCGTCATGGCCTCCGCGTACTCCATCACGTCGCGTTCGAGTGGCGTGAAGACGTCCGACTCCCGCCAGCGCGGTACCTCTCGCGCCTTCGTCAGATCCAGTCCGTCGTTGTGGGCTTGGAAGTACCCGAAGTCGAGACAGAAACTGCAGCCGACGAGGCTGGCGACCGCCATGTGCGCGAACGACTTCAGGTTCGCATCGCAGGCATCCCACTTCTGGGCCTTGCGGCCGACGGCGAAACTGAACTTCAGGACCTTCCGGTTGTGCCACGCCACCGCGACCGGTTCCGGTACTTCGCCGAACATCCGGTGCGACATCCTCGTGACGAGCGCGCCGCTGATTCCGGTCAGCTCCGCCTTGGGGATTCGTGTGGTGCCGGTCATGATTCCTCCTTCGCGTGGGTGCTGTCGGCATGAAGACACCGGTGAGGAGCGGAATGTGACATCGAGTCGTCCGGCAGGTCGTGGAAACGGTGCAGCGGGTCCGCCGACTCACCCGAAGCGGGTGAACTCCCGTTGCGTAGGCTTGCGCCCGACGGTCCGTGCGGTTCCGTCGCAGCTGCAGCAACACGAACGGAGTGAGGTCGGTGACGGTGATTCGGGTCGGTGTCCTGGGCGCAGGCGGCAAGGTGGGGCGCGCGATGTGCGAGGCCGTCGAGGCGGCACCGGACCTCGAACTCGTCGCCCGCGTCGACGCCGGCGATCCGATCGAGACGTTCCTCGACACCCGCACCGAGGTCGTCATCGACTTCACCCACCCCGACGTGGTGATGGGCAACCTGGAGTTCCTCGTCGCCAACCGCATCCACGCCGTCGTCGGCACCACCGGTTTCGACGACGAGCGGCTCGCTCAGGTGCAGCGCTGGCTCGTCGAGCAGCCCGAGGTCGGTGTGCTGATCGCCCCGAACTTCGCGATCGGCGCCGTCCTGTCGATGCGGTTCGCGGCCCAGGCCGCCCGCTTCTTCGACTCCGTCGAGGTCATCGAACTGCACCACCCGAACAAGGCCGACGCCCCCTCCGGCACCGCGTACCGCACGGCCGCGCTGATCGCCGCCGCGCGCGCCGAGGCCGGGCGTGGACCCGGCCCGGACGCCACCACCACCGAACTCGAGGGTGCCCGCGGCGCGGACGTCGACGGGGTGCGGGTGCACTCGGTGCGGCTCGCCGGTCTGGTCGCGCACCAGGAGGTGCTGCTCGGCACCCAGGGCGAGACCCTGACCATCCGGCACGACTCCATCGACCGCAACTCGTTCGCACCCGGCGTGCTGCTCGGTGTACGCGAGATCGCGTCCCGGCCCGGTCTGACCGTCGGAATCGACCCCCTGCTCGACCTGTGAAGGGCTCCTCGACGAAGGTCGTCGCCGCGATCGCGGGGATCATCGTCGCGCTCGCCTTCTACTTCGTCCTCCTCGGGCAGCGCGGCATCGACCTGATCCGGGACGGCGGAGCGGTCCCCGTGATCCTCGGCATCGCGGTGCTCGTCCTGCCCCTGCTCGGTGTCTGGATGGTGTTCGCGACCGTCCGGTCCGGATTCCAGCACCAGCACCTGGCGTCCCGGGCACGCGAGGAGGGCATCGAACTCGACGTCTCCGACCTGCCGCGGATGCCGTCCGGTCGGATCCAGCGAGATGCCGCCGACGCCCTGTTCGCCCGGGTGAAGACGGAATGGGAGGCGGACCCGGACAACTGGCGCAGCTCCTACCGACTGGCGCGGGCGTACGACTACGCCGGCGACCGGTCCCGCGCCCGCGAAACCATGCGCCGAGCCGTGGCGCTCGAGGCGGCGGAAGCTTCGTAGGCTGCAGCCGTGACCGCCGAATCGCCGACCCTCCTCGTCGTGCACCACACCCCGTCACCGCCGACCCGCGAACTGCTCGAAGCGGTCCTGGCCGGCGCCCACGACCCCGACATCGAGGGAGTGCGGGTGCGGTCCGTGCCCGCACTCGGGGCGACGATCCCCGACGTGCTGGCCGCGGACGGCTACATCTTCGGCACCAGCGCCAACTTCGGCTACATGTCCGGCGCGCTCAAACACTTCTTCGACACCGTCTACTACCCGTGCCTCGACGCCGTCGCCGGCCGACCGTACGGGCTGTGGGTTCACGGCAACAACGACACCGCCGGCGCAGTGAACGCGGTGCAGAAGATCGTCTCCGGCCTGGCGCTGACCAAGATCGCCGAAGCGGTCGAGATCACCGGCGGCGTCGACGCCGCCGCGCGGGAACGCTGCTACGAACTCGGAGCGACCGTGGCGGCGACAGTCGCGGGCTGAGTGCCGAACAGCCCCTCGGCCGCACGCCGGCAGAGGCCGACCGGTCGCCGCCGCGCGGCTGTCGGTGGTCGATGGCAGGCTGGAACCCGTGCTCGAGATGACCGCCGCCTCCGCTCGTCGTACCGCCGTGGCGGCACAGGGTTTCGGCGGCCGGCGATCGACCGGCGCG
The DNA here is from genome assembly GCF_042879035.1 of Rhodococcus sp. NPDC003318. Taxonomy (NCBI): domain Bacteria; kingdom Bacillati; phylum Actinomycetota; class Actinomycetes; order Mycobacteriales; family Nocardiaceae; genus Rhodococcus; species Rhodococcus sp. NPDC003318. The sequence goes on along the minus strand of NZ_JBIAOU010000001.1, from coordinate 695,306 downwards.
GCCACCCGCGCACGGGTTGTCGGAGCTGTCGGCAGGACCGGTCTGCTGCAACTCGATTCGGTCTCGGTCGCGGTGCGGGCGCACTACATGCCGGTTTTCAGCCGGATCGGGGGCTACGACCGGGACCTGCTCGACGCGGCCGCGTGGCGGCACACTGCCGCGAAACCCCGTGCGCTGGTGGAGTACTGGGCCCACGAGGCGGCGCTGATCCCAATCGAGGACTGGCCGCTGATGCGCTGGCGGATGCGCCGTTACGCCCACGGCCGCTGGGCCGGGGAGAAGCGGGTGCTCGAACGTAACCCCACGCTCGGCCGCGACGTCCTCGCCGTGATCGCCGAGGTCGGTGCGACGTCGGCGGGTGAGGTCGAGCGGCACCTCGAGATCGAGTCGGGCGGCCGGCGCGGCCCGTGGTGGGGGCGCAGCGACGTCAAGGTGGTCTGTGAGCAGCTGTTCGCGGCGGGGGAGTTGTCGGTCGGTCGGCGGGTCGCGTTCACCCGGCACTACGACCTCGCCGAGCGGGTGCTGCCCGCAGACCTGCTCTCCACCGACATCGGCGAGGACGACGCGATCCGCGAGTTGGTGCGCCGCGCCGGTCGGGCGCTCGGGGTCGCGACCGCCTCGGACCTGCGTGACTACTACCGCCTCGCCGCCGCCGAAACCCGTCCGGCCCTGGCCGATCTCGTCGACAGCGGCGACCTGCAGCCGGTGACGGTGCGCGGCTGGGACGAGCCCGCCTACCTCGCCGCGGACGCCCGGACTCCGCGGCGGCCGGCCGGCACGGCACTGCTCAGTCCGTTCGACCCGCTGGTGTTCTGCCGGCCCCGCACGGAACGGATCTTCGGATTCCGGTACCGGATCGAGATCTACACGCCGGCACACAAGCGCGTCCACGGGTACTACGTCTTCCCGTTCCTGCACGACGGCGACCTCGTCGCGCGGGTCGACCTCAAGGCCGACCGGGCCGCCGACGCCCTGCGGGTTCCGGGTGCCTTCGTCGAGGGCGGAGCCGACGCGGGAGCCGTCGCCGAGGCGCTCGCCGTCGAACTGCGCTCGATGGCGAACTGGCTCGGGCTCTCCGACGTCGTGGTGGGGGAGCGGGGCGACCTGGCCGCGAAGCTCGCGGCGCAGCTGTGAGGGTCGCCGTCAGCCCTCGACGAACTTGGTCAGACCCTTCGACGCGGTGTCGAGCGCCATATTCTGCGCCTTCTTCACCAGGAACCCGGGGACCGGGATCCTCGGGTCGATGGTGAGCGAGAACGCGACGTGGGTGCCACCGTTGCCGTTCGCGGTCAGGACGTAACTGCCGTCCTGCTGCTTCTGCTGGGTGCTGGACACCAGCGTCCACACCACCTTCTCGTCACCGTCGAAGGTGTACTCGACGACCTGCTCGTCGGTGATGCCGACAACCGACGCGGTCATCCGAACCCGGTGCGGGCGCCCGTCGGGATGGGTGCTCTCCACGGTGACGGACTTGTGGGCCGACGACCATTCCGGCAGACGCTCCACCGCGACCAGTGCCGCCATCACCGTCGCCGGATCGGCCGCGATCTCGAACTCCTTGGACCCGGACACCGCCATGAACCCACCCCTTCGCATTCGCCGTGACACCGTCTTTTTGTCACAGGTGAATCAATACCAGATACCGACACCCTACGACCGGTCGACGGACGAACCGATCACGACCCTCCGCGGCCGCGCCGCATCTGGTCGCCGAGGGCGCCCTGGACAGCCTGGGCCACCCACGAGTTCAGCGACACCCCGTTCTGGGCCGCGGCCTCCTCGGCGCGCGCCTTGACCTGCTCGACCAGTCGTAGGGTCACGCGGGAGATGTCGCCGCCGAGGTCGTCGAGGTTCGTGGACCCCTGCGACGGCCCCGCCTGTGACGATCCCGCCGTCGACCCCGGTGTTCCCGACTCGTTCGGTGCCGCCTCCTCGTCCGGCGCCGCCTCCTCGTCCGGCGCCGCTGTCCGGGTGACCTCGACGCTCGCTTCGGTGCCGGTGAGCCGGACGTGCACGTCGCGGTCGCCGAGGGCGGCTCCGACCTCGACCGCGAACTCGGACAGGGCGTCGATCAGCATCAGGCGCGCCGAGCTCTCCGCGGCGTCGGTCAGTGCCTCCGCGATGCGTCGGGTGTTCTCGTCTCCGAGGGCGGCGGTGGCGGTGAGGTCGCGGCGCAGGTTCCGGGTGTGGTTCGACAGGTCCATGACGCCATGGTGCCTCCATGTGTGACGTCACGCAAGGGTGACTTGTGGCGTCACCGTGACGTCACTGGAGGAGTTTGGTCTTCAGTACCGTGATGTCCGCGTCGGTCAGGCCCAGGCCGTCGCGCACGTAGGCGTCGAAGCTGCCGTGGCGCTGCTCGGCGGTCGCGAACGCGGTGTCCAGCCAGCCCTGCTGCACCCCGTCGATCGATCCGGTGCCGGTGACACCGTCCGTGCCGCGGTAGTCGTTCGAGAGCATGAAGTCCGCGTTCACCGTCGCCCGGTCCACGCCGAGGATCGTCAGCAGGACCGCGGTCGTCCAGCCGGTCCGGTCCTTGCCGGCACTGCAGTGGTAGAGCACGGCACCGTCGCTGTCGCGGATGTCGCGCAACACCGACGCGAACGCCTCGCTCGCGCCGGGGCCGTCGATGAACGCGACGTAGGCGGAGTTCAGGTCGACCAGGGTGGTCGGCGAGGAGCCGCCGAGGACGTCGTACCAGTTGGCCGTCGCCCCCGACGGGATCCGGTCCGGCTGGATGCTCCGCTCGTAGACGGTCCGCAGGTCGTCGACCACCGTCACGTCCAGCGACTCGAGTTTCGTCAGGTCGCCTCCGCTCAGATTGTTCAGCGTGTCCGTGCGGTACACGAGCCCGGTCCTGACCGTCTTCCCCTCCGTCGTCGTGTAGCCGCCGACGTCGCGGGCGTTCCTCGCCCCGTCGAGGTGCAGCGAACGATCGAAGTCGAGTTGGTCGGCGACGGCGACGGCGACGGCGGCGGGAGCGAGGGCGGCAACGCTCGAGGTGCCGCCGACGAACAGCGCGGCGGCCGCGACGGTGCCTGCCGTGCGCAGCAGTCGGGATCGGGTGCGGGTCACCTGGGCTCCTTCGGGACAAACAACTGGACGCTCGCTCTGGTCTACACCGTCGACGTGGCACCCAGGTGGGGAATCGGTGTCCGGAAGGGAAACGAACGGAAGTTGGATAGGGTGCGGGCAAGTGCAGATGGCGGAAGGGTGTGCGGTGCGGCAAGCGGTGTCCCTCGAGGTGCGGCTCATCGCGAAGACGGAGTTCTTCGCGCCCGACGACGTGCCCTGGTCGACCGATGCCGACGGCGGCGAGGCGCTCGTCGAGTTCGCCGGCCGTGCCTGTTACCAGAGCTGGGAAAAGCCGAATCCGCGCACCGCGACCAACGCCGGATACATCCGACACCTGCTCGAGGTGGGGCACGACTCGGTGCTCGAACACGGCAGTGTCAGCTTCTACATCACCGGCATCTCGCGGTCGTGCACCCACGAACTGATCCGGCATCGGCACCTGTCGTTCTCGCAGCTCTCGCAGCGGTCCGTGCCCGAACGGGACTCGAAGGTCGTGGTGCCGCCCGCAGTGGCGGGCAACCCGGAACTCGAGGCGCTGTTCGCGGCCGCCACGGACGCCAGCCGGGCCGCCTACGGTGAGCTCCTCGAAGCGCTCGACACCGCGCTCGCGCACGTGCCCAACGGCTCGCTGCGGGGCCGCCAGGCCAGGCAGGCCGCTCGGGCGGTCCTGCCCAACGCCACCGAGACCAGACTCGTCGTCACCGGCAACTACCGCGCGTGGCGGCACTTCATCACGATGCGGGCCACCGAGCACGCGGACGTCGAGATCCGCGGGGTCGCCGTCGAGTGCCTGCGTCAGCTGTCCGCTGCGGCCCCGAACGTGTTCGGGGACTTCGAGATTGCGGAGCTGTCCGACGGCTCCGAGATCGCCTTCAGCGAGTTCGACGCCGGGGCCTGACCGGCGTCGGTGTGTCCGGCCCGCACGTGGTGCGGGCGGGGCACCGCCACCGGGTAACCTTGACAACCATGACCAACGCTGAATCCGCTCCAGTCGAGCACCCGTTCGGCACCATCCTGACTGCGATGGTGACCCCGTTCACTGCCGACGGGAAGCTGGATGTGGATGCGGGCGTGCGGCTGGCCGCCCACCTCGTGGACGGCGGGTGCGACGGACTCGTCCTCGCCGGCACCACCGGCGAATCGCCGACCACCACCGAATCCGAGAAGCTCGAGCTGATGCGCGCCGTGATCGACGCCGTCGGTGACCGCGCCAAGATCGTCGCGGGTGCGGGCAGCAACGACACCGCCCACAGTGTCGAACTCGCTCGCGACGCCGCGAAGGCCGGCGCCGACGGGCTCCTCGTCGTCACCCCCTACTACTCGAAGCCGCCGCAGGCGGGCCTGCTCGCGCACTTCACCGCCGTCGCCGACGCCACCGACCTGCCCGTGATGCTCTACGACATTCCGCCGCGCTCGGTGGTCCCGATCGCGACCGAGACCATCTACCGGCTCGCCGAGCATCCCCGCATCAAGGCCGTCAAGGACGCCAAGGGCGACCTCGCAGCCGGTGCCGAGTTGATCGCCAACACCGACCTGCTGTTCTACTCCGGTGACGACGCGCTCAACCTGCCGTGGCTGTCGGTCGGCGCCGTCGGATTCGTCAGCGTCATCGGACATCTCGTGCCCGGCGGTCTGCGGGACCTGCTCGCCGCGTACCGGTCCGGTGACGTCGTGCGGGCCCGTGAGATCAACGCCGGCCTCCTGCCGGTGATCCGGTCCGCCGGCGCCCTCGGTGGCGTCACCGCATCGAAGGCCGGTCTGCGGCTGCAGGGCATCGAGGTCGGTGATCCTCGGCTTCCACAAGTTCCCGCCACGCCGGAGCAACTGGACGCCCTCGCCGCCGATCTCCGTGCGGCAGGGGCACTCTCGTGACCCGCCCGCCGCGCCGCCGCAGCGCGCGGCGACAGCCCGGACCGCCGTCCGCGCCGGCACCCGAGGCCACCTCCGCTCCCGAGGTCACCGCGGCCGCGACGCCTCCGGAGCGTGCCACCACGGGTGCGGCGACCCCACCCGAGAAGTCGTCCGCGGCGAAGACGCCCCGCCGGCGCAGGTCCCAGGGCGGGGGCCGGTCGCAGAAGCAGTCGAACAACCGTCCCGACGGACTCGTCGGCGTCGACCCCACCGAACGTCTCGGACTGCCGCCGAAGGCGCCCCACAACGGTCTGCGGGTCGTCGCGCTCGGCGGCATCGGCGAGATCGGCCGCAACATGACCGTGTTCGAGCACCAGGGCAAGCTGCTCATCGTCGACTGCGGCGTGCTGTTCCCCGAGGACCAACAGCCCGGCGTCGACCTGATCCTGCCGGACTTCGCGCACATCGAGGACCGGATGGCCGACGTCGAGGCCGTCGTGCTCACCCATGGGCACGAGGACCACATCGGTGCGCTGCCGTTCCTGCTGCGCCTGCGCCCCGACGTGCCGGTCGTCGGCTCGAAGTTCACGCTCGCGCTGGTCGCCGCCAAGTGCCGTGAACACCGGCAGCGTCCCACCCTCGTCGAGGTCGTCGAGGGACAGCGCACCACGCACGGTCCGTTCGAGTGCGAGTACTTCGCCGTGAACCACTCCATCCCGGACGCCATCGCCGTCGCCATCCGCACCTCCGCGGGTCTTGCGCTGCACACCGGCGACATCAAGCTCGACCAGCTGCCCCTCGACGGCCGGCTCACCGACCTCGCCGGGTTCTCCCGGCTCGGCGACGAGGGCGTCGACCTGTTCCTCGTCGACTCCACCAACGCCGAGGTCCCCGGATTCGTCACCCCCGAACGCGAGATCGGTGGCGTCCTCGACGGCGTCATCGGCAAGGCGACGCAGCGGGTGATCGTCGCGTCGTTCGCCAGCCACGTGCACCGCATCCAGCAGGTGGTCGACGTCGCGGTCCGCTACAACCGCAAGATCGCGTTCGTCGGGCGGTCGATGGTCCGCAACATGCAGATCGCGCAGGACCTCGGGTACCTGACCGTGCCGGACGGCGTCGTCGTCGACATCGACACCGCCGCGAACCTGCCCGACGACCGGCTCGTCCTCATCTCCACCGGGTCCCAGGGCGAACCGCTGTCGGCGCTGTCGCGGATGGCGCGAGGGGAGCACCGGCAGATCAACATCCGCGCCAACGACCTCGTGGTCCTGGCGTCGTCGCTGATCCCCGGCAACGAGAACTCGGTGTTCGCGGTCGTCAACGGGCTCGCCAAGCGCGGCGCCACCGTCGTCACGCAGCAGAGCGCGAAGGTGCACGTGTCCGGGCACGCCTCCGCGGGTGAGCTGCTGTACCTGTACAACGCCGTCCGACCCACCAACGCGATGCCGGTGCACGGCGAATGGCGGCATCTGCGGGCGAACGCCGCGCTCGCGGCCGCGACCGGCGTGCCGGAGGACCGGATCGTCCTCGCGGAGGACGGTGTCGTCGTCGACATGGTCGACGGGCTCGCCGAGATCGTCGGCCGTGTCCCGGTCGGGCACGTCTACGTGGACGGCAACTCCGTCGGCGACGTCGGCGACTCGACGCTGTCGGACCGGTTGATCCTCGGGGAGGGCGGGTTCATCTCCATCTCCCTCGCCGTCGACGAGCACACCGGCAAGGCGGTGAGCACTCCGCAGCTGTCCGGGCGCGGATTCTCCGACGACCCGGCCGCACTGAAGGAGGCGGCGGTCCTGGTGGAGTCCGAGCTGGCCCGGCTCGCCGGCGAGGGTGTCACCGACATCCACCGGATCGCGCAGGCCGTGCGACGCGTCGTCGGCCGGTGGGTCGCCGACAAATACCGCCGTCGCCCGATGATCGTCCCGACCGTCATCGGGGTCTGACACCGAAACTCGATCGGCCCCCGGTCCCGCACCGGGGGCCGATCCGTGTCTCAGGCCAACAACCGCCACAGACCGATCACGCCGAGCACGACGATCGCGGTCCGCAGCGCGGTGGGGGACAGGCGTCGGCCGTACCGGGCGCCGACCGAGCCGCCGACGAGCGAGCCGACCGCGATCAGGCCCGCCGCGGCCCAGCTGATCCGGTCGAACGCGACGATCGTGTACGCGGTCGCGGCGACGATGTTCACCAGCAGTGACAGCAGGTTCTTCGCCGCGTTCATCCGCTGCATCGACTCCGGCAGCAGCGCGCCCATCACCGCGATCAACAGGATGCCCTGCGCCGCGGTGAAGTAGCCGCCGTAGACACCGACCGCGAACGTGCCCGCGGTCAGTGCCACCATCCGGCCAGTCCCGACGTGGTCGGCGCTGCGTCCCGCGGCTTCGGCACGTTCCCGCGCCCACGCCTGGATTCGTGGACCGGTCACCACCAGGACCAGCGCCGCGACGAGCAGCACCGGCACGATGGTGACGAACGCCTTCTCCGGCAGGTGCAGCAGCAGGTAGGCGCCCACTGCGGCACCGAGCAGCGACGCCGGGATCTGCCACCGCAACCGGTCCCACTGGCCTCGCAGCTCGCGGCGGTATCCCCACGTGCCCGAGACGCCACCGGCGACGAGCCCGACCGCGTTCGACATCGTCGCGACCACCGGTGGGTACCCGAACGCGACGAGCGTCGGGAAGGTGACGAGGGTCCCCGAGCCGACGATCGAGTTGATCCCGCCCGCACAGAATCCCGCCAGGGCGATCACGACCATCTCGAAGGCACTCACCGGGGGAACGCTAATGCGCGCTGCACTGCCGACGACGGCCGGGGACGGTACCCTCCGCGACCATGAGCCTCGCCCGTGACGAACGCCACGCCCTCGTGCAGACGATGACCGAGGTCGGGCCGGACGCGCCCACCCTCTGCGGTACCTGGACCACCCGCGATCTGGCGGCCCACCTGGTGGTGCGCGAGCGTCGACCGGACGCCTCCGCCGGGATCCTCGTCCCGGCCCTGGCATTCCACACCGCGACGGTGCAGGCGGAGTTCGCGTCGCGGCCGTATGCCGAGCTGCTCGCGCTCGTCGACAGCGGACCGCCGCTCTGGTCCCCGCTGCGACCGATCGACGCGCAGGCCAACCTGGGGGAGATGTTCGTCCACCACGAGGACGTGCGCCGCGCCGGACCGGAGTGGGAACCGCGGGAACTGGGCGCAGCGTGGGACGCCGCCCTGTGGACCCTCGCCAGGAGGATGGGCAGGCGGTCGTACCGGAAGGCCCCGTGCGCGGTCGTCCTCGACGCAGGCAACGGCAGACGGGCGAGCCTGGGACGTTCCGGCGGTGTCGAGGTGGTGCTGTCCGGCACACCCGCCGAGTTGACGCTGCACGCCTTCGGGCGGGACCGCGTCCGGCTGGTCATGGACGGTCCCGAGGACGCCGTCGCCGCGGTCACGGCGTTGGACCGCGGCATCTGAGGGCAGTGGTGCGGGTGTTGCGGATGGTCCCGATGGGGCCTGAGCGACTAGCCTGAGCGGCATGGCAGGTAAGTCCGGAACCCGATCAACCACGAGCGCGTCGTCCGCGCCGCGGTCCTCCGCGCGCGGCGCGTCGAGTGGATCCGGATCAGGGTCGAAGCCACGCACCCGCACGACGAAGACCGTGACCACGCCCCGTAAGGCGACCGCTCCGCGACCGGCCAACCGCCGTCCGGCGGCGAAGAAGAAGTCGTCGGGTGGCGCCCTCCGCGCCGTCGGGACCGGACTCGGCCGCGGCTGGACCCTCGTCGCGCGGGGGGTCGGCGCGACGACCCGGACCGTCGGACGGGCCGCCGACATCGAACACGGACACCGCCGCGACGGCATCGCGCTCGGCCTGATCGCCGTCAGCGCGGTGATCGCCGTCGCCATGTGGTTCGGCGCCGGCGGACCGGTCGGCAGCTGGATCGAAACCGGGGTCCGGGCACTGTTCGGCGGCGCCGCTGCGTTGTTGCCGATCGTCGGTGTCGTGATCGCGGTCATCCTGATGAGGTCGGAACCGAACCCCGAAGTCCGTCCGCGCCTCGTGCTCGGATCACTGCTGATCGCGATCCCCGCTCTCGGTGTCTTCCACGTCATCAGCGGCGAACCCCGGGACGCCGCCGGACGCGCCGAGGGTGCGGGCATCGTCGGCTACGCCGCCGGCGGACCGCTCACCGACGGGCTGACCTTCTGGCTCTCGGTCCCGCTCCTGCTGCTCGCGATGGGATTCGGGGTCCTCCTGTTGACCGGCACCACGGTGCGGGAGGTTCCGGGCCGGCTGCGCTCACTGTTCGGCACCTCACGCCACGACGACTACCAGCCGTACGACGGCGGGGACGACCCCGACTTCGCCGACGACCCCGACTTCGTCGACGACGCGGCATCCGAGTACGGCGACCACGCACCCGACTACCTCAAGGGGCTGCGCACCCTGCGCCCGTCGCGGCGACGCCGGGACGACGACTACGATCCGGCTCTCTTCGACGCGGACGGTTATCCCGTCGACGACCCCGGCCCCGCGGACCCGGCCACCAACTACCCGCTCGACGACAGCGCGTACAAGCCGACCGAGGTGCTCGTCCCGGAACCGCCCGCCGCCGTGGCCGCCGAGCCGCCCGCCCCGAAACCGGCGCCGAAGCCCAGGCCGGCTCCCAAACCGGCGCCGAAGCCGGCCGACGACGAGCCCGAGTTGCTGATCCCGGACCGCGTCGTCGAGGGCGACTACACGCTGCCGCCGGCGTCGTTGCTGATCGAGGGAGACCCTCCGAAGACCGGCAGCGCCGCCAACCAGTCGATGATCGAGGCGATCAGCGAGGTGCTCGAGCAGTTCAAGATCGACGCCGCCGTGACCGGCTACACGCGCGGCCCGACCGTCACCCGCTACGAGGTCGAACTCGGCCCGGGTGTGAAGGTCGAGAAGATCACCGCGCTCGCCCGCAACATCGCCTATGCGGTGGCCACCGACAACGTGCGGCTGCTCGCCCCGATCCCGGGCAAGTCGGCGGTCGGCATCGAGGTGCCGAACACGGACCGGGAGATGGTCCGGCTCGCGGACGTCCTCGCCGCGCCGAGCACCCGCAAGGACCACCACCCACTGGTCATCGGCCTCGGCAAGGACATCGAGGGCGACTTCGTCAGTGCGAACCTCGCGAAGATGCCGCACCTGCTGGTGGCCGGTTCCACCGGCTCCGGTAAGTCCAGCTTCGTGAACTCGATGCTGGTGTCGCTGCTGCAGCGGGCGACTCCCGACGAGGTCAGGATGATCCTGATCGACCCGAAGATGGTCGAGTTGACGCCCTACGAGGGCATCCCGCACCTGATCACGCCCATCATCACCCAGCCGAAGAAGGCCGCCGCGGCACTGGCCTGGCTGGTGGAGGAGATGGAACAGCGCTACCAGGACATGCAGGCCAACAAGGTCCGGCACATCGACGACTTCAACAAGAAGGTCAGGTCGGGGGAGATCACCGCGCCGCTGGGCAGCGAGCGGGTGTACCGCCCGTACCCGTACATCCTGGCCATAGTCGACGAGCTCGCCGACCTGATGATGACCGCCCCGCGTGACGTCGAGGAGGCGATCGTCCGGATCACCCAGAAGGCCCGCGCGGCGGGGATCCACCTGGTGCTGGCGACCCAGCGCCCGTCGGTGGACGTGGTGACCGGCCTGATCAAGACCAACGTGCCGTCGCGGCTCGCGTTCGCGACCAGTTCGCTGACCGACTCCCGGGTCATCCTCGACCAGCCGGGCGCCGAGAAGCTGATCGGCATGGGTGACGGACTGTTCCTGCCGATGGGCGCCGGGAAGCCGACTCGCATGCAGGGCGCGTTCATCACCGACGAGGAGATCGCGGCCGTCGTCGACTTCACCAAGAACCAGGCCGAGCCCGAATACACCGAGGGCGTCACCACCGCCAAGGCCGCCGAGAAGAAGGATGTCGACCCGGACATCGGCGACGACATGGACGTGCTGCTCCAAGCCGTCGAACTGGTGGTGACCAGCCAGTTCGGCTCCACGTCGATGCTGCAGCGCAAGCTGCGGGTCGGCTTCGCGAAGGCGGGCCGGCTGATGGACCTGATGGAGACCCGCGGCGTCGTCGGACCGAGTGAGGGGTCCAAGGCGCGTGAGGTGCTGATCAAACCGGATGAACTGGACGGGTTGCTGTGGTCGATCCGCGGCGGTGATCCGGACGAATCGCCCGCGGCGGACTGACCTGCACGATCGTGGCACGGGGCCGCGGCTGTGATTGAATGAGGAGGCTTTGGAGGGGAGTATCCCCGAATTCCGTGGCAACCTCGTCAACACGATCGGCGCCGTCGCCGCTCCGGGGTTGTCGGTCGGACGTTCCGACGGCACGCTACGCGTGCCGGTCGGGTGACGGACGGCGGGAGAGACCTCCGGTGTCTTCACCGACCCCGGAGGAATGCTGGTGCACATCACCCCGCTGGTCTGGATCATCACCTGTCTGGTGATCCTGGGCCTGTTCGTCTTCGACTTCTTCGCACACGTGCGGACACCGCACGCCCCCACCCTGCGTGAGTCCGGCTTCTGGTCGGTCGTCTACATCGGGATCGCGATCCTGTTCGGGCTCTTCGTCATGTGGCAGTGGGGCACGGGTGCGGGTGGCGAGTACTTCGCCGGATACATCACCGAGAAGGCGCTCTCGGTGGACAACCTGTTCGTCTTCGTCATCATCATGTCGAGTTTCGCGGTGCCACGTGAGTACCAGCAGAAGGTCCTGCTGATCGGCATCGTGCTGGCACTGGTGCTGCGTGGCCTGTTCATCGCGGTCGGCGCGGCCGCGATCAACGCGTACAGCTGGATCTTCTACCTCTTCGGTTTCTTCCTCGTGTACACCGCGATCAAGCTGGTCAAGGACCACGGCGACGAAGCGGAGGCGGAGGAGAAGCGCGACAACCGGATCGTGTCGATCGTCCGCAAGTTCGTGCCGACCACCGACGAGTACGACGGCGACAAGCTGGTCACCAAGATCGACGGCAAGCGCTTCGTCACCCCGCTGCTCCTCGCCCTGGTCGCGATCGGGTTCACCGACATCCTGTTCGCGCTCGACTCGATCCCGGCGATCTACGGCCTCACCCAGGAGCCGTACATCGTGTTCACCGCGAACGCGTTCGCGCTGATGGGCCTGCGGCAGCTGTACTTCCTCATCGGTGGCCTGCTCGAGCGGCTGGTGTACCTGTCGTACGGCCTGTCGATCATCCTGGCGTTCATCGGCGTCAAGCTCGTGCTGCACGCGCTGCACGAGAACACCCTGCCGTTCGTCAACGGCGGCGAGCACGTCTCCGTCCCCGAGGTCAGCATCGCGTTCTCGCTGACCTTCATCGTCGGTGTACTCGTCGTGACCACGGTCGCCAGCCTGATCAAGACCCGCGGCGACAGCGAGAAGGCCAGCGCCTGACGGACATCCCTGCGCGGGCCCGGTCCGGGCCCGCGCAAGGACCTGTGGTCGTCGGTCAGCTCTCGGTCGCGGAGAACGCGCCCATGACCGGCGTCCACTCGGTGAACCGTGCGGATTCGATCAGGTCGGCCTTCGCGAACGGGTCGTTCGCGAACAGTGCCCGGGCGGTCTCCGCGTCGGCTGCGGCGACGAGGATCAGTGCCCCGCGGCCGTCGGCGTACGGGCCCGTGCTCAGGACGGTTCCCGCGTCGACCAGGCCGCCGAGCCACGCCCGGTGGTCGGGGCGCACGGTGTCGCGGACGGCTGCGGTGGTGTCGCTGTACGTGTACTCGACTGCGATGACGGGCACTGCGGACTCGCTCTCCGTGAGAAATGTCGGTGGGGTGTCGATCCTGTCAGAGCGTGAGCAGCATCCGGCTGTTGCCCAGGGTGTTCGGTTTCACGTAGCTCAGGTCGAGGAACTCGGCGACACCGGTGTCGTAGGACCGGCACATCTCGGCGTACACCTCGGCCGTCACCGGCGTGCCCTCGATCTCGACGAACCCGTGCCTGCCGAAGAACGCGACCTCGAACGTCAGCACGAACACCCGCTCGAGTTCCAGCTCGCGGGCCACCTCGACCAGCCGCGCCACCACCCGGTGCCCGAGACCGTGCCCCTTGACGGCCGGATCGACGGCAACCGTACGGATCTCGCCCAGATCGGCCCACAGCACGTGCAGTGCACCGCAACCCACGACCCGGCCGCCCAGCTCGGCGACCCAGAACTCCTGCACCGCTTCGTAGAGCGTCACGAGGTTCTTCTCGAGCAGGATGCGGCCGGCGTAGATGTCGATCAGACGCTTGATGTCCGGGATGTCGGAAGTGCGCGCCCGCCGGATGATGGGCGCATCCGGGTCGGATGCGCTGGGGCTTGAAGTCATGGGGTGCACAGTAGTCGGGCAGCTAACGATATCCTGAGCCGTGTGCCGCACCGACTCGCCTCCGCCCGCCTCCCCGAAAACAAGGGCGTGGTCCGTCGGTGCGTACCGCAGTCGGTGCGCCGATGACTGCTGGGCGGTGGGAATCGGACGGTGTGGCGATGCCCACCCCTGACCATCCCGAGACAGTGTCCGAGCACGAGGTCCCGCTGCTCAACATCGCCAACGTGCTCACGATCGTGCGTATCGTCCTGGTGCCGGTGTTCCTGCTGACGCTGTTCGCCGGGGGCGGCCACGACACGGCGTGGCGGATCGCCGCCACCGGAGTGTTCGCGATCGCCGCCGTCACCGATCGGATCGACGGTCAGCTGGCCCGCAAGTACGGTCTGGTCACCGACTTCGGCAAACTCGCCGACCCGATCGCCGACAAGGCCCTGATCGGGGCCGCACTCGTAGGACTGTCGATCCTCGGCGACCTGAGTTGGTGGGTCACCGGGATCATCGCGGTCCGCGAGATCGGTGTCACCCTGCTCCGGTTCGCGGTGCTCCGGCACGGCGTGATCCCTGCCAGTCGGGGCGGCAAGCTCAAGACACTCGTGCAGACCGTCGCCATCGGGCTGTACCTGCTGCCGTTGTCCGGCGGCTGGCTGACCGCCGCGGCGATCGTGATGGGGGTGGCGGTCCTGCTCACCGTGGTCACCGGGCTGGACTACGTGGTGCAGTCGATCCGGCTACGCGCCGGTGTGCACGCGCATCCTCCGGTGTCGTGAACGACTCCACCGACCCACTGGTCGCCGGGACACCCGCCGTCGAACTGGTCGCGGAACTGACCGCTCGCGGACAGACGGTGGCCACCGCCGAGTCGCTGACCGCGGGACTGCTGTCGGCGACGATCGCGGGCGTGCCGGGCGCCAGCGCGGTCCTGCGGGGCGGGCTGATCGCCTACGCCACCGAACTCAAGGCGGAACTGGCCGGCGTCGACCGGGACACGCTGGCCGCGGACGGACCGGTCGCGGCGACCACGGCGGCGGAGCTGGCGGCCGGTGCGGCGTCGCGCTGCGGCGCGGACTGGGGAATCGGACTGACCGGTGTCGCGGGCCCGGATCCGCAGGACGGCAAGCCCGTCGGCACTGTCTTTCTCGCAGTTGCGGGCCCGGACGGGGTCCACACCCGTCAGCTCGTGGTGTCCGGAAGCCGCTGGCAGATTCGCCGCGACGCGGTGGTCGAGGCCGTGTCGGACCTCCTCGGTCGCGTGCGATCGGACACGGCGGGATAGGGTCGGGAACCTATTCGCCACTCAACCTCGTTGAACGAACAGGACTCGTTGAACGGACAGTCGGGTACGGAAGAAGGAGGTGCCGGATGACCGTGTTGTTGCGAGAAGCGATCGGTGACAGTCTGCGGCGGACCAGGGTCGCCCAGAGCAGGACGCTGCGCGAGGTGTCGAGCACTGCCCGGGTCAGTCTCGGCTACCTCTCCGAGGTCGAGCGCGGGCGCAAGGAGGCCTCGAGCGAACTGCTCGCAGCCATCTGCGACGCCCTCGACGTGCCCCTGTCCGAGGTGCTGCACGACGTGAGCGAGACACTGTCCGACTCCACCGTGACGCGTTCCGAGGCGTCGGTGCCTCCGGTGGAGACCGCCGCGCAGTCCGCGGTGCGTGCCGGCACGACGTCGCACATCGACGAGGACACGCTGATGGTGATCCCGGGCCCGCCTGCTGCAGCGCTCGCCGCGGCCTGATCGAACGCGTTCCGTGCTCGCCGCCGCCGCGAGAGGGCGGTGTGGTGATCGAGCGCGGGGCGCGGTGCGAGGGGTCCGATCGCGGTAGATTCGGACCCAGACCACCAGATCGCGTCCGGTGGGTTTGCCAGTACATGAGGGCAGTGCACGAGGCGGTGTGCGACGGTCGCGCATCGGGTCGCGGATGACGCGGCGCATCAGATGGAGGCAGGATCAAACCCATGGCTAACCCGTTCGTCAAGGGCTGGAAGTACCTGATGGCGCTCTTCAACTCGAAGATCGACGAGAAGGCGGATCCGAAGGTTCAGATTCAGCAGGCAATCGAGGACGCGCAGCGCCAGCACCAGGCCCTCTCGCAGCAGGCCGCGTCGGTCATCGGAAACCAGCGTCAGCTGGAGATGAAGCTCAGCCGTCAGCTCGACGAGGTCGAGAAGCTCAACGCCAACGCGCGTCAGGCCGTCACCCTCGCCGATCAGGCCGCCGCCGCGGGCGACAACGAGAAGGCCATCCAGTACACCAATGCGGCCGAGGCGTTCGCGGCCCAGCTCGTCACCGCCGAGCAGTCCGTCGAGGATCTCAAGGCACTGCACGACCAGTCTCTGCAGGCCGCCGCGCAGGCCAAGAAGGCCGTCGAGCAGAACGCGATGGCACTGCAGTCGAAGATCGCCGAGCGCACCAAGCTCCTCAGCCAGCTCGAGCAGGCGAAGATGCAGGAGCGGGTCTCCGATTCGCTCCGCTCGATGGATCAGACCCTCGCCACACCCGGTAACACCCCGAGCCTCGACGCGGTGCGCGAGAAGATCGAGCAGCGTTACGCGAACGCCCTCGGCTCTGCCGAGCTGGCGCAGAATTCGGTCCAGGGCCGGATGATGGAGGTGCAGCAGGCGAGCGTCCAGATGGCCGGCCACAGCCGCCTCGAGCAGATCCGTGCCTCGATGAAGGGCGAGGCACTGCCTGCCGGTGGCACCGCGACCCCGTCTGCCGCTCCCGCCGCGCCGGCTGCCCCGGCCACCCCGGCCGCGGCCCCGAAGACCGAAGGCCCGGCTGCACAGTAGTCACGACCTGCCACAGGGCCCTGCCGGACCGACGTCCGGTGGGGCCCTTGTCGTGTGCCGTCAGTCGTCCACGCCGCGGGCCGCGAGCGCTTCACCCATCGCGTCCGCGGTCCGCAGCGCGCCGATCACCACGGGTACCGCCAGTGCCCGCACCGAGAAGCTCAGACCACGCGCCCTGCGGGCCTCGGTCACCTGGGCCACCAGCCCGGCGAGCAGTGGAATGCAGCGGATGGTCATCGCCAGTACCAGACCGACCCGGTCGGGATCGACGCCGAACCGGCGCAGCGGCCCGAGGATCCGGTGCAGGGCGTCCACCATGTCGAGGACGCGGGTCGTCAGCGACACCAGCGCCGCAATCGCGACGGACAGCAGCAGCACCCCGCACACCACGAGCGCGCGGCGCCACCCGGTGAACACGATCTGGAACGCGGCGATGAACGCCAGCATCCAGAACACCGGCCGCAGCTGCGCGAGGACGACACGCGGGGGGATCCGTGCGACGGCGAACCCGGCGAGGACCGCGACGGTGGCGGGGATCAGGTCGCGGGGTGTCCGCACGAGAGCGGCCAAGGCCACGAGCGCGAGCACGAGTGCGCCCAGCTTCACTCCCGCCGGGAGCCGGTGCAACACCGAGTGCCCGGGGCGGTAGAGGCCGAGAGTCGTCATGCGACCAGCCGGCGGTAGAACCCGATCGCCTCGGCGGGGGAGCCGTCCGCGACGATCCCGCCGGAATCGACGACGAGGACGCGGTCGAATCCGGTCAGCAGGTCGAGGTGATGGGTCACCGCGATCAGCTGCTGGGGCAGCGCCGCGAACGTCTCCGCGACGAGGCGGGTGTTGCGCAGGTCCAGCAGTGTGGTCGGCTCGTCGGCGACGATCACCTCCGGATCGGTCACCATGATCGCGGCCAGCGCGAGCAGTTGCTTCTGGCCGCCCGACAGCAGATGGGTCGGGTGGTCGGCGTGTCCGGCCAGGCCGAACCGTCCGAGCACCTCGATGACACGTGCGCCCCGCTCGGCGGCCGACAGCCCGGACCGCTTGAGCGAGAAGGCGATGTCCTCGGCGACGGTCGGCATGATGATCTGGTGGTCGGGGTCGGTGAACACGAACCCGACCTTGCGTCGCACCTTCCTGCCGTCGCGGGCGGTGTCGAGGCCGTCGACGGTGACCGACCCCGAACTGGGCAGGATCAGGCCGTTGACCATCCGGGCGAGCGTCGACTTGCCGCTGCCGTTCGCGCCGACGACGCCGATGCGGGCCTCGGTGAGGGTCAGGTCGACGTCCGCGAGGACCGCCCGCTCGCCGTAGTGGTGGGCGACGGATCGGAACCGGATCTCACTCATCGGGAGGGTGCGAGCGAGGTCAGGCGGGGTCGGCGGCCGGTGCCGCGGGCACCCGTCGACCGGTCAGCAGTGCGGGATATGCACGGTGCACCTGCGCGGCCACCACTGCGGTGACGACCGCCTTGACGATGTCCCCGGGCAGGAAGGTGACGTTCGCGGACAGCGCCGCCCACAGCGTCAGGTCGGTGCGCAGCAGCATCCCGACGATGCCGAAGGTGTAGAGCACGACGACGCCGCCGAGGATGTTGATCAGCGACCCGAGGATCACGTTGTAGCGCGGCAGTGCCTTGACCGTGAGCCAGCCGATGACGGCCACGGCGGGGATCCAGCCGATCAGGAAGCCCGCGGTGGGGCCGGAGAGGGAGGTCAGCGACGTCCGGCCACCGGCCAGCACCGGCAACGCCAGACCCAGTGCGATGACGGTCAGCACGGCGAGCACACCCTTGCGCGGGCCGAGCAGCGCGCCCGCCACCATCACACCGAGACTCTGCAGGGTGATCGGGACACCGGAGGCGCCGACGGTGATGGTGCCGGGTAGTCCCAGCGCGATGATCAGCGCGGCGAAGACGGCGACCTGCGCGAGGTCGCGCGCGGTGATCGGCGATGCGCCGAAGGTACGGGTGGACACGGCGGTGCGAACTCCTTGTGGGGTGGGGACCGGTCGAGCTTATGTCAGGGCCGTCACAGCGTGGTCGGCTCCACCCGCCCGAGCCGGCGAAACGGACATGGGGGATCACCCTGATCTTTCCCTGATCTTGCCGCTGAGCTGGTGATTTGCCGTTGGTGACGTGTCAGGCTGGAGGCACCCGACGGCCAACTGTGATGGTTGTCGACGACAGCTGAGGAGACGGACGTGTTCTGGAAGATTCTCGGAATCGTGGCGCTGATCTGGATCGCGCTCGCCCTGGTCGGGGTGCTCGTGAAGGGTCTGTTCTGGATCCTCGCGATCAGTGCCGTGGTGTTCGGCGTGTACCTGTTGGTCAAGGCCTTCTCGGACAGCGACTCGAACGACACCAGCCGCGTGTGAGGGTGCGCCGCGTGTGGGGCCAGGCGGGGTCGGGGTGACAGATCGACGTGGTGGCGCGGAGGATCGGACGGGTGACCACCACCGCCGGCTCCCGAACCCACGTCGCACTCTCACGGCCGCTGTTGCTGCTCATGGCGACGGCGACCGGCCTGTGCGCCGGCGGCAACTACTTCAACCAGCCACTGCTCGACTCGATCGCCGACGCTCTCGGCGTCGACCAGTCCACCGCGGCGGTGACGGTCACCGTGGCTCAGGTGACCTACGGGATCGGGCTGCTGTTCCTCGTCCCGCTGGGTGACCTGCTCGACCGCCGGGTCCTGAGCGTCGGACTGATGCTGCTCGCCGCGGCCGGACAGGCGATCAGCGGAATTGCCCCCGGCATCGGCTGGTTGATGCTCGGAACCGGGATCGCGGGACTGTTCTCGGTGGCGGCGCAGGTGCTCGTGCCGTTCGCGGCGACCCTGGCCGAGCCGGGACGCCGGGCGACGGCGGTCGGCACCGTCATGAGTGGCCTGCTCGTCGGTATCCTCCTCGCCCGCAGCGTCGCCGGTCTCCTGTCCGGACTCGGCGGCTGGCAGACCGTCTACCGGGTCTCCGCGGTGGTGATGGTGGTGATCGCGCTCGCGCTGTGGCGGGCGCTGCCGTCCTCGCGTGAGGACCTCGGTCTGGGCTACGGAGGGATCCTCGCGTCGATGGGGCGGCTGGTGCGTGACGAGCCACGCCTGCGGATCCGCGGCGCGCTCGGGGCGGTGAGCTTCGCGTCCGTCGGCGTCGTCTTCGCAACCATGGCGTTCCTCCTGTCGGGCGACCCGTTCGGGCTCGACGACGTCGCGATCGGACTGGTCGGGTTGGCCGGGGTCGCCGGAGCGCTGATGGCCAACGCGACCGGGCGGCTCGCGGACCGCGGCCTCGTCCAGTTCACCTCCGGCGGGGGAGTGCTGCTGCTGTGCGCGTCGTGGGCGCTGTTCGGGCTCGGTGCACAGCACCTGGTTGCCTTCCTGATCGCGATGATCGTCGCCGACATGGCGTTGCAGAGTGTGCACGTGAGCAACCAGAGCATCGTCTACACCCTCGCGCCGCACGCCCGCGCGCGTGTCACCTCCGTCTACATGACCGCGTACTTCATCGGCGGCGCAACGGGATCCGCGCTGGGATCGGTCGCATGGTCGACGCACGGATGGGCGGGTGTCTGCTGGCTCGGACTGGCTCTCGCGATCGGCGGAGCGGTCCTGTGGTTGACGGATCTGCGCGTCGCGTCCCGCACGCCGGCCGGCCGGGAGGCATCCTGACACGCATGGAGATCGAGAGCGTTCCCGAGGACTGGCAGCGCGGCGTCGTGATCGTCGCGCACCCCGACGACATCGAGTACGGCTGCGCGGCCGCCGTCGCCCGGTGGACCGGGCAGGGCAAGGACGTCCGCTACGTCCTCGCGACCAGCGGGGAGGCGGGGATCGAGGGACTCGCACCGGCGGAGTGCGGGCGGACGCGGGAAGAGGAGGAACGTCGGTCCGCCGCGGTTGTCGGTGTGAGCGAGGTCGAGTTCCTCGGCCACCCCGACGGACGCCTCGAGTACGGTCTCGGACTGCGCCGATCGCTCGCCGCCGCGATCCGCCGACACCGCCCCGAACTCGTCGTCACCATGAACCACCACGAGACGTGGGCGCCGGGGATGCGCAACAGCGCCGACCACCGTGCGGTCGGGCAGGCCGCGCTCGACGCGGTGTCCGACGCCGCCAACGAGTGGATCTTCCCCGACCTCACCGAACCCCGCTGGACCGGCGTGCGGTGGGTGGCGGTGAACGTGATGGTCGGCGTGACGCACGCGGTCGACGTCACGGAGACCGTCGACCGGGCCGTGGCGTCGCTGACCGAGCACGCGCGCTACCTCGCCGCGCTCGGCGATGTCCCGGTTGCCGAGCAGGCGGCTGCGCAGATCGCCATGGCAACCGGCCCCCGCGACGGCTTCGCCGCCGAGCGCGCGGTCGGGTTCGAGCTCTACCGGTTCACGTGACCGGTGCGCCGACGAGGACCTGCCCGGCGCCGGGCACCGTCTCGATGTCGACGGGCAGTGGGGTGATGCGTTCGCCGTCGGCGTAGGCGACGATTCCCGGAGCCTCCAGACGCACTCGGCGGGATCGGAACACCCGCACCTCGTCGAGTTCGACATGGGTGCCCTTGTAGACGGTCGGGAACAGGCGCACCAATCTGGTCCGGCTGCCCGGCGCGACGACGATCACGTCGAACAGTCCGTCGGTCAGACTCGCGGCGGGCGCGATGCGCATGCCGCCGCCGTACGACGTGCCGTTGCCCAACGACACCATCGCCGCCTCCACCTCGAGGGTGCGGTCGTCGAGGACGATGCGGTACGGGATGGCGCGCAGGCTCGCCAGTTCCGCGAGCATCGCGAGGTTGTAGCGCATCGGCCCGCGTGGCCACCGCATCCGGTTCGCCCGTTCGGTGACGAGGGAGTCGAATCCGCTGGCCAGCACGGTGCCGAACCAGTGCGAGCCACCGCCTTCCAGGTGGACGCGGCCCAGATCGATCGCCGCGACGTCGCCGTCCGCGACGATGTCCGCGGCGGCGACGGGGTCGTCGACGGGGATGTGGAACAACCGCGCGTGGTCGTTTCCGGTTCCGGCGGGAATCACCCCGAGCGGCACCCCGGTGCCGGCCAGCGCCTGCCACGCGATGTTGATCAGACCGTCCCCACCGACCGCGACCACGGCGTCGGTGCCCGACCCGACGGCGGCGCGGGTGAGCGCGAGGGCCTCCTCCGCGGTGCCGCCCACGATCTCGGTGACGGCGAGGCCCCGGACCCGCAGGCGCGCCGTCGCCGCTGCGGCCACCTCGTGAGGACGGCCGCCGCCGGCGTGCGGATTGGTCAGGACCGTCACCGTGTTCACGGGATCAGCTTGCCCGGGTTGAGGATTCCGACGGGGTCGAGTGCCTCCTTGACGGCGCGCAGGACGGTCGTACCGAGGTCCCCGACCTCGTCGGCCATCCAGGGGCGGTGGTCGCGGCCGACGGCGTGATGGTGGGTGATGGTGCCGCCCGCGGCGACGATCGCGTCACCGGCCGCGCGTTTGGCGGCGGCCCACTGGGCCAGCGGGTCCGCGGTCTGGCCGCACACCACGGTGAAGTAGAGCGACGCCCCGGTCGGGTAGGTGTGGGAGATGTGGCACATCACCAGCGGTGGGGTGCCCTGCGCGGCAAGGGATTCGGTGAGGGCCGTGGTGACGGCGCTGCGCAGGGTCGTCAGGTTCGACCAGTGCGTCGCGGTTTCGAGCGTCTCGACGGTCGCGCCCGCCGCGAGCAGCGCGTCGCGCTGGTACGGTGCGTCGAACCGGCCGTGCTCCCACGACCGGGCCGGCCCGTCACCGAGGTCGGTGCCGCCCGCTGCGGCCAGCAGTGCACCCGCTTCCGCGGACCGGGCCCGCACGTGGTCGGACGTGCCCTCGAACGTGGTGATCGCCAGGCATCCCGACGTGGGACTCTCGCCCCCGATGTCTCCGGCGAGTGCGAGGTTGACGCCCGTCTCCGCCTCGTCGGACAGGCGCAGCACCGTCGGCGCCGCCCCGGCCTGCACGACGGAACGCAATGCGGTCGCGCCGGTGTCGAAGTCGGGGAACGACCACGCCCGATAGGCGGTGGTCTCGGGAACGCGGTGGACCCGCACCGCGACCTCGGTGATGACACCGAAGGTGCCCTCCGAACCGACGACCAGCTCACGCAGGTCGGGCCCGGCGGCGGACGCCGGACCGCGACCGAGGTCGAGCGTTCCGGCGGGCGTGGCCACGACGACGCGCTCGACCATGTCGTCGAAGCGTCCGTACCCGGCCGACGCCTGACCGGAGGAGCGGGTCGCGGCGAAGCCGCCGATGGTGGCGAACTGGAAACTCTGGGGGAAGTGCCCGAGCGAGAAGCCGCGGGCGCCGAGCAGTTCCTCCGCCTGAGGTCCGGTCAGCCCGGCCTGCAGCACCGCGATCCCGGACACCGGGTCGAGGTCGAGGAGGGAGTCGAGGCGCCGCAGGTCGAGGGCGAGGACTGCGGCGAACTCGCCGCGCACCGGGTCCAGGCCCCCGACGACGCTGGTGCCGCCGCCGAACGGGACGACCGCGATCCGCTGGTCGGCGCACCATCGCAGCAGTCCGAGGATCTCGGTGTGCGAGCCGGGGAGCACGACCGCGTCCGGCGCGTCCTGCGCACCGGTGTCCTTGCGGCGCAACAGGTCCGGGGTGGACTTGCCGCCGGCATGACGGAGTCGGGTGCCCTCGTCGGTGTGGACGTTCTCGGCGCCGAGTCGTGTGTGCAGGTCCGCGCGTTGCGCGTCGGTGAGGGTGCTCGGACGCAGCGTGACCGTGGATTCCTCCGGGGGTGCGGTCTGTGCGGCGTCGACGCCGAGCGCTGCCCTGAGCAACCCCAGGACCTGCGGCGAGAGCTGCTTCCGGAACTCCCCGAGGCCCCAGGCGTCCCACTCCATGATCGGGGCGGCGCTCGCCGGTCGTGCGGGCAACCCGGTCGCTGTGGTGTCGGTCATGCATTACAGTGTTACACACGATGTCTATCCGTAACGATGAATTGCCCGGCCTCGAGCCCACCGCCCGCAGTGTCGACGACCAGATCCTCGACGCCGCGCGCACGTGCATGCTCGAGTTCGGGATGCGGCGCACCACCCTCGCCGAGATCGCCCGTCGCGCCGGGGTGAGCCGGCCGACCGTGTACCGGCGCTGGCCCGACACCCAGGCGATCGTGGCCGACCTGCTGACCAGGGAGATCGCGCTCACCGTGCCGCCGCCCTCCGGATCCGGGACCATGCGGGCCCAACTGGTGGAGGTGGTGACGCAGGTGGCGGGCACGGTGCGCACGCATCCCCTGTTCGTGAAGATCCTGCGGTCGGATCCCGAGGTCCTCGTCACCTACGTCGTCGACCGGCTCGGCACCAGTCAGCGCGCCCTGCTCGACCGCATCGTCGACGCGGTCGAGCAGGGCCAGGCCGACGGCTCGATCCGCGGCGGCGACCCCGTCGCGATCGCGACGATGGTGCTGCTGATGGCCCAGTCCGCGGTGCAGTCCGCGGCGATGGTCGCGGAACTGGTGCGGCCCGAGAACCTGCTCGCCGAGCTGACCACCGCGGTCGACGCCTATCTGACCGCCCGGAGCTAGGAGTTCCTCGTGTACGCGCATGCACCCACCGCACTCGATGCGCGGCGTCGTGGCCGCGAACTGGCCGAACTCGGCGACGGTGCGCCGATCGACCTACTGGTGATCGGCGGCGGCGTCACGGGCGCCGGGGTCGCGCTCGACGCCGCGTCCCGCGGGCTGCGCACCGTCCTGGTCGAACGCCGCGACCTCGCGTTCGGCACCAGCCGGTGGAGTTCGAAGCTCGCGCACGGCGGCCTGCGTTACCTCGCGACCGGCAATGTCGGGATCGCGCGGGAGAGCGCCGTCGAACGGGGCATCCTGATGACCCGCACGGCGCCTCACCTGATCCGGGCCCTGCCGCAACTGGTTCCGCTTCTGCCGTCGGTGGGCGGGTTCGAGAAGACGCTGGTGCGGACCGGCTTTCTCGCGGGCGACCTGCTGCGCGCGACCGCGCGCACCCCGGCCGCGGTGCTGCCGCGCTCACGCCGGATCGGGTGTGCGGAGACGATCGCGTTGGCGCCGGCCGTCCGCCGCGAGGATCTGCGCGGCGGTCTGCTGGCCTTCGACGGACAGCTCGTCGACGACGCCCGGCTCGTCGTCGCACTGGCCCGGACGGCAGCCGGGTACGGCGCGAGGATCCTCACTCGCGTCGGTGCGTACGACGTCACCGGCGACTCGGTGCGGCTGCGGGACGAGAGGACGGGCGAGGAACTGACCGTCCGTCCCCGTGCCGTGGTGAACGCGACCGGGGTGTGGGCCGGCGAGGTCGATCCCGCGATCACGCTCAAACCCAGCCGCGGCAGCCATCTGGTGCTCGCCGCGGAGCGGCTCGGCAATCCGACCGCGGCGCTGACGGTCCCGATTCCCGGCGCCACCAACCGCTTCGTGTTCGCGTTGCCCGCCCAGTTGGGCCGCGTGTACCTCGGGCTGACCGACGAGGCCGCGCCCGGCGAGATCCCCGACGTCCCGGTCGCCACCGACGCCGAGATCGACTTCCTGTTGACGACCGTCAACACCGCGCTCGGCGTCGCACTGACCCGCGCCGACGTGCTGGCGAGCTACGCCGGACTGCGTCCGCTGCTCGACAGCGGCGACGGTGCCACCGCCGACCTGTCCCGCAACCATGCCGTCCTGACCTCGGGCAGCGGTGTGGTCAGCGTCGTCGGCGGGAAGCTCACGACGTACCGGCGAATGGCGCAGGAGGGCGTGGACGCGGCGGTGCGCGTCGGCGGGCTCGCGGCCGGCACCTGTGTCACGCGGAACCTGCCCGTGGTCGGTGCCGGAGTGGTCCCGACCGGACTCCCGGCAGCGCTGGTCGCCCGCTACGGTGCCGAGTCCGCGGCCGTCGCCGCGGCCGGTGACCTGACCCCGGTGGCCACCGGAATCGACGTCACCCGAGCCGAACTCGCGTTCGCGGTCACGCATGAGGGCGCCCTGGACGTCGACGACCTCCTCGACCGGCGCACCCGCATCGGCCTCGTCCCCGAGGATCGCGACCGCGCGCTCGAGGCGGCGCTCGACGCGCTCGGCTGACGGTTCGTGTCGGACCCCGGTCGTAGGCTGGATCCGTCCGGTACGACACGGTTGAAACCGACCCCTCGGGAGTGCCTCGCCATGACCACCGAATCCCGCAGCGCAGCGACCTCTGGATCCCGGAGCAACGCCAAGTCCGACATTCTCGACCTGCTCGCCGAGCAGCGCCGCACGTTCCTGATCGCCTACCGGGGCCTGGACGAGGAGGGTGCCCGGACCCGGTCGACTACGAGCGAGCTGACGCTGATCGCCCTCCTCAAGCACGTCACGGGTACCGAGCGGGGCTGGATCCGCACGCTGGTCGAGCGGGACGAGAACGCCGAGTTCGACATGGCCGCGGGTACGGAATCCTGGACGGTCGGTGCCGACGACACCCTCGCCGCGTTGCTGGCCGACCACGCCGCCGCGGCCGAGGAGACCGAGGCCGCGGTACGCGACCTCGACCTCGATGTGCTGGTGCCGCTGCCGACCGCGCCCTGGTCGCCTGAGCGGCAGTGGTGGAGCGGCATCAAGATCCTGATGCACATCCTGCGGGAGACGGCCCAGCACGCGGGACACGCCGACATCATCCGCGAGAGCCTCGACGGTGCGAACACCACGATGCAGATGGGCGCCGACGCCGGCATGGAGTTCTGATCGGGCATACCGCGCATACCTCGCGGCCCGGCGCGGGATCCGGGGCCGGGGAGTAGCGTTGGGCGTCATGAGTATTCGGCTCGGATACCAGATGCCCAACTTCAGCTACGGGACCCCCGTGCGGGAACTCTTCCCGACCGTCGTGGCCCAGGCCCGCGAGGCCGAGGCCGCCGGCTTCGACACCGCGTTCGTGATGGACCACTTCTACCAACTGCCCGGTATCGGCGAGCCGGACGAGCCGATGCTCGAGGCGTACACCGCGCTCGCCGGGCTGGCGATGGCGACCACCGAGATCAAGCTCTCCGCGCTGGTCACCGGCAACACGTACCGCAATCCGCCGATGCTGGCGAAGACGGTCACCACCCTCGACGTGGTCAGCGGTGGACGCGCGGTTCTCGGGATCGGTGCCGGCTGGTTCGAACTCGAACACCGACAGTTCGGTTACGAGTTCGGTACGTTCGGCGACCGATTCGAGCGCCTCGGCGAGGCCCTCGAGATCATCGTGCCGATGCTGCGGGGGCAGCGCCCGACGGTCGAGGGCAAGTGGTATCGCACCGAGAGCGCGATCAACGAACCACGGATCCGCGACGACCTGCCCGTCCTGCTCGGTGGTGGTGGTGAACGCAAGACGTTCGGATACGCGGCTCGATACGCCGACCACCTCAACATCATCTGCAACGCCTCGGAGCTCCCACGCAAACTCGACGCACTCGCCCGGCGTTGCGAGGAGGAGGGTCGGGACCGCACCACGCTCGAAACCAGCTTCCTGGCCTTCGTGATGATCGACGAGGACGGCGACCGGGCCCGGCAGCTGCAGCGCGAGTTCCTCCTCTCCCGTGGGGTGGATCTGGACGCCCTGCCCGACGAGGCCCGCGCCGCCGCGACCGACCGCCAGTTCGTCGGCGACCCGGACGAGGTCGCCGAGCAGATCCAGACTCGCGTCCTCGACCACGGCATCGACGGGATCGTGGTGAACCTGGTCGCCAACGGTCACGAGCCGGGGATCGTCGAGCTCACCGGCCGTGCTCTCGGGCCGCTCGTGTCCGGCTGAACGGCGACTGTGGCACCCTGGTCGGATGCGTGTCGCCGTCGTCGCCGGACCGGATCCCGGTCATGCCATCCCCGCAATCGCCCTGTGTCTGAAATTCCTTGCGGCGGGCGATGATCCGGTGCTGTTCACCGGTGATCGGTGGCTCGGGCACGCGAGGGCGGCGGGTATCTCGGTGCGCAGGCTCAAAGGGTTGGCGCCGCGGCCTCAGGACGACGACCTGGACGCGGGTGCCCGGATCCACTCGCGGGCGGCGTACATCTCCACGGAGATCCTGCCCGACCTGAGCGCGATGCTGCCCGACCTCGTCGTCTCCGACATCCTCACTGCGGGCGGGGGGATGGCCGCCGAACGTCTCGACGTGCCGTGGGTGGAGCTGTCCCCGCACCCGCTGTACGCGCCGTCCAGGGGATTGCCGCCGATCGGGAGCGGACTCGCGCCGGGGGAGGGAATGCGGGGACGTCTGCGGGACAGTGTGATGCGGGCCGCGACCGCTCGGTCGATCAAACAGGGCCTGCGGCAACGGTCCGAGGCCCGGATCGGGGTCGGGCTGTCCGCGGACGATCCCGGTCCCGCAGCCAGGCTGATCGCGACGCTGCCCGCGCTCGAGATGCCGCGCCCGGACTGGCCCGAGCACGCGCACGTCGTCGGCCCGCTGCTGTGGGAACCGACGGCCGACCTGCTCGATCCGCCGGCCGGCGACGGTCCGCTGGTCATGATCGCGCCGTCCACCGCGCACACCGGCGCCGAGGGGATGCTCGAGACGGCGCTGGCGGCGCTCGACGGCACCGGCGTTCGGGTGGTGGCGTCGATGCTCGACGCTCCACCCGCGGACCTGCCGCCGTGGGCGCATGCCGGCCTGGGTCGACAGGACGCACTGCTCGCCGACGCCTCCGTGGTGGTGTGCGGTGGCGGGCACGGCATGCTGGCGAAGACGCTGCTGGCCGGCGTGCCGGCCGTCACGGTGCCCGGCGGCGGTGACCAGTGGGAGTTGGCGAACCGGGCGGCCCGGCAGGGCGGTGCGCTGCTGGTACGTCCCCTGGGCGCCGACACGCTGCGGGAGGCGGTGCTGCGGGTGCTGGACGAACCGTCCTTCGCGGAGTCGGCGCGCCGTGCGGCGGACACGGCCGCCGACGTCGCGGATCCGGTGACGGTGTGTCGGGCCGCTGCTGTCGCGGGGTCGACGCCGGGGTGACGGCCTGCTTCCCGTCCGGCTACCGTGGCGGGTGTGCGACTGACCGAGTTCAACGAGCTGGTGCACGGCGAGTTCGGCCGCCTGTACGGCGAATCGCTGTTGGTGGACCACGTGCTGCTCAGCCTGGGCGGCAAGACCGCGGCCCAGGCCATCGAGGAGGGCCGGGAACCGCGCGAGGTGTGGCGTGCGCTGTGCGCCGAGTTCGAGGTGCCGCGTAACCGCTGGTAGCTGCCCGTGCCGGGGTCGACACGCGGTCCCGCCTCATTGACTCGAACACCTGTTCCCCTATGCTGGAAGTGTGCACGTCAGTCCGCGCCGACGGAGTTTGTCGGTGCCCCCCTCTACGGTGACGGCATCAGAAGGAAAGACCCGCTCGGACACGAGTTGCTGACCGAACACCAGTCGCTGACCAAGGAGACAACCGATGGCACCGCAGGCACACGATCGCGACAAGGCTCTCGAGCTCGCGCTGGCGCAGATCGACAAGAACTTCGGCAAGGGCTCGGTGATGCGCCTCGGGGAGGAGGCCCGCCAGCCGATCTCGGTGATCCCCACCGGCTCCATCGCGCTGGACGTCGCGCTCGGTATCGGTGGTCTGCCCCGCGGCCGGGTGGTCGAGATCTACGGTCCGGAGTCCTCCGGTAAGACGACCGTCGCCCTGCACGCGGTCGCCAATGCGCAGGTCGCGGGCGGTATCGCCGCGTTCATCGACGCCGAGCACGCCCTCGACCCGGAGTACGCCCGCAAGCTCGGTGTCGACACCGACGCGCTGCTGGTCTCCCAGCCGGACACCGGCGAGCAGGCGCTCGAGATCGCCGACATGCTGATCCGTTCCGGCGCGCTCGACATCATCGTCGTCGACTCGGTGGCCGCGCTGGTGCCGCGCGCCGAGATCGAGGGCGAGATGGGCGACAGCCACGTCGGTCTGCAGGCCCGCCTGATGAGCCAGGCGCTGCGGAAGATGACCGGTGCCCTGAACAACTCGGGCACCACCGCCATCTTCATCAACCAGCTGCGCGAGAAGATCGGCGTCATGTTCGGTTCGCCGGAGACCACCACCGGTGGTAAGGCGCTCAAGTTCTACTCCTCGGTGCGGCTCGACGTGCGCCGCATCGAGACCCTCAAGGACGGCGGCGACGCGGTCGGCAACCGGACCCGCGTCAAGGTCGTCAAGAACAAGGTGTCGCCGCCGTTCAAGCAGGCCGAGTTCGACATCCTCTACGGCCAGGGCATCTCGAAGGAGGGCTCGCTGATCGACATGGGTGTCGAGCACGGCTTCATCCGCAAGTCGGGGTCCTGGTTCACCTACGAGGGCGACCAGCTGGGCCAGGGCAAGGAGAACGCCCGCAAGTTCCTGCTCGAGAACACCGACATCCGCGACGAGATCGAGAAGAAGATCAAGGAGAAGCTGGGCATCGGTGCCGACGTGACGGCGGAGGACACCGACGACGCGCCGGTCGACTTCTAGGACGCGCGCCGTGGACCCGGAGGACCGCCCTCGGGAACGCCGCCGGCCCGATCCGCGGCGCGGCGCCGATGTCGCGTCGCGGACACCCGCCGAGCAGGAGGCGCAGGCCAAGGACCTGTGCCTGCGCCTCCTGACGGACCGCGCCCGCAGTCGCGCCGAGCTGTCGAAGAAGCTGACGGACAAGGGTTTCGACGCGGATGTCGTCGTCGCCGTCCTCGACCGGCTCGCCGAGGTCGGGCTGGTCGACGACGCCGCCTTCGCGTCCCAGTGGGTCAACTCCCGGCACGTCTGGTCCGGCAAGGGCAAGCGTGCCCTGGCGATGGAACTGCGGACCAAGGGCGTGGCACCGGATGTCGCGGCCGTCGCGCTCGACCAGATCGACGCCGAGGACGAACGTGAGCGCGCCGCGGAACTGGTGCGCCGCAAGCTCAGATCGGCCTCACTCGACTTCGAGGTCGACGGTCCGGGCGGGCGCAGCAGTGAACGCGATCGCCTGGTGCGTCGGCTGGTCTCGATGCTCGCCCGCCGCGGCTACCCGCAGGGCATGGCCTTCGACGTCGTGAAAACCGCACTCGCCGAAGCGGGCACGGACGCCGGCGACCTCGACCGCTGACTCGGCTAACCGCGTACTTCCGGTTCGTTTCCGGTCAGGTCCATGCCCGGAACGGCGGTGACGGGGACCGCGGTCGGTGCCGACACGGCGCGACCGCGGCGTCCCCGCCGCAGCCGCTTCTCGACATAGGTCGCGAGCGCAGACAGTGCGGAGTTCAGCACGATCATGATCGCCGCGACCACCAGCAGTGCCGGCAGGTAGTTGCCGTAGAAGGCGCCGAGCTGCTGGCCGGACCGCACCACCTCGACATAGCCGATCAGGTAGCCCAGTGCGGAGTCCTTCAACGCCACCACCATCTGCGAGATGATCGCGGGCAGCATCGCCGTGACCGCCTGCGGCAGCAGGATGGTCCGCATGATCAGGCTCTTGCGCATCCCGAGAGCCTGAGCGGCCTCGGTCTGTCCCTTCGGGAGCGAGAGGATGCCCGCCCGGACGATCTCGGCGATCACCGACCCGTTGTAGAGCGTCAGGCCCGTCACCACCGCCGCCAGCGCCAGGTACCGCGACTTGAACACCTCGTACTCGGCGAACACCTGATAGGCGAAGATCATCAGGATCAGCACCGGGATCGCCCGGAACAGTTCCACGACGACACCGGACACCGCCCGTACCGTGCGGTGATCCGACAGCCGCCCGATGCCGAGCACCGCGCCGAGGATCAGGGCGAGCACGATCGAGATGGCCGCCGCGACCAGGGTGCCGCGGATGCCGGGGATCAGGTAGGTGGTCCACGACGTGGCCTCGAGGAAGGGACTCCACTTCTCGGAGGTGAGCTGGCCCTTCGCGTCGAGGGCCCGGTACACGGCGTACGCGACGGCGAGCAGCGCGGCCGCGACCACCGCCGACGCGATGCGGTAGTTCACGCGGGCCCGGGGACCGGGAGCGTCGTAGAGGACGGTCGCCTGGGCGCTCATCGGGCCACCTCCAGTCGCTTGCCGAGATACCCGAACAGCAGCCCCATCGGCAGGGTCAGGATCACGAAGCCGAGCGCGAAGATCCCACCGACGACGAAGATCGCCGCCTCGTTCTCGATCATCGTCTTCATCAGGAGCGATGCCTCCGCGACGCCGATCACCGAGGCAATCGTGGTGTTCTTCGTCAACGCGATCAGGACACTGCCGAGCGGGGCGATCACCGCCCGGAACGCCTGCGGCAACACGATCAGCCGCAGATTCTGCCCGAACGTCAGGCCGAGCGAGCGGCCCGCCTCGGCCTGTCCGACGTGCACGGTGTTGATGCCCGACCGCAGCGATTCACACACGAACGCGGCCGTGTAGATGCTCAGGCCCAGGACGGCGAGTCGGAAGTTGTTGTCCACCAACGACGTCGGGGAATTCTCCGGGGCGAGCCGGATCCCCATCGTCTGGTAGATGCCGAACGAGCAGAAGATGATGATCAGCGTCAGTGGGGTGTTGCGGAAGATCGTCACGTAGGCCGTGCCCAGCCAGCGCGCCACCGGGACGGGGGAGACCCGCATCGCGGCGAGGACGGTACCGATCACC
The DNA here is from genome assembly GCF_042879035.1 of Rhodococcus sp. NPDC003318. NCBI lineage: Bacteria > Bacillati > Actinomycetota > Actinomycetes > Mycobacteriales > Nocardiaceae > Rhodococcus > Rhodococcus sp. NPDC003318. The sequence goes on along the minus strand of NZ_JBIAOU010000001.1, from coordinate 663,740 downwards.
AGGGCACCGATCGCCGACAGCACGGTCAGCTGGATCGTCGTCCAGAACGCGGAGATCAGCTGATCCCCGTACTCGCTGAGCAGGTCCACGAGTTCCCTCCTGCGGCGTCGCCGCAGTGGTGGGGGGGGGGGGGGGGGGGGGGGGGCGGGGGCGCCCCCCGGGGGGGGGGGGGGGGCGCCGCCCGGTTGTGATGGGTGCCCCCCAAAGTAATCCAGGCG
>NZ_JBIAOU010000001.1:612719-663512 GCF_042879035.1 Rhodococcus sp. NPDC003318 | reverse complement strand
GCCGGGGGCCCGCGGCCCCGCCGCTCCCTCCCCCCCCCCCCCGGGCCGCGCTCCGCCGCCCCCCCGGCCCCCCCCGGGGGGGGGGGGGGCGGCGGCGGGGGGGGGGGCCGCGGGGCCCCCCCACCCCCCACCACTGGCGCGGAGCGCCTGTTAGTAGCGGTCGACCGTCGGGGGTGCCGGGATCGGGTACCCGGAGGGGCCGACGTTCTTCTCCAGCGCGGCCTGCCACGAACCGTCCGCGATCATCGCCTCGATCGCGTCGTTGATCTTGTTGCGGGTCTCGGTGTCGCCCTTGGCGAGTCCGATGCCGTACTTCTCGGTGCTGAAGGTGTCACCGACCACCTTCAGCTGACCCGGGTACTGTGCGGCGTAGCCGGCCAGGATCACCGCGTCGGTGGTCACCGCGTCCACCGCGCCGTTGCGCAGCGCCTCGACGCACGCGGAATACGTGTCGAACTCCTGCAACTGCACGTCGTTGGCGTAGGTGTCCTTGACCTTCTGTGCCGGGGTGGAGCCGGTCACCGAGCACAACTTCTTGCCGCCGTTCAGCGACTCCGGGCCGGTGATGTCGGTGTTGTCCGAGCGCACCAGCAGCGACTGCCCGGTCACCAGGTACGGGCCGGCGAAGTCGACCTTCTCCTTGCGGGCGTCGGTGATCGAGTAGGTGGCGACGACGTAGTCGACCTCGCCGTTCTGGATCAGCGTCTCGCGCTGCGCGGACGGCGATTCCTTGAACGTGATGCCGGATGCCGGAACCCCGAGCTTGTCGGCGACGTAGGTCGCGACGTCGACGTCGAAACCGCTGAAGGTGCCGTCCGGATTGCGCAGGCCGAGTCCCGGCTGGTCGAACTTGATTCCGACGGTCAGGGTGCCGGACTCGGCGCTCTGGCTGGCGCTCTTCTCCTCGTCGCCGCCACAGGCGGTGGCGACGACGGCGACTGCGAGCACGCCGATGCCTGCGCGGAGCGCGCGGGTGATCCTCATGGTGTTCCTTTCCTTCTGCGGGTGGCGGACGTGGTCAGTGGCCGAGGATCTTTCCGAGGAAATCCTTGGCGCGGTCGGACTTCGGCGCGGTGAAGAACGTGTCGGGGTCGGTGTCCTCGACGATCTGACCGTCGGCCATGAACAGGACACGGTCGCCGGCCTTGCGGGCGAATCCCATCTCGTGGGTTACCACGAGCATCGTCATGCCCTCCCTGGCGAGGGCGGTCATCACGTCGAGGACCTCGCTGACCATCTCCGGATCGAGGGCGGAGGTGGGCTCGTCGAACAACATCACCTTCGGGTTCATCGCGAGGGCCCGGGCGATCGCGACCCGCTGCTGCTGTCCGCCGGACAGCTGCGCCGGATACTTGTCGGCCTGGTTGCCGATGCCGACCCGGTCGAGCAGTTCGACGGCGCGGGCCTTCGCGTCGGCCTTGCTCGTCTTGCGGACCTTGACCGGCGCGAGCATCACGTTGTCGAGAATCGTCTTGTGCGCGAACAGGTTGAACGACTGGAACACCATGCCGACGTCGGCGCGCAGGGCGGCCAGTGCCTTGCCCTCCGCGGGCAGTTCCCGTCCGTCGACGAGAATCGTGCCCTCGTCGACGGGTTCGAGGCGATTGATCGTGCGGCACAACGTCGACTTCCCGGAGCCGGACGGGCCGACGACGATCACCACCTGACCGGTGGGGACGTCGAGGGTGATGTCGCGCAGCACGTGCAGGTCGCCGAAGTGCTTCTGCACACCGGACATCGAGATCATCGTGGGGGAAGCGCCGTCCGGCGCGCCGGCAACGGGATCGCCCGCGTTCGTCATAGTCGACGACACTAGGGGTTGGGAAAGGCGAACCCCAATCTTTACGGGTGTTCGGCCAGTCGACGTAATGGAACATTTACCGAACCGAACGGTTCCGGTGCGCGGCGGACGCCCCCTGTCCGCGGCCCGGCGATCGGTGTTTACTGGATGGACGTACGAACCAGCCTGTCGAGGGGGCTCGATGTCGTACCCATCCGCTCTGTCCGACCACCGCCGACCGGGGTGGCCGCGATGACCGCGACGTCTCCGGCCCCGAACCCCGAGGCCACCCGACCCTTCCCTGCGCGCCTCGGCCCCAAGGGCTCGTACATCTACAAGATGGTCACCACGACCGACCCCAAGGTGCTCGGGGTGCTGTATCTGGTGACGTCGTTCGCGTTCTTCCTCGCCGGTGGGTTGATGGCGTTGCTGATGCGGGCCGAGCTCGCCGTCCCCGGTCTGCAGTTCCTGTCGAACGAGCAGTTCAACCAGCTGTTCACGATGCACGGCACGGTCATGCTGCTGCTCTACGCGACGCCGATCGTCTTCGGTTTCGCGAACTACATCCTGCCGCTGCAGATCGGTGCCCCCGACGTGGCGTTCCCGCGGCTGAACGCGCTGAGTTACTGGCTGTACCTGTTCGGGGCGCTGATCGTGATGGCCGGTTTCGTCACCCCCGGCGGCGCGGCCGACTTCGGGTGGACCGCGTACAGCCCGCTGACCGACGCCGTGCACACGCCGGGTGTCGGCGCGGACCTGTGGATCATGGGCCTGGCGATCGCCGGTGTCGGGACCATCCTCGGTGGCGTCAACATGATCACCACCGTGATCTGTCTGCGCGCCCCCGGGATGACGATGTTCCGGTTGCCGATCTTCACCTGGAACATCCTCGTCACGATGATCCTGGTGCTGCTCGCGTTCCCGGTCCTGACGGCGGCGTTGATGGGGCTGTACGCCGACCGGCGCCTCGGTGCCCACGTCTTCGACCCCGGCAACGGTGGAAACCTGTTGTGGCAGCACCTGTTCTGGTTCTTCGGCCACCCCGAGGTGTACATCGTCGCCCTACCGTTCTTCGGCATCATCACCGAGGTGATCCCGGTGTTCAGCCGCAAACCCCTGTTCGGCTACACCGGCATGGTGTACGCGACGATGTCGATCGCGGCGCTGTCGATGGCGGTGTGGGCGCACCACATGTACGCCACCGGCGCCGTGCTGCTGCCGTTCTTCTCGTTCATGACCTTCCTCATCGCGATCCCGACCGGTGTGAAGTTCTTCAACTGGATCGGCACCATGTGGAAGGGCCAGCTGACGTTCGAGTCGCCGATGCTGTTCGCGGTCGGCTTCGTCGTGACGTTCCTGTTCGGTGGCCTGTCCGGGGTGGTGCTCGCCAGCCCGCCGCTCGACTTCCACGTCACCGACTCGTACTTCGTCGTCGCGCACTTCCACTACGTGCTCTTCGGCACCATCGTGTTCGCCACCTACGCCGGCATCTACTTCTGGTTCCCGAAGATGACCGGCCGGATGATGAACGAGCGGCTCGCGAAGTGGCACTTCTGGACCACGTTCATCGGGTTCCACACCACGTTCCTGGTGCAGCACTGGCTCGGCAACGAGGGCATGCCGCGGCGCTACGCCGACTACCTGCCCTCCGACGGGTTCACCACGCTGAACACGATCTCCACGATCGGCGCGTTCATCCTCGGTGCCTCGACGTTGCCGTTCCTGTGGAACGTCTTCACCAGCTACCGCTACGGCGAACCGGTGACCGTCGACGACCCGTGGGGGTTCGGCAACTCCCTGGAGTGGGCGACCAGCTGCCCGCCGCCGCGGCACAACTTCACCGAGCTGCCCCGGATCCGGTCGGAGCGGCCCGCGTTCGAGCTGCACTACCCGCACATGGTCGACCGGATGCGCGCCGAGGCGCACGTCGGACCAGGGCGGCATCTGCCCGCCGACGTCGCCGATCGCAGCACGGGGTGACGGACGCCGTGCAGGCAGTTCCCGGTGGGCCCGTACCCTGAGGGGGTGGACACGATGGACCCCGACACCCTCCCGACGCCCGTGACGGGGCAGCCCGTGACGATCCAGCGCAGCTACGAGGTGCGCACCTTCGGCTGCCAGATGAACGTGCACGACTCGGAGCGACTGTCGGGTCTGCTCGAGGACGCCGGCTACACCAAGGCCGCGCCCGGCACCGACCCCGACCTTCTCGTCTTCAACACGTGCGCGGTCCGGGAGAACGCCGACAACAAGCTCTACGGGACGCTCGGGCATCTGCGGCCGACCAAGGACGCCCGGCCCGGCATGCAGATCGCCGTCGGCGGGTGCCTCGCACAGAAGGACCGCGACACCGTGGTCAAGAAGGCGCCGTGGGTCGACGTCGTGTTCGGCACCCACAACATCGGATCGCTGCCGGTGCTGCTGGAGCGCGCCCGGCACAACGAGGAGGCGCAGGTCGAGATCCTCGACTCGCTCGAGGCCTTCCCGTCGACGCTGCCGGCCAAGCGGGAGTCCGCGTACGCGGGGTGGGTGTCGATCTCCGTCGGTTGCAACAACACCTGCACGTTCTGCATCGTGCCCGCCCTGCGCGGCAAGGAGGTCGACCGCCGGCCCGGCGACATCCTCGCCGAGGTGCAGGCCCTCGTCGACGAGGGCGTCCTCGAGGTCACGCTGCTCGGTCAGAACGTCAACGCCTACGGCGTCTCCTTCGCCGACCCCGACGCGCCGCGGGATCGCGGTGCGTTCGCGAAGCTGCTGCGTGCCTGCGGTGACATCGAGGGGCTGGAGCGGGTTCGCTTCACGTCCCCCCACCCGGCCGAGTTCACCGACGACGTCATCGAGGCGATGGCGCAGACCTCCAACGTGTGCCCGCAGCTGCACATGCCGCTGCAGTCCGGCTCGGACCGCGTCCTCAAGGCCATGCGTCGCTCGTACCGCAGCGCCAAGTTCCTCGGCATCATCGACAAGGTGCGCGCCGCGATGCCGCACGCTGCCATCACCACCGACATCATCGTCGGGTTCCCCGGCGAGACCGAGGAGGACTTCCAGGCCACCCTCGACGTCGTCCGACAGGCGCGGTTCACCAGCGCGTTCACGTTCCAGTACTCCAAGCGTCCCGGCACCCCCGCCGCGGAGATGGACGGACAGCTCCCCAAGGAGGTCGTGCAGGAGCGCTACGACCGGCTCATCGCGCTGCAGGAGCAGATCACGCTCGAGGAGAACCGGAAGCTGGTCGGCGCCGAGGTGGAGCTGCTCGTCGCCGCGGGCGAGGGGCGCAAGAACGCCGAGACGCTGCGCATGAGCGGCCGCGCCCGCGACGGCCGGCTGGTGCACTTCCGGCCCGAGGGGGCGCTCGACGGGCGGGTTCGCCCGGGAGACGTGATCACCACCGTCGTCACCGGCGCCGCGCCCCACCACCTGATCGCCGACGGTGCGGTGCTCACCCACCGGCGTACCCGGGCCGGCGACTCGCACGAGCGTGGCATCACCCCCAAGACCCCGCCGATCGGTGTCGGCCTGGGTCTCCCGCAGATCGGCGTACCTGCGCCGCTGCCGACCGTCACCGGATGTGGATCATGAGCAAGCAGAACGACAGCAACAAGGACTCGGCCTTCGACGAGTTCCGCGAGGACATCGACGCGGCCGAGAAGAAAGTGGCCCGGGAGATTGATCCGGGCATGCGCGCACTGGTCGTCGCGATCGGCGTCCTGCTGCTCGCCGGGACGTTCGCCCTCCCGCACACCGGTGCCGCGAAGGGCTGGGACGTACTCGCCGGCAACGACGTCGCGCTGTCCGAGGACATCGCGCTGCCGTCGCGGGTGTTCGTCTGGCTGACGCTGGTCTTCGGAGTCGTGTTCGGAATGCTCGCGCTGGCCACCCGACGCTGGGTGCTCGCGTGGATCGCGGTCGCAGGTTCGGCGGTCGCGAGCGTGTTCGGCATGCTCGCGATCTGGTCGCGTCAGACCCTCGATCCCGGCTCGTCCGGCGCAGGACCGGGCATCGGCCTCGTCTTCGGCTGGATCCTGATCATGGTCCTGACGTTCCACTGGGTGCACGTGGTGTGGCAGCGCACCGCACTCCAGCTGGCGGCCGAGGAGGAACGACGCCGGCGGACCGCCGAATCCGGCGATCAACTCCTCTGGGGTGATCGCTGACGCGATACCGGACAGCACCGCGCCCCGCCGATCGTCGATCGGCGGGGCGCGGTGCTGTGGCGGCTGTCAGCGGTCGTTGACGGCACCCTCGGCGGCCTCGGCCCACTCGCGCCACTGCTGCGCCTGCGCCAGTGCCTTCTCGGCGTCCTTCGCCTTGCCTGCGGCGGTGGCCTTCGCGGCCTGCTCCTCGAACTGAGCGACCCGCTCACGGAACTGGGCCGCGCGCGCCATCGCCTCGGGGTCGGTGCGGCGCCACTGCGAATCGGCGGCTTCCCGGACCTTCTTCTCGATCGAGTGCAGCCGGCCCTCGAGATCGTGCATCTTCTCGCGCGGCACCTTGCCGATCTCGTCCCACTTCTCCTGGAGATCGCGCAGCGCGGCCCGCGCCCCGTCGAGATCCTTGGAGGGGTCGATGTGGGTGGCGCCCTCGAGCAGGTGCTCCTTCGCGACGGCGTTGTCCTCGAACTCGGCGTCACGCTCGGACGCGGCGGCGTTGCGGGCGCCGAAGAAGACGTCCTGCGCGGCCTTGAATCGCTTCCACAGGGCGTCGTCGGCCTCGCGGGGAGCCCGGCCCGCCGCCTTCCACTCGGTCAGCAGGTCACGGAACGCGGCGGCCGTCGGACCCCAGTCGGTGGAGTCCTGCAGCGCCTCGGCGCGCTCGCACAGCTCTTCCTTGCGGACCTTCGCGGCGGCACGTTCGCGGTCCAGTTCGGCGAAGTGGGCGCCGCGACGGCGGTTGAACGCCTCCCGGGCCTTCGAGTACCGCTTCCACAGGGCGTCGTCGAGCTTGCGGTCGACACCGCGGATGGTCTTCCACTCGTCGAGGATCCCGCGGAGCCGGTCGCCCGCCGCCTTCCACTGGGTGGACTCGGCTCCGATCCGTTCGGCCTCGGCCGCGAGCTCCTCCTTGCGGTGGGTGTGCTCCTCGCGTTCGTGTTCGCGTTCGACCTTCGCCGCCTCCGCGGCCTCCTCCGAACCCGCGATGACGGCGTCCAGTCGGCGGGCGAGGGCGTCGACGTCACCGATCACCGCCGCCGTCGGCAGCGACTGCGCCAACGCGACTGCAGCGGACCGGGTCTTGCGGGCATCGCCGGAACCCGAGGTCAGCCGTGCCTCGAGCAGGCTCACCTCGGTGGCCAGGTCGTCGTAACGGCGACCGAAGTGCGCCAGGCCCTCGGCCGCGTCCCCGGCCTGCCACGAGCCGATTTGGCGTTCGCCCTCGGCGGTGATCACCCAGGCGGTGCCGTCCTCGTCGACGCGCCCGAAACGGCTCGGGTCGCTCGGCGGCGTCACCGCAGGTGGATGGACGGCCGCGGGAGCGGACGGTTTCGGAGCAGAGGGCCTGACGGCACCGGGTTTGACGGCCCCGGGCTTCGGTGCGCCGGGCCTGGGAGCGCCCGGCTTCGGGATGCCAGGCTTGGGTGCGCTGCTGTCGGTCATGACTCCTCATCTCTGCCGCGCGTCACGGCTGCCGCTGCCTCGGTCGGCGCCCGCGGCAGTACTGCCGCGCGCGCTGGCTCCATTCAACCCGGAACGAGGTGTGAGGACCATTGAAACAGTTCGGACCCCGGGACACGGGATTGCACGGCGCACGGCGCGCAGGCGGCGGACGGATCCCGCGGCGGCGCCGGGTGGATCTGGTGGCGCCGCCGTGATCGACGACGACTACCGTTGCGCGATGTGTTCACCGCCGCGGCCCTGGTTTCCTCCCCACCCCTGCTGATCCCCGAACTCGCGGGTGCGGCGGCGACCGAGACCGCCGACATGCGTTCGGCAGCACTCGCCGTCGCCGCCGAACTCGCCGAACTGGCGGCCTCGTGGACGGCGATCGGCGTCGGGGCCACCGAGGTCGAGGTTCCCGCCGCTTCCCGAGGCACCTTCCGCGGCTACGGCGTCGACGTCCGGGTCGCGCTCGGCGCCGGCGGGGAGCACGGCGTGGCGGACCCGACGCTGCCGCTGGCCGCCCTCGTGGCGGGTTGGCTGCGAGGGGCGGCGGCCCCGCGCGTGGAGATCGAGACGCTGATCCTCGCCGCCGACACCTCGCCGGTCCACTGCGCCGAGCTCGGCGCCCGTCTGCGCCGGCGCCTCGACGACGATCCGGAACCGCACGGCGTGCTGGTGGTCGCGGACGGCGCCACCACCCTCACCCCGAAGGCGCCGGGCGCATTCGACGACCGCGCCCCGGAGGTCCAGGCGGAACTGGACCGGGCCCTCGACACCGGCGACGTCGAGCACCTCGCCCAACTCGACCCCGTCGCCTGCGCCGACCTCGGCATCGCGGGCCGCCCCGCATGGCAGGTGCTGGCCGCCCTGTTCGGAGGCTCGCCGGGGACGTGCCGCACCGACTACCAGGGGGCGCCCTACGGCGTCGGCTACCACGTCGGGCTGTGGTTGCCGTGACCGACGCGCCCCGTCCCGTCGCCGTCGTCGGTCCCACCGCCACCGGGAAGTCGGACCTCGGTCTCGACCTCGCGCAGCGCCTCGGTGGCGAGATCGTCAACATCGACGCGATGCAGCTCTACCGCGGCATGGACATCGGCACCGCGAAACTGCCGGTGGACCAGCGTCGCGGGATCCCGCACCACCAACTCGACGTCCTCGACGTCACCGAGACCGCGACCGTCGCGCGCTACCAGCAGTCCGCACGCGCCGACGTCGACGCGGTCCGGGAGCGCGGCGCGGTGCCCGTGATCGTCGGCGGGTCGATGATGTACGTCCAGTCCCTGCTCGACGACTGGGAGTTCCCGGCCACCGACCCGCAGGTGCGGGCCAAGTGGGAGGCGGTCCTCGCCGAGCGCGGGGTGGCCGGGGTGCACGAGGAACTGCGCCGGGCCGACCCGGAGGCGGCGGCGACGATCCTGCCCACCGACGGTCGCCGGATGGTGCGGGCGCTCGAGGTGGTCGAGCTGACCGGGCGACCGTTCGCGGCATCCGCGCCGACCATCGGCGAGCCGCGCTGGGGGACGGTGATCCTCGGTGTCGACCGGGACACCGCCGAACTCGACGAGCGGATCGAACTGCGTACCCGGCTGATGTTCGACCACGGTCTGGTCGACGAGGTCGAGGGGCTGGTCGCGGTGGGCCTGCGCGACGGCGTCACCGCGCCTCGTGCGATCGGGTACGCGCAGGTCCTGGCCGCGCTCGACGGCGTCTACGACCTCGACGAGGCACGCGAGCGAACCCTGATCGGCACCCGGCGGTACGTTCGCCGGCAGCGATCCTGGTTCCGTCGGGACGGGCGGGTGCACTGGCTCGACGCCTCCCGCCCCGACCTGATCGATGCAGCCATGGCAGTAGTGACAACGCAGTCAGCAGTGGAGACGCAGTGACGAAGAAGACGGGGCACGGGAGCCCGGCGGGTGAGCGGTTGGTGACCGTGCGCAACGCGCGATTCCAGCAGTGGCAGTCGTACCTGACCACCCGCGCCAAGCGGACGAAGGCCGGACGGTTCCTGATCCAGGGGGTGCGCCCACTGACGCTCGCGCTCGAGCACGACTGGCCGATCGAGTCGTTGCTGCACCGCGTCGACGGGCCCGCGCTGTCGGGGTGGGCGCGTGACGTTCTCGACGGATGGGGCGGCGAGAAGGTCGGTGTGGCAAGCGAATTGATGGCCGAGTTGGGGGAGCGCTCGGCGGCCGCGCCGGAGCTGATCGCCGTAGCGAAGACCAGGACCCGCCCGTTGTCGACGCTGGCGGTGCGGGGACCGGCGCCGCTGGTGGTGGTGTTCGACCGCCCGGCGTCACCGGGCAACCTCGGCACCCTAGTCCGCAGCGCCGACGCGTTCGGAGCCGACGCGGTGATCGTCACCGGACACGCCGCCGACCCGTTCGACCCGCAGTGCGTGCGCGCGTCGACCGGATCGCTGTTCGCGATGCCGGTGTACACGGCGTCCGACGCGGGTGAGGTGGTCGCGTTCCGTGACCGCGCGCAGACCCGCATGCAGATCGTCGGCACCGACGAGGACGGTACCGTCACGATCGCCGACCACGACCTGAGAGGTGGAACGATCCTGGTGATCGGAAACGAGGCCCACGGCATGAGCGCCGCCTGGCGCGGTGCGTGCGACACGACCGTCAGCATCCCGATCGGCGGCGCCGCCAGTTCCCTCGGTGCGCCGTCCGCGGGCGCGGTGTGCCTGTACGAGATCACCCGGCAGCGGATGGAGGGGGCCCGATGAGTTACGTCGATCACATGGCGGCGCGGATGAGCCTGTTCGGCGCCGCGGCCACGATGTCCACCGTCGGTAGCATGACGGCCATGCAGTTCGGCAAGGGACACGGAACCGAGAACGACTTCGTGCTGCTTCCGGACCTGGACGCCACGATCGACCTGACCGAGGCGCGGGTGTCGACCCTGTGCGACCGCCGCAGCGGCATCGGCGCCGACGGCGTCCTGCGGGTGGCCCGCGCCGGGGTCCTGAAGGAGGCCGGCGTCCTGGACGTCCTGCCCAAGGGGGTCGGCGCCGACGACTGGTTCATGGACTACCGCAACGCCGACGGCTCGATCGCCGAGATGTGCGGCAACGGGGTCCGGGTGTTCGCGCACTTCCTGCGTGCGTCGGGTCTCGAGCTCGCCGACGAGTTCGTGGTCGGTTCGCGGGCCGGTGCCCGCCCCGTGACGGTGAACAGCTGCACGGGGGCGACCGCCGAGGTGACCGTCGACATGGGGAAGGTCACCGAGCTGGGGACCTCGACCGCGACCGTCGACGGCACGCAGTACCGCGGCCTCGGCATCGACGTCGGCAATCCGCACCTGGCCTGTGTGTCGGACACCCTGACGGCCGAGACACTCGCCGCTCTCGACCTGACCGTCGCTCCCGAATTCGACACCGAGTTCTTCGAGCACGGCGTGAACATCGAGATCCTCACCGCGATCACCGACGGTGCCGTGGACATGCGTGTCTTCGAGCGGGGCGTGGGGGAGACCCGGTCGTGCGGGACCGGTACCGTCGCGGCCGCGGCCGCCGCGTTGCAGGCCGCCGGCCGGAAGAACGGCGAGGTCACCGTGCGGGTTCCCGGCGGCCGGGTCGTCGTGACCGTGAAGGACGGCAAGGCGACACTGCGTGGACCGTCGGTGCTCGTCGCGTCCGGGAGCCTCGACGAAACCTGGTGGTCCGGCCTCGGCCGGTAATCCGGGTGCACCGCGACCGCCCGGCGTGGGACGATGGCGGTGTATGACGAAATCAGATGATGTGAACGACACGTCCCACACCGACAACCGGGACTTCGAATCCGACCGGCCGGGCCACGACCCGTCCGTCGGCGAGATGCAGCTCGACGAACGCAGCGCGCTGCGTCGTGTCGCGGGTCTGTCCACCGAGCTCACCGACGTCACCGAGGTCGAGTACCGGCAGCTGCGACTCGAACGGGTCGTGCTCGTCGGGGTGTGGACGTCCGGGACCGCGGTGCAGGCGGAGGCCAGCATGGCCGAGCTCGCCGCGCTCGCCGAAACCGCCGGATCCGAGGTGCTCGAGGGCCTCGTGCAGCGCCGCGACAAGCCGGACGCCGCCACGTACATCGGGTCCGGCAAGGCCGACGACCTGCGCGAGGTGGTCCTCGCCACCGGCGCGGACACGGTGATCTGCGACGGTGAGCTCACCCCGGCGCAGCTGACGGCGCTGGAGAAGGTCGTCAAGGTCAAGGTGATCGACCGGACGGCGCTGATCCTCGACATCTTCGCCCAGCACGCCACCTCCAGCGAGGGCAAGGCGCAGGTCGCCCTCGCGCAGATGGAGTACATGCTGCCGCGACTGCGCGGCTGGGGTGAGTCGATGTCCCGGCAGGCCGGTGGTCGTGCCGGCAGCAACGGCGGTGTGGGTCTGCGTGGTCCCGGTGAGACCAAGATCGAGACCGACCGGCGTCGGATCCGTGAACGCATGGCGAAGCTGCGCCGCGAGATCAAGGCGATGAAGGCCGCCCGGGACACCAAGCGCACCCGCAGGCTGCGCAGCGAGACCCCGTCGGTCGCGATCGTCGGCTACACCAACGCCGGCAAGTCCAGCCTCCTCAACGCTCTCACCGGTGCCGGGGTCCTGGTCCAGGACGCGTTGTTCGCGACCCTCGACCCGACCACCCGCAAGGCCGAGTTCGACGACGGCAGGCAGTACGTGCTCACCGACACCGTCGGGTTCGTGCGGCACCTGCCGACGCAGCTGGTCGAGGCGTTCCGGTCGACACTCGAGGAGGTCGCCGACGCGGACCTCCTGCTGCACGTGGTCGACGGGTCCGACCCGCTGCCCACCGACCAGATCAAGGCGGTGCGGGAGGTCGTGACCGACGTCCTGCGGGAATCGGATGCGCCGCCACCGCCCGAGCTGCTCGTCGTCAACAAGATCGACGCGGCCGATCCGGTCACGCTCACGCAGTTGCGGGGCCTGCTGCCCGGGGCGGTGTTCGTCTCCGCGCGGACGGGGGAGGGCATCGCGGAGCTGCGGGCCACGCTCGCGGACATGGTCAGCCCGCCCGAGGTCGAGGTCGAGGTGCTCGTCCCCTACACCCGTGGTGATCTGGTCGCCCGGATCCACTCGGATGGGCGCATTCTCGACTCCTCGCACGAACCGGAGGGCACACTGGTCCGGGCGAAGGTGCCGCCGGCGCTGGCCTCCGCTCTCGATCGGTTCCACCACAGCGCCATCCGCTGACGTCGAGGGGGCCGCGAGGATGACGGGTGCTGTGCTGCGCAGGCGGCTGGTGACTGTGGCGGCGGCAGGCCTCGTGGTTCTCGCGGCGCCACCCGCCTTCGCGCAGGGGCCCGCGGGATCGTCCACCGGCTCGGACGCCGTCGATGCGACATTCGAAACACTGTGCACGCCAACCGAACCGGAGCTCGAGGAGATATCCGGCCTGGCGTCCGACGGGGCGAGGATGTTCGCGATCGGCGACAGCGGAACCGATCGCGAGGTGTGGGTTCTCGGCGACTACTGCCGGGTCACGGGGTCGCTGACCGTCCCCGGCGTCCCGGTCGACGTGGAGGACCTGGCCCTCGTCGACAGCCGGATCTGGCTGTCCGACACCGGCGACAACAACCGCGTCCGCGCGTCCGTCGCCCTGACGGGGATCGACCCCGACACCGGGACGGGGTCTTCGCACGCGCTGGTCTACCCCGACACCGCGCACGACGCGGAGGCGTTGCTCGTCGGGGCGGACGGGCGTCCGGTCATCGTGACGAAGGAGCTGCTCGGCGCGGCCGGAATCTACACCGCTGATCAGTCCCTGGACGACCTGCCCGACGGCCCGACCACGCTGCGCCGAGCGGGACAGGTCCGGCTCGGACCGACCGACACGCCGGGAGGCCCGGTGCCTGCGGTCGGGTCCACGCTGGTCACCGGCGGGGCGGTCAGCGCCGACGGGCGGATCGTCGCGCTGCGAACCTACACCGACATCTACCTGTTCCCGGCACCGGACCGCGACATCGTGGCGGCTCTGACGGGAGCGGAGCCGATCCGCGTGCCGATGCCGAACCAGCCGCAGGGTGAGGCCGTCGCGTTCACCCCGGACGGCGACCTGCTCAGCGCCTCCGAGGCGAACGGTGGCCCGCTGCAACCGATTCAGGTCCTGTGGGACGCCACCGCGCTGGTGCCGCTGCCTGCCGAGGAGCGACAGGTGGTCGCCGCGACCGTCGACGGCGGCGTGAACCGGACGGCCGTCACCGCCGCGGCGGTCGGGGTCGGCGCGGCCGCCCTCGGCGGTGCGCTGCTGTACCGCACCCGACGAGGCTGATCGTCGACGCCGACGACCCAGCTCGGTCCGGTGTCCGATTCGATTTCGGGAGGTGATCCGGCAGATACTGGCGCGATGTCCGACGCCGACGACCTGCTGAGATCCCTGTCGAGGCTGTCGCTCGTCGGACCCGTCGCGACGACCGGGATCGCGATCGCCGGTGTATGCGCGTCGATCGTCCTCGTGGTGCTGGCAGCGCGTTCGCCGGGTCGCGCTCGGGCGTTCGCCGGTGTTTCCGCCGTGACTGCGAGCGCGGGAGTTCTCCTGGTGGTCTGGGTTGCGCTGCGCCCGTTGCCACCACAGTTGACCGGTGCGGGCGCGCTGGCGGTGGCGGTGGCCGTCACCGGGTGGTGTGCGGCGGCTGCGACCACCGCGCGAGGCGCCGCGCGGACACTGCTGGCGGTCGCCGCGGCCGCGGCGCTGTCGGTGACGGCGATTGCCGTGGTCAACCGGTACGCCGAGCGCTACCCGACGGCCGGGTCACTGCTGGGACACCGGCCCCCGCCGGGCGTCCGGACCGTCGACTTCGCGGACGTGCCCGGACCACAGTCCCGCGTGCAGGCCGGGACACCGGTGTCGGGCGTGTGGCGGTCGCCGCTGCGGTCCGCACGGGACGGGATCCTCACCCACGCGGAGATACCCGGTGTGCGTTCGGGTTTCGTGGCCAGACCGGCGCTGGTGTACCTTCCGCCCGCGTACCTCGACACCCCGCGGCCGCTGCTCCCGGTGGTGGTCCTGATCGCGGGCAATCCCGGCAGGCCCGACGACTGGCTCCGCATCGGACTCGCCGACACGGTGTCCGCGTTCGCCGCCGCGCACGACGGACTGGCCCCGGTGGTCGTGGTTCCCGACGCGCTCGGTGCCGACGACGCGGTACCGCTGTGCCTGAACTCGCGTCTCGGAAACGTGGAAACCTATCTCGCCGAGGACGTCCCGGAATGGGTGGCGGGGAACCTGCAGGTGAACCCCGACGCGAGGGCGCGGGCGATCGGTGGCTACTCGTACGGCGGCACCTGCGCGGTGCAGCTGGCCGTCAACCGGCCCGACGTCTATCCCACGTTCCTCGACATCTCCGGCCAGGACGAGCCGTCCCTCGGTGATCACACCGAGACGGTCGCGGCGACCTTCGGCGGCGACGAGGGAGCGTTCGCCGCGGTCAGCGCGCGCGACGAACTCGGCGCGGGTGCCCGGCCCGATGTGGCAGGAGTGTTCGTGGCGGGCAGCGCCGACGACGAGTACCGCCCGCAGCAGCAGCGGATGTACGACGCCGCTGTCGCCGCGGGCCTCGATGTGCGGTACTACGAACTGCCGGGCCCGCACAGCGGAATCGTGTGGGGCCCGGCGTTCGAGGGTGAGCTGGACTGGCTGGCCACCCGGACCGGCCTGCTCGCGCGCTAGGAGTTTCGGCCGGCTCAGGCGTCGAGGTCGGTGGCGACGAGTTGGGCAACGGTGTCGACCGCAGCCTGATCGTCGCCGGTGACGGTCACTTCGACGCCCTGCGTGGCGCCGAGGGTCATGATCATCAGCGCCGACCCCGCGTCGACGGGATCGCCGCCGGCCACGGCGAGGGTGACGGACAGGTTGCCGGTGGTGACCGCCTCGGCGATCAGGGCGGCGGGGCGGGCGTGCAGGCCGATGGACGAGCCGACGGCGACGGTGGTGCTGGGCATGATGTGACCTTTCTTCGAGGGGGTGGTGGGGAGCCGATTCAGGCGGCGGCGGCGACGAGTCCGTCGGTGGCCGGGGATTCACCGCGACGATGGACGAACTGCTTCGCGAAGACGACCGAGACCGCGGCGACGACGGTTCCCGCGGCGAGGGAGACCAGGAACCAGCCGATGCCGCCGATCGCGAAGAGAACGAAGATGCCGCCGTGCGGGGCGCTGAGCGTGACGCCGGTGGCCATGATCAGCGCCCCGGTGACGGCGCCGCCCGCCATCATCGAGGGGATCACCCGCAGGGGGTCGGCGGCGGCGAAGGGAATGGCACCCTCGGAGATGAACGCGGCCCCGAGGAACCAGGCCGCCTTGCCGTTCTCCCGCTCGACCTCGCTGAACAGGCCCGGACGGACCGTCGATGCGAGTGCCATCGCGAGCGGCGGGACCATACCAGCGGCCATCACGGCGGCCATGATCCGCAGCGTCGCCGGATCGTTGACATTCAGTCCGGCGACCGCGAACGCGTACGCGGCCTTGTTGACCGGGCCGCCGAGGTCGAAGCACATCATCAGGCCGAGGATGATGCCGAGGACCACCGCCGAGCTGCCGGACAGCCCGCCGAGCCAGTCGGTCAGCGCGGTGGTGACCGTCGCCAGCGGCCGGCCGAGGACCATGAACATCAGCGCGCCGACGGCGAGCGTCGCGAACAGCGGGATGACCACGACCGGCATCAGGCCGCGCAGGACCTGCGGCACCGGGAGTCGCCCGATCCACAGGGCCGCGAAGCCGGCGATGATGCCGCCGACGAGGCCGCCGATGAAGCCGGCGCCGACGAACACCGCGACCGCGCCCGCCGTGAATCCCGGTGCCAGGCCGGGCCGGTCGGCGATGGCGAACGCGATGTACCCGGCCAGTGCCGGAACCAGGAAGCTGAAGGCCAGCGACCCGATCTGGAAGAGGACCGCGCCCAGGTAGGTGCCGAGCCCGCCGTCGGGCAGGTTCCACAGCGAATTGTCGAGCACGATGTCCTTGGCGCTGTTGCCGATCTCGTAGCCGCCGAACAGGAATCCGAGCGCGATGAGCAGGCCGCCCGCCGCGACGAACGGGATCATGTAGCTGACGCCGGTCAGCAGGATCTGTCGCAGCCGGGTGCCCCAGCCGACGTCCGCGGACGCGGACGCGGGTTCGGTGGTGTCCACTGCTCCGGAAACCCTTGCCGCCGACGGGTTGTCGGCCGCCCGGATCGCCTCGGCGAGCATGGTGTCGGGTTCGTTGATCGCACGTTTGACGCCGGACGCGACGACGGGCTTGCCCGCGAACCGTTCCCGGCCCTTGACCCCGACGTCGGTGGCGAAGATGACGGCCGCCGCGCCGGCGATGACGTCGGGGCTCAGTGACGTCCCGCCACTCGATCCCTGCGTCTCGACGCGCACCGGTACCGACGCCCGCTCACCGGCCGCGACCAGGGAGTCGGCGGCCATGTACGTGTGGGCGATGCCGGTCGGGCAGGCCGTGACCGCGACGATGTAGCGGTCGCCCGGCTGCGCGGTATCGGTCGGCGTGTCCGTCACCGCCGCTTCGGGTTTCGGGGCCGCGAGGCCCAGCGCCTCGTGCACGAGCACCACCACGGCATCCGCGTCCGGCGCCGCCCGCAGCGCAGCGACGAAGTCCGGCTTGACCAGCGAGCGGGCCAGACCCGATAGGAGCTTCATGTGCTCGGCACCGGCGCCCTCGGGCGCGGCGATCAGGAAGACCAGATCGGCCGGCCCGTCCGGCGCCCCGAAGTCGACCTTCGGTGCCAGCCGTGCGAAGCCGAGGGATGCGGCGGTGACGGCGGCGCTGCGGCAGTGCGGGATCGCGATCCCGCCGGGCAGCCCGGTCGCGGACTGCGCCTCGCGGGCCAGCGCGGCGTCGCGCAGGGCGTCCGGGTCGGTGGCGCGACCGGCGTCGGCGAGCCGGTGCGCGAGCGTCTCGATCACCGAGCCGGAGTCGGCGCCGAGGTCGGAGTCGAGGGAGATCAGGTCGGTGGTGATGATCGCCGGCGAATCGGCGGTGGGAGTGGACATGACGGGTCCTCAGTGTTCGGCGGCCGGGCGGGCCGTCGCGGTGGATACGGCGGTGTCGTCGAGTGCGGTGACGGTGACCGCGTCGCGGTTCACCTGGTCGGGTCGGGGGAGGGTGGTGCCGGGCAGGGCCGCGGCCGCGGTGCCGTAGGCGACCGCCAGTTGCAGTGCACGTGCCGGGTCCTCCCCGGCGACATGGGCGATCAAGTAGCCGGCCAGCGAGGCGTCGCCGGCGCCGACGGTGCTGCGGGGGCTGATGCGCGGGGCACGGGCGAACCAGGCCCCGGTGTCGGTGACGAGGACGGCGCCCGCGGCCCCGAGGGTGACCAGGACGGTGCCGACACCCCGGTCCAGCAGTTGCCGAGCGGCGCGGACGGTCGCGCTCGGGTCGCCGGCGGCGGCGCCGGCCTCGAGATCGGCGCCGTTGCATCCGGTCAGCTGGCCCAGCTCCTCGGAGTTCGGCTTCAGCAGATCCGGTGCGGTGTCGGGAAACGTCGCGGCCAGGGCGCGCAGCGGCATGTCCGACGTGTCGACGGCGACCGCGCAGGGCAGTGGGCGCAGCGTCCGCACCAACCGGCCGTACCAGTCGTCCGGGGCGCCCGGCGGCAGCGAACCGCACAGGGCGACCCAGTCGGCGTCCGCCGCCTGCTCGGTGAGCAGGTGGGCGAGGGCGTCGAGTTGCGTGTCGTCGAGCGGATGGCCCGGGTCGTTGAGTTTGGTGGTGGTGCCGTCCGGCTCGGTGACGGTGAGATTGCTCCGAACCGGTCCCGTCGTCGGAACCAGGCGATGGTCGATGCCCCGGTCGGTGAGTGCGGCGACGAGGGTGTCGTCGGCGCGGGCGGGCAGGATCGCCAGTGTGCTCCCGTTCGCTGCGGCGACGACCCGGGCGACGTTGACGCCCTTGCCGCCCGGATCGCTGCTGGTGGCGAGGGCGCGATGCACGGTGCCCCGCTCGAGTGGGGTGGCGAGCTCGATCGTGCTGTCGAGGCTCGGGTTGGCGGTCAGGGTGACGATCATGCGGTCACGACCTCGATTCCGTGCGCCTCGAGGTCGGTGCGGGCCCGGTCGTCGAGATCGGTGTCGGTCACCAGTACGTCGACTGCGTCGGCGGCGGCGAAGCTCACCAGTTCCTCCCGGCCGATCTTGCTCGAGTCGGTCACGACCACGACCAGGTTGGCGCAGCGCACGAGGCCGCGTTTGACGGCGGCCTCGTCGAGGTCGGGCGTGGACAGTCCGTGGTCGACCGTCAGGCCGTTGGTGCCGACGAACGCGACGTCGACGCGCAGGCCCGCGAGCGTGCCCAGGGCCTGGTCGCCGACGACGGCCTGGGTGACCCCGCGGACGCGGCCGCCGAGCACCTGCAGGGTGTGCTGGCTTGCGCACCGAGCCGCCACGGGAATCGAGTTGGTGATCACCGTCAGGTCGCGGTCGGTCGGGAGCAGGGGCGCGATCCGCGACGTCGTCGTTCCCGCGTCGAGGGCGATGCTGCCGCCGCGGGCCGGAAGGTACGCCAGCGCGGCCGCCGCGATCCGGTCCTTGGCCTGGGCGTTGCTGTGCTCGCGCTCGCTGAGACCGGTCTCGCCGAGGGTGATCGCGGAGGCGGACACGGCGCCGCCGTGCACGCGGCGGATCAGGCCCAGCCGATCGAGGGCGGCGAGGTCGCGGCGGACGGTCTCGGTGGTCACCTCGTAGGTGTCGGCGAGGTCGGTGACCGAGACCCGACCGCGCTGGCTGATCAGCCCCGCGATCGCCTGCTGACGCTCCTCGGCGTACATGTGACCTCCTGCCCGAATAAATGTTGTTTTATGTTGTTTTACGCCTGAATGTGTTGACATGTCAATGGGTTGGAGTAACCCTGGTCACAGTGATTCTGTTGAGTGACGTGGGAGACGAGATGTATTCGAGCCGAGGAGTGAGCATGAACGGGACTGCGTCTGTGCTGGTCGGGACGCCCGTCGTGCCCGGCGCGGGGTACGGTCCGGTGATCCGGCCCGGTGCCCGTCCGGTCGCGTCGACGCGTGGCGCCGACCTGCCGGAGGCGGATCGTGAGGCGGAGAAGGCGCGCTTCCGGGCCGCCGCGGAGGCGGTGTCCGATCGGTTGTCGGGCCGCGCCGCTGCTGCGCAGGGCGCCGGCGCCGAGGTGCTCCGGGCCACCGCCGCGCTGGCCGCGGACCGGGGCTGGCTCGGCGCCGCGACGGGTCTGATCGGTGCCGGTTCGGGGGCCGAGTCCGCCGCCGCGTCGGCGACCGACCAGTTCGTGGCGGTCTTCACGAAGATGGGCGGCCTGATGGCCGAGCGCGTCACCGACCTGCTCGACATCTGCGACCGCGTCGTCGCCGAACTGCTCGGGCTCCCGGAGCCGGGCATCCCGACGCCGACGGCGCCGTCCGTCCTGCTCGCCCACGACCTCGCCCCCGCGGACACCGCCGGCCTCGACCCGGACCTGGTGCTCGGTATCGCGACGACCCTCGGCGGTCCCACGAGTCACACCGCGATCATCGCCCGGCAGTTGGGCATCCCCTGTGTGGTCGGTGTCGCGGGACTCGACGAGATCGACACCGGTACCAGGGTTCTCGTCGACGGCGCGGCGGGACGTGTCGAGGTCGAACCGGCGGTCGAGCAGGCCGAGGCCGCGGTTGCCGGCGCCGCGGAACTGCGGCGGCGCACCGAGTCCTGGGCCGGACCCGGCCGCACCCGGGACGGCCACCGGGTGGCCGTGCTCGCCAACGTGCAGGACGGTGCCGGTGCACGCGCGGCCGCGACGACCGCGGCCGAGGGTGTCGGCCTGTTCCGCACCGAACTGGCGTTCCTCGACCGCGACGTCGAGCCGTCCGTCGACGAACAGGCCCGGATCTACCGCGAGGTGTTCGACGCGTTTCCCGGACGCAAGGTCGTGGTCCGCACACTCGACGCCGGATCGGACAAGCCGCTGCGCTTCGCGGGCTTCGCCGACGAACCGAACCCCGCGCTCGGCGTCCGCGGCTACCGGCTCGCCGCCGAACATCCCGGAATGCTCGAGCGGCAACTCGACGCGATCGCACGGGCCGCTCGCGAGTCGGAGGCGTCGGTGCGGGTGATGGCCCCGATGATCGCCACCGTCGCCGAGGCTGCGCAGTTCGCGGCCGCGGCCCGGGCCCGGGGGCTGGTGCCCGGTGTGATGGTCGAGGTTCCGGCCGCGGCCCTGCTGGCGGACCGGCTGCTCGAGCACGTCGACTTCCTGTCCCTCGGCACCAACGACCTGACCCAGTACACGATGGCGGCGGACCGGTTGTCGGCTCCGCTCGCGGCGCTGAGCGACCCCTGGCAGCCCGCGGTGCTGGCATTGGTGGCGCGCACCGCCACCGACGGGCAGCGGGCGGGCAAGGCCGTCGGCGTCTGCGGCGAGGCGGCCGCGGACCCGCTGCTCGCCTGCGTCCTCACCGGCTTCGGTGTGACCTCGCTGTCGATGGCCGCCACGGCGGTCGCCGCCACCGGATCGGCGCTGGCCGACGTCGACCTCGACCGCTGCCGTCGCGCGGCCGAGGCGACGCTGGATGCGCCGGATCCGCAGTCGGCGCGCCGGCGTGCGGCGGACATCCTGCAGGGGTAGACGGCTTCGGGGGTGGCCGGGGTCCCCGGCATGGCCCAGGATGAGGAGATGGACCCGGTTGCGGCGCTGCGGGAGATCGCGTTCTGGCTCGAGCGGGCCCGCGCCGAGACGCACCGCGTCAAGGCCTACCGCCGGGCCGCCGACGTCGTGGAGGCCCTCACCCCCGAGCAGCGGGACCGGTACGGACGCACCGACACCTGGACCGCGCTCAGCGGGATCGGCCCCAAGACGGCGGCAGTGATCGCGCAGGCCTGGGCCGGCCGGGAGCCCTCGTACCTGGCCGAGGTCAAGGCCGCGGCACAGCGGATCGGCGAGGGCGGACGCGAACTCCTCGCCGCGCTGCGCGGCGACCTGCACACCCACTCCGACTGGTCCGACGGCGGCAGCCCGATCGAGGAGATGATGCGCCGGGCCGCCCTGATCGGGCACGAGTACTGCGCACTGACGGACCATTCGCCGCGGCTGACGGTGGCGAACGGGCTGAGCGCCGAGCGGCTGCGCAGGCAGCTCGAGGTGATCGCCGAACTCAACGCCGAACTCGCGCCCTTCCGGATCCTGACCGGGATCGAGGTCGACATCCTCGACGACGGCAGCCTGGACCAGGATCCCGACCTGCTCGCGGAACTCGACGTCGTCGTCGCGAGCGTGCATTCGAAGCTCGCGATGGAACCCGACGCGATGACGCGCCGGATGGTGCGGGCGGTGGCCAACCCACTCGTCGACGTGCTCGGGCACTGCACCGGCAGGCTGGTCGAGGGCGGTCGCGGCACTCGTCGCGAGTCGACGTTCAACGCGGAGGTGGTGTTCGAGGCGTGCCGTCGGTTCGACACGGCCGTCGAGATCAACAGTCGACCGGAACGCCGCGACCCGCCGTCGCGGTTGATCCGGCTCGCCCTCGACCGCGGATGCCTGTTCTCGATCGACACCGACGCGCACGCGCCGGGCCAGCTCGACTTCCAGGGGTACGGCTGCGACCGTGCGCAGGCGTGTGCCGTGCCCGCCGAGCGGATCGTCAACACGTGGCCGGTCGAGGAGCTGCTCTCCTGGGCCGGTGCGTGAGGTGGCGATTGCTTGACCAGTTGGTCAGGCAACCTTTAGTGTCGCGGTGCCGGCCGTCGCCGAAGTGAACGGCCCTTCCCGATCGAGGAGCCGCTCGTGCCCGCCTGCCCCACGCCCACCCGCAGCACGCCCGCGCGTTCCCGGGCCGCCGTCGCCGGTCTCGCTCTCGCCGTCGCAGGCGCGCTGCTCGGTGCCGCACCCGCCGTCGCCGCGCCGGACGCCGGCGCCCCCGGCACCGTCACGGCATCGGCGCCGCTGCCGCAGGACCTCTGGTACCCGGGTACGGCGGACGCGCAGCGTCTGACCTACTGGACCACCGGCTCCAACGGTGAGCCCGCGCTGAGCACCGGGGCGGTCTTCGTCCCCGAGGGCGAGGCGCCCGAAGGCGGCTGGCCGGTGATCTCCTGGGCACACGGCACCGTCGGACTCGGTGACGACTGCGCGCCCTCCCTGGTCGGACCCGGTTCCCGCGACCGGGATTTCGCCTACCTCGGGACCTGGCTGTCGCAGGGCTACGCCGTCGTCGCCAGCGACTACGCCGGCCTCGGCACCCCCGGCACGATGCCCTACCTGGACGGCAAGGCGGAGGCCCACAACGTCGTCGACATGGTCAAGGCAGGTCGCAACGCCGAACCCAGCCTGTCGAACACCTGGGTCGCGATCGGCCAGTCCCAGGGCGGCGGTGCCGCCATCACCACCGCCCGCTACGCCACCGAATTCGGTGGCCGCGAACTCGACTACCGCGGCGCCGTCGGCACCGGCGTACCCGCCTACATCGAGAACATCGTCGCCCTGGCCGGCCCGGACTTCCCGCCGCTCGCGCTGCCGTCCGGTCTCACCGCGTACGCGCTGTACATCCTCGCCGGCCTGAACGCCGCCCACCCCGAACTCGACATCCCCGGTCTGCTGAACGACGAGGGCCGCGGCTGGCTCGCCACGGCCGAGACCGAGTGCTACGCACCGTTCAAGGCGTCGGTCGGCGGCCTGGTCATCGGCTCGCTGTTCGACAAGCCGCTGTCGACGATCCCGAACATCGGCGGCGTCCTCACCGACTACATGGGCGTCCCCGAAACCGGTTACGACAAGCCGTTCTTCATGGGTCAGGGCCTGAAGGACACCGACATCATCATGCCGTCGACGCTGCTGCTGGGGAGCACCCTCGCCCGCAACGGCGAGCCCGTGACCTTCAAGACCTACCCGACCGACCACAGCGGCACCATGGCCGCGTCGTTGCCCGACACGGTGCCGTTCGTGCGGGCCCTGTTCGACGGGCAGACCCCCGGGCGGTCCTTCGGTAGCTGACCCGAACTCGGCGGGACGTCGCGGTCAGAGCTCGGCCGCGACGTCCCCCCGATCCCGGATGCGGGGTGTCGACTTCGCGCCGAAGTAGTCGCCACCCTTGCGTCGGACGTCGTCGGTGCCCCAGTCCCGCTTCCGCGCAACGGGCTGCATCTGCGGAATGTGCTTGCGGCAGTGGATGTATGCCTCCTCGACGTCGACCACCACCCAGCGCTCCGGGGTGCGTCCACCGGCATGGTCGACGGGCAGGTCGGGGACCTGCGCGCGCAACTCGGGGTCCTCGAGGACGCGGGCGCTGCCGTTGACGTGCAGGCCGATGAGGTCGTGCACGAAATCGATCATCAGGATGCCCACGTGCGGGTTCTCCCGGATGTTGCCGAGACTCGCCATCACCCCGTTGCCGCGGTACTCCGGGTAGGCCACCGTGCACGGGTCGATGACGTGCACGAACCCGGGCGGCCCGGCGCGGAAGGTCGAGTCGCATTCGCCCCGCGCGTCGGCCGTCGCGATGAACGCCATCTCCTGCCTCGCGGTGAACTCGATCATCGCCGGGTTCAGGTGGGTGAGCACCTGATCGGAGTAGAACCGTGCCGCGCGCTCGGTGGTGCCGTGCTCACGCTGCAGTTCACGTTCACCGACACTCCCCGCGGTGTCACGAATGGTCATGGATCTCCTGGGCGTCGGCGACCGGCTCGCGTACCGGGCATGGTCGAGGTGCAGTGCGTAACGCTAGCCGGACGGACAGGTCCGACGTCGGAGCTCCCCGCGGAATCGCCGGACGCGCCCCGGGTCGCGGAACGCTCTAGGATTCTCGTTCGTGACGAAGCGAGAGATCGCAGCGTGGCCCGCCGGACTCGCGTGGACCCTGCACGGCGACGGTCGGGCGATCGCCGACGGCGCGGTGGTCGCGCCCGACGAACGTCTCAGCTGGCCGCGCACCGTCGGCATCGGGATGCAGCATGTCATCGCGATGTTCGGGGCCACCCTGCTGGTTCCGACCATCACCGGATTCCCCGTCACCACCACACTGCTGTTCTCCGGCATCGGCACCGCGCTGTTCCTGCTGATCACCCGCGGACGCGTACCCAGCTATCTGGGATCGTCCTTCGCGTTCATCGCCCCGCTCACCGCGTCCGCGGCGGAAGGGCCGGCCGCACAGCTCGGTGCGGTGCTGACCGTGGGCGTGGTGCTGATGCTCGTCGGACTGATCGTCAAACTCGCCGGCGCCCGCGTACTCGACGCGGTGATGCCGCCGATCGTCACCGGCGCCGTGGTGATGCTCATCGGGTTGAACCTGGCTCCTGCCGCGGTCGGCTCGTTCGAGGCGCAGCCGCTCATCGCCACCGTCACCCTCGTCGCCGTCCTCGTGGTCACCGCCGTCGGGCCGGGTCTGCTCGGCAGGCTCGGGATCCTGGTCGGTGTGGCGGTCGGCTGGGTGTTCGCCGCGCTCACCGGCGGACTCTCCGACGAGCGGGTGGACGCGTTGCGGGACGCGGCGTGGGTCGGCCTGCCGCACCTGCGCGGTCCCGAGTTCCGGTGGTCGGTCATCGCGTTGGCGCTTCCCGTCGTCATCGTGCTGATCGCCGAGAACGTCGGACACGTCAAGGCCGTGTCCGCCATGACCGGCCGCAACCTCGACGCGGTCGCCGGCGACGCGCTGTTCGCGGACGGCCTCGCAACCACCCTCGCCGGTGCGGGCGGCGGTTCGGGCACCACCACCTATGCGGAGAACATCGGCGTGATGGCCGCGACCCGGGTGTACTCCACCGCCGCCTACTGGGTCGCCGCCGCGACCGCGATCGTGCTGGCGTTCTCGCCGAAGTTCGGCGCACTGGTGTTCACCGTGCCCGACGGAGTCATCGGCGGCGCGACGCTCGTGCTCTACGGGCTGATCGGAATCCTGGGTGTCCGCATCTGGGCGGAGGCGAGGGTCGACTTCACCGACCCGGTGAACCTGACGGTCGTCGCGGCGGCACTTGTCGCGGGCATCGGAGATCTGACGCTGACCGTCGGCTCCGTCGAACTCGGGGGCATCGCGTGGGGCTCGGTCGGCATCCTCGTCGGCTACCCCCTGATGCGATGGCTGGCGCGCTGGCGGCGCTGAGCGTCACCTGCGGCGCCACCGCCGGCGTGCGCGCTCGACGCTCGACCAGTCCTGGTAGCCCAGTCGCCGGGCGATCTCGGACCGCGGGATCCCCCGTTCCCGGAGCAGGTTCTCGGCGACGCTGCGGCGTACCTCCTCGAGGAGTTCGCGGAAGGTCGTGCCCTCGTGCTCGAGGTGCCGGCGCAGGGTCCGCGGTGCGTAGTGCAGGCTCGCCGCGACCTCCTCGAGGGTGAGGTCCAGTGACGACTGGTCGAGCAGGTGGGTGCGCACCCGGGCGGCGACGCCGGTGTGGTGCAGCCGTTCGACGCGGATCCGTTCGCACTGCGCCACCATGAGCTGGGTCGTGTGCGCATTCGCCATCGGCGGTTTCTGGTCGAGATAGCTTGCGTCGTAGACGAGTTCGCTGCGTGTGCAGCCGAACGCGACCGGCACCCCGAAATGGTCGCGGTACACGTCGTCGTCGTCGCTGCCGGCGAGTCGAATCTCCAGCAGGGGGACCTGCTCGGGACCGGGGAAGAGTTCGCGCTGGATCTGGACCACAGCGGTGAGGTCGCGTTCGACGACGAAGCGCCGGATGTCCTCGGGCACGTCGTCGGCGTGGAGTGCGAGCACGTATCGGTCGCCCGGGTCGATGCGGGCCGTCATCGTCGTGAACGCGAAGGTCAGCATCGCGTAGTGCAGACCGCGTTCGACGGTGTCACGGACCGTGGCGGACGCGGTGAGGAGGTACCCGAGGTAGCCGTACGCCGTCAGGTGGTACAGCCTGCCCAGTTCGACTCCGAGTCCCGGGCGGGCGCCCGCAGCGGACACCAGGTTCCGGATCACCGCCATCTCCTGGCGGGCCTCGACCAGGGCTTCGGCGTCGCCGACGGACGCGGGATCGATGTGCGAGCCCCGCAGGAGCGCGTCGGGGGAGAGTCCGTGCTGGGCCGCCCACTCGCACATGATCGCCACGGACACCGTGGTGCGCGGGTGATCCCACGGGTCGGTGATCGCCGCGATCACGCGCTTGGACGCCTCCGTGGCCGGCGTCGGGGAGCATTCCGCGAGGTCAGGGCGAACACCGGCGCTGGTCGTCACACCGGCCAGTTTCGCCGACCTCCGTGATGTCGTCAACGAGTTCGGCGGACCGGTGTGGCCGGAACTGTCGGGTTGTGGCCGCGCCGGTCCTGGTCGATCCGAGCGCCGCGCCCTACGGTGATGCTGCGTGATGTGAATCACAATCGATGGGGATTGTGCCTGTCCACACAGTACGAGGAGGCGTTGCATGAAGGTCAAGGCTGCGGTCGTCGAAGAGGTCGGAGCGCCCTGGAAGATCACCGAAGTCGAGCTCGGCGACCCGGTGGCCGGTGAGGTCCAGGTGCGGCTCGCCGCGTCGGGACTGTGTCACTCGGACGCCCACGTGGTGGCGGGCAGCAGTCCGGTGCCGTTCATGCCGGTTCTCGGCGGCCACGAGGGAGCCGGTGTGATCACGAAGGTCGGCCCCGGTGTGACCGGACTCGAGGAAGGCGACCACGTCGTCCTCGCCTTCATCCCCGCGTGCGGCACGTGCCCGTCGTGCGCGACGGGCCTGCAGAACCTGTGCGACGAGGGTGCCGGTCTGCTCACCGGCCAGGCCATCGCGGACAAGACGTTCCGCGTCACCCGCGACGGTCGGCCGGTCATCCAGATGTGCCTGCTCGGCACCTTCGCCCCCTACGTCACCGTCAGTCAGGCATCGGTCGTCAAGATCGAGAAGGACGTGCCGCTCGAGGTCGCGGCTCTGCTCGGATGTGGCGTCTCCACCGGCTGGGGGTCGGCGACGGAGATCGGCGACACCCGCCCCGGCGACACCGTCGTCGTGATGGGCATCGGCGGCGTCGGCATCAACGCCGTGCAGGGCGCGAAGTTCGCCGGAGCCCGCTACGTGGTCGCGATCGATCCGGTGGACTTCAAGCGCAAGAAGGCGTTGGAATTCGGTGCCACCCACACCTACGCGTCCGTCGCGGAAGCCGCTGCCGAACTCCCCGACCTGACCTGGGGCAAGATGGCGCAGGTCGTGATCATCACGGTCGGCGAGATCGAGGGCGCGCACATCCAGCAGGCACTGAGCCTGACCGCGAAGGGCGGCCAGGTGACCGTCACCGGCATGGGCAACTTCGCCCAGGCGACCGTGGACCTCAACCTGTTCGAACTGACCCTGCTGCAGAAGCGGGTCCAGGGCGCGATCTTCGGCGGTGTCGGCCCCCGCACGCAGATCCCCAAGCTCCTCGACCTCTACCGGTCCGGCCACCTCGAGCTCGACGAGTTGGTCACCACCCGCTACCGGCTCGAGGAGATCAACCAGGGCTACCAGGACATGTTCGACGGCAAGAACCTGCGCGGAGTCGTCGTCTACTCCGACGAGGACCGCTGAGTAGACACCACCCGACCCCGAACGAACCGGAGAGTGCATCGATGCGCAACCACGACAAGAACTACATCGACGGCAAGTGGATCCCGTCCAGCGGTGGCACGCGGATTCCCGTCACGAACCCCGCCACCGACGAGGTCATCGCCGAGGTGGTCGCAGGCACCGCCGCCGACGTCGACGCCGCGGTCGCCGCCGCCCGCGCGGCGTTCCCGGCCTGGTCGGCGACGCCGGTGGCGCAGCGCGCCGACTACCTGAGCGCGATCGCGGGCAAGCTCGTCGAACGCTCCGAGGAGCTCGCCCGCACCATCTCCTCGGAGATGGGTTGCCCGATCTCCGTCGCGCGCGCCGTCCAGACGCCGCTGCCGATCAACAGCTTCGCCGAGGCCGCGAACATCGTGCGGGAGTACGAGTTCGAGAGCGAGCACCGGGGGTCGACGGTCGTGCGCGAGCCGTTCGGCGTGCTCGGGGCGATCACGCCGTGGAACTACCCGCTGCACCAGATCGCACTCAAGGTGGCCTACGGGCTCGCCGCGGGCAACACCGTCGTCGTCAAACCCAGCGAGGTCACACCGCTGAACGCGATCACCCTGACGGAGATCATCGACGAGGTCGGCCTGCCGCCGGGTGTGTTCAACATCGTCTTCGGCACCGGCGCGGAGGTCGGCGAGGCGATCGCCGGGCACCACGACGTCGACGTCGTCAGCTTCACCGGATCGACCCGGGCGGGCAAGCGGGTGTCGCAGGTCGCGGCGGCGACTGTCAAGAAGGTGTCGCTCGAACTCGGCGGCAAGAGCCCCAACGTCATCCTCGACGACGCGGACCTCTCCGCGGTCGTCCCGGCGTCGGTCCAGGCGATGATGATGAACTCCGGCCAGACGTGCACCGCACTGACCCGCATGATCGTTCCGCGTGACAGGGTCGCCGAGGTCGAAGCGCTCGCCAAGGCGACCGCCGACGCACTGCCGGTCGGCGATCCGACCGACGACGGGACGGCCGTCGGGCCGCTGTCCTCGCGGGCCCAGCAGAGGCGGGTGCTCGGATTCATCCGCACCGGGATCGAGGAGGGGGCCCGCGTGGTCACCGGCGGCGAGGTCGACACCGACGCCCCCGGCGCGTTCGTGCGCCCGACGGTGTTCTCGGATGTCACCCCGGACATGACGATTCACCGCGAGGAGATCTTCGGGCCGGTCCTCTCGATCGTGGCGTACGACTCCGAGGCGGAGGCGATCGCCATCGCCAACGACACCGACTACGGGCTTGCGGGTGCGGTCTGGGGCTCCCCGGACCGAGCCGAGAAGGTCGCCCGGCAGATCCGGGCCGGGCAGGTCCAGGTCAACGCGGGCGCCTTCAACCCGAACGCGCCGTTCGGCGGCTACAAGCAGTCCGGTCTCGGACGCGAGGCCGGCGAGTACGGGCTCGAGGAATTCCTCGAGGTCAAGTCGATCCAGCGATAGGTGCGCTTCGCGCAGTGGTGCACTTTCGGAGGTCCCGGCGTCCGTAAGTGCACCACTGGCGAAGCCACGACGGAAGGGAGTGACCGGATGCCACTCGAACCGGTGTCGCAGGCGCTGCTGGCGGCGCTCGCCGAGCAACGTGACCCCCCGATCCACGAGGGAACACCGGCCCTGGCTCGGATGTCGGGGCCGATCTTCGCGGGCCTGAGCGGCCGCGGACCGGACGTCGCGGCGGTGCACAACCGCAAGCTCGAGACGGCGGACGGCGGGAGATTCCGCGTCCGGGTGCTCGTGCCGGACGGGGAGCCGCAGGCGGTGATCGTCTACTTCCACGGCGGCGGCTGGGTGCTCGGCGACATCGACCTGCAGTACGACCACGTCGGCAGGCACCTCGCCAACCTCACCCGGTCCACCGTCGTCCTGGTCAACTACCGCAAGGCCCCCGAGCACCCGTATCCGGCCGCGATCGAGGACAGCTACCTCGGGTTGTGCTGGGCGGCCGAACATTCGGCCGAGTTCGCTCCGGCCGGTGTCCCGCTGATCGTGGCCGGCGACAGTGCGGGCGGCAACATCGCCGCGGTGATGACGCAGTGGGCGCGGGACCGTCGGGGTCCGACGATCGACTACCAGGTGCTGGTCTATCCGGTCACCGACTGCGACTTCGACCGCCCGTCCTACGTCGCACCCGAGAACCAGCTGCTCCTGAGCCGCGACACCATGATCTGGTTCTGGGGGCACTACCTGCCGGACGAGGAGGCCAGGAAGAGTCCCGACGCCTCACCGCTGAGGCAGCCCGATCTCACCGGCCTGCCGCCTGCGCTGGTGTACGTCGCGGAGTGCGATCCCCTGCACGACGAGGGTGTCGCGTACGCCACGGCGCTCGCCGCCGCGGGCGTCCCGGTTGCCGTCGAGGAGGCCGCCGGGCAGATGCACATCTTCTTCCAGATGCCGAACATCCTGCCCGGATACCAGGCGGGCATCGAGCTCGTCGCCGATCACATCGGCAAGTTCCTCGCCGGGTCCGCGCCCGGCGCACTCGGAAAGGAGGCGTGAACGATGGCCGACCACGACGTGATCGTCATCGGTGCCGGGTTCGCGGGCCTCTACCAGCTCTACAAGCTGCGGGAGCTCGGATTCGACGCGAGGGTCGTCGAAGCCGGACCCGAGGTCGGTGGTACCTGGTACTGGAACCGCTACCCGGGCGCCCGCTGCGACATCGAGTCGATCGAGTACTCCTACTCGTTCGATCCGGAGTTGCAACAGGATTGGAACTGGACCGAGCGCTACGCCTCCCAGCCCGAGATCCTCGAGTACATCCGGTTCGTCGCCGATCGGCACCAGCTGCGTCGGGACATCGACTTCGAAACCCGGGTCACCGCACTGGAGTTCGACGACGACACGAACGAGTGGATCGTCACCACCGACCGCGGTTCACGCACCGCCCGGTTCGTGATCGCCGCGACCGGATGCCTCTCGGTACCCCTGACGCCGCAGTTCGACGGCCAGGGCGACTTCGCGGGCGACGTGTACTGGACGTGGGACTGGCCGGAGGGCGGTGTCGACCTGACCGGCAAACGGGTCGCGGTCGTCGGTACCGGGTCGTCCGGGCTGCAGACGATCACGGCCGTCGCGCCCGTCGTCGGTGCGCTCACGGTCTTCCAGCGCACTCCGTCGTACGCGGTGCCCGCGCACAACCAGCCCATCGCCGACGTGCTCACCGCGGTCAAGCAGCGGTACCCGGAGTTCCGGGAGGTCAGTCGCCTGACCCGGGGCGGTGCCCAGTGCGGCGAGGGCGCCGCCCTGCCACCGTTCTTCGTCGACCTCGACGACGAGGCCACACAGGCCGAACTCGGGAGACGCTGGGAGAACGGGGGACTGTGCTACCAGCAGTCGTTCTTCGACCTGCTGCAGGACCCCGAGGCCAACGAGGTCGCCGCGGAGTACGTCCGCGCCCGCATCCGGGAGAAGGTGAAGGATCCGGACGTCGCGGAGAAGTTGACGCCCCGCTCCTATCCGATCGCCGCGAAGCGGATGTGCGTGGACACCGGCTACTTCGAGGTCTACAACCAGGACAACGTCACGCTCGTGGACCTGAACGAGGAACCACTCGTGCGGATCACCGAACGGGGGATCGTGGCGGGCGAGACGGAACACGAATTCGACGTCATCGTGCTGGCCACCGGCTACGACGCGATGACCGGTGCTCTCGATGCGATCGACATCCGGCACGACGGGCAGACCCTCCGGGCCAAGTGGGCCGACGGTCCCCGCACCTACCTGGGGCTGATGTCCGCGGGGTTCCCGAACCTGTTCACGGTGACCGGGCCGCAGAGCCCGTCGGTGCTGTCGAACATGCTCACCTCCATCGAGTACCACGTCGAGTGGATCAGCGATGTCCTCGTGCACATGCGCGACCACGGGATGAGCCGCATCGAACCGGAGATCGAGGCGGAGGAGAACTGGGTCAACACCACCAACGACATCGCCGACCTCACGCTGTTCCCGAAGGCGGCGTCCTGGTACATGGGAGCGAACGTGCCGGGCAAGCGGCGGGTGTTCCTGCCCTTCGCGGCCGGCGTCGGTGCCTACAAGCAGATCGGTGACGGCATCGCGATCGCCGGGTACCACGGCTTCGAACTCGTGTGAGGGCGCGGGAGACCGTGACCGACTCGCCGTCGGTCACGGTTTCCGCTCGGTCGGGTCATCGACCGGCGTCGGCCCGCGACCTAGCCTGGGGCAATGGAACGCACTCTCTTCGAGCCCGAGCACGAACTCTTCCGTGAGTCCTACCGCAAGTTCCTCGACCAGGAGGTGGCTCCGAACCACGACAAGTGGGAAGAGCAGAACATCGTCGACCGCGAGGTCTGGCGCAACGCCGGTGAACAGGGCTTCCTCGGTATGGCGGTGCCGGAGGAGTACGGCGGGGGAGGCGTCGAGGACTTCCGCTACAACGCGATCGTCACCGAGGAGACCACCCGCCGCGGGTTCAGCGGGATCGGTTTCATGCTGCACAACGACGTCGTGGCGCCGTACCTGGTCGAGCTGGCCGACGAGGAGCAGAAGCAGCGGTGGCTGCCCGGCTTCTGTTCCGGCGAGCTCATCACCGCGATCGCGATGACGGAACCCGGCACCGGATCCGACCTGCAGGGCATCAAGACCCGTGCCGTCCGCGACGGCGACCACTGGATCCTCAACGGCTCCAAGACGTTCATCACCAACGGCATCAACGCCGACCTCGTCATCGTCGTCGCGCAGACGGACCCCGACAAGGGCGCGCAGGGCTTCTCGCTGCTCGTCGTCGAACGCGGCATGGAGGGCTTCGAGCGGGGACGCAACCTCGACAAGATCGGACTCAAGGCGCAGGACACCGCCGAGCTGAGCTTCACCGACGTCCGGGTGCCCGCCGCGAACCTCCTCGGCGAGGAGGGGATGGGCTTCCTGTACCTGATGAAGAACCTGCCGCAGGAACGACTCTCGATCGCGGTGGTCGCTGCGGCCGCGATGGAGTCGGCGCTGGAGATGACGATCCGGTACGTCCGCGACCGCAAGGCGTTCGGCAAGTCGATCGGCAGCTTCCAGAACACCCGTTTCGAACTCGCCGACCTCGCGACCCAGACCCAGATCGCCCGCGTGTTCGTCGACAAGTCGATCGAACTGCTCAACGCCGGCAAGCTCACCGTCCAGGAGGCCGCGATGGCCAAGTACTGGACCACGGACCGGCAGGTCGAGCTGATCGACCGCTGTCTCCAGTTGCACGGCGGCTACGGCTACATGCGGGAATACCCGATCGCGAAGGCATACCTGGATTCTCGGGTGCAGAAGATCTACGGCGGCACCAGCGAGATCATGAAGGAGATCATCGGGCGCAGCCTGAATCTCTGATCGGCGCGCAGGGGCGGCGACACGGCCGGCGCCGGGAGAGTTTCTCCCGGGGCCGGCCGTGTCGTGTCGGCTGCCGGTCAGATCTTGCGCATCACCGTGACGACCTTGCCGAGGATCTGCGCGTCGTTGCCGGGGATCGGCTCGAACAGCGGGTTGTGCGGCATCAGCCACACCTCGCCCTTCGTACGCTTGAACGTCTTGACCGTCGCTTCGCCGTCGATCATCGCGGCGACGATGTCGCCGTTGTCGGCGACGGACTGCTGACGGACGACCACCCAGTCGCCGTCGCAGATCGCGGCCTCGATCATCGACTCGCCGACCACCTTGAGCAGGAACAGCGAACCCTGCCCGACCAGTTCGCGCGGCAGCGGGAACACGTCCTCGACCGCTTCCTCCGCGAGAATCGGACCGCCGGCCGCGATTCGGCCGAGGACCGGCACCAGCGCGGCCCTGGGGCCGCCGGCTTCGGCGGAATCGCCTGTCGCAGTGGTCTGTTCGATGCCCGCGGGCAGATCGGTGGCGGGCACCGGCTCGTCGAGCCCGCGCACGTCCACGGCGCGGGGGCGGTTGGCGTCGCGGCGCAGGAAGCCCTTGCGCTCGAGCGTCCGTAGCTGGTGGGCCACCGATGACGTCGACGTCAGCCCGACCGCATCACCGATCTCGCGGATGCTGGGCGGATAGCCGCGTTCGCTGACCGACGCCCGGATCACCTCGAGGACGCGGCGCTGCCGGTCGGTGAGCCCCGCCGTGAGGTCGGTCCGGCCGGGGGCGGCCGCCGACCCTTCGCTGGAGCTGTCGTCCTTCATCGAGCCCTCCTGGGTTCTCGTGCGGCGTGCCGGGTCACGTGCGGCCTGCTGGTGGGTGCGTCAGGCGGGTCTGGAGTGGCGCCTGAGCGCAGTGTGGCTTCTCGTGTCGAATCTAGTCCGAAAACTCCCGCTGATCAAACATCTGTTCGACGCGAGGCGAGACTTTGTCGGTGCGGCGTGGTAGAAAATCGAACATGCGTTCTTTCGAACGGGTGATCGAACGGCGTGTGTGACTCCTGACCACCAGGCGAACAGGCGGAGGTTCTGATGAGCGTTGCGATGGATATCAGTGGCGTGGCGGGTGGCGACGGTGCGGCCGGTGGCGACCGGAAGCGCACGGCGACCCGCGTCGGCGGTGCGCGCCGGCAAGTGGACCCGACGCGGCCCGGCGGTCGGCCACTGTCGTACGAAACGGCACGCATTCGGGTCTCACGGGCGCCGCACGAGCGCGGGGTCGAGGACGTCGGCTGGTCGACGGTGGTGGTCGGCATGATCGCGACGGCGCTGGTCGTGGCCGGGCTGTTCGGCATCGCCCAGTTGCGGTCGGGTGGCACGGTGCCGGCCCG
Source organism: Rhodococcus sp. NPDC003318 (assembly GCF_042879035.1). Classification (NCBI taxonomy): domain Bacteria; kingdom Bacillati; phylum Actinomycetota; class Actinomycetes; order Mycobacteriales; family Nocardiaceae; genus Rhodococcus; species Rhodococcus sp. NPDC003318. The sequence continues at coordinate 628,988 of NZ_JBIAOU010000001.1, read as the reverse complement.
GACCGACGTCGTCCAGGTGCGTGAGGGTGAATCGCTCACCGACATCGCGGGCCGCGTCGTCCCGGATGCGCCCGCGTCCCGAGTGGTGGCGCGAATCGTCGAGTTGAACGCGCTGTCCGGCTCGGGTCTGCATCCGGGGCAGTCCCTGATCGTGCCGGTGTCCACGGTGGGCTGATGGGCAAGATCACGGCGACCGAACCCGCGGCGGTATCCTCGAACATTGTTGGTTCCACCACCTCGAGTGGATCGCGCGGACCCGGCTCGGCCGGGGCCCACGATCGCCGCCACGGTTCAGACGAAGGACTCGCCATGCATTGCCCGTTCTGCCGGCATCCCGATTCGCGCGTCGTCGACTCGCGGGAGGCGGACGAGGGGCAGGCCATCCGGCGTCGTCGCTCCTGCCCGGAATGTGGCCGGCGGTTCACCACGGTCGAGACCGCCGTGTTGTCCGTGGTCAAGCGCAGTGGGGTGACCGAGCCGTTCAGTCGCGAGAAGGTCGTTCGCGGGGTGCGGCGGGCATGCCAGGGGCGTGACGTCGCCGACGACGCGCTGTACCTGCTGGCCCAGAAGGTCGAGGAAACCGTGCGCGCCAACGGTTCCGCCGAGATTCCCAGTAACGAGATCGGCTTGGCCATCCTGGGCCCCCTGCGTGATCTCGACGAGGTCGCGTACCTGCGGTTCGCGTCGGTGTACCGATCCTTCTCCTCGGCGGAGGATTTCGAACGGGAGATCAAGGACCTGCGGGCGCACCGCAACGAGGCCTCCGCGCCGACCCCGACCACCTGACCGGCGCGCCGAGTCGCGACGCTACTTCGTGATCGCGGCGATCGCCTTGCGGATCCGCTTGTCCGACACCGGGTACGGCGTACCCAGCGCCTGCGCGAACAACCCGACCCGCAGTTCCTCGATCATCCAGCGGATCGCATCGACGTCCGAGTCGTGGTGCCGTCGCGGGTCCAGGCGCGCCAACAGCGTGCCGTACTCGTCGAAGACGCCGTCCAGCACCGCGAGGCTCTGCCGGTCGCGGACCGCGGAGCCGGGCAGCGCCTCGAGCCGAGCGATCGCCGCGTCGAGGTATCGCGGCAACTCGCGAAGACGTGTGGCGCCGGTCTCGGACACGAAACCGGCGTACACCAGTGCGTCCAATTGCTCGCGCACGTCGTCGACGGCATCACCGCGGGCGCCGTCGAGCAGCACCCGGAGGTGCTGGAAACGGGCCAGGACCGGAACGGCCAGCCGCACCAGCACGGCGACCTCGCGGGCCAGCTCCGTGCGGACCGCGCCCTGCAGGGCGGTGAAACCCTCGGGGGTGCGCGGCGGTCCGCCGTGCCGTTCGATCAGCGCGTCGACGGCGCAGGTGCGGCAGTCCTCGACGAGCGCGTCGACGCTACCGTGCGGATTCTGGCTCAGCGCCAACCGGTCCCGGGTGCCGAGACCACCGATCGCCGACTTCGTCGGGGTCGCGATCGCCTCGAGCAGCAGCGCTCGCGTACCCGCGAGCATCGCCCGGCGTTGCTCCGCCGCAGTCGCCAGTACCCGAACGGCGACCCCGCCGTCCTCCGGGACCAGCGCGGGATAGCCGACGACCTTCTGGCCGCCGAGGTTCCGGGTGACGGTGTCCGGCACCGTGCCGAGCGTCTCCGACGTCCACACGGACGCGGCCGGCCGTTCTGTGGTCGCGGTGGCCTTCGACACCGCCGCGGCCACGCGTCGGGACTGACCGGACCGCAGGTCGTCGAGACTCTTGCTGCGGCCGAGGACCTTGCCGGCCGGGTCGACGGCCGCGAACGTCATCCGCAGATGGTCGGGGACCGACGTGAGGTCGAAGTCCGCCGGCGTGATCGGGGTGCCCGCCATCCGGGTCAGCTCCCGCGCGACCCCCACGGTCAACGGCTCGGTGCGCGGCTTGACCACCGACAACGCCGCCCGGGCGTAGTCGGGGGCGGGAACGACCGTGCGGCGCAACGCCTTCGGGAGGGTCTTGATCAGGGCCGTGACGAGTTCCTCGCGCATGCCCGGAACCAGCCACTCGAACCCGACGTTGCGGACCTGTGCCAGCAGGGCGACCGGGATGCGTGCGGTCACACCGTCGTCCTCGGTACCCGGTTCGAACTGGTACGTCAGGGGGAACGAGATGTCGCCCTGGCGCCAGGTGTTCGGGTAGTCGCCGCCGAGGACGGTGGTCGCCTCGGGATTGACGACGTTCGCCGCGGTGAACGTCAGCAGATCCGGGTTCTCCCGCCGTGCCTTCTTCCACCAGGTGTCGAAGTGCCGCGCCGAGACCGCTTCCGCGCCGACACGCTGGTCGTAGAACTCGAAGAGTGCCTCGTCGTCGACGAGGATGTCGCGCCGCCGGGCCCGGGTCTCCATCTCCTCGACGTCGTCGAGGAGCGCGCGGTTGGCGTGGAAGAACCGGTGCTGGGTCTGCCACTCGCCCTCGACGAGTGCGTGCCGGATGAACAGCTCCCGCGAGGCCTCGGGGTCGATCGCCGAGTAGGTGACGGCCCGCTTGGCGACCAGCGGGATCCCGTACAGCGTGACTCGCTCGTACGCCATCGCGCAGGCCCGCTTCGAGGACCAGTGCGGCTCCGAGTAGGTCCGCTTGACCAGGTGCGGTGCGAGCTTCTCGGCCCACTCCGGTTCGATGCCCGCGGCCATCCGGCCCCACAGGCGGGTGGTCTCGACGAGTTCGGCGGCCATCACCCAGCGCGGGGGCTTCTTGAACAGCGACGAGCCGGGGAAGATCGCGAACCGTGCGCCGCGGGCGCCGAGGAAGTCCTTCTTCTCGCCCTCCCGCAGTCCGATGTGGGAGAGCAGTCCCGCGAGGAGGGCCTGGTGGACGGAGTCGGGGGAGGCGTCCGTGTCGGCGACCGACCAGCCGAGGGAGCGGGTGATCTGGGACAGCTGCCCGTGCAGGTCCTGCCACTCCCGGATCCGCAGCCAGTGCAGGAACTCGGCCTTGCACATCTTGCGGAACTGGCCACCCGACAGTTCCCTCCGCTGTGCGCGCAGGTACTCCCACAGCTTCTGGTAGGCCAGGAAATCGGAGCCGGGAACGGTGAACCGCGCATGCTTCTCGTCCGCGGCCTGCTGATGCTCGGCGGGACGCTCGCGCACGTCCTGGATGGACAGCGCGGAGACGATGACGAGCATCTCCCGCAGGCACCCGGTGTGGTTGGCCTGCGCGAGCATCCGCGCCATCCGGGGGTCGACGGGGATCTGGGCGAGTTCGCGTCCGACCGGGGTCAGTTCCGCGGGCGCGTCCTTGCGCGCCGGGACCAGCGCACCGAGTTCCTCGAGCAGCGCGACGCCGTCGCGCACCGCCCGCGGGTCGGGTTTCTCCACGAACGGGAACGCGGCGATGTCGCCGAGTCCGAGGGCGGTCATCTGCAGGACCACCGACGCCAGGTTGGTGCGCAGGATCTCGGGCTCGGTGAACTCGGGGCGGGACTCGAAGTCCTCCTCCGAGTAGAGGCGGATGCAGATGCCGTCCGCGACGCGGCCGCAGCGTCCCGCGCGCTGCCGCGCCGATGCCTGCGAGATCTCCTCGATCGGCAGCCGCTGCACCTTGGTGCGCACCGAGTACCGGGAGATGCGAGCGGTACCGGGGTCCACGACGTACCGGATGCCCGGCACGGTCAGCGACGTCTCGGCGACGTTGGTGGACAGCACCACTCGGCGGCCGCTGTGCTTCTCGAAGACGCGGTGCTGCTCCGCTGCGGACAGCCGGGCGTACAGCGGCAGGATGTCGAGGCCGCGGATCCTGCGTTCCCGCAACGCGTCCGCGGTGTCGCGGATCTCCCGCTCACCGGACAGGAACACCAGGATGTCGCCGTCGCCCTCGGCCATCAGCTCCTCGACGGCCTCGCCGACCGCGTCCACGGGGTCGCGGTCGATCGTCTGTTCGCCGACGTGCACGGTCAGCGGCCGGTACCGCATCTCGACCGGGAAGGTGCGGCCGGAGACCTCGACGATCGGGGCGGGCACGCCGTCCACGGCGAAGTGCTCGGCGAACCGTTCCGGGTCGATCGTCGCGGAGGTGATGATCACCTTGAGGTCGGGCCGCCGGGGCAGCAGCTGCTTGAGGTAGCCGAGGATGAAGTCGATGTTGAGGCTGCGCTCGTGGGCCTCGTCGATGATGAGTGTGTCGTAGCGGCGCAGCAGCCGGTCGCGCTGGATCTCGGCGAGCAGGATGCCGTCGGTCATCAGCTTGACCAGGGTGCCGTCGGACACCTGGTCGGTGAACCGGACCGTGTAGCCGACGGTGTCTCCGAGATCGGTGCCAAGTTCCTCCGCGATCCGCTCCGCTACGGTGCGGGCGGCGAGCCGGCGTGGCTGGGTGTGCCCGATCAGTCCGCGGATGCCGCGACCGAGGTCGAGGCAGATCTTGGGGATCTGCGTGGTCTTGCCCGATCCGGTCTCGCCGGCCACGATCACCACCTGGTGGGCCTCGATGGCGGCGGCGATGTCGTCGCGTCGGGCGCTGACCGGCAGGGCCTCGGGATACGTGGTGGCCGGGACGGCGGCCCTGCGGGTGGCGATCCGAGCCCGGGCCGTGGTGATCTCGCGCTCGAGCGCAGCGAGAGCCTCGGGGGAGCGGGCCCGGTCGAGTTTGCGGCGCAGGCGGTGCTCGTCGCGCAGGGTCAGGTCGGGCAGGAGCCGGGTGAGCTCGCGTCGGTTCGGACCCGACGGCGCGGCGGAAGGCGTGGTGGACATGCTGCGACCAGACTAGCGGGCACAGGGCGTGCGAGCGTCGTCGGCTGCGCGGTGGCGTCCGACGGGCGAATCCGCCGTGCCGGGCGCGTGCCGTGCGACGATCGGCCGGTGACTGACCTGCCGGAAACCGCGAACTCGGCCCACACTCCCGTCGCCGTCCGGATCCTGCGGTTCGCGTTCGCCGTTCTCGGCATCGTCGCGCTGGCGTGGATCCCGGTGCGCAACATCGGTGTCGAGTCGTTCTCGGTGGCGAACTACTTCAGTTACTTCACCATTCTGAGCAACGTGCTCGCCGCGACCGTGCTGCTGGTCGGTGCCGTCGTCGACCCGCAGTCGCAGCGATGGCAGCTCTTTCGCGGCGCCACGACCCTCTACATGGTGATCACCGGGATCATCTACGCGGTCCTGCTGGCGGATGTCGATGTGCAACTCACCGACGAGTGGATCAACGACACCCTGCACCGGTACCTGCCGCTGGTGATCCTGCTGGACTGGCTGATCAGCCCACCCCGGATGCGGATCGGTGACCGGCAGTCGGTGAGCTGGCTGTGGTTCCCCCTCGTCTACGGTGCCTACACCCTGATCCGGGGTCCGTTCGTCGATTTCTATCCGTACCCGTTCATCGACCCGCGCTCGCAGGGTTGTCTGCAGATGGCGATCGGCCTGGTGGTGCTGCTGCTGGCGTTCGTGCTGATGGCATTGGCGGTGAACGCCGCCGGGCGCGCGGCCCGTCGGTGGCGTTACGGTGAGAACGCGCAGGACACACGATCAGTCGGTGTCGAGAGGAAGGTCGAGCTGTGAGCGGTTCGCTCTGGCACGGTTTCGCGGACATGGGCGCGGTGCGCCGGGACGGGGCCTTCGTGGTCAGTCGTGGTGAGGGCGCGTACATCTGGGACGCGCAGGGCACCCGCTACCTGGACGCGACGGCGGGGCTGTGGTTCGCCAACGTCGGGCACGGTCGGACCGAGATCGCGGACGCCGTCGCCAGGCAGCTGTCCACCGTCGCGCACTTCTCCAACTTCGGCGACTTCGTCCCGGAGACGACGGTGGGCCTCGCCGACAAGCTGGCGGAGATCGCTCCCGTTGCGGGCAGCAAGATCTTCTTCACGTCGGGCGGTTCGGATTCCGTCGACACCGCCGCGAAGCTGGCGAGACGGTACTGGACCGAGGTCGGCAAGCCGGGCAAACGCATCGTCGTCGGCAGGCAGAAGGCCTACCACGGCATGCACGTCGCCGGCACCGCCCTCGCCGGCATTCCACCCAACCGGGAGGGCTACGGCGAACTGATGCCCGACTCGCGGACGGTCGCCTGGGACGACGCCAAGAGTCTGCTCGAACTGATCGAGCGGGAGAGCGCCGAGACCGTCGCCGCGTTCTTCTGCGAGCCGATCATCGGCGCGGGCGGTGTCTACCTGCCCCCGGACGGCTATCTCGCGGAGGTGCGGGAGATCTGCCGGGAGCACGACATCCTCTTCGTCGTCGACGAGGTCGTCACCGGGTTCGGCCGGATCGGCGGATCCTGGTTCGCCTCCTCCCGATTCGACCTCGAGCCCGACATGGTCACCACCGCGAAGGGCCTGACCTCGGGCTACGTCCCGATGGGTGCGGTGTTCATCGCGCCGCGGGTCGCCGAACCGTTCTTCGCGGGCGGGGTGTGGTGGCGGCACGGCTACACCTACGGCGGTCATGCCGGTGCCGCTGCCGCCGCGCTGGCGAACCTGGCGATCATCGAGCGGGAGAACCTCCTCGCGGAGTCCGCGCGACTGGAACGGTCACTGCACGAACACCTGTCGCCGCTCGCCGAGCATCCCCGCGTTCAGGAGGTGCGCAGCGGGCTCGGTGCCGTCGCGGCCGTGCAGCTCGCAGATCCCGCCGAGGCGTTGCCGTTCGTGAAGACGATGCGTGAGCACGGAATCTGCGGCCGGGCTGCCGGCGTCGGGGCGATGCAGTTCTCACCGCCCTTCGTGATGACGGACGAGCAGGTCGCCGAGATGGCCGCCGGCGTCCGCGCCGCGCTCGGTTGAGCGCGTCAGCGCCTGAGCAGCCGCTGACGCAGTGACCGGCGGACCGGCTCGAGCTCGACCCTGGGACGCTGTTCGGCGTCGGCGGTGGCCTGCGCGTACCGGGCGTGCAGCTGGGAACGCACCTCGTCCGGGGTGTAGGCCCGCCGTTTGCGTTCGGCGCGGACGGTCAGCGCGCCGGTCGCGGCGACACCGACGACACCCGCGAGTCCGACGAGCTTCCACAGGTGCCTGGGTTCGAGTCGCATCGCTCTAACGTAGGGGCATGAGTCGGCGCATGCACGAATCGCAGGTCACCCTCGACGTGGCGGTGGACGCGACCCGCACCGGGGACATCTGGATCTTCCGCGGGCACTCCGGTGCCGACCGTGCGATCCAGACACTGACCAACAGCCCCGTCAACCATGTCGGAATGTCGGTGGTCCTCGACGACCTGCCCCCGCTGATGTGGCACGCCGAACTCGGACACTCGCTGCAGGACATGTGGACGGGCCGGTTCCAGCGGGGCGTGCAGCTGCACGATCTGCGTTCTGCGGTGCAGGTGTGGGGTGCGCGGTACGGGCAGCGTGGCTGGCTGCGACAGCTCGAGACGCCCGTGACCCGCGATCAGGAGGACGAACTGCTGCGGTCGATCGCTCGGCTCAACGGCGCACCGTTCCCGTCGACCGTCACGCTCGCGTCTCGGTGGTTCGGGGGACGGTTGCCCGGCATGCGTCGGCGGCGCGAGGAGAAGACGGCGGGACTCGAGAGTGCGTACTGCGCGGAGGTGGTCGCGCAGACGTACGACGCGATGGGCCTGCTGACCGGTCGCCGCAAGACCAACTGGTACGACCCCGGCAAGTTCTGGAGCGGCGACCGGCTGCCGCTGGCGGACGGCGTGCGACTCGGTGCCGAGATCGCGGTGATCCTCGACGACGCCGATCTGGCGGCGGGTCGGGCACCGAAAAGCTGACCCGGCGGCGTTACCTACCTGTGATTCTTACAGCGATCGGTGACCTGGATCACCAAACATCTGTGACGGTTTTCACAATTCGGCGAAGAACCGTCCGGTTGGTTGTCGTGTGAAACCGGCCTGTGCCCTGCGAGGACGCAGTTCTATATCAGCAATTGTGTTGCGTCGCGGCGAGAAACGCCGGTCGTGACCAACTCGTGACGATCGCCTACGGTCGTTCTCAGCCCGAAACCACCGGGCACCGCCGGCCCGCTACCGCTCGATCCTGTCCCGCGAGCCGGACGCCCACCATTCCCCGGGACAGGAGTGAGGCGGACACGCCGCTCCCCGCGCAGTCGAGCGCGGCGCGAGCCCGGCCACCGGCGGCAAGGAGAGGATTCACCCGTATGACCAGCTTCACCCCCAAGCGCGCCCTCGGCGCCGCCCTCGCCACTGCCGCCCTCGCCGCCGTCCCGGTGGCCCTGAGCACCGGCACCGCGAATGCGGCCACTCACAACTGGGACGGCGTCGCGCAGTGCGAGAGCGGCGGCAACTGGGCGATCAACACCGGCAACGGCTACTACGGCGGTCTGCAGTTCTCGCAGAGCACCTGGCAGGCATACGGTGGCTCCGGCTCCGCGCACAACGCCAGCAAGGCCGAGCAGATCCGGGTCGCCGAGAACGTCCTCGCCGGCCAGGGCATCGGTGCATGGCCGGTGTGCGGTCAGTACCTGACCGCCGGTGTCTCCGAGGCCGCCCCGGCACCCGCGCCCGCGCCGGCTCCCGCCGTGAATCCGGTCCAGCAGGTTGCGGACTCCGCACCCGTGCGCACGCTCGGCGCGTCGACCTACGTCGTCCAGGCCGGGGACACCCTCTCCCGGATCGCCAGGGATCATGGCGTCGACCTGTCGGTGCTCGCCGGTCAGGTCCAGAACATCGATCTCATCTTCCCCGGTCAGGCGCTCTCGTTCTGACCGCTGCGATCGGTGTCGCGTCTGCGACCTCGTCCGCCCGGTGGCCGTCTCACACGGTCACCGGGCGGTCGCGTTCCACCCTTCCTCCGACCTCGATCCAGCCGTCGGGTGAGTAGCGGGTGAGCAGCCTCGACCCGCGCCCCTGGGTGATGTGCAGGTCCCGACGCAGATGGTCGGTGATTCGGATGGCGGCAGCGCCGGTTGCCTCGTCCTCGGGAACTCCCAAGGCGGGAGCGAACATTCGCGAGCTGATCGCACCCTCGCCGGCCCAGGCCCACACGTAGTGGTGGCCGTCGGTGAACGAGGTCGCCGACACGGCGTGGACGGCGGTGCTGTCCGGCTGGCAGTGCAGGGTGAACTCCGGTGCCCAGTCCGGCTGTGCGCGTACCCAGGTGACGCCGTCGGCGGTGCGGGTGGCGACGGGGCCGGCCGCCACCTCGAGGGTGTCGACGCCGAGGCCGCGTTCGCGGAGCCACCACGCCAGGCCGACCGTCGGGTGGCCCGCGAACGGCAGTTCCGCTGCGGGGGTGAAGATCTGAGCGGTTGCCGATGTGGCGGTCGCGGTGGGCAGGTCGACGAAGATCGTCTCGCTGAACCCCAGTGCGGCGGCGATCCGTTGCCGGTCGGGTGCTGGTGCCTGCGCCGCGTCGACGATGCCGAGTGGATTTCCGTGACGTCCATCCGGGTCGGTGAACACCCGGACGACATCTACCTGAATGCTCATCGTCAAACGATACCGCCGAACACGACGCCGGATGAGGACGACGAGGTCAAGAGGGTCCGGCAATAGATGCGTCTACACTGATAGCTATGTCCGATCAGGGATATCAGCCCACCCTCGCCCAGTTGCGGGCGTTCGTCGCGGTCGCCGAGTACCGCCACTTCGGCACCGCGGCAGCGCGGCTCGGGGTGAGTCAACCCACGCTCTCGCAGGGCCTCGCCGCGCTGGAGAACGGGCTCGGGGTCCAGCTGATCGAGCGAAGCACCCGGAAGGTGCTCGTGACGTCCGAGGGCTCGACCCTGCTGACACAGGCCAAGCTGATCCTCGAGGCCGCGGACGGCTTCGTCGCCACCGCGGCGGGAGTGGGGCACGCGCTGTCGGGGCCGCTGCGCATCGGCCTCATCCCGACCGTGGCGCCGTACGTGCTGCCGGGGTTGCTGCCCGCACTGCGCGACGAACTGCCGACCGTCAGCCCCCAGGTGGTCGAGGACCAGACGGCGCGCCTGCTCGAGGCACTGCGCGGCGGCGCACTCGACGTCGCGGTCCTCGCGTTGCCGTCCGAGGCGTCCGGAATGATCGAACTGCCTCTGTACAGAGAGGATTTCGTGATGGTCGTGCCTCGCGACCACGCACTCGCCGGACGCACGGACCTCGGACTCGACGTTCTCGACGATCTGCCACTGCTGCTGCTCGACGAGGGACACTGCCTGCGTGATCAGACCCTGGACCTGTGCCGGTCCGCGGACGCGCACCCGATCGGCGGCGACACCCGCGCGACGTCGCTGACCACCGTCGTGCAGTGTGTGGCCGGTGGTCTCGGGGTGACGCTGGTGCCGGAGTCGGCGGTCGGGGTGGAGACCTCGCGAGGGGATCTGGCCACCGCGCGGTTCGCCGCCCCGGCGCCGGGGCGCGCGATCGGGCTGGTGTTCCGGGCGTCCAGTGGTCGAGCCGAGGGATACCGGCGGCTCGCGGAACTGATCGCCTCGGTTGCGCCTGCCGCCGCGCGGAGCGACGGTACGGTGACGCGGTGAGCGACAAGGTGATCGGCGGACGGCAGGTGATCCTCGACTCCGCACTGCGCAACATGCGTGAGCGCGGCTATCACGGGACGTCGATGCGGGACATCGCTGCGGGCGCCGACATCACCGTCGCCTCCATCTACCACCATTTCAAGTCCAAGCAGGAGATCCTGCAGGACATCATGACCACGACCCTGCATGCCGCGATCGCGCGGACACGGGGCGCGCTGCTGCGGTCCGGGGGGTTGCCGGCCGACCAGGTGCGGGCAGTGGTGCGGGCCTGGGTGCTGTTCCACGCCACCGAGCAGGCGGCCGCGCTGGTCGGCGCGACCGAGATGCGCAGTCTCGACTACGAGGGCAGGCGCCTGGTCGTCGCGTTGCGTGACGAGCAGGAATCGGTGTTCCGGGACGTGGTCGCCCGCGGCGCGGAGGAAGGTGTCTTCGGCACGGCGTTCCCGCAGGACGCGGCCCGCGCCATCATCCACATGGGGCAGGCGGTGTGCACGTGGTGGCGCCCGGACGGCGAGCTGACACCCGACCAGCTCGCCGACCGCTACGCGGAGCTCGCGCTGGCGATGCTCGAGCCCGTGGCCTGAGCGTCGCCGCGTCCGGTCAGTGCTGCGCGCCCGAGGCGACCCTGGACCGCCGCGCGACCCCGGCCACGGACAGCAGGCCGACGATCGCGACGGCGATGACGAACAGGGCGGGCGACTGGACGTTGCCGGTACGCTCGACCAGCCACACCGCGATGAACGGTGCGGTGCCGCCGGCGATGACGACGCCGAGGTTCCAGCCCATGGCGACACCGGTGAACCGCACCTCCCGGTCGAAGAGCAGGGGCAGCAGGGTGTACGACCCGACCTGGGCGCCGATGGTGTTCACCATGATGAGCAGGTAGGCGACGGCCGCGACCCACAGGTTCACGTCCATCACCGCCATCGCGGGATAGGTCACGACTGCGAATCCGGCGAAGCTGATCAGGGTGAAGCGAATGCGTCCGATCCGGTCCGCGATCAGTCCGCCGAGGGGCATCGCGAGCGCGACGAGTCCGATGACACCGGTGGCGATCCAGTACACGGGGGTGCGTTCGTAGCCGAGGCTCTTCATCAGGTGGATGCTCATGTACGTCAGACCGATGTAGGCAGTTCCGTTGCAGGCCAGTGAGATTCCCACCGCCTGGGTCATCGCCAGGGGGCTGCGCCGGAACACCGCGGCGACGGGACTCGACTCGCCGGACGTCCGCTCGGCGCCGCCCTCGCTGGGGTCGTCGATCCTGGTCCGCGCCCACAGACACAGCAGCGTCAGAGGCAGCGCCAGCAGGAACGGGACCCGCCAGCCCCAGCTCGTCATCTGCTCGTCGGTGGTCAGCGCGGACATCGTGCCTGCGACGGCGGCGGCGAGCGCGAAGCCCATGGTCGACCCGAGCGGGGTGAAGGCACCGTAGGTGGCCTTCAGGCGGGCGGGTGCGGACTCGGAGATGAAGGTCGCGGACCCGCCGACCTCGCCGCCGGCGGAGAATCCCTGGACCAGACGCACGAGGACCAGCAGAACCGTCGCCCAGATTCCTGCCTGCGTGTGGGTGGGGAGCAGGCCCATCGCGACGCTGCCGACGCCCATGCAGCCGAGGGTGGCGAGCAGGGCGGTCTTGCGGCTGTAGCGATCGCCGATGTGGCCGAAGACGATTCCGCCGAGAGGGCGCATCAGGTAGGCCGTGCCGAACACCGCGAGGGCGGACAACAGCGCGACGCCCGGTGTGCTGGCCGGGAAGAACAGTGGTGCCATCACCACGGCGAGGTAGCCGTAGAGCGAGAAGTCGTAGTACTCGATCAGCGTTCCGACGCCGCCGGCGACGGCGGCACGCCGGGCGCGGGCTCGGTCGTACCCGGATGCCGACGCGGTCGTGGTGGTGGTGGTGACGACGTTCACCTGGTCCGTCATGGGTCTCGATCCTTTCGATCGATATGAGACGTGGATCACCTTTTATCTTCGGTGAATAGTGAACGAACGATCGGCTGGTCTGTCAAGCGTCACTCGCCGGAGGGATGCGATACCGGGGTATTGACCTGCAAAATATCCGTGTCCGATAGCTGTGGTTGACAGGCGTGGGGGCGATTGGTAACCATCAGTTGTGCCGAACGATCGTTCGGCACTCCCGATTGGAAGGAGCGCGCGCGATGACCGCGACCGCGGCGGGTACCGCCACTGACCTGGACCTCGGCGCGCTCGCCGGCTATCTGCGGAGCGCGCTCCCCGGTGGCGTCGCGGGGGAGTTGACCGCGTCGTTGATCGGCGGTGGGCGGTCCAATCCGACGTACCGGCTCTCCGACGGGGAACGGGCGTGGGTGCTGCGGCGTCCCCCGTACGGGCACGTGCTCCCCAGCGCGCACGACATGGTGCGGGAGTACACGGTGATCGACGCGCTCGGGTCGACGGCGGTGCCGGTGCCGCGGGCGGTGCACCTGTGTGAGGACACCGCGGTGCTCGGCGCCTGCTTCTACCTGATGGAGCTGGTCGACGGGGTGCCGGTCGGCACCGTGGAGCAGGCGGGGGAACTGACATCCGACGAGCGGCGCCGTCTGGGGTTCGACTTCGCCGACACTCTGGCGGCACTGCACGGCATCGACCCGGACGCGGTGGGACTGGCGGGATTCGGGCGGTCCGACGGCTATCTGGAGCGTCAGCTGCGCCGGTGGGGTCAGCAGTGGGAGGCCTCGCGGACCGTGGACCGGCCGGAGGTGGCGGTGCTGCTCGACAAGCTGCGACGCGCATTGCCGGACACCCGGTTTCCCGGGATCGTGCACGGTGACGTCAAGCTCGACAACGTCCTGGTCTCCCCGTCCGATCGCGGTCGCATCATCTCGGTGCTGGACTGGGAGATGGCCACCCTCGGCGACACCCTCGCCGACGTCGGGATCATGCTCGGGTTCTGGGACGTCCCCGGCGAGGAGCCGAACCCGATCACGCGGGGTCTGGCCACCCTCGACGGCTTCCCGTCCCGGGCCGAGCTGCTCGACCGCTACGCGAGCGCCCGCGGTATCGACCTGCCCGACGTCGACTGGTACGTCGTCTTCGCCGACCTCAAACTCGCCGTGATCCTCGAGGGCATCGCCCGTCGCCATGCCAACGGCGACACCGTCGGTGACGGATTCGACGGCGTCGCCGACATGGCCGGGCCTCTGCTCACCCGCGCACTCGACCTCGCCGCCGCGTCGTCGGTCCCCGAACTGCGTCGCTGATACGTCCCGAACAGGAGTTGCCACAATGGATTTCGAGTACAGCCCGAAGGTCGTGGAGCTGCAGGCCCGCCTGACCGCGTTCATGCAGGAGCGGGTGCTGCCCGCGGAGCAGGTCGCGGCCGAGCAGTTGACGGGCAAACCCGACTGGTGGGGCGCCCCACCGATCATGGCCGATCTCAAGGCGTCCGCGAAGCGGCAGGGACTGTGGAACCTCTTCCTGCCCGCCCGCGAGGGTGCGGGGTTGACGAACCTCGAGTACGCCCCGCTCGCGGAGCTGACGGGATGGAGCCCGACCATCGCCCCCGAAGCGGTGAACTGCAACCCGCCGGACACCGGCAACATGGAGTTGCTGCACCTGTACGGCACCGAGGAGCAGAAGCAGCGGTGGCTCGAACCCCTGCTGGAGGGCGAGATCCGGTCGTGTTTCTCGATGACCGAACCCGACGTCGCGAGCTCGGATGCGAGCAACATCCGGTTGGAGATCGCCGACGACGGTGACGAGTGGGTGCTCACCGGACGCAAGTGGTGGTCGACCGCGGCGTTGCGGGACGACAACCGCGTCGCGATGGTCATGGGTGTCACCGACCCGGACGCCCCCGTCGGGTCGCGGCACTCGATCGTGCTGGTACCCATGGACACCCCCGGCCTGACGGTCGTGCGCTCCACGCGGGTGCTCGGCTTCGACGACCGGCACGAGGGCGGTCACGGCGAGATCGTCTACGACCGCGTGCGGGTGCCGAAGGTGAACCTGCTGGGCCCGCGGGGTCGTGGTTTCGCGGTCGCGCAGGCCCGGCTCGGGCCGGGCCGCATCCACCACTGCATGCGGCTGATCGGGATGGCCGAACGGGCCATCGCGCTGATGACGGAGCGCGCCCGCACCCGCGTCGCGTTCGGCAGGCCGCTCGCCGACGAGGGTGTCGTGCAGGCAACCGTCGCGGACGCCCGCATCGCCGTCGACGCCGCCCGGCTGACGGTGCTGCGTGCCGCGTGGCGGATGGACGTCGAGGGTGCGAAGGCGGCCCGGCACGACATCGCCGCCGCGAAGGTCCTCGTCCCGCTGACCGTCAAGAAGATCGTCGACGACGCCATCCAGATCTTCGGCGGCGCCGGCCTGTCCGAGGACACGCCGCTGGCGATGCTGTACTCGCAGGCGAGGTTCCTGCAGATCGCCGACGGCCCCGACCAGGTGCACCGCAGGTCCCTCGCCCGCGCCGAGTTCGCCGCCGCCCCGGTCCTGCGCGAGGTGCGGGGGTAGAGCCCAGCTGGTCCTGGACGCTGGTGCCGCGAGCGGGGATGGGAGGATCCGGGGAGTCGACGAACCCGGACGAAGGAGAACCAGTCGTGAGCACCAGTGTCATCGTGGCGGGGGCGAGGACCCCGATCGGCAAGCTGTCGGGCGCGTTGGCGTCGCTGACGGCGGCGGACCTCGGCGGGCGTGCCATCGCCGCCGCCATCGAACGTGCCGGTGTCGGAACCGACGGCGTCGACGCGGTCGTCATGGGCACCGTGGTCCAGGCCGGCGTCGGCCCGAACCCGGCCCGCCAGGCGGCGGTCGCGGCCGGTCTGCCGATGACCGTGCCCGCCACCACCGTGAACAACCTGTGCCTGTCCGGGCTCGAGGCGATCATGCAGGCCGACCGCCTGATCGCGACCGGCGCCGCGGATGTCGTCGTCGCCGGCGGTATGGAGTCGATGACCAACGCCCCGTACCTCGTCCGCGGTGCCCGGCAGGGCCTCAAGTACGGCTCCACCGGATTCGAGGACGCCCTCGACCGTGACGCGCTGACCTGTGCGTTCGACGGCATCTCGATGGGTGCTTCCACCGAGCGCTACCAGGCGTCGGAGAACATCACCCGCGCCGAGCAGGACGAGTTCGCGGCCCGCTCGCACCGGCTCGCCGCCGAGGCGACGGAGTCCGGCGCCTTCGCCGCGGAGATCGCACCGGTGGAGATCAGCTCCCGCAAGGGCACCGTCACCGTCGCCGCCGACGAGGGCATCCGCGCCGAGACCACCGTCGAATCGCTCGGCAAGCTGCGTCCGGCGTTCGCGAAGGACGGCACCATCACCGCCGGTGCGTCCTCGCAGCTCTCCGACGGCGCCGCCGCCGTCGTCGTGATGCGCAAGGACGTCGCGGAGGCCCGTGGCCTCTCCTGGCTCGCCGAGATCCGTGCGCACGCGCTGGTCGCCGGACCGGACACCTCGCTGCTGCACCAGCCCGCCAACGCGATCGAGGCGGCCCTGAAGCGGGACGGGGAGACCACCGTCACCGACCTCGACCTGCTCGAGATCAACGAGGCGTTCGCGGGTGTCGCGCTGGCGTCGATCCGTCAGCTCGGTGTCGACGCCGACAAGGTCAACATCCACGGCGGCGCGATCGCAGTCGGACACCCGGTCGGCATGTCGGGCGCGAGAATCGCCCTGTCCCTGGCGCATTCGCTGAAGGCAGCCGGCGGCGGCACGGGCGCGGCCGCACTGTGCGGCGGCGGTGGCCAGGGCATCGCCATGATCCTGTCCGTGTAGGTGGCTCCGCCAGTGGTGGGGGGGGGGGGGGGGGGGCCGGCCCCCCCCCCCCCCCCCCCCCCCCCCGCGCCCCGCAGTAGTTTTAAAAACAGAGCGGGGGGGGCGGGGGCGCGCGGGGGGGTCGGAGACAC